>CAXQGL010000078.1:0-4489 GCA_964223495.1 Candidatus Nitrosopumilus sp. | reverse complement strand
TTGCGCGACATGGGCGGCATCATCTGCGTGGATTTCATCGACATGGGCGAGACCGCCAACCGGCGTCAGCTCACCGAGGCCCTGCGCAAGGCGATGAAGCCTGACAAGGCCAAGCACAACGTATTGGCGCCAAGCCGTTTCGGGGTGGTCGAAATCACACGGCAACGGGTGAGGCCGGTCACGGACATCAAGACGGCCGAGGTGTGTCCCTCCTGCAACGGCACAGGGTCCGTCACGGCGAGCATCCTGGTGACCGATGGCATCGAGAATGTCCTCAAGGCTGCTGCAGACCGTGGCCTTGGAAAGGTGACGCTGATCCTGCACCCCATGGTCGAGGCGTTCATCACCAAGGGCTTCTTCAACAACCAGTTGAAGCGGTGGAAAAAGGCTTTCGGAATGAAAATCGAGGTGGAGAGCAACTCCTCCATGGAGCTGCTGGAGCATCACCTTTACGACATCGCAGGCGAGGAAATCACCTTCTGAGGCCGGTCGGTCGGGGCGGCAGTTCCTTGGGATAAGCCAGGAAGTGCCGCTCCACCGGCATGCTCAGCGTGCTCAGGTTGAGGTGGTCAGAGGCCGCCGCCACATCCCGGACCGTTCCATCTTTGAAGAGCATGGTGATGCCATGCGAGGCCGTGGAATAGGCCCTGTTGTCTATCCGGTCATGCAGGACAAAATACGAGGCGTCCTCCATGGTCAAGCCGTACATTTTGGAGGCCGCCTCCAGCCGTTCGGCGATGTCGTCCTGGTCGAACGGGGCATCGCGCAATTCAATCTTGAAGAGCTGCCGATTGACGAGCCTGGAGCACAACTGCGAGAGCACGGGGTCGGGATGGTCCTTCCAGGCCTTGATGCAGCAAAGCACATCGTTGTCGTCGAGGTCGCAGAAAGCCGACAGTACTTCCGTGTCGGCCAGGAACCGTGCGCGGTCCAGATCCTCGGCGAGGAACACCTGCAGGGCGGGCGTGGACCATACGGCCTCTCCCCGGCGCGCGAGTTCACCCGCCCGATCGAGGATGCGCATCATCATCCATTCTGCGGACAGCACGGTCTTGTGCAGGTAGACCTGCCAATACATCAGCCGGCGTGAGATGATGAACTTCTCGATGCTGTAGATCCCCTTCTCCTCGACGACGAGCCGTCCATCGTGCACATTGAGCATGCGGATGATCCGCTCGGAACTGATCATGCCCTCGCTGACACCCGTGAAGAAGCTGTCCCGGCGCAGGTAATCCATGCGGTCCATGTCGAGTTGGCTCGATACCAGGTCGTGGAGGAATCCCTTGGGGTGGTGGTCGTTGAAGATCTCGATGGCCACATCGAGCATCCCGTGGAACTGGCCATTGAGCTCATTCATGATGAGCGTGCTGATCTCCTCGTGATGGACCCCGCTCACAATCGAATGTTCGAGCGCATGGCTGAATGGTCCGTGTCCCACGTCGTGCAGAAGGATGGCGAGGCAGGCTCCCCGGAATTCCTCCTCCGTGATGATGACCCCTTTCTCTCGGAGTGAATCGAGGGCCTCCTGCATGAGGAAGAGGGCCCCCAAAGCGTGGTGGAATCGGTTGTGTACGGCACCGGGGTAGACGAGGTGGCTCAGACCGAGCTGGCTGATGCGGCGCAACCGCTGGACCCACGGGTGATCGAGGACCTGGGTGAAGTCCGCATGGCGCAATTGGATGAACCCGTAAACAGGGTCATTGAGCAGCTTGGGGCGAGTGGCCATGGGCGAAATTTGGCGCGTTTCTTTGCACGCGCGGTGCGGGCACAAAATAATTGCAAGCATTTGCCATTGAACCCATCATGACACGTACTCCGCACATCCTCTGGGCTGACGACGAAATCGATCTTCTGAAGCCCCACATCCTCTTTCTAGAGGGCAAAGGATACGAGGTCACGGGCTTCACCGATGGCGCCTCCCTGATCGAGGCCCTGGACGGCGACGGCATCGTCGACATCGTCTTCCTGGATGAGAACATGCCGGGCCTGACCGGCCTCGAAACGCTGCAGCGCATCAAGGACAAGCGTCCCCACCTGCCCTGCGTGATGATCACCAAGAGCGAGGAGGAGCACATCATGGAGGAGGCGATCGGATCCAAGATGGCGGATTACCTCATCAAGCCGCTGAACCCGAACCAGATCCTGCTTTCCCTCAAGAAGATCCTCGATGAGAAGCGGTTGGTCGGTGAGAAGGCCATGAGCGACTACCAGCGCGAGTTCCGCGAACTGGGCATGCGGCTGATGGACAGGCTCGACCAGGAGGATTGGGAGGACATCCACAGGCGGCTGGTGCACTGGGACCTCGAATTGGCCGCCTCCGGCGATACCGGGATGTCCGAGGTCTTGCGGATGCAGAAGCAGGATGCCGGCCGTCAGTTCGCACGCTTTGTAACCGACCGCTATGGCGATTGGCTTTCGGACATCGACCGCTGCGATGGCCATGAAGACCCGCTTCTTGCACCCAAGGTGTTGTCCGAATCCATCCGCCCCCTGCTCGAGGAAGGAAGGAAGACATTGCTCGTGGTCATCGACAATTTCCGTTACGACCAATGGCGGGCGCTGAGTCCCATGCTCTCCGAGGATTGGCAGGTCCAGTCCGAGCGCATGCATTGGAGCTTCCTGCCCACGGCGACGCAATACGCGCGCAATGCCCTGTTCGCGGGTATGACCCCCGCGCGGATTGCCCAGGCCCACCCGCAATGGTGGAAGGACGAACAGGCACAAGGATCCAAGAATGCCCACGAGGCCGACCTGCTCGGCGCCCAACTGGACCGATGGGGTTACAGCGGATCGTGGGGCTACCACAAGATCACGGACCTCGCCGCGGGCCGCAAACTGATGGAGGATTTCCACCAGATCAAGGCCCGGGACTTCACCGCCGTGGTCTTCAATTTCGTGGACATGCTGAGCCATGCCCGAACGGAGAGTGAGATCATCAAGGAACTCGCGGAGGACGAAGGGGCCTACCGCTCCCTGACCATGAGCTGGTTCGAGCACAGTCCGCTCCGAGAACTGATGCAGCGCGCGGCAGAAGAGGGCATGGACCTCGTGCTGACCTCCGATCACGGAACGGTTCAGGTCGACAGCCCCGTCAAGGTGCAGGGCGAAAAGGAGGTCACGGATAACCCGCGCTACAAGACCGGGCGGAATCTGCGGCACGACGACGACGTGTTCGCGGTGACGGATCCCGAGGCTTATGGCCTGCCCAAATCCCACCTGTCGAGCCGGTACATTTTTGCCAGCGAGCGGGATTTCATGGTCTACCCGAACAACTTCAACAGGTTCGTGCGCTATTTGACGGGGACCTTCCAGCACGGCGGCATTTCCATGGAGGAAATGCTGGTACCGCTCATACATATGCGCCCAAGGTGATGGAAAACGCCACGGAACAGGGGGCATCGGATATCGGCTCTTCGGGAAGGTTGATCTGCCGCTGGCGGTCCCAGCCCTTCGGTCTCGTGCAATTGCCGGAGATGGCGGAGGCGTTCAGGGCGCACGTCGAATGGGGGGATGTAGTGGCCATACAGGCGCCGATGGGCACCGGAAAAACCACCTTTGTTGCGGCCTTGGCCAAGGCATTGGGTGCCCGGGATGTGGCCTCGAGTCCCACGTTTGCCTTGTGCCAGGAATACCCGGTGGACAGTGCCGAGGGCGAGCGGGCACTGCGCCACCTCGACCTCTACCGGATCAACCACGTCTCCGAGCTGAGGGGGCTCGGATGGGAGGAGTTGATGGACGATCCCACGGCCTTGACCATGGTGGAATGGCCGGAGCGCGCTGCAGACCATTTCCCTGACCACGCCATGGTGCTGCGTATTGAGCGCCAACCGGATGGACTTCGCATCGCGGCTTTGTGGGTGAGGGAATCCGTGTAAATTCACTGCCGATCCTCAAGACCTGCCGTGGAAACCAAGGAACGCATACGCCGCCTCGCCTTCCAGGCCGCCCTTTCTCCCCAGGAAGAGCTCTTGGCCGTTCCCACCGGGGAGCAATCCCTCCGCATTGGTATTCCCAAGGAAATCGTCCTGCAGGAGCGTCGGGTTGCGCTCGATCCCGATGCCGTCGGACTGTTGGTGGCCAATGGCCATGAGGTCGTGGTGGAGACGGGGGCCGGAAGGCACGCCCAATTCTCCGATGCGGACTACAGCGAAGCCGGGGCGCGCATCGCGCCGGATGCCCGCACCGTCTACGAGAACGACATCATCCTGAAGGTGGCCCCTCCGCAGGAGGAGGAGTTGGAATTCATGCGGGACAAGCAGACCATCTTCAGTGGACTGCAGCTCGCGACCCATCCCGAGACCACCATCGAGAAGATGATGGACCGGAAGATCACGGCCGTGGCCTGGGACTTCATGCGCGATCGCACGGGCATCTTCCCGCTGGTCCGGGCGATGGGAGAGATCGCCGGCACGACGAGCATCCTCATTGCGGCCGAATACCTCGCACATCCCATCTATGGCGATGGATCCATGATGGGCGGCATGACCGG
>CAXQGL010000077.1:0-42446 GCA_964223495.1 Candidatus Nitrosopumilus sp. | reverse complement strand
CGCCCGTGGCCATCCATGATCCGCACGACCTACGGCGACCACGAGCGCTGCCGCAACGTCTACTTCAGCGCTTTCAAAGGCAAGTACTTCACCGGCGACGGCGCGCGGCGGGATGCCGACGGAATGTTCCGCATCATCGGTCGGGTCGATGACGTGGTCAATGTGAGCGGCCACCGTTTCGGCACCGCCGAAATCGAGGACGCCATCGATTCACACCCCGCCGTGGCCGAAAGCGCCGTCATCGGCTACCCGCATCCCATCAAGGGCCAGGCGGTCCACGCCTATGTCATCCTCAAGGAGGGCACCCTCCCCGGCACGGCCGAAGGGATTGCCGCCTTGCGCAAGGAGATCGGGGTACAGGTCAACACCGAAATCGGCAACATCGCCCGCCCGGACCGCATCCAGTTCACGCCGGGCCTGCCCAAGACGCGCTCGGGCAAGATCATGCGCCGCATCCTCCGAAAGGTGGCCAGCGGCGAGCACAGCCAGCTCGGCGACACCTCCACGCTGCTCGACCCGACTGTCGTCGACGGCCTCGTTACCGGCGCCGCCGAATTCCTCGACTGAGCTACCTTTTGCCCATGCGATTCCAACCGTTCCTCATGCTGGCCTTGGTGCCGGCTTTCCTGCTGACTTCCTGCGGCAACGACGAGTGCTGCTCTGCGCCCGGACATAACCACGTCGCCCAGGAGGGCCACGACCACGGCGATGCAACCGAAGATGACTACCATGCCACCGGCAACTGCGCCATGGCGTTCACTGCGGCCGACAGCGCCCGGCGCGAGGCCAAATACGCCGAGCCCGGCGTCAGGATGGTCGAGTTGTCCAACGGCTACAGCGTCTTCACCCAGACGGTGGGGGAGAACCCGGACGTCAAGATCCTGACGCTCCATGGTGGCCCGGCCTGCACCCACGAGTACATGAAGGCCATTTCGAACGTCCTGCCGGAGGGCCAGGGCTATGAGGTCATCCTCTACGATCAGCTGGGCAGCTATTACAGCGACCAGCCGATCGAGGACATCTGGACCATCGATCGCTGGTGCGAGGAGGTCGAGGAGGTGCGTGAGGCACTCGGGCTCGATGCCTCGAATTTCTATCTGCTGGGCAACAGCTGGGGGGGCATCCTGGGCATGGAATACGCCCTGCGATACCAGGAGAACCTCAATGGCCTCATTGTCTGCAACATGGTCACGAGCATCCCGGAATACGCGGCCTACAACGAGGAGGTGTTGCGACCGCAGATGGACCCCGAAGTGTTGGCCAAACTTGTCGCCTACGAGGAGGCCGGGGACATCCAGAACGAAGAGTTCCTGCAACTGGTCCAGGACCACTTCTACGCCAAGCACATCTGCCGCCTGGAGGAGTGGCCGGAGGACATCACCGGCTCATTCGAGCGGCTCAACTACAAGCTCTACGACCTGATGCAGGGGCCGAGCGAGTTCCGCGTCGGCGGCCGTCTGATCGACTGGGACATCACCGACCGCCTCGGCGAGATCACCGTCCCGACCCTCATGGTGGGTGCCGAGCACGACACGATGGACCCCGACAAGATGACGCAGCAGGCCAACCTTGTGGCCAACGGCCGTTCACTGCATTGCTACAACGGCTCCCACCTCTGCATGTGGGACGACCAGGCGGCCTTCATGGGGGGTGTTGCCAATTTCATCGAGGACGTCGAGGCCGGTCGCCCCATGCGCTGAGCCCACCCGTCAGGAATGTCACTCCGGGGAGCAGGGCGGGTCGAGCAGGTCGAGGCCGTGCTTCCGGATGATGTGCTCGATGCGGCCATCGGCGCCTTCGTGGTCGTATGAGCGGTTGAGCCGATATCCCGTCAGCCGGCTGAACATCTTGATGGTGCCCCAGTAGGGCAGCTTGATGGCCTTGGCGTAGTCGTCGGCGAAGTCCAGCATCCCCGGATTCTGTCGGTCGAGCAGGTGAACGAGAAGAAAGCCCTCCTTCATGCCCATTTCGCCATCCAACGTCGTGTCCTCGACCAGCATGCGTTCTCCCTCTTCGTTGAGGCTGTCCGTGCGGAAGTACCCATCCTGCTCCTGCATGGCGATCCAGCAATCGATGTCCGGCATGAACAGGGTGTCGGGCCCATCGGATGCTTCCCCTAATTCGACGGAAACGGCGTCTTCGGCAGCCTCGTCGGAATCTGGGAGTGGCGCTTCCTGCTTCTTGTCCGCTTTCTTCTCCTTTCGGTCTGCCTTGCGCTCTGCCTTGGCCTCTGCCTGGCCATCCTTGACCTGTTGTCGGTGGGCCTTGAGGGTGTCGCTCGGGACCGCGTTTATGCCGGCGAGAAAGGTGGAACGCAGCGTGTCCATCATCACCGTGGCAATCTGCACGCGGGGCCAGACTTTGAGGACAAGCGCCTCGAGCTCCCGGTATTTTTTCCGGCCTTCATCGTAGTCCTTGATGTCCATGGCGCGCCAATTCGGACCGGAAGCCGGGGCCACCACCTCGGCGGATCCGAGCAGATGGACATAGGGACGGAAGGCCTCGGGCACCGTGTTCGTGTCGACCAGATCCTGCGCCTCCATATGGAAACACAGGAAGCTGAGCCCGGAGATGATCAGCAGATGATGTCGCATCAGGAGCTCACGAAGAGGCGGACCTCAAAGGAACCGAGGGACTGGGAAACCGGAGGGGCAGTCCCGTTCCAGATGTCGGTCAGGCCAAGGTTCTGCCACTCACTGAGGTCCGTGGTCCGGCTGCCGCTCCGAACGTGTGCGACGAGCAGGGCGCGGTGGACCGTTCCATCAGGAGCCGTGAATGTCCGTTCGGCGCGGAACACGTTGTTCTGAACATGGAATGTGATCTCTCCGTGGATCAGGGCAGGGTGGGACTGACGGGCATTGAGCAGGGCCGACATCCACGGGCGCATCTCCGGGTTGGTGGACCAGTCGATGGGGATGCGCTCGAAGAGGTTGAGGACCTGCGTACTGCCGACTTCCTGACCGTTGTAGACCAATGGGGTTCCGGGAAGGAAAGTCACGATGGCCTGGGCACTGCGCGCGCCATCCTGACCACCGAAAAGGGTCGGGGGCGGGGCGTCCCAGCTCGTCTCATCGTGGTTGGTGGAGAAGCGAAGCCGCCGGTCGAGGGGGCCGAGGGAGGCGGCTTCATTCTCGAAGCTCGTCTGTATGGTGAAGGCCGAGGCACTGTTGGCGAACACCTGCCAGATGGCGCCGTAGCCATCCCAGCTGTAGGTCATGTTCATGCCGGCATCGTGGAGCCATGGGGCTGCACCCTCTGCGAGCATGATGACCTCGGGGTTGATCGCCTGCATTTCCGCGATGGCCGGTTCCCAGAAATCCTGGGGGACACCTTCGGCATAATCGCATCGGAAACCGTCAATGCCCACTTCCGCGATCCAGTAACGCATCGCGTCGAGCATGGCCTGCCGCATGCCGCCTGAGCCATAGTTCAGATCGGCGACGTCCTGCCAGTTGGTGCCGGGCGGGTGGACGATGTTGCCTTGGGCATCCTGGGTGTACCAATCGGGGTGGGCGGAGATCCAAGGGTGATCCCACGCCGTGTGGTTGGGTACCCAATCGATGAGGATGCGCATGCCGCGGGCATGGCAGGCATCAACCAATGATTGGAAGTCCTCCATGCTCCCGAAATCGGGGTGTACATCGGTGTAGTCCCGCACGGCATACGGTGAACCGTAAGTGCCGAGTGAATTCAGCTCGCCATTGGGGTGTATCGGCATGAGCCACAACGCATTGATCCCCAAGTCCTGGAGTTCATCCAGCGCAGTTTCGACGGCGTTGAAAGTGCCGACAGCGGAGAAGTCGCGAACGAAAACCTCGTACAGAACCATGTCTTCAAGGGTGGTCAGAGAAACCTCCGGTGGCGGTGGTGGGTCCTCACATCGTTCTCCGCAGCCAGTGGACAGAAAAATGGCCGATACCAATGGGGCCAAGAAGAACCAATGCTTCATGCTGCAATTTACCTTGCAACCATGGCCCATTCCTTTTCCGTCGGCGACCGCGTGCGCTTTCTCCGCCAGAGCGGAGAAGGCGTCGTGCTGGCCGTGGAGGAGGGAGGAAAGACGCTGATGGTGGAGGATGGCGACGGTTTTCCGATGCGGTACCCGGCCAAGGAGTGCCTGCCCGTCCCCAATGCGGCGGAAGAAGCCCGTGCCTATGCTTCCAAGGACATCACCAAGGGCGAATTGCTCGAGCGCAACGTGGACGAGCAGGCCCTCAAGGCTTCACAGAAGGACTTCAACATCAAGTACCGGAATCCCGATGCGACCAACATGCGCAAGCGGGACGCCCACATGGAAGTAGACCTGCATTACCATGCCATCACCGGTGCACGGGACAGGGTCTCGCCCCACGAAATGCTGTCCACCCAGATGGACCACTTCGACCGCATGATGCGCAGGGCGGAAGAGAAGCGCATTCCGCGCATCGTCTTCATCCACGGGGTGGGACAGGGTCGGCTGCGGCAGGAAATCAGGGATGCTTTGGCCGCCTATTGGCCCCACTGCACCTGCAGAGAAGGAGACCCGAGGAAATACGGACACGGGGCGACCGAAGTCAGGTTCGGTCAGCGCTGATCATTGGCGCTCGGCCTCCAGCCGCTTGCGCATCATGTCCGCCTCGGATACCGGAAAAATGAATCCTTCAAATGAGATCTCAAGGGGGGCCTCCAATGCTTCCGCCCCTTTGAAGTCGAGTACGACCCGGGGGTCCCGATTGAATTCAGTGTCGATGGAGACCCAACGGGTGGCCAATCCCACATAGGTCCCAATGGCCAGGCTGGCGAATCCGGGCTCGAATCTGGGCCACAGACGACCAATGGCCACCTCTTCCTCGGAGGCCTGACTGTCAGCCCACAATTCATCGATCAGGGTGCCGGATTCATACCAGAAATGGGCACTCATCCGGCCATCGATTTCACGGTCTCCCGATACCCTGGACATGATGAGGGTGTCCTTCATTCCTTCACTCAAGCGTCCTTCTCCTCCGATTTTGACATCCCCCAATACCGTCAGGCTGTAACGCATCCCAAGGTCGAGGTCTCCGATATGGATGACCCGGGTGTCTTCGGTTTCGACCACCCTTGCGTAGGCGTTCTGGCCAGGGGAATAGAAGAGGTCCATGGAGCCTTCCACTTTCTGGGGCGGACGGCTGTCCGAGCTGGCGGTCAGCTGCTCGAGGTCGTAATGGATGACCTTGGTGAACGTGTATCCGGCCGGCCGCTCGGGGGTGACGCCATATACCTTTTCCAGCATCTCGCCTGGATTGCCTTGACCCACCAAATCAGCAGGCGAGCACACACAAGCCAACAACAGGAGCAAGGAGAAAGCGCGCATATCCATGAGCTCAAGATAGCCCAGCCTTGCAGCTTCAGCGCCGATTGTCCCGGCCATTTCGCGGACGTGGGTCATTGAAGGGCCGGCTGTCCGGAATGGCCTGGATGACCTCGATGTTCTCCTCCAAAAGCCAAGGGGCTCCCTTTCTGTCGCCCGGAATGAAGGCATCGAACGTCATGTCCGGACCGTAGTAGGCTGAAATTCCGGTCAGATGGGGCGATTGTGGCGCAAGATGGTCGAAAACAATGCGGTCCGGGTGGCCCGCCCGACCGCGTTGGGCTGTTTGAAACCTCAGGGATACCTGAACGGCATCCGCATATTCCATGACCCAGCGTTTCATCATGCCACGGGGGCCTTTGAGCATGGGGGCACCGAACCTGGGCCCCCTGAGGCGCATTTCGAGCGGCTCGATGACCTTGCGGGTCACCTGGGCATCGCCATCATCCCAACCCAGGAGCAGCCAGGTATCCTTGTCCACGGGGTCCGGCACCATGGAATAGTAGAGGGCACCTGACCATTCTTCGGCCTTGTAGCTGCGGTTCGCATCTGGAGCGTCCTGACTGTCGACATCGAGCAGGGCAGTCAATTCCAAAGGGGCATCATCCGACCTGCGGAAAACCACCAGTCCGGCATAGGAAGAGCTGCGGTCGGGTTTGGGCCAATTCCAGGTGAACACCTTGAGCCGCCCATCCGCAGATTCCACCGCAGCCATGAAGTCACAGGTGCCGAGCGGCTTTCCGTCGGACCCGGGTGATTCGAGCAATTCGACCAGGCCTTCGGACAACCTTCGGCTGGCGTCGAGGCAACCGCTGCCCTCACAGTCCGAGAGCGCCGCATGCAGCGGCCGGATAGGTGAAAGATCCAGAGTTTGCGCTCCTCCGATCCACGGGGAACAACCGATCAACAGGAGCAGGACGCCCCTGCGCATCAGAGGTGCATGAAGGCCTTCTTGGCCAGCAGTTGGTCCTCCGACTCGCGGTGGTCGGGATCGTCGACACAGCAGTCCACCGGACATACGGCGGCGCATTGGGGTTCGTCGTGGAAGCCTACACATTCGGTGCACTTGTCAGTTGCTATGTAATAGACGTCCATACTGCCGGGTTGTTGTGCAACATCTGCTTCAATGGCACCTGCAGTGGGATGTTGACCACCCCCCTTCAGACCGGTGCCATCGGCGAAGGTCCATTCGGCACCACCCTCGTAGATGGCATTGTTGGGACATTCCGGTTCGCAGGCCCCGCAATTGATGCAGGCGTCGGTGATCATGATGGCCATGTTGCGCTTCTTTCGTGCTGGCGGACTTACGCCTTTGCAAAAATAACCGGTCAACCCCTCAGGATGTTGGGCCCATCTTTGCGAATCCCACAACAAATCATACACATGCTCCAAGAACAGCGATCCGTGGACGTCCAGCGCGCCGGCAAAGTGCTGGGTATGCTGGCCGAAGGACTGCAGGCCGTACTTGATGACAGTCCCGGAGACCATTGGAGTGCACTGCACGAGGCGGTCACGGCTGCAGAGCATGGCAATGGCTGGTTTACTGCGGAGAACGTTCGCTTTGCGCTTGAGGTCTGGAGTGACGCACTCCGTGCGGAATCCGTGGAGACCTGGTTGAAGGGCCTGCCCGCGGTTCAAGGGGACGGTGTTCCGCGGAACGTGGGCATCATCACTGCGGGCAACATTCCGCTGGTGGGTTTGCACGACCTGATCTGCGGTGTGGTTTCCGGTCATCGGATTCAGCTCAAACCCAGCCGGGATGACGCGGGTCTGACACAGGCCCTGTTGCATGGGTGGAGTGCCGCATCACCCGGGATTGCGGAGCAGGTCACCTTGGCGACGCACGTGCTGAAGGGGTACGATGCGGTCATCGCCACAGGCAGCCGCAACAGCGGACGTTACTTCAGACATTACTTCGGACAGGGGCCACACATCATTCGTGGGCAGCGGACTTCGGTGGCCGTGCTGGATGGCAGTGAGACCCCGGAGCAAATGAAGGCGCTGGCAGGAGACATCTTCCGCTATTTCGGTCTGGGCTGTCGTAATGTGACGCAGGTCTTCATGCCGATCGATTTCGATCTCGACCGGCTGTTTGCCGCCTTTGTGGATTGGGGCCATTTGGCCGATCACCACAGATATCACAACAACTACACATACCACAAGGCCTTGTGGTTGATGGAGGCGGTCGACCTGATGGAGAATGGCTTCGTCCTGCTCAAGGAGGATCCCGCATGGGTATCACCGGTGGGCGCATTGCACTATCAGCGGTATGCTGACCTAGCTGAAGTGGAGGCCCGCCTTGACCAGGGCAGGCAGGAAATCCAATGCCGTGTGGGCAGGGGAGGCCTGCCTTTCGGTGCCGCTCAGCACCCGGGATTGGACGATTACGCAGATGGGGTGAACACCATGGCCTTCCTGCTGGGATTGGGGGCCTAACTTTGCGGCATGAAGCGCAACCGTTACGCTGACCACCCGGCCATTTGGGGCATGTTGTTCCTCTGCGCGTTGAACTGGGGTTGCAGCACCGAGGTGGCGTTGAATGCGCCTTATGAGGAGCGTACCCTGGCATTCTGTCTGTTGGACCCGGCAGCCGATGAGCAGTGGGTTCGGGTGAACCGCACTTGGCTGGGTGAGGGGAACAACCTCGAGTTTGCGCTGATCCCCGACAGCAGCGAGTATGCCGATGGGGAGGTCATCGTGACCGTCGAGCAATTCGGTCCCAATGACGTTGCTTTCGAGAATCCGCTGTCCACGTTCATCGCCAAGGACACCCTGTTGCAGGACAAGGACGACGACGGCATTTTCTACGGACCGGAATACAAGGCCTACCATTTCCCTACACCGGACGGGCTGGAGGTCAATGCGGGCAACAACGCCGAGGACCTGTATCTGTACCGGCTCACCGTGGCCTTTGCCGATGGCCGGGCGCCATTGACGGCGATGACCACCCTGATTGGGTCTTCCCCGGGCAACATCAGCAACCCCCCGGCAGGCATTCCCGGCTTCAACCTGAATTTCGCCAGCGGGGCAGGTGCTCAGGTCACCTACCCCAACATCAACTTCAAATGGTCTTCCACGGCGGGGGCCAAGCGTTACGAGGCCGCACTCGTGGTTCATTTCACCGAGCGTGTCTGGGTCGATGCGGCCCACACCGAATTGGCTTCTGAGACGGATCGAACCGTGCGCTGGGACCTCGGGGAAGAGACCGCGGACGACGATGAGGGAGGAGATGAAATCAAGCTTCCCATCAATGGAGAATCGTTCTATCAGTTTCTGTCGAGTCGGCTGGAGGACGACCTGTTCATCACCCGGGAACTGGGAGTCTGGAACAACAACATCGATCGGATTCGCGCCTTCGACTTCGTCCTCAGCATCGCCAATGAGGAATTGGATACCTACCTCTCCGTCAATGCTCCCGTGACCGGCATCATCCAGGAGCGCCCTGTGTACACGAACATCGCAGGAGGGCTGGGACTCTTTGCGAGCCGCACCCAGCAATCCGTGAATGGACTGGGAATCTCGAAGCCCTCGGTACAGGAGCTGGTGGAAGGGCAGCATACCGCTGTATTGCAGTTCTGCTTGCCCCCTGATACCGAAGGAGACATCGCTGAATATGCCTGCCCCTGACGGGCATGGTGGACAATCAGCGTGTACATGTGGATAGCTGATGCCTTGAGGCGTCCAACCACCGCGGCAGTTGTGTCAAATTGGTGGCCATGTCGCATGCGTTCACCTACAAGGCGCCGTACGGGGTGTTTCATTTTTCCGAAGGCCTCTTGACCGTTGAGTTGGCTGAGGACCTCATCGTCGACCTGCCACTCATGCAGCGGGTGTCCGCCCAGAGATTGGAGTTGCTTGGACAGCGTGAAGTGGCGGAACTCATCGTCATTCCCCGTGCCCACCTGCTTCTGGATCGCGCTGCATTGACCTGGCTGGCCCAATCCAACAACCTCGGGGGGGTCCATCACCGCGCCGTGGTGGTGCCCGCACATCTGCTCGTCTGGAGGGATCGGTTGTACCAGATGATCAGTCGGATGCGGCCCAATGTCCGGGTGTTTCGGAACCGCCGGGTGGCCAAGGGGTGGCTGCAGGAGCGCTCCGGTAGTTTCCTCTCCGTGAGGACGGCACAGCCCGCCGCCCGCACGGGGCAGGATGCATGGTCCGAGGCCCTGCCGGTAAGCGAGGTCAGCGAAGGATGAAGCGCATGGGCGCTTTGCCATCCACGCTGGCCGTGTAGGCGCCCTGGGACCACCCGGCGCTCGGAATCCGCAGCACTCCGTCCACCACTTCGATTTCGGTATCCATGATGGCTTGGCCGGAACCATTGAATACGGTCACGGTCACCCGGCCTTGTGCAGCACAGTTGATGTGGATGTCCTCACCTGTCCGAACGGGGTTCGGATAAGCCATGGAATGGATTGGGTCGGGCCCGGATACCGACGTTGGATCATTTCCCGGCTTGAATTGCCACACGGCTGGAATGCCGATGACCGATTGAATGCTGAGGACGGGCATGCCCTCGCCCGGGGCATACCATTCATAGACCACGCCTTCGCGCGGCAAGCTGAATCCCACTTCAGCCGCTGGAACGTTGATCGAATCCATGGCGGAGAAGGCCCGCTTCACACGCAGGCATTCATAGCTCCCACCGGGGAGCAGCAGGGTTCCCCAAGCGTCGACTTCGATATCGCTGGTTTGGACCGTGCTGTAGTGGAGCAGTTCGGGCAAGTCTACCTCGAAAGCAGAACTCCCTTCGAGGCTGGCCCCGTAGACAAAGGGTAAGGGCAACAATTCCTCATCGTCCTCATAGATCACGGGCAGGTCGAAGATGTCGGTGGTGATGCCCAAGCCGATCACCTTGTAGGCTGAATTGCCGAACTGCAGATAAGTGGTGGCGCCGGAGATGGGCAATGGATTGTCCAATCCGATTTCAGGCAACTCGAAGGCGGTAAAATGGTCAGCGGATGAGAAAACGAACTGGGTCGTGATGTTGGCGGCACTCATGGGGAAGTACTCGGTTTCGAGGTCGCCCGTCGCAATCAAATTGGAAAAATCCCAGGTGATGTCTTCACCGCCATCTTCCATGATGTCGGAAAAAACGGCGGGCACGGCATTGGCGCGGATGTAGGTCTCGCCTCCTTGGGGGAGGTCCCCCGTTCCAATGGTGGGCTGTGCGCAGATGGTGGCCCAGTACAGGAGCATGGCCATGCCCGTGGGGAGGCACTTCAGATGGGTGGATGACATACCGAAATGTACGACCTCAGACCTCCATGTTCAGGGGGCGGGCTTGTTCCGGCTCCTTCGGAACAACTCTGAAAGCCGGTCGAACCTGACTTGGTATACCGCTCCGATTCCTTGACGGAATTGATGGTCGTCGAGGTCACTTTCCGGTTTGAGGTACCCGATGAGTTCCCAGCGTCCATCCGGAGTCAATTGGTATCGGACATCGAAACCACCCCGAAGGTCTTGCCCTTGCTCCTCGTTGGCGGAATTTCCACTGCCCTGTGCCCCGACCGTTCCCGAAATGCGCAGCCGATCATCTAGCAGATTGAATCCGACATCCATCTCGAAGGCATCCTGCGTGCCAAGGACGTCTGCATCGTCCACCGCGCCGATGTCTCCCTGATCGGAGGAGCCGGAGGAGGGAGGCGAATACCGCACCCCGATCACGACGTCCTCCGACAGGTTGTTCAGCAGCTCCGAGACGCCAGCGGATACCAGATCGGATGCCTGGGTGGCTGCCGCGGTCTGTCCGAACAGCTGTACATCGAGCTGTTCTGGCGGGATGAACTGGCCGATGGCGAGCAGGGCCAGGGCCTGCCGCTCGGTTTCCTCCCTCGTGGACAGCGCGGCATTCAACTGGGAAAGCGTGGTGGGGTCCGTTTGCTCGAGGTCTGGGAAGGAAACCGAAAAGTCGAATTTCGGATTTGACAGGGCGCCGAAAATCCCGAGTCCGACATCAACGGAAGTCTTTGCGTCATACCTCAGGCCCGGAAGGAGTGGACGGGGATCGGCTTTCAAAGGCGCGATGGCCAGCAGGCTCATGTTGGCTTCGTAGGGATCGCCATCCCAGTCAATGCGTCCTCCGGGAGCAATGTCGATGATCTTGGTGAGCAGGTCCCGCAAGCTGAACCGGTAGAACCCTTCCTCGATGTCGAGTCCTCCTTGCATGAAGAGGGATTGGTTCTGATTCCTGACAATGGACAATGCGCCCGATGCGCGGCCTTCGACGAGTTCTCCCGCCTGTTGGTCCAATACCAACCTGAGCTGGGCTTCGGGTGTCACCTCGATCTCGAGTTCCAGATCGACGTCGAACGGCCTTTCTTCCAATGTGGCCTTTTCCACGGAGGACCCACCGACAAACCTGATGCCCGATGGAATGTCCGGACCTTCAACCGCATCCAGCGGCATGGTGAACCGCGTTCCAGGAGCACTGCGGACATGGGCTTCGATCTCCATGAATTCCGCCGTTCCGAATACGTTGGCTTCTCCGGTGGCCATGACTTGACCATGATAGAGGGCACTCGGGTCGGGTGTGACGTCCATGACATTGAATGTCTCCGGCAGATCGAGTCCAATGTCATAGTTCCAGTGGCGCCATTCCTCGTGCAGGAAGGAGAGGTTCACAATGGCTTCGTGACCGTCCCTGTCCCTCATGATCGCCTGGTCCATGCCGAAATACCCCGGGGATACATCGAGGGTGCCGTACATGGAATAGGTCATGCCGATGGCATCCACCTCCAATTCGGCAACCTCGAGAAGCACATTGCCGCGCATGGCGCCACCAGCCTCCGATTGCAGGGGAATCCAAACGGTATCGCGGATGCTGCCAAGGGCACGCACTCCGTACTCCCCGATCTTGGGTTGGAGGATTTCCAAGGGCCAGTCCGACAATGCGATTTCAAGGACCTGCGGGTCCCCTGCATTGGTGGCACTCAGAATCTGACGGTCCCCTTGGAACTGTTGGAAATCCAATTGTGGTCCATCCCCTTTCCATCCGACACTCAGGCACAAGTCACCGAGTTGGATGCCTTCCAGGACAGCGTCAATCCACTCTATGTTGCCGAAGGCAACAAAGGGAGAGAAACCGAATTGGACCGTGCCGTTCATCAGTCCGGAACCCTCGGGCAATTCCATCGAGAGTGGCGCTTCCAGCAGGTCCAACCAGGGACCCATTGGGAAATGGTCCAGACGGAGCTGCAGTGCGGCCCCTGTCTCAAGGAGCGAGTCCGGGGTGTCGATGAGGACGCTTCCACGGTCACCGATCAGCTTGAAATCCCGGATGGCCAGAGGCTTTTCAGACCGTGCATTCCAGAGGATGACCGGCTCTTCTTCCGCGGCGAGGGACCAGGCTGCATCCCCGTAGGCCCAATTCAGCTGCGAGGGAGAGAGCGCATGGTTTCCATCGCTTCCGAAAGTGTGTTCGACTTCAAGGCCACCACGGATGGCGCCATCCCAGTCCATTCGGACGACGGAGACTGAATCGACAGGGGCTTGTGCACTTGCGTGAAATCCATCGAGCGAAACCCAGTCCAGATAGGACAGGCCATGGCCCTCCGCTTCAAGCAGCAGCGGGGTGTTTCCTCCTTCCCCCACCAGGTTGAGTGCATCAGCATGGATGGGGCCCAGATGCAGGTCCATGAGGTCCAGGTCGAATTGAACCAGTCCATCCCCATGGGTCAGGATGACATGGGACCCGGGACCGAAAGACCACTGGTCATGGCTGAACCGTTCCAGAAGATCGTTGCGCCAGAGGGTCACATCGACCTGCCACGGCCCCGCATCGCTCGGCCACTCGACCGAAGCCGTCTGTCCATCTGACCCGACCAACTCTTCGAGGCCACCGGATTCGAGGGCCGCAGCGAGGGGACCGAGCCATGATGGCCCGTCCAGGGGACCCTCGGCATGGCCCCGGATGAAATCTCCCTCGAGATCCAGTTCGAACCGCTCGGCATCGCCTCGGCCCACGAGCATCATGCGTTGCAGGGACAACGGGCGACCCTGTGTCGTCCGCCCATCGAATCCCGGCAGTGGGATGAGGGTCGCAGCATGGACGGAGAGATTGCTCCACCAGGATTCAATGGCGCCTTCCGCGCTGAGACCAGCTTGTGCATCCATGGTCCATTCTCCATGCAGCTCCAGGCCCTCCGTGACGACAATCGGCGCCGACCTCGCCTTCAACGCGAGGTCCGTTTCGAATCCGCCGGAGTCGTCGAACCGCGTTTCGATGCCCACCACCCCCGTGGTCGATCCCGACCCGGCCTGTTCCCCGGAAACTTCAGCAGTGCACGTACCATTCAGGGTAAGTCCATCCGACAGCCCTCGGTCGACCAGATCGGGGAGGGGGGTGAAACGACCGGCTAGGTCCCAATGCACTTCGACGGACTGGCCCTGCACAATGTCATATGCGGCGCCTTCTGCAGTGATGAGCCCGCTGGCGAGGTTCCATCCGCATTGGATCCGCCCAGCTTCCGAGGCTTCGCCGCGTGCGGTCCACGCCAAAGTGGGATGTCCGGAAATTGCCGACAGGAAGGACTGCGGTGCACCATCGGTGGCGCTGGGTCGCCACGGACAAGACACGGGACCTTCCAGATCCACGCGACCTGCGGCAGGCAACCAATCGGGCGCTTGGAATGGAACCGTGCCGTGGTCCAGTGAGGCCCGCTCGAGGATGAAAGCATCGTCTGTCCAATGCAGGGAGACATCGAGGGCGCACCAAGGTGCAAGGCCTCGAACGGTGGTCCGTTGCTCCTGCCAATTGCCTTCGAAATTCCATTCATGTGGAATGGCGGCAACCAGTTCCGCTTGGACATCCATCGTGTCGAGCCACCGCTCGGGGTCGAGCATCAACTGCCCTCGAACGCTGCCCGCGCCGCCGGTCAGATGCAGTCGGGTCGTATCCCCAACCCCATCATTCGATGTGGAGACGAGCCGCAGGGCCCCCTTTCCGGTATCCAGAAGACCGGGTGCGCCGGAATCGAATGCCGACATGGAAAAGGTGTCGACGAGAAGGACATGCTCCCTTCCGTCAGGGATCCATGAAGCGTCCAGTGGAAGCCGCCCCCCCAGTACATCCAAGCGATCGACCTTGAATTCGGGGGCTGCATCCGCTGGGTCGGAACCGGTCCCGTTCAGCCGCATCAACCAATCCCGGCCTGCAGGAGTGAGCTCCAATCCAACCAGTTCCATCGTGGTCCAATGGACGCCGGACCTGTCCGCAGGTCGCAGCAGGAGTCGTTCCAGGCTGCCATAGGAGACGGAAGCCGAATCATCTGTTGTGGTCAACCGCAATCCTTCAAGCACGATCCCCGCAGGGGCCCAATGAAACCCGACATGCTCGAGCCCGAGTTGGATGGGAACTTCCTGTTCACCCAGCGCACCGGCGGCATGCTCCACCACCTTGGACACGGCCCAACGCTGACCTGAAGGACTGTAGAGGAAGCCCAGTACGAAGGTGAGGAGCACCACGATGCCCGACCCGACCCGCAACAGGCGACGTCCCCATCTCCTTCGGTGATGGACAGGTGCAATTTGTGGAGTGTCGGGTTTCATCTTCATCAACGCTCTGCGAACTTCGCCCAAACAGAAATGATGCCACGATGGCCAAGGACCGCGATGTGAATGAAACGTCCCCCGGGGGCGTGCCATTGTCCGACCGGATCATGCTCGGAATCGAGAGTTCCTGTGACGACACCAGTATGGCGATTTTGAAGGGCAATGAACTCCTGGGCCAGTTCGCTGCTGTCCAGCACATCCATGCCAAGTACGGTGGCGTGGTCCCCGAGTTCGCGTCGAGGGCACACCAGGCCCACATCGTGCCGGTGCTCGAAGGGGTACTCAAGGAGTCGGGCTGCAGGCTGGAGGACTTGGATGGCATCGCTTATACAAGGGGGCCCGGTCTACAGGGATCCCTGCTCGTGGGCAGTGCATTTGCGCGCTCATTGGCCTGGTCCCTGGGTGTCCCGTTGTATCCGGTACATCACATGCGGGCACATGTGGTGGCCCATTGGATGTCCGATGTGGCGGCGATTCCGACAGGCCCCATGATGGCCCTGACCGTTTCTGGAGGGCACACCCAGCTTCTGCATGTGCATTCGCCCGATGAAATGGAGGTGATCGGCACCACTTTGGACGATGCCGCCGGAGAGGCGTTCGATAAGGTGGCCAAGATGTTGGGTCTGCCTTACCCCGGAGGACCTGAAGTTGATCGTCTGGCCGCCCAGGGCAATCCTGAGGCCTTTCGGTTTTCAGCTCCGGTCATGCCGGGCTTCGATTTCAGTTTCAGTGGTCTGAAGACTTCGGTTTTGCGCGTTTTGGAGAAGGAGTTGGCGGGCGCCCAATCCATTGGGGAAGGAATGCTGCAGGATGTTTGTGCATCCGTCCAAGCGACCATCGTGTCCATGCTCGTGGAGAAGTTGGAACTGGCTGCAGAGGCCTACGGGCTTGAGGCCGTGGCCATCCAGGGAGGAGTCAGCGCCAACAGCGGTTTGCGATCGGCGGTGCAGGGCCTGGGTGAGCGACGGGGTTGGCAGGTTCACATCCCACCATTCCGGTATTGCACGGACAATGGTGCCATGATCGCATTGACAGGCCAATATGCGGCTCGGAACAGCCAGTCCGGAACCCTTGACGAGGCCCCGTTGGCCCGTTGGCCCTTGCGCTGAATCAGGCGGGGACGAGGTCCTCGGCGAAATGCCGGGAGAGGAGGGACCAGTAATTCCGGTTCCACGATTCCGTCATCCATCCGTCATCTCCGGCAGGGACTCCAAGGTGATTCAGGATGAGCGTGGTATTGCCGTCTTCATTCCTGCTGAGCCTCAGGTCCACCGTCGTAAAATGTCCTGAAGGGAATTTCTTGTGGGTCCAGGCGAGCACAATGCGCTTGTTCTGCACGATGTGAAGGAAATAGCCCGTGTGGTTCTGATTGCAGAGCGAAAACGCGCCTCCTTCATGGGGTTGGATCAGGGCATCCTTGCCTGTGAAGTCCACATGGGCGTCCTGATCGAGCAACGCGTCGAACACCCTTGCTGGCGGTGCGGGAAGTTCGATGACCTGATAGATGTTCTCCGTTCGGAGTTTCATGATGCAGCGGTGTTGCGACTAAAGTAGAAGGAAGGAGCAGACATCCGAAAAAAGGTGTGAACGAATAATCCACGACCATCATGAACAGGGTACGATGAGGCGTGAGATGGTGCATTCGGGCTGCCGAAGCATGGTGAATCCACTGTGACCATGTCGGTCCAGCAATCTGAGTCTTTGTCGGATGAGGTCAGAGGCATGGCGCCGGTCCCGCCGCTCCAATGCAGGTCTTACGGGTTGGACGGTATCCGTTTCCTGCATTGTCGGCGAGTTGGTGACTTCGATGCAGACATGTCCATCATCGAAGGGCCGCACTTCGATCGTCAGGGTGCCCGGGGCCGATGTTGCGGTCCCGCCCAGACCATGCCACAGCGCATTTTCCACCAGGGGCTGGATGAGCAACGTCGGAATTTCCCGGCCCATCAATTCGGCATGGAGCGGGACCAGATTCCATTCAATCGGGCGGTCAAGTCGGCGTACTTCGAGTTCGAGGTAGTCCGTGAGCGAAGTCCACTCTTCCTGAAGGGTCAGCCATCCTTCCTGACCGGATTGGATCTGTCGCTCGGCCAATCTGTTGAATGCCTTGAGGTGGCGAATGGCCCGCCTCCATTCCTTCGTCATCATGTCGTGCATGATGCCATTCAGGGCATTGAACAGGAAATGGGGATCCATGAGCTTTCGAAGCGAAAGGGACTGGACGCGGTCCAATTCCTTCAACCTCATGCTGGCTTGGTGGGCCGCCCGATGTTCCAACGGTTTTCGTATCTCCCAATGTCGCATCTCCTTGCTTCTCAAGGCGCCTTGCTTCTGGATATGCCGATGGATGCTGTCCTCGAGGATCACGGTCGCGATCACCCCTGAAGCAATGCCCACCAGGATCAACCCTTGTTCATTCCTGACCGAACCGACGAATGCACAGAGCATCATGGAGATCCAGGCGGCGAAAGCAAGACTCCGGCTGTTTCCCATCGGCTCAACCTTCCATTGCCGCCACCATTTCCGCCGTTCAGCACTGTTCAATCTGCGCAACGTCAGCACCGTGGATGCGATCACGATCATGGCTGACATCAGGTAGAAAAACAGCCGATCCGAAATGGGCAAGCACACCTCCATGGGATGGATTCACACCCCATGAAAACACAATGGGCGAAATACGGAAGGGGCTGCGGTCCCCAATTTGTGGGCGCACCGGTCCAGTTTGCTGGTGGCTCAGTCCTCGAAGGCCTGGCGGACCATTTGCCTCAATTTCCGCTGGTATTCATCCATAAGCCATTGACGGTAATTGTCCGTGGTCTTGGAAATGCACTTGGTGTAGTCGCGGATGCGTTGCTCGATATCCCCATCGAGCCGATCGATCAGTTCGATGCCATGGAATTCATCTTCGGCAGCTGAGGCCAGCACCAGGACATGGTGGTCCAGGCTGGCTTCGATGGCAGCCTTTGGGCGCTTGCCCAATCGCGTCGCCTCGACATACGCATCCTTCATCTTGAAGGGCGGATGTTCGTCATAGCGGAGCAGCTTGCGCAAAGAATCCGGCATCTCATAGACGAAGGTCTCTTCGATTTCCTCATCCGTGTACAGGCCCTCGAGATAGGCATTCGGTGCCCGGAAAATGTCCGGCCAATTGACGTGGGCATCCCAGAGTCCGAAGCGCCGGGCATTGTTGCCGAGGTCAATCACGGTGAACTCCTTTTTGTTCTTCAGGATGCGTGACCCCCTGCCGATCATCTGATGGTAGAGCGTCAGGGATTTCGTCGCCCGGTTCAGGATGATGGTCTCCACGGTGGGTTCATCGAAACCCGTCGTCAGGATGCTGACGGAAGTGAGGATGGCATCGGGCTTCTCGTGGAACCACGTGAGGATATCCTGCCGTTCCTTTTCGGTATGCGTGTTGTCGAGGTGCCTGATTTCATAGCCCTCCTCCTCGAACAGCTGGGCCACTTGAAGAGAGGTGTGGATCCCGTTGTTGAAGATGAGCGTCTTCGTTCCCTTGGCTTTCTCCTCGTAGGCATACAGGAGCTTCTCCTGCATGAAGTAATTGCCGTACAACCGCTCGGAGCTCGAAACGGTGTAGTCACCATTGATTCCGACCTTCAGTGACTTGAGGTTGACATCATAGCTGTAGGTCTTGGCGCGGGCGAGAAAACCGTCATCCACGAGGGTGGAGATGGATTCGCCAACGAGCAGCTCCTGGTAGTTGTCTTTCAGCGGTAGCTTGATGTTGCTGGACAACGGGGTGGCTGTGACACCGAGCAGAATCTGGGTCTCGAAGAACCTGAACAGCTTCCGGAAGCTGTTGTAGTGTGCCTCGTCGATGACCACGAGGCCCAGGTTCTCGAATCCGATGTGCTCGTCGTTGAGGCGGTTGTTCAGGGTTTCGACCATGGCGACGTAGCACCAATGGTCCTGGTCATCCTCCAGCACCTTCACCTTCGAATCGATGATCTTGTTGTCGACTCCGATGTCGGTCAGCATCCGGCTCGTCTGTCCGAGCAATTCGATCCGGTGGGTCAGGATCAGGACCTTCTTGCCACGTTCAATGATGAACCGCTTTGCAAGCTCACTGAAGATCACCGTCTTGCCTCCACCTGTAGGCAGTTGGTAGAGCAGATTGTACCGTTCGGGAAACCGGCGCATGCGGCCAATGATGGCTTCAATCGCACGGGACTGATACCCGTACAAGTCCTTCCCTTGAGTCGATTCCAGTTTTTCCTTGAGCGCTTCCAACATCATCCAACGAGGTGCAAAATTAACGAGGGAAATGAGGAAGGCCAATCCCCGAACCCCCGTATTTTCGAACGTTTCACACATGTCGTCTACAGAGGAGCGAATCATCGAGGCCTTCAGGACCGCTGAAACCATGGTGGGATGGGGTGAGACCCTTGCGCCAAGCATCCCTCGTGGATTGACCTCGGCACTGGTCCGGGCTTATGAATCCGGCCCATGTCATCCGGAGATCGGATCCTTGTTCCGTGCCTTCTCAGCGGTCGGCAGGCCCGTGGATGTCAGGGTGGTCATTCTGGGGCAGGATCCCTATCACGGCAAGGGACAGGCCGATGGGTTGGCCTTCTCGGTCCAACCCGGGATTCCGCTGCCACCTTCACTGCGCAACATCTTCAAGGAAGTGGCTTCCTGTTGCGGCGGGACTCCTCCTTTGAACGGCAACCTCGATCATTGGGCCGGACAGGGGGTGCTTCTGCTCAACGATGTGCTCAGCGTAGCCGATTCAATCCCCCGGTCCCATGCCCGTTTCGGTTGGCAGGATGTGACGGGAGCGGCATTGTCCGCCCTGTCGGTGCGCCCCGTGGCCTTCATGCTGTGGGGGAGTCATGCGCGCGCCCTGGCCGAAACACTGATGGCGTTGCATTCCGACCATCTCATCCTGGAGGCGCCCCATCCCAGTCCGCTCAGTGCCCACCGGGGATTCCTGGGTTGTGGTCATTTCAGTCAGGTGAATGACTGGCTGGAGGAGCGGGGCGAACAACCTGTGGAGTGGTTCCCTTCATGGCCGGGATGAGACGGCTGCCTGCGGGTAACTTTGCGTCATGAGCAATGCACAGTCCAATGCGGGCCGGTTGACGGTTTCCCTTGTGCAGATGCTGGAGGGGCACCAAGGTGCCGTGTATGACTTGTGTCTGGACGATTTCGGACATCTCTTGAGTGGGGGGGGAGACGGCCTGCTCGTGAGATGGGAAAAGGAGGGAAAGCAGTTTTTCGAAAAAGGAACCGCCCTCGCCAAGGCCGATGCGCCCCTCTTTGCACTCGCAGTGCTCGCCGACGGAGGCGTATTGGCGGGAACGGGCGATGGCGGTGTGCTTCAGGGGGGCAACGAGCAGGCTTGGTCACTGGTTCCAGCCAACGAGGGAGGGACCTATGTGGTTTGCGGGCATGCCGTCGGAGGTGCCGATGGAAGGTGGCTCGGCCGGATGACGGGCGAGATCCTGGCAAGTCTGGAAGGCCGAATCCGCTGCTGGATGGCACTTCCGGGCGGCGATTTGCTCGGCACTTCGGATGGCCTGATTCATAGGGTGGGGAGGCCCGGGACAACCTTGGCCCACAAGGGCGCTGTCCGCGACTTGATGCCCTGGCCTGGAAAGGACGCCATCGCCAGTGTGGGAGGAGATGGCCAATTGCGCATCTGGAGAGTGCCCGGGGAGGGGGCGTTGGAGCCCATCATCGCCATCCCTGCGCACAAGGGGGCCATTTACCGGGCCAAACCCTCTCCCGATGGCCGCTGGGTGGCCACATGCTCGAGAGACAGGAGCATTGCCCTCTGGGATGCGGAAAGCCTGACGCTCTTGGCACGCGTGCAGCGCCCGGGAATGCCGGGCCACCTTCGCTCGGTCAACGCCTTGGTTTGGGTCGGCTCGGACCGGTTGGCCTCTGCAGGAGACGATGGGAAGATCATGCTCTGGAAGATCCACGAGCCGGAGCATCCCGCATCCAACTAAATTTGCCGGCAACATGAGCAAGCCAAGCATCCCCAAGGGTACCCGGGATTTCACCCCCGCGGTCATGGCGAGGCGCCATTGGATCTTTTCGGTGTTGCGTGCCGCTTTTGAGCGGCGGGGCTTTTTGCCCATCGAAACGCCGGCGATGGAAGCCCTGACCACCCTCACCGGCAAATACGGCGAGGAGGGTGACCAGCTCATTTTCAAAATCCTGAACAACGGTGACTTCCTCTCCAAGGCGCTGGACGGGACCATTGAGGCGAGGGACAGCAAGGCGCTCGGATTCCAGATCAGCAAGAAGGCTTTGCGATACGACCTGACGGTCCCTTTTGCCCGTTTCGTCACCATGCACCGCAATGACATTGCGATGCCATTCAAACGTTACCAGATACAGACGGTCTGGCGCGGTGACCGTCCCGGAAAGGGGCGATATCAGGAATTCGTGCAGTGCGATGCCGACATCATCGGCTCAACAGGGGTCTTGTGCGAGCTCGAATTGGTGTGCCTGTTTCACGAGGCGCTGTCCGCCCTGGGCATTCCGGGTTATCGGATTCTGGTCAATGACCGCCGCATCCTGGCCGGAATTGCGGAACACATCGGCGCATTGGACCGCCTGACCGAATGGACGGTGGCGGTGGACAAGGCGGACAAAGTGGGCGTGGACGGCGTCTGCAAGGAATTGCAGGAGCGGGGATTCCCGCCCGAAGTGCAACAGGGAACCCGGTCGCTGTTTTCCGGTATTGCTGAAGGGGTCGATGGAATTCGGGCAATTGCAGCGGCCTTTCCGACGGACTCTGTGGCGCAGGGAACCCAGGCCCTCGAGCAGCTCTGGTCGCTGGCGGAGGGTGAGGGGCTGGGCCATCCGGAATTGTGCTTCGCTCCAAGCCTGGCCAGAGGGCTGGACTACTACACCGGTGCCATCTTCGAGGTGCAGGTGACCGATGCTCCCGTGGGCAGCATATGCGGCGGTGGACGATACGATGACCTCACGGGCATCTTCGGGATGCCGGACGTCAGTGGCGTCGGCATCAGCTTCGGTGCGGATCGCATCTATGATGTCCTCGAGCATTTCCACGCATTCCCTGAAAACCTCGATGTGGGCCTTGATGTACTCGTGCTCCACATGGGAGATGAGACATTGGAGGCGGTCCTCGCTTCAGCACGCGCTTGCAGGGAGGCAGGCCTCAGGACAGAGGTTTATCCGGATGCGGCCAAGTTGAAGCGGCAATTCAAGTATGCCGATGATCGAAGGGTGCCCCATGTCATCATGATCGGGAGCGACGAGGCGGCAGAAGGTCACGTCACCCTGCGTGACATGGCTTCAGGCAATCAGCGGACTGCCCCTTTGCATGATCTGATTCCAGCCCTGGGAAATCCAGCCTAATCCGGGAGCAGTGGGAGCTCAAAGCTCCAGCTTCCCCCAGCATGGGCGATGCCGCCATGCCGGAGCATGAATGCGGCATCCCAGTCGCGGTATTCTTCCGACGGCAACATCAGCGGAGCGCCCCCCTCGGATTCCAGCTTGACCGTTCGTCGGCCAAAAGTCCATCGCCAATGGGCCGGAGCGGCATTCCGATTCACGAGTGTGGAAACGCCGAGACGCTCGGTCGCGCCCAAGATGAGCATGGCCGGGATGCGTCGTTTTGCGAGGTCGGAGGATGGTGGGGGAGCACCATCTATGTGGATCTCGGATGCACCGAGGGCTCGGATGACCGCCGCCCAGCGGTCCACATGCGAACACGCTTCCGTGACAGAAATGTCGTCGCGGTCGGATTCCATGAAGACATGCCTCAGGTGGGCGGCGAAAGCGCCGACCAGTGCTGCGGCCTCCATCGGGCGGTGTTCGAGGTCTTCGACCCGCTCCTCGAGTCTTCGGAAGAGCAGACTCAAATCCTGGCCTCCCCGCCGTGTGAGCATCAGGGTGGCCTGACATCTGCGCAATCGCCGCTCCATGGCTTCCCGCTCGCACGCCCTCATGATCTGGTCCTGTACCGATCCACGTTGCTGGATGATCCAGGCCATCTGCCTCGACTCGTCGCGCCACCTCGCCATTCTGGACTTTTCGGATGAACCCAGCCATTGGATGACCACAATGGCTGCAGTGGAGCCGAGCAACAGCTGCATGCCCTGCACGCCCTCGGCATATTGGTGGGCCATCACGGCGGCAAACATGCCCGCAAGTGCCCAGTAGATTCTGGTGCCATGGCCCGCAGGAACCGGGGTCAGTCCTTCCCTCCGTGTGGACCATCCGACGGCCAAGGCCATGGACCAAGCGGACAGGGAAAGGAAGGAAATCAATGACATGGTCGGTTGATGCGACAGGCAGGCGCCTGTCCATCAATCTAAACCTTCAAGCAGCTTCCGGATCTGCAGGACCGGGAGGATTTGTGAGTGTGGCACACCAGCTTGCAACTGTTGCCATGCCGCCTCGAAATCGGGGTGTTGTTTGATTTTCCCGAGCGCTTCCCGTGCCAGCAGTGAATCGAGTGCATCGCGGCGCTGTCGTTCCCGCCGTGCCAGAAGATGGCCGTCCCGCCTGGCCTCCGATAGGCGTTGTTCCAATTGGGCCACCATGCTGGCCACCTGTTGCCGATCCAATGCCGATCCCGCACCGAATAGGGGGGGAGCGCCATCGGCCGGAGGTGCAAGGAGGGACAAGGCCCCTTTGTATACGGAAAGTGCAGCACGCGCGGCTTCCACCCGCTCGGGCCCGCCATCGGCCTTGTTCACCCAGACGGCATCGGCCCATTCAAGGATGCCCCTCTTGATGCCTTGGACGCCATCTCCACCACCCGGAATGAGCAGCAGCAGAAACAAGTCCGTCATGCGCCGGACTTCTGTTTCACTCTGTCCGACGCCCACCGTTTCAATGAGGATGCGGTCGAAGCCTGCAGCTTCGCATAGGATGGCCACTTCTGCCGTGGTGGCGGCCACACCGCCCAGGGTACGCCCGGATGGGGAAGGCCTGACGAATGCACGTTCATGCTGTGCCAATTGGGACATGCGGGTCTTGTCGCCGAGTAGACTGCCTCCGGTCCTTGCGCTGCTCGGGTCGACGGCCAGCACCGCCACGGAATGCCCACGACCGATCAGCTCCAGGCCGGCAGCCTCGATCCACGTGCTCTTTCCGGCACCGGGCACACCAGTTACCCCATAGCGCAGCGTGTCGGCTGCCGCATTCGAAGCAGCTTCGAGCAAGGCCTCCGCCAAAGGGCGGTCCTCGGGTTTGTTGCTTTCAACTAGGCTGATGGCCCTCGCCAGGGCCGTCCTGTCCCCGGAATTCACCAATGCCAGCCATTCCTGTGCCTGCTCGCGCGGCTTATTGCGCGCCTCACGAATGCGGGCCAGCGCGCGGTGCCGTGCTTCGTTTTCAAGATCATTGGCCATGCCGAGCCCAAGTTAGCGGTAGTTTGGCGGCATGATGAACAGGTCCACCTTTCGGTACATCTTGTCGAATGGGTGTGCGTTCGGCTTCCTGATTGCAGGGACTTTTTCGGAGGTGCAAGGCCAGGACGTGACATCCCGGGACTCCGTCATGGTGACGGTCCGGGGTGAGGTGTTGGGGCCGGATGGAAGGGGGCTCCCGGGCTGCATGATCGTCAACAGGAGCACGGGCGAAGGGAAGTTCGGGAGCGCGAGTGGCCGTTTCGTCTTTCAGGTGCATGCGTTGGACACCCTTCAATTCGCCTCCATCGGCTTTCGTACGGTATCCCGAATCGTTCCGGAGGAAGAGGCGCCTTTGGGGGGCTGGTCCTGGTCCGTGCACTTGGTGAGGATCGCGGTGGAGGTGGCCACTGCAGAGGTCATCGCACCGCGGGACCTCGGAGAGATCATCCGGGACATCGAAGCCTTGGGCTACGACGAACGCGCATACCGGACCAGTGGCATTGATGCATTGAGCAGTCCGATCACTTTCCTCTATGAACAATTCAACCGACTTGAGCGCAGCAAGAGGGAAGTGGCCCGTCTGGAAAACGAAGACCGGCGCAAGTCCCTGTTGAGGGAATTGCTCGGCAAATACGTCAACTATGACATCCTGGAATTGCAGGAAAGTGAATTCGAGGCATTTCTCGAATACATGGATCCGGGAGAAGCCGTCCTGAAGGCATTGACCCAATACGAATTCATACTGTGGACCAAGGAACGGTTCGTCGCGTTCCAGTCCCGACGGGAGAACCTGAAGGATGTGGATTTCGAATACCAGTGGGACGATTGACCCATCCGGTTGGAAATCACTCCAGATAGGCAGAGTCGAGGTAGAAGGTGAACGCCTTGAAGACCAGACCAGCAAGGGCAATCGCCACGCAGGTCACCCGCACATTCCTCCTCCGGTGCTCGTAGGCATCGAATCGCACGACGAGATCGACGAACAGGGAAAGGGCGGCAATGACTTCGAACAGGGTCACCCAGCCTCGGCGGGCGTCAATGAATGACATCACATGGAAGGCCCACCGGCCGCCAGGCGTCCCGCTGAATACCACATCGACAAGGAAGATGGCATTGTAGACCATCAAAGCGAGGAGACTGCCATCCAGCAGCCATTGATCCCTTCCGGCATCCTCCGATTCCAGCATGCGGCAAAGCTACTCCGGGACGGAGGTCGACACCCACAAAAGGGACCACGATTCGTGCACAACAAAACGGGACTTACCTTCGTTGCCTACCTGTCATGCCGAAACCGAATCCCACCAAATTCAAAGGCGGCGCTTTTCAAGCGAGGACCGTTTCATTGGATGCCGATCAGTTGCAACGCCATGCCAAATTGCAACGCATGCTGATCGCGACTTTGGGCTGTCTCTGGCTCCTCGCCTTCGCAACCGGTTGCAGCAGGAACTCCAAGAACTGCAGCGCTTATGACGGTGTGGATTTCGGGCAGCGTGTGGAGTTCGTCCAGCCCTCGGCGGACTGATCCCGACCTCAGAATTGGAAATAGATGAAGGGTGTCCCGCCCGCCGACAGAATGGCGGACGCGATGCATACCGCAGCAATGGCACAGCCAATCTGTGCTGTGAGGGGTGCGTCCACGAAGGCTCTCCGATAGCGGTCCTTCAGCTGTGAAGGCAGCAGGTGGATGATGTAGCCCGCGATCATGACGGCAAATACATGGCGGTAATGCAGGAAGACATCCTGCACCACGGATACCGGCGTGGATTCGAACAGTTTGAACAGGATGAGGTTGGCCTTGTCCCACTCACCGAGCATGTCATGCTCCGTGCCGAACGTGGCCCAGGTGGTGTGGGAGGCACTGCGGAACCAGATGCGGGTGAAGGTGATGAAATGGAAGGTGAGCAAGACCGCGACGGCCTTTTTCCATAGGGCGTCCTTCTTTTCCCAAGGGCTGACCTTGCGCCAGAGTTTGTAGACCGTGATGCCCAGTCCGTTCAGCCCGCCCCAGATGATGAAATTCCATCCGGCACCATGCCAGAGTCCACCCAGGAGCATCGTCATCCAGATGTTGATGTTGGTGGTCACCCAACGGTGGAGGCGCGGGATGCGCGCCATGAGCACGGTCACGGTGAGCACCACCCCTGCAATGCCGCCCAGTACTTTGGGTTGGGGCCACATGAGTGCCACGAATGTGAGCAGGAAGACACCACAGATGGCCGTGAACCAAGAAGCCTTGCGGTTGCCGCCCATCGGGATGTAGAGGTAGTCCTTGAGCCAGCCTGACAGGCTCATGTGCCAGCGCTTCCAGAAATTGCCGCAGCTGTCCGCCTTGTAGGGGCTGTTGAAGTTCTGGGGCAGGTGATACCCCATCAGCATGGCCACACCGATGGCCATGTCGGTATAGCCGCTGAAGTCCGCATAGACCTGAAGTGAGTATCCATAGAGGGCCATGAGGACTTCCAATCCGCTGTGCGCCTCGGGCTGCGCGAAAATCCGGTCATTGAAATTGACGGCAATCCAGTCGGCCAGCAGAACCTTCTTGAGCAGCCCATTGAGGATCCAGAATCCCGCCTTGCCGATGGTCTCTCGCGTCACGGGGCGGGGCGCGATGATCTGCGGTATGAAGTCGGCTGCCCGGACGATGGGGCCGGCCACCAATTGAGGGAAAAAGGAGACGTAGAAGCCGAAGTCCGACAGCCGCTTGAGCGGCTTGACCAGCCCCCTGTGGATGTCCACGGTGTAGCTGATCGTTTGGAACGTGTAGAAGCTGATGCCCACGGGGAGCAGGATCCGGTCCACGGACCATGCCGACCCGGTGACGGCATTCACACCCATGGCCAGCCAATTCCTCGGGATGATGTGGTGACCTGTCGCGGCATTCCACGATTCCGTCAGGAAATAGGTGTATTTGAAGTAGAACAGGACAGCCAGGTTCAGGGTGATGCTGAGTGCCAACCATGCATTTCGCCTGCGCTGCCGGACATTGGCCGCAATACGGTGTCCAATCAAGTGGTCACTGACCGTCGAGAAGACGAGGATGAGGAAGAACCATCCGGACGTCTTCCAGTAGAACAGCAGGCTTGCGGCGAGCAACCAGATGTGGCGCAGCGTCCGCTGGCGATCCCGGTGCAGCAGTGAGTCCACAGTGAGGACTGCGAGCAGGAAGATCCAGAAGGTGCCATCCAGGAAAGTCCATGGAGCGAGGGCGTCGTGGTCGAGGAAACTCCAGATTCCACTCATGGCATACCCGTTTTGTGGGAAATGGAGGCGCGGACAAGCAGTTCATAGAGCAGCTCGCCCATCAGCACATAGCCATCCTTCCGCATGTGAAGCCGGTCCGAAGCCGCATACCCGCTCTCCCCCAGGTGATCTATCGAACCTGCACCGCCGAGGTGGCCGTAAAGATCCCAACACGCCAAATCCTCCTCCTCTGTGAGTTCCAGCATGGCGGCGCGCACGGATTCCGCGTTCGGATTGTGGCGGCGGCGATAGTGGCTGTCATTGTTGGTCACGAGCAGGATGCCCGCCTCTGGAACGGCGAGTCGTATGCTGTCGATGAGGGAACGGTAATGGCCCTTGAAGCGGTCCGCATTGAACCGGGACGGGGACATGTGGGCATCGTTGATGCCCCATGCGAGCACAACCAGGTCGGGCGCAACTTCCCGGAGTTGCACCATGAAGTGCGGGTTGCGCATCCATGAAGTGGAGTTGGCACCATTGGCACCGAGGTCGTGGAAGACCAGATCGGCCCCATCCGAAAGCCACTCCACACCATGCAGTGCCGAGAGATTGCCGTCATCCGCCTTCAAAATCAAGGTGTCAGGAAAATCCAACCCTGGGGCCCGCCACCAGCTCGAGATGCCAGTCGATGCCGTTCGGGAGCTGTTGCCTTGCCAACCTGTCGAATCAGGATGCCATTGGAATGCACTGTCCGGCGGTGTCAGGACGCGGATCGAGGAACAACAGTGTTCCCCTGCAGGAGAACCAGTCCAACAGGCGATGGAGGCTGCACCGGTACAGGAAGCTTCCACCCCCGTGATGCCCCATGAACCGCGGTGCCGTCGATTCGCACAGGACTGGGAGTTGAAGTCCTCCTCGGATCGCCAACCCCGCTCTGGTGGCCCATTGGAGCCCGTGAGCCGATGGGGAGCATGGATGCCTCGGCCGATGACAAGGCCCGGGCGATCCTGTGCCATGCGGTTCCGGAAGGACCAGCCGATGCGACCAGCCTGAACATGGGAACCACCGAAATGCAGGATCTGGAGGGGTTGCTTTTCGGCTGTGTCCACCAAGCCTTGGGATGACCAATCGAAAAGAAGACGCCTCCATGCACCGAGGAATGAAGCGATGTGTTCACGGCCGTGCAATACCCCGTCCATGGGATTCAGATGCCAGAGTTCATCCGCACGGTGCGCATCCCCCCGCAAAATGGAGGTTGTGGTGGCTTCCTGTTCGGCCTCGGTTGCCGCTGAATCCCGCTGGCCATGAACGGGGCGCGGCGAGACCAGGACAAGAAGCAGCAACAAGCTGGCAAGGGACCCGGGCGGCAAGGATGTCGACTCAATCGGGGACATTCTGCTGCAATTCGGGACGGACATTGCTGGAGGTCGACAGGGGCGATACCGACTGCTGACGCAGGCTGGCGGGCGCCGGAGTGGACCAGTTGCGCTTCCATGTACTGTATGCCGCAAGGAAGGCGCGGTCGAGTAGCGTTCCGACCCTTTTGGCTCCCAATGGGGTGAAGTGGACATGGTCCGGACCCGCAAGGGGGGGCTCGCTTGCGACCCATGCCGGCATGCTTCCGGTGCCTCCCATGACTTCGAACAGGTCCCAGTATGCAGCTCCATTTTCCATGGCCGCCTGTTTGAGTGCATCCCGGATGGCTGGAAGCAAGGGGTAGGTGGTCCAATCCACGCCTTGCTTTTCCGACATATCCGAGGGACCGATGACCAGAATGGCCGCCTTGGGCAGGATGCGGTGGAACAACCTGATCTGGCTCGAAAACCATCCTGAGTAACGATCAGCATCCGCCACCTCTTTGCAGTACGGCACCATGTTGCCTCCGTATTGAAGGAGAATGAGGTCCGGCGAGAGCGCTTGCAGTTGTCCTGAGAAATGAGCGCGCTCGAGCTTTCTGAAAAGCGTTCCCGAGCTGCCCCGCATGGGAACCCCATGCCATTGAACGCCCCGTCCCATGGGCTCCAGGCCGAAGATCCTGGGCGGAATTCCACCGAAGCACAATTCGGACGGTGTGAATGACCGGGTGCTCGAATCTGGAGTGGGAGATGAGACCATGAGCACACCGGGTGGAGTGCCGGTCCTCAGCGTATCAAGTGGCTGGCCATCGGCATATACTGGACAATCGTGGCGGACCGTGTCGTGCCACAACCTTATGCCGTCCCAGCGACCGAATTGCTTGTGGTTTCTTGGCTCGGGTTCGATGGACAAACAATGGAAACCCGGCGGTGCATCGGGAATCTCGGCGTAGCAGGCCATCATTCCATAACGTTCATCCAGATCTGTGGTATCCCGCCTTCCATACCGCGTATGCCGTTCCCAAGGTCCAGTGTGCGATTGTCGAACAGCAAAGCTCTGCACGAGTGGCACGGCCGCTTGCAGACCGGGACCATACCCACCCCATCGGTTTTGCCACGCATTGCGCAGCACACCGGAGATCCGGTCACCTTCGATCTGACTGTCTCCGTAATGCAGGACTTCGACCTGTCCATGTTCATCGAGGCTGGCAAACAGCCGTCCGAATGCAGGTCGGGCATCCTCGGGAATGGAAAACTTGAGCAGGTCGGGCAGGGCACCATCATCTGAGATGACGTCGATGGTGCGGCGCACCTGATCGGGAGGAGGGGGGTGATGCAGGGTCGAAACCGCATCGGGTTGATCCGTGGCCCGGGAAGAATCTGCCGACGCCATGACGGGATGTTCGTCCGCGGTCCGGGCAGCGGAATGATCGGTCATGCTCGTGTCCACATCCCGCGATTCGGTAGGGGATTCGCCTTCATCCGTTGCGCCCGCCGTGGCTTCTTCCCAATCCTCATCATAGCGGGCCAGCAATGCCTCGACTTCCTCGGGGCTCCATGCGGGATCACGGGGCTTCTCCACTCCCGTCAGAAGAGGAAATCCTTCGGGCAGGCGCACTGAGAAACGCTGGCCCATGATGGTGGCCCCATCCTCGGGCAAGGCGGTTGCAATGAGGGCCACGGAAAGGCCGACAATGAAAAGGGCCAATGGCCCCCTCCACCTTGCATCCCGATTCTGCTTCTGTTGCATCATGGCGGGGGGATCCGGATTTTCATGCCCGGCCTCAATTGCTCCGGTGGCGTCTCGTTCATCTCCATGATGTCGTTCAGACCCGCATGTGAATACTGACTGGATATGGTCCAGTACGATTCACCTTCCTTGACGGTATGCCAAATCCAGGAGTCCGTCGCTCTGGATTGAGGGGTTTCCCGTGCAATCTGCCGCGCTACTCCCCCCGGGATCTCGAGGACCTGTCCGACCCGAATCATGTCGCCTTCGAGCTGGTTTTCCTGTCGGATCTCGTCAATCCGGACACCGTGGTCACGTGCAATCGTGCCGAGGACATCTCCGGGCCTCACGACGTATTGCACGATGGGGATGGGGGCATTCCGCTTGGGACTGACACCACAAGGCAAGTCCAATTCCGTTCCACCATCGTGGACATGCATCGGGATGATCAGCGCTGGCCGTTCAGCCCTCAATGTGACGGAATCGGTGGTATACCAAGGGTTTTCCTGACGGATGGCGAATCGATCCGCTCCGTCCAGATCCATGAGGCTGAAGTAAAGGACGTCATTTTCACCACAGCGCGACACGCCCAGCCGCTTGTCGCGCAGCAGCCACAATGAATGGGTGTCATCCCGATTGAAATTGCGGTCGGCTTGGAGGATGACCCTGAGCAGGTGAAGCCATTCCAACAGCCCGGAATCGAGGGATTCCAGATCGATGTCCTGGGCCGCGCGGCGCCCTCGGACGAAGCAGATGACCTGTCGCAAGGGGTCTTCCGGAAAAGCGAGGCCGGCTTTTCGGGCCTGCGCCACCGCCGCAGGAGTCATGCGTTCCGGGAGGTGTCGCTCATCCCATCCTCTTTCTATCCGCAATCCGTGATGAAGGGCGGAAGGCACATCCATGGCCCAAGCTCCGGCCCTTCGTCCCGGCCCGTAGTAGGCATTGTCCCATCCGGTCAGGGCCATGGGAAGCAATGCCCACTCGGGTGCGAGACCCGCATGCTCGAAGGCGGTTTCGGTGGCATGGCGGTATCGGTCCGCAGCGGTCTCCATCAGGCGGAACACCAGCATTCCATCTGCGAGGAGGCGTTTGAGGGCACGATCGGCATGGTGCTCGGAAAGGGGAAGCCCTTCGAGTCCTGCGGCCAGATTCTCCGCCCAGATGGACCGTTCGCGCCATCGTTCCGGATCGAGGTCCGGCTCGAACGGCCCCAATACACTGCCCGGTTCCAGCATCTCCAGATCGTGGACCCATGTCGCTGATTCCATGGAACGGATGAGGCTGTTCCATCCCGTGAGGTCGGGCTGACTGCTCGCGATGCCACACGTGAGAAAGAAGGCCACTGTCAATGCAAGACCCGGCAGTCTTTGAAATATCAGCATTTTCGGACACGAAGATGGCGTCAATCAAGAGTAAATTGAGGCAACCGTCCATTGCTGAACTGCAAGATGCCAACATCCTCCATATCTGAATTGAAGGCAAGACTCGCCGCCCTGCAGGAGGAGTGGAGCCAGGTCAGAGATGAATTGGCCCAGGCCACGGCAAGGGACGGAAGTGAGGACCGGTCCTTGGATATCACGCTCGGCAGCGCTCCGGAGATGCACATTCTGGACAATGCTGTGGACGGCATTTTCACCTTGGATGCATCGGGTCGTCTGAAGTACATCAATCCGTCGGGTCTTCGGATGCTGGGTGCTTCCGGAGAAGACCTGGTCGGGGTCCGGTTACTGGAGTTTCTCGCCCAAAAAGCCAACCGAAGGCTCATCAGCGAAGTAAGCCGTTGGTTGAAGGAGCCTGGGGCCTCCACCTCTTTTCTGCTGGTGGATGTTCCGGTCAGGAATACGTTTGACGAGGAGCGGTGGCTGAGCTTGCATCTTCAGAGAAGGCTGGACGAAGGGGGCAGCATCATGGAAGTCCAGGGCATTGCCCGGGACATTACCAAGCAGCATCGCCTGCAACAGGCACTCAGGCGCTCGGAAGAGCACTACCGGGGGATCATCGAGAACATGGACCTCGGCATCCTGGAGGTGGACGATGAGGAGCGCATCGTCCGTGCATTTCCGAAATTCTGTGCCATAGTAGGGTACAAAGAGGAAGAGCTGTTGGGGCGCAAAGCCTCCGAAGTCTTCATGCGCGATGAAGACATAGGCAAGATGGATACGCGGACGGCCGAGCGCAATGCAGGGCAATCCGGGTTGTATGAAATCCTCATCAGGAACAAGGCAGGCGAGGAAGTCTGGCTGCTGATCAGCGGCATTCCCATCCGGGATGAGGAGGGGAATGTAGTCGGTTCCATGGGAATCCACTATGACATCTCGGAGAGGAAAAGGGATGAGCAGGAATTGGAAATGGCCTTGCGGGAGGTGGAGGAAGCCAGGCGTTTTGAAAGGGTGTTCCTCGCCAAAATGAGCCATGAGATCAGGACCCCCATGAATGCCATCATTGGAATGGCCCACCTCTTGGAAACAACCGGATTGGATGAGGAACAGCGTGGTTACGTCGGCGCCATTGCAAAGGGAGGGGAATTGTTGAAAGGACTGCTCGACGACATTCTGGATCTCGCCCGACTCGAAGAAGGACAGTTTTCCTTGAACCGCCGTCCAACCTTGGTCAGGCCCCTTTTCGATGGGGTCTTCCAAGTCTATGCCATGGTGCTTTCGGAGAAGGGGGTGGACCTGCGACTCGAATGGGATGAGGCATTGGATGTACCCCTTTTGTTGGACAGGAGTGCCTTGTCCCAGGTATTGCTCAATCTTGTGGGCAATGCATCAAAATTCACGGACTCGGGTTCAATCGTAATGCGTCCTTCCTTGGTGAAGGGCGTGGATGGGGAAGTCTTGGAAGTGAGCGTGACCGATACGGGTTGCGGCATTACGGAAGAGGAGGTTCAGAGGGTGTTCGACCGCTTTCAACAATCCGATGAGGCCCGCCAAGGCAAGGAGGGAGGCAGTGGATTGGGGCTGTCCATTGTTCGTGAACTCTGTTCCTTGCATGGGGGTGGGGTGGAGGTGAGCAGTATCCATGGAGAAGGCAGTACGTTCAAGTTTCGTTTCGGTGTGGAGGCAGTGCCTGCCGAAGACGAGGACCAAAGGGAAATTGACCCTGCATTCCTGAAAGGGAAGCGGGTGTTGATTGCCGAGGATAATGAGGTGAACGCGCTTTATCTGTGCCAACTGTTGAAGCGCTGGGAGGTCAATTACACGGCAGTTGGGAACGGTCGGGATGCATTCAAGGAATGGAAGAACGGGAGTTACGATATCGTGCTCATGGACATACAGATGCCGCATTGCGACGGGATGGAGGCCACGAGGATGATCCGGTCCAGTGAATTGCCGGGACGCCCACGCACACCGATCATCGGCTTGAGCGCGTATGCTTTCCATGAGGATGTGGCGGACGGCTTGGATTCGGGCATGGATGCATATCTGAAGAAGCCCTACGCACCGAGGGAGCTGGCTCATGCTCTAATGGCTTGGAGCTGAGTACTTTGTGATTGGCCGAACCCTCGAAAATCTTCTTTACTCCTCAAAGGTTTACGAATGAAGCCGGGTAAAATGACGATTAAACAGCTATATAATATTGCCCAAACAAAATATTATACATAAATTGAGCCATGTGGTTGACAGGCACTTCAACCTTGTTGAAGTCAATCACAGTTGTGAATCGTAGAGAAGCACCCGCAACGGCGGGTGTTTCCATTTGCCCCCATTCCAACCATGGATTTTTCCTCATTGGGAACTTGTGGAGAAGCATACGGACGCCCATGGCAATGCCTCCCGGGAATCCCATAACTTGAACACATGGACAGTGATAGATCGAGCAGACGCTATAAGGTCATGGGGGGAAGAAGGACGTTCGATGTCTGTTCCTATGTCAATGAAATGATGGATTCCGGTTTGGAATTCGATCTGTACGTGGGTTGTGACAGCCAGAATTACAGGAGCCACACAGTCTATGTGACCACTGTGGTTTTCCGTTACCCGGGTTCGGGCGCACATGTCATCTTCCGCAAGGAAAAAGTGCCCAAGATTGCAGACATGTGGACCAAGTTGTGGGGCGAGACCGAACGATCCGTGGGAATCGCCCACCTGCTCCGGGAAGAGACAGGAGTGGAGGTGGAGCAGATTGACCTCGATTTCAACACGGACCCCGGCCACCCGTCCAACAAGCTGTTGAGCGCTTCCGCCGGTTACATTCAATCATTGGGCTTCCAGAGCGGAGCCAAGCCAGGTTTGCTCATGGCGGCTTGGGCTGCCGATGCCCTGTGTCATTGAAGACCTCCATCTTTCGTGAGGTCGTCGGGTTGGACGCCCCCATGGACGAACTGTGGACCTTCTTTTCCACGGCCCGCAATCTTGAGCACTTGACGCCCCCTTCCCAAGGGCTTCGCATCGAATCCGGGGGGGATGAGCCCATTCATGTTGGCGCCGCAATCAGCATTTCCGTGCGCCCGTTGCCCCTCTTCAGGACGGGATGGCTCACGCGGATCACAGCCGTGGTGCATCCCGGCACCGTTACCGAGGATGGTGCTTGGTTCATCGATGTGCAGGAGAATGGTCCCTTTTCGCTCTGGCGGCATCTGCATGCCTTCCGGTCCATTCCTTCCGGAGGCACGGCAGTGATGGATCGGGTCGAATATGCACTGCCCATGGGGTGGTTGGGGCGGAACATCGCCGGAAGTTGGGCACTGCACCAACTGGAGGAACTGTTCCGTTTCAGGCGTGAGGCGCTCATTCGGCAGTTTGGAGCGGTACCCACCCCGGAGGAATGGCGAGACGGTTGGCCCCTTACGGAAGCTCCAGGAGCACAATGAAGGAGCTGCTACCCCGTCGAGGTCCGCAGGTGACAGCGGGGTGAGCGAACGCCGGGTTAACTTGCTGCTCGATGTTCAAGTCGACAAGCTGCATCCAGAGATGGCAAATGGCCCTGCTCATGGCCTTCGCTTCTTTCCAAGGGGCATGGGCACAGTTTGACATCGCACCGACGGACAGCCTTGTGGAAGTTTTCGGCGTGGACAGCATTACCCGGATTTTCCAGATCGACTTTCCGAACGCCTCAGGCGATTCGCTGGGATTGAGTTGGCGTTGGGTGGATGGCGGCTGGACGGAAGGATGGGACGTCAACTTGTGCGATCTGGGTGAATGTTACACCGGTGTGCCTGCGGACGCCGACATGCTTCCCATGGGGCCGGAAGGCGCGGGATTCCTGAAGTTGATTGTCAATTCCCTTGAAATTCAAGGTCAGTGCTTTCTGCATTTCTGGGTCTGGCCTACCGGGAACAAGGACGCACTGGTCCACGTTTACTTCGACCTCATGAACGATGCCTCAGTCGGGGTTTCGGGTGAAATGACAGTCGCCCGGACGGGCAATTCCGTCCATCCGATTCCCTGCCCTGTGGGGCATCCCCTGTACATCAGCTGCGTTGCAGATGGACCTGATCCACTGCGCGTGCAACTCTTCGACGCTCAAGGTGCGTTCGTCCCTTGCAGCGTGGAAGGCCATCCGGGAAACTGGTCCATTGAAACCAACCGACTCTCACCGGGATTCTACCTGCTCAAACTCGACGAAAAGAAGCCGCCCATGCGGCTGCTGTTGGAATAAACTGCCTCAAGAAACCATGGCAACATCTTCCCTGAACCGCTTGGTTGCGGCCCTTTGTTTTTCTGCTTTCTGGTCTTTTTCATGGGCGCAGAATGCCTCCTTGCTCTCCGACGACCACGAGGGCATTGTGGTCAGATTTGATTTCTCCGACCCTCAACTGCAGGAAGTGGAAACCCCTCAAGGCCCCGCTTTCATCCCCAGGGTGCTGGGTGATACCCCTTTGCTGCGCGCCGGGGCACCTGACCTTTCGAAGGTGGACGCCACGGTCCTGATTGCCCCCGAGGGCGGAACGGTGCTCGAAGTTCTGGAGAGTGCATTCATCGACATTCCAGAAGTGGACATCGCTCCAAGCAAGGGCAACCTCTACCGCAATGTGGATCCCGGGAATGTGCCGTTCGAATACGGCATGGCCTATGGTACGGACGCCTTCCATCCGTCCTCAGCAGCTTCACTGCGCACGCCTTTCGTGGAGCGCGGTTTGAGGGGCCAGACCATCTGGGCCCATCCATTCCAATACAATCCGGTCACCCGGGTATTGCGCTCATATACCTCCATCACGGTGAGGGTGGTCCAGACGGAATCCACCGGTGTGAACCCGGCTTCATCCACGGCGAGGATCCATCCTGCCGCAGGAGGACAGGCCGGCAGCCGGTTCCTCAATGCCGGAGGTCTCGAAGGGCGCTACGACTACATCGAGGAACACGGCAAGGTGGTCGTGGTGACCGATGCCATGTATGATGACGTGCTCGCGCCCTTCATTCAATGGAAGCGCGAGAAGGGATTGGAGACGGAAGTGGTGTACGCAGCGGATTTCGGTAACGACTTTGACGCGATCAAGGATTTCCTGTCCGATCAGTACTTCAACGAAGGCTTGACCCACGTCATCCTCGCAGGAGACGAGGATCAGGTGGCGGCGACCCTGGTGACCAACGGCGGAGGGACCGGCTACTGTGATCCTTGCTATGGATTCGTGGAGGGCAATGACCATTACCCTGAATTCTTCGTGGGCCGCATGCTCGTGCACACGGTCGATGAGATGCAGACGCTTGTGGACCGCACGCTCGAGTATGAGAAGACGCCTTACCTCGGCGAGGAATGGTTCAACATCGCTGTGGGCATCGGATCGAATGAGGGAGCGGGCATCGGGGACAATGGCGAATCCGATTGGCAGCACCAGAATGTGATCAAGAATCAACTCTTGGATTACGGATTCGAGGAGGTCTGGGAGCTCTATGATGGCAGCCAGGGCGGAAGCAGCCCCACCGGAGGCGAAACTGCGGACGAGGCAGGCAATCCGAATTCTAACGACATGGTGGAGCTGGTCAACAAAGGCCTCAGCTTCATCAACTACACAGGTCACGGCTACCATGGTGGCATCGCATCGAGTGGATTCGACATCAACGCCATCGGACAGACCACCAATGCGGGCATGTACGGCTTCTTCGTGCCGGTCGCATGTTGCGTGGGCGATTTCGATGAGGGAGAGGGCTCCGGTGATTGTTTCGGTGAGGTGTGGATCAAGCACACGGCCAACGGGGCGCCCGCGGGGGGCATCGGCGGAGCATTCTCCAGTGTGCTCCAAAGTTGGGCGCCTCCGATGCGGGGACAGGATGAGATGGTGGACCTCGTCGTCGAGGAGGGCGAAGTCGACATCCACCATACGTTCGGATCGATCGTGGCCCATGGTTGTGCCGGCATGGTGGATTCGTACGGTGGAGCAGGAGAGGAGATGATGGACACCTGGTGCGTGTTCGGCGACCCCACTGCGGTGATGCGCACGGCTTTCCCGGAGAATCTGGCATTGGATCACCAGGCCGTGTATTTCCTCGGTACGCAGTCCATTGCGGTGTCTTGTATGACTGAAGGGGCCATGGTGGCCCTGACTTTCGGTGAGGAGATCCTCGGAACTGGATTCGTATCAAACGGCATGGTGACCCTGAACCTGTCATCTCCCATTTCCATTCCCGGGGATTACCTCATCACGGGAACGGCCTACAATACCATCCCCTACCAGGCGACCATCCAAGCGGTACCAGCCGAAGGTCCCTACGTCTTGAACAGCGGCAACGCCACGCTGGACTTGGCAGGAGATGCCGATGGTCTCGTGGACCAGGGTGAGAGCATCACCCTCGAATTGAACCTCACGAACGTGGGTGTCGAGACCGCAGTGGACGTGATGGTGAGCATTGCCACCTCTGACCCGTGGATCGTGATCACGGACGGCGCAGAATCCGCCGGGGACATCGATGCGGAAGGCACCCTGACCCTGCCCGGATTCACATTCGATGTGGTGCCCGGGGTGGAGGACCAGCATGTGGCCCTGTTCGATGTCATCATGACCGACGCCGAAGGCAACACCTGGAATTCGAATTTCACCGTCCTCCTCAATGCACAACATTTCACCATCCTGGACCTCATCGTCTCGGATGGCGGCAACGGCATTCTTGAAAGCGGTGAGACTGCAGACCTGGTCATCACCATCATCAACGACGGCCACGAGGCCACCATCCCCAACCCATTCGGGGTTGTGGACTTCGATCATCCCGATCTGACCATGAACTTCAATGGGGTTTATCTCGATGCGCCCTTGCAGCCTGGAGAGATGGCGACGTTCAGCTACCCGGTGGAGGTCGCCGAGGACGCAGCTCCGGGTGGACTGGTCCAGATCCTGTTCGAGGTGTCCGATGGGGTCTACACGACAGCGGGCGAATTCTTCGAGCCCATCAACCTCATCATGGAGACGTGGGAAAGCGGGGATGACCAGACCTTCCCTTGGGCCTATGACGGCAGCGCCGATTGGTTCGTTTCCGAAAACAACCCCTACCAAGGGGACTTCTGCATGGAAAGCGGTGACATCGATGACAACCAGAGCACGGAACTGACCATCGGTCTTGAGTTTCTGGGGGGTGGAGAGTTGAGTTTCGCCCGACGCGTCTCTTCGGAGGAAGGCTGGGATTACTTGCGCATGTACATCGATGGGGACATGGTGGCCGAATGGTCAGGTGAATTGGATTGGGCAGAGGAGGCATTCGAATTGACCGCCGGATTCCACACCATCACCTGGTCCTACGAAAAGGACAACATCATCTCCTCGGGTGCGGATGCTTGCTGGGTGGATGACATCGTACTTCCGCCGTTCTGTTACATCGATGCGACCATTTCCCAATCGGGCACGGAGGGCATTCTCTGTCCCGGTGAATCCGTGACGCTCAGCACCCTCGAAGGATATGTGACCGAGTGGAACACCGGTGCAACGGAGGCGTCCATCGAAGTGGACGCTTCGGGCTCCTATTCGGTCACCCTGACAGACGAGTCCGGCTGCAGTTTCACCTCCGAACCCTGGGTGATTTCCGTGCTCGAACCCGTGACGCCATCCATTTCCATTGACGGTCAGCTCGGATTCTGCGAGGGTGGTTCCGTCGTCCTGAACGGGCCCGTGGATGGGGACTGCCTCTGGAATGTGGGTGTGGAGGGCACCTCCATTGAAGTGTCAACTGCAGGCACCTACCAGCTGGACTTCACCGATGCTTGCGGCAACATGACAACCAGTGACCCGGTGGAGGTGAGCGTCTATCCCATCCCGTCTCCCCCCATCACCGAGGATTTCACCATTGAGGACCCCATGGAAGTCAACTTGGATGCAGACGGAGAGAATCTGTTGTGGTATGAATCGGAAGACGCCCTGTTCCCGTTTGGAGCAGGACCGGATTACCCTGTACTCGTTGGCCAGACAACCACATTCTGGGTGGAGAGCGAATCCATCAACCCGGGAACCATCGGCACCGGGGGCAAGGACGATCGGGACGAGGAAAACGGCCAGTATCATCAGAATGCTGGTTTCTGGTTGGTCTTCGACGCATACCAGAACCTGAATATCCAGAGCGTCAAGGTCTATGCCAATGGCGATGGGGAGCGGACCATCAGCTTGGTCAACAGCGCGGGTTCGACGCTGTCTTCCACGACAGTGGACCTCCCGGACGGTGAAAGCGTGGTGGCGCTGAATTTCTTTGTCCCTGCAGGCAGCGATTACGGTCTGCGCTGCAGTTCGGACAACCCACAATTGTGGCGGGACGGCATTGGTTCGGAGCCCCAGTATCCTTATGCCCTGGGTGATTTCGGTGCCATTACCGGAACGAGTGTCAACGGCGGCAACGGTTTGAATTACTACTACTTCTTCTACGATTGGACCGTTTCCGTGGATGGTGTGGGCTGTCCTTCAGGCAAAGTACCCTTGACCGTCACCGTCACCAACCCGGTCGGCGTTGGCAGCATCGAGGGCATGTTGGACCTGAACGCCTACCCCAACCCGGTGCAGGATCTGGTGACATTGGACCTCGACCTTGGTGCGAATGCGCTCGACTTGGAGATGAGCGTCATGGATGCACAGGGCCGGGCAGTCATGTTCGAGCGCTGGGCAGGACAGACTTCAGGTCTGCGTTCCGTGGACTTGGGAAGCCTTGCCCCGGGTGTGTATACCGTCCGACTCACGGATGGGGTCGGTCAATGGCGCCTTCCCGTGATGCGCAATTGAGGGGTAGAATGCTCCAATGAAAAAGCCGGATCCTTGGGGTCCGGCTTTTTCATGTTTGGTCCCGATGGACCGTCATTTCATGCTACGCTGCTTCTTGATGGCTTCGTAGGCTTCCGAAATCCGGTCAAAACGCACGCGGGCCTGTTTCTGGTAATCCTCACCCATGTCGCGCACCTTGTCGGGGTGGAACTTGACGGCCATCCTTCGGTAGGCCTTCTTGACCTCGGCGTCGGTGGCCGTTTCCGGAACCTCCAGCACGGCATAATGCGAGGCCACATCCGTGTAGAATGTGGCCTCGATGGACTTGCGGTCTTTCTCGCTGATGCCGAGCCAACCGGCCATCCGGCGGATGACGTCCACCTCCGTTGGGTCCACATGGCCATCGGCTTGGGCAATGCCATAGAGATATTGGAGCAGGAGCAGGCGCTTGCTGTGCTCCATGAGTGCCTGGATTTGACGACAGACCGCCCGGGCGTCGACATCCTGTTTCAGGACCTCACGCAGGGTGAGGATGTACCGTTCGGACTGTGTCTGACCGAAGTTGCCGACGAAGAACCGTTTGACGTAATCGAGCTCGGACTTCAGAATGCGCCCGTCCGCCTTCATCACGGCGGCACTCAGAACAATCAGCGAAGCGGCGAAATCACCGGACCCGGTCTGTCGACGTCGGGGACCTGCTGCACCATGTGGCACTTGCTTGAATTGCCTGCCATCACCTTCCATCGATAGGCTCTGGTCGCCCACCATTGACCCGAAAGCATACCCCATGACAGCCCCGATGGGGCCTCCAAGTGCCCAACCGAGGGCCCCTCCAATCCACTTTGCGTATCCCACTTGTTGCTTCCGCTTGTTGAATTACCAGCTGCCGCCGGCTCCGCCGCCTCCGAAACTGCCGCCTCCGAAACCGCCGCTTCCGCCGAATCCACCACCACCGAAGGAGCCGCTACCACTACTGAATTTCCCGAAGGAGCCCCTGGATTTCTTGGCTTGCTCCATTTGCAGCATCCACGCTGCGAGGATGCCGAGGTTGTTGTTCCGGGCAGCCCTTCTCACGATCAGCCCCATGATGAGGGTAGGGAGGAAGAAGATGAGCAGGACGATCAGCAGCACCTTGATCATGAAGCCTGAGCCGACTCCGGCCCCGGGAGTGTATTCCTGAATCTCGCCACTGGCCAACGGTCCCAATACTGCGACAGCATTCCCGATGCCCCAGGCATAGGATTCGGTTCCGCCCAGTTTGAATTGCGGAATCATCTCATTATCGATGATCCGGTTCGCGGTCACATCAGGAATGGCGCCTTCCAGCCCATATCCCACGGCGATGAAGACCTGGCCTTTCCGGTCCCCGGTCTTCGGCGAGACTGCGATGACGATGCCGTTGTCGAATTCGGCATCGCCTACGCCCCATTTGCGCCCGACGCCGGTCGCGAAATCGAAGGGGGACTCGCCGCAAAAGTCGGGGTGGGTGACGACCACGATGCTGTTGGGCGTGGAGTCGTTGAGCGCGCGGATGGTCGCATTGATGTCGAATTCATCGTCGGCGCCAAGGATGTCCGCGTAGTCATACACGAAGGTGCCTGGTGTCCCCGAGGCTGGCAGGCATTCGAGGTCGGCCTGTCCATGACCTGCTTGCGAAGCGGCCAACTGAAACGTCAGCAGAAGAAATCCAAAGCGCATCATGATCCGAAGCTGATATCGTCTGAGAGTTCATTGATGTCGTCCGCGGCGATGGGGAAATGCCGGGCCAATTGCTCACCGGCGAGTCGAATTCCATCGGCGAGGCCTTGGGCAGCATCTCCGGACG
>CAXQGL010000076.1:0-84363 GCA_964223495.1 Candidatus Nitrosopumilus sp. | reverse complement strand
AAACTGAAATACCATGCCTCGTTCCAACAACGCAGTGGCCAGTCGGGCCCGCCGCAAGAAAATCCTGAAGATGGCCAAGGGCTACTACGGTGCCCGTAAAAACGTCTGGACGGTCGCCAAGAACGCCGTCGAGAAAGGCCTTCTGTACGCTTACGTCGGGCGCAAGCTCAAGAAGCGTCAATTCCGTTCCCTGTGGATCCAGCGCATCAATGCCGGTGCACGCCAGCACGGCATGAGCTACTCCCAATTCATGGGCAAGTGCAGCAAAGCGAACATCGACCTGAACCGGAAGGTGCTTGCCGACCTCGCGCTCAATCATCCGGCTGCCTTCAAGGCGGTTGTGGACCAGGTGAAGTAAACCTTCGCCACCTTAATCGAAATGACGCCGGCTCCCTTGGGGCCGGCGTTGTTGTTTCAGGAGTCTGGAACAGGTTGCCGCATCGGGATCAAGGGCGCAGGGAGTCCATGACCCTTCCCTTGGCAATTGCCGCAGGAGTATATGCCGGTTGGAACGACAATGCGGCATCGTATGCGTCAAGTGCCCCCTGCAGGTTGCCCATGCTTTCGAGGCAAAGGCCCTTGTTGAAGTGGGCCTGATGGTAGTGGGGAAGGCGCTCGATGGCCTGCTCGAACCAATGGGCCGCGCTGTCATATTGGCTCAGGTATTCGAGGTGGACGAAGCCCTTGTTGAAGGCCGCCGATGCATTGGTGGCATCGAGCTCGAGAATCCGGTCATAGAGGCTGAGGGCCTCTTTGTAGCGCACGCCATCTGCATCGCCGTGCTCCTGAAGATAGATGGCCTCATCGTACAAGGCTTCGATGCTGTTCGGTGCCAATCTCCGCGCAGTCCGGAAATACTCGATGGCCAGGTCATCATGGGCTGAGGCGTACAGCAGCCCAAGCTGGATGTATGCATCATAGCGGTCTGGGTTCACCTCCACGACGGTCTGGAACGAACTCGCTGCAGTGGCGGTGTCGCCGGTCTCGAGGTACAGCTGTCCCTTCATGAAATATGCTTCGTCCAGGCGGCTGTCCATCCGGAGTGCATTGTTGATGCGGCTCAGGGCGCGGTCATAGGATCGCAGGAGCAGGTCAACCCGCGCAAGGGAGAGCAGGGAAGGGACATGTTGCCCATCCGTCGCCACTGCGCCCTCCCATTCGCGCACGGCACCTTCGAAATCCTGTATGCTGAAACGGAGCTCACCCAGCCGATGTCGAACATCCACTCGGGTGGAGTCGATGCGCACGGCGCGGGCCAGGTCCTCAATGCACTCACCGGTCCTTTGGTTCCTCAGATGAAATGCTGCCCGGTCCAGGTATACCTCCGGATTCCCTGCAGCTTCCGCGACCCGGTCGTTGAACCAGGCCAGTGAGTCCACCATGCCCTCGGTGTTGCTGCCATCAGATTGGGGTGCACCGTTGCCACAGCCCACCAGGATCAGCAGGACTGAGCAACATGCCACCGGAAAAGCGCGCATCAAGCCTCTTCGAGGGCCTCGACGGGGGCCGTATCGGGCGCCTCGTCGGAAAGCGCCGCCTTGATGCCGGTCTCGAGCTCCTCCATGAGTTCGATGTTGTCCTCCAACAGGTTCTTCACGGCGTCGCGGCCCTGACCGAGTCGGGTTTCGCCGTAGCTGAACCAGGAGCCGGACTTCTTCACGATGCCGAGGTCGACGCCAAGGTCGATGACCTCTCCCACGCGGGAGATGCCCTTGCCGTACATGATGTCGAATTCTGCGCGGCGGAAGGGCGGCGCGACCTTGTTCTTCACGATTTTGACCTTGGTCCGGTTTCCCATGACCACATCGCCGTCCTTGATCTGGCTGCTGCGCCGGATATCGATGCGCACCGAAGAGTAGAACTTGAGTGCGTTTCCTCCCGTGGTGGTTTCCGGATTGCCGAACATCACTCCGATCTTTTCGCGCAACTGGTTGATGAAGACGCAGCAGCAGCCGGTCTTGTTGATGGTGGAGGTCAACTTCCGGAGTGCCTTGGACATCAGGCGGGCCTGAAGGCCGACCGCGGAGTCGCCCATCTCCCCCTCGATTTCGGCCCTTGGGGTCAATGCGGCGACGGAGTCGATGACGATCAGATCGATGGCTCCGGAGCGGATCAGATTGTCGGCGATTTCGAGTGCCTGCTCGCCATTGTCAGGCTGTGAGATGAGAAGGTTCTCGGTGTCGACGCCCAACTTCTCGGCGTAGTATTTGTCAAAGGCGTGCTCCGCATCGATGAAGGCGCAGATGCCACCGGCTTTCTGGGCTTCGGCGATGGCGTGGGTTGCCAGCGTCGTCTTTCCCGAGCTTTCCGGACCGTAGATTTCCACAACGCGACCGCGCGGGAAACCACCGACGCCTAGTGCGATGTCGAGCGACAGTGAACCTGAGGAGATGGCGTCGACCTTTTCCACGGCCTCATCACCGAGTTTCATCACCGTGCCTTTTCCGTAGGTCTTGTCGATGCGGTCGAGGGTGAGTTGGAGCGCCTTGAGCTTGTCCTTGTTGTCTGCAGCCATGTTGCGGTTGTTTTCCTGTGAATCGAAAGCAAAGTAGCGGCGGGGGTCCGTAAGGGATTTACGTTGCCCTGCATTTTTGTGAACGCCCGTTCAACGTTCGTTTCCGGTCATCCCTGAAATGCGGCAAGGACCTCGTTGGCATGGTCCTTTACCTTGGGCTTCCGGATGATGGCGGCGATGGTCCCTTGTTCGTCGATGCAGAAAGTCGTACGGTGGGTTCCGTCGTACTCGCGCCCCATGAATTTCTTGAGTCCCCAGACCCCATACAGTTCCTGCAGTGCATGGTCCTCATCCACCAGCAGATCGAAAGGCAATTCGAATTTGTCGATGAATTTCCGGTGGGATGCGGCATGGTTGATGCTGACCCCGAGGACCGTGACGCCCTTTTTCTTGAGGTCCGCCATGCCGTCCCGGAGGCTGCAGGCTTGGTTGGTGCAACCGGGCGTATTGTCCTTGGGGTAGAAATACAGCACGACTTTCTTTCCGGAATAGTCCGAAAGGCGATGGTTCTTGCCATCCTGGTCCAGTGCTTCGAACGCCGGTGCGGCGTCTCCTTCATTCAAATGATGCATGTGGAGGAAACCAATTTTTGTGGACGGGGTTCAACGCTGTGTGCAAGTTGGACATGATGTGTCCGCTTCGGGTACTTTCGTCCTCCGTGCTGTATGTGGATGTCATCCTTCCCTTGGCCTTGCCCGGCCTGCTTACCTATGCGGTCCCGATGGGGGACGAGGGAGCGATACGTGCGGGATGCAGGGTCGTGGTTCCGCTGCGTGGAAAACGGCTCCATACGGCGGTAGTCAGGCGTGTCCACGGAGACCGGCCGGAGCACCGGACGGAATCCTACCTGTCCCTGCTCGATGAGGCACCACTGCTTTCCGAGCAGACCCTGCGGTTCTGGGATTGGATGTCGGCCCATTACTGTTGTGGTCCCGGTGAGGTCGCGCTGGCCGCCCTGCCCTCCGGAATGCGTTTGGCGAGCGAGACCAAATTGGAGCTTAGCCCGGAAGCGGAAGACCTGGATGAATTGACCCTTGATGATCGGGGTTTCCAAGTGGTCGAGGCCCTGAGGCTCAGGGGCAGCCTGACCTTCAAGGAGGTCGGTCAGCTCATCGAACTGTCCAATCCGGCCCCGGTGCTCCATCGGCTGGTCGAGGAGGGCTGGGTCCTGTCCACTGAGGAAATGAAGAGTGGACCGCGCCGCAAGACCGTTTCCATGGTGCGCCTCTCCGAGCAGGCTGCCGGGGATGAACGCTGGCTCTCGGAGGCACTGGATGCATTGGATGCCCGCGCTCCAGCACAATCGCGGGCGATGATGGCGATGCTCTCGCATGAAGGGGCTGAAGTGGGTGTGCCGCTTGAGCAATTGACGCGATTGGAAGGGGTGAATTCGGGCCTCTTCAACCGACTCATGGAAAAGGGGCTCGTGTTTCGGTTCAAGCAGGATCCCTGGCAGGTGGACTCGGGGGATTCGGTCGACCCGCTCGCAGCATTGAGTGCGGCACAGCAGCAGGCATTGTCCGAAACGAGGACCGCATTGGACGACCTGGCCATAGCCCTGCTCGAGGGCGTGACCGGTTCCGGAAAGACGGAAGTTTACACCCACCTCATCCACGAGACCCTTGAATCCGGTCGCGACGCCCTGTTCCTTGTACCGGAAATCGCCTTGACCACACAGCTCATCGTGCGTTTGCGTCGGTTCTTCGGGGATCGACTGGAGGTCTACCACAGCCGCTTCAGTCCCAGGGAAAGAACCTCGACCTATCGCAGGGTGGCTTCAAAGGAACAGCGGGGCCGACTGATGGTGGGGGCGAGGAGTGCCATTTTCCTGCCCTTCGTGAATCTTGGACTGATCGTGGTGGATGAGGAGCACGATGCGAGTTACAAGCAGCAGGACCCTGCGCCGAGATACCAGGCGCGGGATGCAGCCGCCAGGCTGGGGCAATTGCACGGTGCGCATGTCGTCCTCGGTTCGGCGACACCTTCGCTTGAGGCACGCTGGGCAGTGGAAGCTGGAAAAGCAGGCCATGTCAGGCTCACGGAAAGGTTCGGAGGCACCTCATTGCCCGAGGTGTGCCTCGTCGATTTGCGCAAGGCCCACAAGCAAAGGGCCATGGAAGGACACTTCAGCCGGGAACTGCTGGAAGCGCTGCGGAATACCATCGGGGAGGGCAAGCAGGCCATCCTTTTCCAGAACAGACGGGGTTTCGCTCCTGTATACCAGTGCCGCACCTGCGGTTGGGTCCCGGATTGCGAGCGGTGTGATGTCAGCTTGACCTACCACAAGTTCCTGAAGGATCTCCATTGCCACTACTGCGGATATCGCCAGAGTGAACCGTTGACTTGTCCGCGCTGTGGCAGTGAGGAGGTGGAGGCCAAGGGGCTTGGAACGGAGCGCATTGAGGAGGAGGTTGCCCTACATCTGCCGGACGTCACCGTACAGCGGATGGACCTCGATACGACCCGAAGCAGGACTGGACACGAGAAGATCATCGGTGCCTTCGAGCGCGGCGAGATCCAGATCCTCGTCGGTACGCAGATGGTGACCAAGGGCCTTGATTTCGAGCGAGTCGGGCTGGTCGGCATCCTGCAGGCGGATCGGATGCTCCATTACCCTGACTTCCGGGCCTTGGAAAGGACCTTCCAATTGCTGACACAGGTAGCGGGTCGGGCCGGCAGAAGGGGAGAGCGTGGCAAAGTGCTCATCCAGACCTTCGATCCCGAGCATTGGGTGTTCCAACATGTGGTCAACCATGATGCCCAGGCCATGTCGACGGCGGAATTGCAGGAGCGTCATGCATTTGGTTATCCACCAGTGGTAAGGCTCATCCGTTTGGTCTTGCGCCACCGCAGCCCACATCTGACCCGAGATGCAGCCGCTGCCTTGGCCGGGCGCCTGCGGAGCCGCTTCGGTGGACGGGTGGTCGGACCCGAGGAGCCGGGCATCGCCAGGGTCAATGACCAGTACCAAAGGCATATCCTGCTCAAGATGGAGCGCGGGGTGGATCCGGCACGGTTCAAGGAGGCCCTCTCAGAGGACATTGCCGCCCTGAGGACCGTGGATGCATTCAGGCCCGTCAGGGTCATTGTGGATGTAGATCCATATTAATCACACGGAATTAGTATAATATCAATTTGATGACTATCTTTAAGTCATCATGATGCGCATTGCACTTTGCTGTTGCTGTTGTTGTCCGGCCCCGCCGGGCAGGTTGCCGTCATGCGCGGGGGAATCCTGATTCCCTCCATTCCCTTCTCCTTGACTCAACCGCCCGGCCTTGAAAGCCGGGCTTTTTCATGCCCGAATCCCGCTTCGAACATCCCTTGACCCCAAACCGGAACAACACATATCACCCCTGCGGAAAACAAACGTCATCGCAATCCGGATCCTGCAGTGTGAAACTCAATCAACCAACAAACAGCTGCCATCATGAGTACTTCAATCCTCCCCGTCATTCCCCCATCCCTGCTCACTTCCCAAATGGGTGACCAAGGAAAGGGGACTTCCCCTGAGATCCACATCATCCACGAGAACGATGCTTGGGTAGAACCCTTGCGTGCGGAACTCCAATCGCGTGGATTGCCCTTCAAGGAGTGGTTCGTGGATCACCTGGCCATTGATCTTGACGCCGCGCCGCCGGAAGGTGTCTTCTACAACCGCATGAGCGCCAGCTCGCACACACGCGACCATCGGCATGCGTGGGAGGCCACCCGTGGCCTGATGGCTTGGCTGGAGGCCCATGGGCGTCGCGTCATCAACAACCGGGTGGCCACCGGTCTGGAAGTGAGCAAGGTCGAACAGGCCATCGCCTTGAAGAAGCATGGACTGTCCGTCCCCCGGAGCATGGCGGCCACCGGTGTTCAGGCGCTGCGTGAGGCAGCCGCCCGTTGGGACGGCCCATTCATACTCAAACCCAACAGGGGCGGCAAGGGAACTGGCGTGAGTCTGATTCGGGACAATGCGGACCTCGAGCGGATCATCGCCACATTCGATGACTACACGCTCGACGGTACGGTCATCCTTCAGGAGTATGTCCGCCCTGCGGATGGACGTGTGCTTCGCTTGGAATTCGTCGGTGGCCAGCACGTCTATACGGTCAGCATCGATGCAGGTGGCGGGTTCGAGTTGTGCCCCGCGGATGGATGCCAGGTGGGCAACACGTATTGTCCCGCAGATGGTCGGGCCAAGTTCGAGGTCCTGGAGGACCATCGGACCGAGGATCTGCAGCGGTGTCTGGCCTTTCTCAGGGAGTCCGGCATGGAGGTGGCGGCCATGGAGGCGGCACCCGATGCGGACGGCCGGTTGAAGTTCTACGATGTCAACATCAATACGAACTACAATGCCGCCGCTGAGCAGCGGGCAGCCGTGAAGAAGACGGGCATGGGATCGATTGCTGAATTCCTCGGCCGTGAATTGCAAACCGTTCGGGTGCAAGCCCGGGCACAACGCCTTGCGTCCTGACGGGCGTTGTCGGCACGGCGGCCCATTTGCGTGCCATCCGCCAAGCCCATGTTGCCGTTGTGGGCGGCGGCATCATGGGCGCCATGACGGCGGCCCACCTTGTTGACCTTGGGACCGAAGTCACCCTCAATGATCCGAACCCCATGGGCTCCGGCCCTGGTGCGTCGGTGGATACCGGAAGAAGTTTCCGGGTGCACTATGGTGCGGACAGACCCCTCATCTCCAATGCCGTCCTGAGCTTCCGGCTTTGGAAGGAGTGGGAGCAGAAGCTGGGCCGTCGGTTGCTCCACGGCGCTGGAAAACTGCTGTTGGAGGAGCCGGGGGACCGCCACGCCTTTGAAAGCTGGCAGACGTTGCGGCAGATGGGGCTGCCGGCCGATCGCCTGGCCGCCGGCATGGTGTCACAGGAGTGGCCCGGCTTCAAGGCGGGCGCAGCCACGGTGGATAGGCTCGGCGGCGTGCTCGAGCCGCACATCATCCTCGATGCCCTCCATGTGTGGCTCAAATCCAAGGGGGTCCATTTCAGGGGCGAGGCCATGGAGGTGGACGCTCATTCCGTCGAGGATGCAGAGGGAAGGTTGCGCTTTGATTCGGTCGTACTGACCGCCGGTGCCTGGACCCGACGCTTCATCGATGCGCCCATGGAGGTGACCCGCCAGGAGCTGGTCTATTTCGATGCTTCGGCCTTGGGTGACCGCCTTGACCGTCTGCCTGTGTTCAGCCACATGGAGAGCGGCTTCTATGCCATCCCGACCGCCCGCGATGGCCGCATAAAAGTGGCCAACCACCATCCAGGCCCCGAGGGCCACCCCGATGGTGACGACCGCAAGGTGACGCCGGAATTCGAGCGCGCTGCCCGCCAATTCCTCGGGTCGCATCTCCCTGAACTTGCCGATGCTGAAGTGGTGCGGCGTTACGTCTGTTTCTACAGCGGCACAGCCGACCGGGATTTCATTCTCGACCGGACCGATGACGGGCTCGTTGTCGGCGCGGGATTCAGCGGCCACGGATTCAAATTCTCACCTTTGGTGGGGCGGTTGTTGGCCCAGCTCGCACTGGGGCTCCAGACGGAAGTGGACATCGCAAGATTTGCCTTGGATCGCCCGGCTCTGAGAGGCGAATTGATCCGCGTGGCGGTGTGACTCAGTCCTGCATCCGTCCCGCGGAACGCACCCAGAGGCGCGCGATGACGGCCATGAGCACGGTGAACGCCAATGCGCATGCGACCGCATAACCCCATACGCCCTCCGGCTCGGGTACGTCCAAGCTGTCCGCCCGCAACTGGGCCAGCCTCATGCGTGCATTGCGCACGATGAACCAGCTGCCCCATGCGACCATCGGAACCAGGACAAGCCAGGCCTTGAACCACGGTTCATAGGCTGCGCGCTGCAGGTGGTCTTCCTCCGGCCTCATCGCCTTCCGAATATCGCGCTGCCGATGCGCACCATGGTGCTGCCCTCCTCGACGGCAATGCGCCAATCTCCGCTCATTCCCATGGACAGGGTATCCCAACCCCGCTCCGGCCCGAAACGTTCGAACTGCCCACGCAAGCTTGCGAATTCCCGGGCCACCTGCCGTTCATCCGAAGTGAACGTGGCCATGCCCATGAGTCCCTTGACTTCCACATTCATCCAGGTGCCTCCGTCCAACGGGTCCAACATGGCCTCCAGTTCCGCTTCGGAGAGGCCGAATTTGCTGGATTCCTGTGCGATGTGCAGTTGCAGCAACACGGGCACCTTACGTTCACATGACACCGCCCGTTTGTCGATCTCCGCAAGCAAGCCCTCGTGGTCTACCGCGTGGATGAGGCCGACGAAGGGCACGATGTACTTGACTTTGTTCTTCTGCAGCGTGCCGATCTGGTGCCACGCCAATTCACCGAACTCCGATGAACGCCCGCTTGCCGGATCGGTCAACGCCTCGTGTTTGCCCACCAGCTCTTGAACACGGTTCTCACCGAAGCTCCGGGCGCCGGCCGCATAAGCGGCCTCAACAGCTTCGACCGGCTTGGTCTTGCTCACCGCGATGACTTCCACCGAGGACGGTACCGCCTCTCGTACATCCTGCCAATTCCGGGCAATGTCTGTCGCCACCATGGGGCAAAGGTCAGGATGCCGGGCCGAAATCAAAGAGGGTGAGTCCACTGCGCAGTTTGGGCGCAATCCAGGTACTCTTGGGTGGCAGGTGGCGTCCGTCGTCCGCCACGGCTTTGAGCCCTTCGAAGGTCATCGGTGGCATGATGAATGCCAAGCGGTCAGTCCCCGATGTGACCATGCTCAAGGCATCCGCTTCAAGGTCGCCTGCGAGGTAGCCCACCCTCCTGTCCGTGCGCGGTTCGTCGATGTCGAAAATGGGCTGGAGCACCTCTTCCTGCAACCACTCCGCCGCCGTCCGCCCACTGGCTTCCAAGGCAGCATGGATGTCGAGCACCCCTTCATCTGCCCCCCGAAGGACAATCCGGCCACCTGCAGGCGTCAACGCATCGGCGGACGAATGCCAATTGACGCCCTCCAAGGCACGCATGCGGGTCAAACGGTCCGCGAGGTCAGGGTAAGCCGTGAGCTCCTTCAACATGCGGTGGTATCCCCGGAAGATGAGCTGGTCACCGGGCACGACCAAGGCCATGAAGGCATGGGCGTCGGCATGTCCGGGGTGGGTTTCGGCCATCCGGATGCTGCTGGCCACGCGGTGATGGCCGTCCGCGATGTACACGGATTCGACGCCGCCGAATGCGGTGGCCAGGGCATCGCGGTCTGTGCCATGGGCCCTCCAGAGCGTGTGCCGCACACCATCGGCCGTGGTGAAGTCGTAATCGTATGCCCGGCCAACCACAGTGGCCACGGCGCCCGTCACTACCGCATCGGGGGAATGGGCGAGCAGGGTCGGCTCCGCATTGAGCCCCACATCGGCCAAGTACGAGGCAAAGAGCTCCTCCCGGTCGGAGAGCGTGGATTCATGCACCTTGACATGCCCGGCCGCCGCAGCCGCGGTGGACACAAGGCCCACCACACCCGTGCACGTTCCCAGCGGCCCGGTTTGCCTCAATACGTAATAAGCGGGCTCTCCGTCCAATGCGAGCCAACCCCGGTCGAGGAAGGTCTGATAGGCCGCCCGGATGGGCCGCATGCCAGCTCCCCGGGCGTCTCCCTCGGGGTGGATCACATGGAGATAGCTGAAGGGGTTGCGGGACAGCTTGTCCTGGAGCTCGTAGTCGCTGTAGGTCAGGTAGCTCCGCGTGGCCACAAGGTGCGCTTTGTCGGGCGGGGGCAACACACCGGCGAAGGGCTGGAGCAACGGGGCTGGCTTCATTGTCATTGAATCGAGCGCCCCGTAAGGTACCGGCCTCCGCGCGATTTACCGCATTTCGAGGATGCGCTCGACGAGTTCGTCGCCGATGCGGTCCTGGGCTTCAAGGGTGGCCGCGCCAATGTGCGGGGTAAGGGCGAGGCCCTCCACCTTGAGTAGGGTGGGGTCCGGCTTGGGCTCGCCGACGAAGACGTCGAGGGCGGCACCGCGCAGTTGGCCGGATTCCACGGCTTCCCGGACTGCGACCTCGTCGACGGTGCCACCGCGGGCGGTGTTCACGATCATGGCGCCCCGCTTCATGGAGGCGACGCCCGCCGCATCGAGCACGGGCGAGCCATCCTCCTGCGCCGGGACGTGAAAGGTGATGGCGTCGGCCGTGGCGATCAGCTCATCCAGCGGCATCAGCGGGATTTCCACATCGATGGCCTGCGATTGCGAGCCGCCCAGGGGGACCTCCACCGTGACCTTGCGCGAGGTGCCGACCCGGTCCGCGCCGATGACGTTCATGCCGCAACCCAGTGCGTACTGCGCAACGGCCGTTCCAATCCGGCCGAATCCGACGATGCCGAGCGTCTTGCCGCGCAGTTCGATGCCCTTGGCATAGGCCTTCTTCAGGACCTTGAAGTCGTCGGCACCCCTGGCGGGCATTTCCTGGTAGCTGCGGTGGAGAGAGCGGGCCATGGCGAAGAGGTGGGCCATCACCAGCTCGGCCACACTCTGGCTGCTCGCGGCGGGGGTGTTGAAGACCACCTTGCCGTTGTCGCGGGCGTATTGGACGTCGATGTTGTCCATGCCGACTCCGCCACGACCGATGAAGCGCAGCCCGGGGCAGGCGTCGATGAGGTCCTGGCGGACCTTGGTGGCACTCCGGACCAGCAGGCCTTCATAGCCTTCGGTATTGATGACGTCGATGAGGCGCTCCTGTTCGACATGGTCGGTGGAGACGGTGACGCCCTGGGATTCAAGGGTGGACTTCGCTTTATCGGAAATGCCGTCGTTGGCGAGGACTTTCATGCGTTCGGATTCGAGGAGATTCAGGAGTTCAGCCGTGGGTGCGTTCAAATTCGCGCATCACTTCGACAAGGACTTCAACACTGGCGAGAGGCAGGGCGTTGTACATGGAGGCCCGGAAGCCACCAACGGACCGGTGGCCCTTGATGCCACTGATGCCCGCGGTGTCGCAGGCTTCGAGGAACGGTGCCGTCAGATTGTCGTCCGCCGCCGTGAAGGTGGCGTTCATCACACTGCGCGAATCCCGTTGCGCGAATCCGTTGAACAGCGGATTGCGGTCAATCTCGGAGTAGATGCAGGCGGCCTTGGCGGCATTGCGCTCTCGGGCGGCGTTGACTCCGCCATGCTCCTGCAGCCAGCGCAGCGTCAGCATGCTGGTGTAGACCGCAAAGACGGGTGGCGTGTTGAACATGCTGTCCTTGTCGGCATGGACGGCGAGGTCGAGGTAGCTCGGTATGTCGCGGCCGGACTTGCCGATGGCATTGCGATCGTAGATGTACAGCACCGTACCCGCGGGGCCCATGTTCTTCTGCGCTCCGGCATAGATGCACGCATATCGGGTGACGTCGACCGGACGCGAGAAGATATCGGAGCTCATGTCAGCGATGAGCGGCGTATCCAAGACCGGGTCGCCGGCGTACTGCGTGCCGTAGATGGTGTTGTTTGTTGTGATGTGGACGAAATCCGCCGAGGAGTTGGACGGAAGCTCGGGGATGCGATCAAATCCGGTATCCTCACTTGAGGTGAGCGCGGATGCCGCACCCACGCGCTTGGCTTCCTTCCAAGCTTTTTTGGCCCACGTACCGGTCACGGCATAATCCATGCTGCCGCCTTCCGGCAGAAAGTTCATGGCAGCCGTGAGGAAGCCGAGACTGGCGCCACCCTGCAGGAAGAGCACTTCATAGTGGTCGGGCAGGTTCATTTCCGTGCGCACGAGCTGCCGTGCCTCCTCCATGATGGCCACGAATGGCTTGCTGCGGTGCGACATCTCGATGAGGCTGAGGCCATTTCCGTCGAGGTCGCGGACGGCATCCGAGGCCTGCTGCAACACCGAGGGTGGCAGGATGCAGGGGCCGGCTGAGAAGTTGTGGATGGCTTGAGTGGTGGTGTTCATCGGGGAGCGGTATTGACTTCAAAACAATTCGAACCTGCCGGGCGTTCATCGCGGAGGTTCAAGGAGTTTCCCACAGGGTATCAGCGGTACGCTTCACGGTCTCTGTTCGGTCCATTCGAGGAAGGCGCCGCGGTAATGGGAGGAGGAAAATACCATTTCCAACCGGGCCATGCGCGATGGTGTGCTGCACGAAGCGCGTTGGATGAGCTTGAGCCGCCGGGCTTCGTCGTCAAAGGCCGACGCCAGCCGCTCAATCTGTGCCGTACTGAGACATCGGTCGATCATCCATCCCGACAGGACTTCAAACCGCTTGGATTCGAAAGGCATTGCACCGACCTCGGCCAGAATCCGCTCCACCGACTGTGCCGAGGCAACCGGGAAACAGCCATTGGTCTTGGGCGTCCACGGGGTGCGCAGGGTGTCCGTCGGCCAACACAGCCGCGTGCCCGTGGAATCCACCTGCAGTGTGAATTCAGTGCTGTCGACCCGCTGGGGGAGGCCCGCTTCGAACTGCAGCCGGCCCAAGGGGGATTCGCCCCACACCCGAAATCGCCAAGACCGTGGGATGCTCATCGCGATGCTGTCCCCCGGCTGGAGCTGGATCTGCCCGATTTCAAGGTTGAGGCTGACGTCCGAAAGCACGCTGTCCGCAATCGGCGTCACCAAGACCTTCACCTGAAGGCTGTCCTGCATGAGCCCCCGGCCCCACAGCAAAGCGTGTTCCGCCGTGACGAATACAAACGCGAGGAGGATCATATGGCGCAAGGCGCTGGACATCGGGCGGCAAAAATAGCCGCTGTGCATGGACATGCCGGACATCAGGGTGTCCAACGCCGCTTCAGGGCCGCTACTGGAATGCGGCCTGCAATCTGGGCGAGCAGGTCATGGGGGCCTTGGCGCAGTGATGCGGGGAACCACCATGCCCAAGCCAGCCATCCGATGCCGGCTGAAAGCACGCCCACCAGGAGCCGCAGCAGCCAATGCACATCGCTGAGCAGCGTAGCGGGGAATGCAGCCGACAAGGTCACGAGTCCGAGGATCAGTCCAGGGCGCGCCATGGAGAGGATGGCCCCTGCGCCTGTTTCGAGCCTGCGACCGGCCAGCATGAGCATGGCCATTGCCTGCAGGAACGTGGACAGGACCACGCCCCAGGCCAGGGTCTTGAAACCATGATGGTAACCGAAATAAGCCGAGATCGCCAGGCCGGCGCAGAAGGCGGCCTTGACGACCGAGGCGGAAACGATCATGTCGGTGGCGCGCACCACAGCATCACAGACTTTGATCCAGCTTCGGAGGAAGACCGCAGTGTAGAGGATGCGGATGATGGGGACGGTCGGCAGCAGCTTTTCGTCGAGCAGGGCCAAAACGAATTCCTCGGTGAACAGTTCCAGCAGGACGACTCCTGGAAAGACGAGACACGCCGTGAAATAAAGGCCACCGAGGAAGATGTCACGGAGTTTCTCGCGGGCATCCTGAACCCCGCTCATGCTACTGAACAGCACGCTGTCCGACAGCTTCCCCAGCACCGTGATGGGCAAGGTCATCATGTAGTTGGAGCGGTCGTAGATGCCCTGGTCCGCATTCCGGCTTTCGGGCAGGAATCGACCGAGCACCAGGACGTCGAGACGGGATGCCGCGTAGTTGAGGAAGTTGAATACGGTGCTCGTGGCGCCATAGCGGAACAGGGGGCGGGCAGGGGCGAAGGTGGGGGCCTTGATCCTCACCCCGGCACGCAGCCAATAGTTCAGTCCGAGCAGGGCATTCTGGGCGAGCAACGCCCCTGCGTAGGCATAGACGCCCCAGCCGTTCCAGGCGGCCAGGATCCCGATTAGGCCATTGCCTATGGGCATGGCGATGAAGGAGGACCAGAACAGGCTGCGAAAATCCATCCTGCGGATCAGGATGGAGCGGGGGACGAGTGCCAAACCGGCCAGGGGGAAGCTCAACGCGATGAAGCGCAACAGGGGGATGAGGTCCGCCCTGTGGTAGAACGCCGCGATGTGGGGCGCCATGGCATAGGTGGTTCCACCGAAGAGCAGTCCAAGCAGGAGGGAAACCCAAAAGGCTGAGGAGATCTGGTCCTCGGCGAGGTCCTTGCGTTGGATGAGCGAGGGACCGACACCCAACTGGGCGAAGATCTCGATGATGCCGATGATGCCGAGGGCAATGCCGATGATGCCCCATTCCGCTTCGGTGAGGAAGATGGAGAGGGCCTTGATGAAGGCCAATTGGAAGAGCACCTGGAACCCGACATTCAGGGTCTGCCAGCTCACGGAGCGGGCAAGGCGGCCTTCCGGGGCGTTGCTCATTTGGCCACGCTCACGGCCCGTGTCTCACGGATGACCGTCACCTTTACCTGTCCGGGGTAGGTCATCTCGTTCATGATGCGTTGCGAGATGTTGAAGCTGATCTGTTCGGCCATCTCGTCGTTCACCTGGTCGCTCTCCACCATGACCCGAAGCTCCCGGCCTGCCTGGATGGCGTAACTCTGCGTCACACCCGGCTGTTCCAAGGCGATGTTCTCGAGGTCCTTCAGGCGTTGGATGTAGCTCTCCACCACCTCACGGCGCGCGCCCGGCCGGGCTCCTGAGATCGCGTCGCAGACCTGGACGATGGGAGAAATCAGGGAAGTCATCTCGATTTCGTCGTGGTGGGCTCCGATGGCATTCAACACATCGGGGCGTTCCCCGGCCTTCTCAGCCAGCTTCATGCCGAGGATGGCGTGCGGCAGTTCACTTTCCTCATCGCTCACCTTGCCGATGTCGTGCAACAGTCCCGCACGCTTGGCGGCCTTGGTGTCGAGCCCCAGTTCCGCTGCCATGGTCGCACAGAGGTTGGCCACCTCACGGCTGTGCTGCAAGAGGTTCTGTCCATAGCTGGAACGGTACTTCATCCGGCCCACCATGCGGACGAGGGCGTTGGACATGTTCGGTATGCCGAGGTCGATTACCGTGCGCTTGCCGGTCTGGAGGATTTCCTCCTCGATCTTCTTCGAGGTCTTTGCAACGACTTCCTCGATGCGCGCCGGGTGGATGCGCCCGTCGCTCACGAGCTGGTGCATGCTCAGTCGGGCAATCTCTCGGCGGACAGGATCGAAGCAGCTGATGATGATCGCTTCCGGAGTGTCGTCCACAATGAACTCCACACCGGTAGCAGCTTCCAGTGCACGGATGTTCCGTCCCTCGCGGCCGATGATGCGGCCCTTGATGTCGTCACTGCCGATATTGAAGACCGAAACGCTGTTTTCGATGGCGTGCTCAGTGGCCACCCGCTGTATGGTCTGGATGACCACCTTCTTGGCGTCTTGGTTGGCCCTGGCCCGCGCATCGTCCAGAATGTCCTGCACCTGTTGCGCAGCCATCGCCCGAGCGTCACCCAGGATTTGATCCTTGAGTTCCTCCTTGGCGGCGTCCACCGACATGCCGGCGGCTTCGGCCAGCAACTTGGCGGCTTGCGCCTGCGTCTTCTCCAATTCCTTGCCCTTGGCCTCATTGGCCTTGAGTCTGGATTGCAGTGTTTCCTCGTCGCGCTTCAACCGCTTGCGGTGGTCACCGAGCTGCTGCTCGTCGCGCTTCAGGTTGCGCTCCTGGTTCTTCAATTTGTCCTCCAGTGCCTGCACCTTGGAGTTGCGGGATTTGATCTCCTTGCCGTGCTCTTCCTTGAGCTTGAGGAACTTCTCCTTCGCCTGCAGGATTTTCTTCTCTTTGATGTTCTCGCCTTTCTGCTCAGCTTCCTTGATGACCTGTGCAGCCTTTCCTTGCAGAACGCGGTTCAGGAGGACATAGGCAATGCCTCCTCCAACGATGAGTCCGGCCAGTGCGCCGATGATATAGGGTATGGGGTCCATGGGGTCAGGGTGTTGATCCCTGCCCTTCCTCCGGGGTGATGCCCGCCTGCACGAGCAGGGAACGGACTTCTTCCAATCCATCGAATACCTCGGAAGGCACGCCTCGGTCCGGGGCGGGCACATCCTGCTGAACATTCGCCGTATCGCTCAGGAGCTGCAAGGCTGCCATGGCGAGCAGATCCTGTCGGTCCGAGACGCCATAGTCCCGTTGGAACCGTTGGACGAGCTCGTCGATCCTGCCTGCCGCATCGCGCACGCTTCCCGCTTCCCCGTCAGCGACGGTCAGGGGATAGGTGCGGCCTGCGATGGTGACCTGAATGGAGGACTCGTTCATGCGGTGAGGATCTCGGCGTTGGCCATTTCCCGTGTATGGGGCATGAGGGCGATACAGGCATCGATTTCTTCCACAAGAGCACGGATGCGTTCGCCGACGGCCGGGTTGGAGGAGGGGGCAGTAGGGGTGACGGGAGGAGGTGCGGCGACTGAGGCGGCCTGAACTTGTTGCTCCGTACACGAAGCAAGCTGGAGCTCAAGGGATTGCACACGGTCCGCCAAGCGGGCATTCTCTTCGGACAGTCGATTGCGCTCTGCAATCAATCCTGCCGTTCTCTTCTTGATGTCTTCGAGCACATCTCCCAGCAGGGCGATGTCAGGATGCCGGTTCTCTTCCACGAACTCAAATTTAACCGTTGGAATCCTCGGGACGACACGGTCGGGGTAATTTGCGAACATGAGGCAGGGAATGAATCAGCATTGTGGCAGGACGGCAATGCTGCTGGTGGTATGGGTGGGTATGATCCAGGGAGCTGCAGGACAGGATACCCTGCATTCTCCCCTGTCCATTCCGTTGCAGTTCAGCGGAAATTTCGGAGAGATCAGAACCGGGCATTTCCACACCGGCATGGACATCCGCACCGAAGGCCGGGAGGGCATTCCGGTACTGGCGGCCCAGGATGGTGCCATCTCCCGCATCAAGGTGTCCGACCGCGGCTATGGACTGGCCCTCTATCTCGATGGAGAGGGTCTGACGACCGTGTATGGGCACCTTTCGGCGTTTCATCCGGCCATTGAGGACTGGCTCATGCAACATCAATATGCCAAGGAGCGATGGGCATATGACGGCCGCCCGGACAGCACCTTTCGATTTGCTGCTGGGGATACCATCGGTTGGAGCGGCAATTCAGGAGGCAGTTTCGGCCCGCACCTGCACTTCGAGGTGCGCGATACCCGGACCCAGTTCCCCATCAATCCGCTGCAGTGGGTCTTCTCCGGGCAATCCATGTCGGAAGACCGGGTGCCACCCGAATTCCGAGGGGTTTGGGTGGTGCCTGGTGAAGGCGCCACCGTCGAGGGGCAGCCGGAGCGGTTCCGTTGGACTCCGGCCTATGGGGAGGGCGTTAGGGTAGCCGGCACCTTTACGGTTGGCGTGGAGGCATTCGACCGCCTCGACGGTGAGCCCTTCACGCACGGCCCCTACGGCGTCGATGTGTGGTTGGATGACAGCCTCGTCTATCGCCACCGCATGGATACCCTGAGTTTTTCGACCAACGGCGATGTTTCCGCCCACATCGATTTGGCGCAATGGCAGGACCGCAAATCGCGGGTTCACCGCATCCAGCGCCTTCCCGGCAACAGATTGGACATTTACCAGGGATTGCGGTCCGCGGAAGCCTGGACCCTTGCGCCAGGGGATTCCGCATTGTTGGAGGTGGGACTCCTTGACATGGCGGGAAACGAGACGCGTGCGGTGATGAAGCTGTATGGTGACTCTCTGGTCACCGCCGCCGAGGAGGGACGCTCCGCCGTACCCCTGGATTTCAGGAAGGGCCACCAGCTGGCGGTCGGGCGTGTGGTGGTGGACATGCCTGCACGCGCCCTCTACGGCAATGCGGTCGTGGACATTGAGGACGACCAGGAGGCTGACCGTTTCCACGTCCTGAGCGAGGCGCGTGTCACCCGCTCGGATTTCACCTTGACCGTACCCGTGCCGGAGGAGTTCGCCGGATCCGGAGAGCCGCTCGTCCTCTGTGCTGTGGATGAGGAAAATGAGGTGGTGGGGACGTGGGTGGCAGACGAGCAGAGCGGGCAATTGAAGGTCAAGCTGGACCGCTTCGGACCATTCGAGGTGCGGTCGGATTCCCTGCCTCCCTTGTTCGATGCGCCTGAATTGCAGGACGGCATCCTGACCGTGAAGGTGGAGGACGACCTGTCCGGCATTGCCCGGTGGGAAGGGCGTTGCGGAGACCAATGGCTGCGTTGGTCCATGGACAAGGGCGTATTGTCCCATCGGCTGTCGGATGGCGTTTTGGTGGGGCGTGACCAGGATGAGGTCAAGGTGTGGGCCATCGACCGCTGCGGGAACATTGGTCAGCGGACTTTCACTCTCGCCCAGTTGCAGGGCGAATGAACCTCAGCGTCGACCGGTCAGGTCGGCATAATCGAGGAAGTAAATGGCCTTGAAGGAAAAGCTGTTGCGGTGGGGGACGCGCAGCACATCCTCGAGGTTGTCGGCATAGGTGTCCGGCAGCATGTCCCCCTGACTCTCCAGCAGATTCTTCCAGACCACCGACAGCTCGCTGCCCGGGGCGAAAATCCAGCGGAACACGCAGTCAATGGACCAGGCATTGTAGCTGATGTCATACGGTGAGGTGCCCTCGTCCGTGAGGACCACATCGTCCGTGGGATCCAGCAGGCCGTCCTCCGCGAGGAAATAGAACCGGTCGTTTTCCACCCGACTCCAGTAATGGCGCAAACGGAATGTGATGCCCTTGCGGTTGTCGAGGACATAGGAGGCATTGAGGACGTGCGTGCGGGAATAGTTGTTCCGCTTGGCCCAGAGGCTCTCGGTGGCCGACAGGAGGGTGCCGTTCGGCAGGCTGTCCAAGAGCGCCGACCACCCGCGTTCGTTGAACTTGTCCTGGTGGCTGTAGACGTGGCTGATCCGCAGGTGGTCGTTGGGCCGCCAGATGGGCTCGATGCGGAAATTCCGTTCCTTCCAGTCCGGGTAAAGCGCCCCGCCGGCGTTCCATGTTCCGATGTCCATCGCGAACTCGCGGCGGTAGTCGGTACTCATGAAGGCATCCCATGACCACCACTTGGGCACCTGCCAGAACCGGCCATCCAAACGGGTCGCGAAATAATCCCGTCCGTCATACGGCATGGTCGTTGCCCCGAATTTGATGAAGTCGAAACTGGCCAGCAGGAGCCGCCATTCGAGATCGTAGGTCTGCCCGAGGAAGGACCGCGGTGTATGCAGCATTTCCCGGTTGGCTTCAAGCTCCCAGGACATGCTGTTGAATCCGATGCCTGCCACCTCGAAAGGATTGGGAATGCGGTATTCGAGGTTGGCGTAGCTGGTGGCCTCATTCGGTGCGGCTAGGAAGCCCACCGCATTGGGGTTGTATTCGGGCGTTTCGATGTAACGACCTGCCGTCCAGCGCAACCTTCCCTTCAACCGGCTGAGCTCCACCGCGACGGTTTCGCCTTCACCCGAGCCGTCCTCGGCATCCGAATTGCGGTTCATGCCTCCCATGAATTTGAAAGACCAACGCTGCAAGGAATCGCGCATCTGCAAGCCGATGCTGCTCACCCAGTCGTCCGCCCGTCCATCGCCACGGATGACTTGGCCACTTTGCAAAGCGACATAGCCGTTGTTGGGCAGGTTCTGGTCCACCACGGCCACGGAGAAATTCGTCAGCGAACCATCCGCGTCCCGGGACAGCGCATTGAGCAGTCCCAGCCCCGTACCCGCCTGCGTCCTTCCCGTCACCTTGGATGCGTTCAGGAGCTGCTCCCGGTCGCCAACCCTTCGGCTGTAGAATTGGCCGGTCTTGTTGAACAGCTCTGTGCCTTCGGTGAAGAACTGCCGGTTCTCGTTGAACTGCACCTCATAAGGGCTGAGGTTCAATACGAGGTTGTCCGCCACAACCTGTCCGAAATCTGGAACCAGCGTCATGTCGAAAGTGAAGGCGTCACCGATGCCCACCTTCATGTCCAGACCTCCATTCAATGTGGTCCCGGACTGCCCACCTTCCGTCTCCAGATAGGAACTCACGTAGGGATAGAGGCTGAACCTCGGGGGCGGGGTGATGCCCCGGATGCCGGTGAGGAGGCCACCTTGGTTCATGAGCCCTTCCTGATTCGGGTCCATGGCGCGCCAAACATAATCGGATCGGTACCGTCGGATGTAGCGATAGAAGTTCATGCCCCATTGTTGAGCATCGTCGCCTGAATCGTTGAAGCGGAATACCGACCATGGCAGGGCGAATTCGGCCACCCATCCACTTTCGTCAATGCGGCATTCCGACTGCCAGACGGCATTCCAACTGCCGTCCGAGCCCTCCGTGCTCAGGAGCTCGTCCGACTGCACCCCATCGGGGGTGACGGAGAAGCGCACCCCGTTGACCCCATCATCGAAGCAGTTGAACCAGATGCCGAAGACGTCGGTGTTTCCGCCGCCGTCCCGCTGGATCAACTGGTGAAGGATGCTGTCAGGATGGGTGTCCCACATCCGCGCACCCACATACAGCGCCCGGTCGTCGTAGGCAAACCGAACCTCGGTATGCTGGCGGGGCTCGGCGAAAGGAGTGGGCTTGAATTCACGGAGTCCGGTCTCGGGCCGGATGTTCTGCCACGCGGCATCGTTCAGGTCACCATCCACCGTGATGGATTGCTCGGCCACCCGCACGGCCATGGCCTCGGGCTTCCGCGGAAGATCGGCAGGCCATTCCTGCGCAAAGAGGGGCGTCACCATGCCCATGGCCATGACGACCATCGACAGCAGCATTGGGCCTGAGATAGATTTTCCCCCGTTCATTGCGACGGCAAAAATACAGTGGGAGGTCAGGGATGTTCAGTGCGGGTCACTTGTAGACGCCTTGTTCATCGAGGGCCTTGCGGTATCGCCGGGCATTCCGTTCGTGTTCCCGGTTGGTACGGGCAAAGGCGTGATATCCGCTGAAATCCTCTTTCGCGCACATGAACAGGAAATCGTGCTCGGCTGCATTCAGCACGGCCTCCAGATACCCGGGTTCCGGGTAGTTGATGGGGCCAGGCGGCAAACCCCGGTACATGTATGTGTTGTAGGGGCTGTCGGTTTCACGGTGAACGTTCAGGACCCTCCGGATTGAAAAGTCGCCGAGCGCGTAGATCAAGGTGGGGTCGGCCTGAAGCCGCATGCCCTTTCGCAACCGGTTGAGGTACAGTCCCGCGACGACAGGCGCTTCGTCCATCCTGGATGTCTCGGACTTGACGATGGAGGCGAGAATGCCCACCTCCTCCGGGTCGAGACCGAGGGATTCGGCTTGCGCCCGTCGCTCCAGCGACCACCATTTCTTCCATTCCAGCGCCATCCGGTCCACGAAATCCGATGCGGTCAGGTCGTACCAGACCTCATAGGTGTTCGGGATGAAACGGGTCCGGAAGCCTTCCACATCCGTTCCGTTGCGCGCCGCGACCAATGGATCGCGCATGACGGCCAGCAGGTCCTCCTCGGAGAAGGACATCCGGTCGCAGACGGATTCAGCCACGTCTTCAGGCAACCGCGCAGCATTGAACCGGACCTTGACAGCCTCCCTTGCTCCGGAGCGCAACAGCCTGGCCAATCCCCGATTGTCAAGCCCTTCGGGCACAAGATATCTTCCGGGCCGAAGGCCGGTCGGGTGATCCCAACCGCGCCATCCGAGATACCGACGGAAACTGGCCGGATTGCTGAGACGGCCCTGATCAGCGAGATCCTGGAGGGCACTGTCAATGGGCGTTCCAACCTTCAGGATGAACCGGCCTTCCACTGCCAAGGTGTTCGGGCGGAATGCAGTGTTCCATCCCCAGAGGGCAATCCCGGACACCATCGCGCCCGCAATCGCCAACCACTTTTTGGATGGTGTTCGATTCCGGGTCATGCTCCCTGTTCATTGAAGGTGAGTTGGAACAGGGCGACGTCCATCCAGCCCTGCTTTGTCCTGGTCCAGTCCGCATAGTGTCCGACTTTCGAGAACCCCGCAGATTGGAACAGGTGGACACTGGCATCATGGTCGGCATGGACCTCGGCGTGCAGGGAATGCAGCAGCAGCACATCGCGGGCATGCTTCACGGCAATGTCCAGTGCCCTACCGGCCGTGCCTTTACCGCGGTGACCGGGGTCCACGAGGATGCCAATGCCACTGCGTTGGTGCAGGCTCGAGAAATCATAGAGGTCCACGGCTCCCACGGGCTTGGCGCGTTCCTCGATGATCCAGCGCAACTGGCCTTCGGTATAGATGTCCTGATGTCCCTTGCACAGGGCTTCCAAGGCCGTCCTTGAAAAGGGCGCAGTGGTGCCACTGACCTCCCAGTGGTCCGGCGCATTCTCCCATCGCATCAACCACTCCACATCCTCCGGTTCCAGGGCACGCAAACGGGTGGGGCCGTTCCGGAGCAAATCGTGGGGCAAAGCCATGGACGGTGAAAATACTTGGACAAACCGGTTTGTTGCCAATTCCCGCCCGGTGTGGTGGATGTATTTTCGCAACATGAGTCGTTCCCAGCTTTCCGCATGTTTGATTCTGATGGCCTTTACGGCTGTGCTCGCGGGTGGTTGCACCATCAACCGGAATATCATGTTCCGGACCCCATCCGATTTCGCATTCGATCCCTTCAATCCGATCGAGGACGTCAACTACCGCATTGCGCCCAATGACCTCATCAGTTTCCAGTTGTTCTCCAACAAGGGGGAGCGTCTGCTGTCCATGACGGCAGGTACGACCGCAGGAGGGGTCAACGGTGCCGGTGGCGGAGCGATGAACCAACAGTTCATGCAGAACCAGAATCGCAACAACGGATTTGCCTATGAAGTCAGGCCCGATGGCACGGTGGACCTTCCGGAGCTGGGCCTGGTGAACCTGGCCGGACTGAATATCGATGAGGCGGAAACCTATCTCGAAGAAGCGTACAGTGAGAATTACGTCAATCCCCTGGCGCTCATCGAGGTGACCAATCAGCGGGTGCTGGTCTTTCCTGGCGAGGCCGGTGTGGCTTCCGTTGTCCCATTGGTCAACCCGAATACGAGTCTGCTGGAAGTGCTCGCACTCAGCGGGGGGATCCGGGCACGAGGTGACGCAAGAAACGTCAAGCTCATTCGCAGGGCACCCCAGGGAAGGACCATCCACCAATTGGACCTCTCCACCATTGATGGATTGAAATTCGCCAACACGACGGTGCAGGCAGGTGACATCATCTATGTGGAGCCCCTGCCGCAATATGCCCGGGAGATCCTGTCCGACCTCAGTCCGGTGTTGAGCCTCATCACGACCATCAGCAGTTTTGTGGCATTGATCAGCGTATTGGGCGGTAACTGATGGTGGAGATGTCGCACCCATTGGAGATACGGAAGGGCGCAATTGATGGTCCCATGATGGTCAGGCCCCGACAGTTTGGGGATGACCGGGGTCATTTTTCGGAAACGTGGCGCAAGGAGCATTTCGAGGCGGCATTGGGCAGGTCCATCCATTTCGTCCAGGACAACGAATCTGTCTCGGGTGCTGGAGTGCTGCGCGGCCTCCATTTCCAAGTACCGGATATGGCCCAGGGCAAATTGGTGAGGGTGGTGCATGGTGCAGCACTTGATGTGGCCGTGGATCTTCGCCGGAATTCAGCCACATACGGGCAATGCCAGACGGCAATGCTCACCGGGGAGAACCGCTGGCAATTCTGGGTGCCGGAGGGATTCGCCCATGGGTTCCTGACCCTCGAGCCCGACACCGTGTTCTGCTACAAGTGCACGGAGGTGTACAGTCCTGACCATGAGCGGGCCCTGCGTTGGAACGATCCGGATCTCGCCATCGATTGGGGTACGAATGCGCCCCTCCTTTCTGGAAAGGATGCCGCGGCACCGGCGTTCGCGGATTTCGATTCTCCCTTCACGTGATCATGGGCAACGCGATCAGGTGGTGGGGAGCGGCAACGCTGGGCGTATTGGCCCTGTTGGCCTTTGGATTGGACGGGGATCCGGACCAGTCTTCTTCAAGTGGAATCCGCACCGGCGGTGAACCATTGCAGCAGGTGCGGCCTCCAGCCATCATCGAAGGGGTTGACTTCGCGGGGACGCTCTTGCCATTGGAGAGGGTCGGGGTCCGGGAGCGCATGGAAAGGGAATTGCTCATCGGCACCTTCCGTCACAGCAGTACGCTCCTGACCCTCAAGCGGTCCGGACGTTGGTTTCCCATCATGGAGCCCATCCTCGTCGATTCGGGGATTCCGGTGGATTTCAAATACCTCAGCGTCATTGAATCGGGCTTGGCCAATGCCGTTTCGCCTTCCGATGCCCGTGGATTCTGGCAATTCATGGAGCCGGCAGCAGAGGAGTTCGGATTGCGGGTCGACCGTGACGTGGATGAGCGCTACCATGTGGAAAAGGCCACGCGGTCCGCATGCGCCTATCTCAACGAGGCATACGAACGCTACGGCGATTGGATCCTCGCGGCCGCGAGTTACAACATGGGCATGGCCGGACTTTCCCGCCGCATGGAGGAGCAATCCGGAAACACCTATTGGGATTTGAACCTCAATGAGGAGACTGCCCGCTATGTCTATCGGTTGTTTGCGACCAAGCAGGTGATGGAGCACCCCGAGGCACACGGATTCCTGATGGAAGCGGAAGATTGGTGGTCGCCGTTGCAAACCCGGGACACGGTCGTGGTCGATACGATTGACGATCTGGCCGAATTCGCTTCGGAAAGGGGCGTGAGCTACAATGCCCTCAAGACATTGAACCCTTGGTTGCGCTCGGGACGGCTGCCCATCGGGGACGACCAATACTACGTGATCAGGTTGCCGTTGCGCTGAATGCGGAAGGCCACCTGTCGGACATTGCGCACGGCATGACCTTCCAGGTCGAAGTGGTGCGTCATGGAGTGTCCCGTTTCGCCCTGCAACGCGTCCGCCACACTTTTCAGCCGTCCGATGGGCACGCCCGTCTCCACAGCCCGCTCCATGATGAAGTCGGCCTCCAACCGGCGGAAAGCAGGGGCCAGCTGTTCAGCCAATGCGGCCCGATGGCGCACCCGGGCGGGATTGTCACCAAACCGGAGATCCCTGACCAAATCCGGCAGGTCCAGAAGCGAACACAATCCTCGGAATTGGCGGTCGTTCCCCACGGAAAGCACAAGGTGCTGGCCACATGCGCACTGGAAGGCCTCTCCATACGGCGCAATCTGGGGGTGCAGTGCCCCCAATGGTTCAGGGTCCGTTCCATTCACGAGAAATTCCGTGGCGCGGTTGGCCAATGCGCTCAGGCCGGAAGCGTCCAACCAGACCTCGAGGTGACTGCCCAGACCATCGCGTTCCCGCTCCCAGAGTGCGAGCAGCGCTGCCGAACGCATTTGATGTGCGGCGAGTACGTCCATCAAGGCAACAGGCAGCCTGAAGGGAGCGCGGCCCCGCTCTCCATTCAATGCCATGAAACCGGTTTCGGCCTGTACGACCATATCGTATCCGGCCCGCCCCGGTTCATGCAGGAAGCCCATCAGGTGGACGTGGATCAGGCGTGGATGTCGGGCGGCCAGACCCGCCGGCTCCAGCCCGAGCTTGACAAGACTCGACGGCTTGAAATTCTGGATCAGGATATCCGAATCCCGAAGCAGCAGGTCCAGCGCTTCACGGCCATCCGGATTCATCAGATCGAGCAGCCTCACTTCCTTCGGACCGTTGGCCGCGGCGTAATAGGCGCTCGGCCCGTCCAATGGCTCTCCTGCTGCACGCCAGTTGCGGGTCACGTCACCGCCGTTGCCGGGATGTTCGACCTTGATGACTTCAGCGCCGAGCTCGGAGAAGAAGGTGCCGACGAGCGGACCGGCGAGGACGGAGGCCAGCTCGACCACCCGCAGGCCTTGAAAAGGGCGGGAAGCACCAAGGGGGCCGTCTGCCACATGTTGCATGCGGTCAATTTACACTTCCGCCAATGCCGCTTTGTAAGTGTCGATGGCCCGCTGTCGGGCAAATTTGTGCTCAACGATGGGTGCGACATAGTCTGCTGTTCCCCATTCCGGAACCCAGCGCTTGACATAGATTCCTTTGGGGTCGAATTTCTTCATCTGGCTTTCTGGGTTGAATACCCTGAAATATGGCGCTGCATCGCAACCGCTGCCCGAAGCCCATTGCCATCCACCCACGTTGGAGGCGAGCTCATAGTCGAGCAGTTTCTCGGCGAAATACCGCTCGCCCCAGCGCCAGTCCACGAGCAGGTGCTTGCACAGGAAGCTCGCCACCACCATTCTGACCCTGTTGTGCATGAATCCGGTGGCGTTCAATTCGCGCATGCCGGCATCGACCAGGGGGTAGCCGGTTCGTCCCGCGCACCAGGCAGCGAAGCCTGCTTCATCCTGACGCCATGGGATCCGGTCATACTTGGGACGGAAGGCATCATGGGCACTGTGAGGGAAATGGTGGAGGATGGCCTGATAGAACTCGCGCCAGATCAGTTCTGTCAGCCATTTGTCACTGTGTTTGAAACCGAATTGGACCAAGGAGCGGATGGACACGGTTCCGAAACGGAGGTGCAGGCTCATGCGTGTGGTGCCCACTTCAGACGGAATGTCCCGCCGCTCGGCATAGGCCGAAACGGTGCCCGCATCCAGTTTCCGGTCGAAAGCAGCCCAACCGGAGGTATGGCCACTGGCCGCTTCGAAACCCATGGACTCGAGCGAAGGCAGAGCGGTCTGCCTGACCTGCGCCCAGCTTCCGTGCAACATGGGCGCCACCGGTGTGAGGGGCGAGGGATGGGCCGCGTCCAGCACTTTGTGCCATTTCCTGCTGTAGGGTGTGAAGACCGTGTATGGCGTGCCGTCATCCTTGAGCACCGCTTCCGGAGGCAGGATGATGTGGTCCTCGTGGGCATGGAATTGGATCCCCTGTCCGGAGCACCATTCCGACACATCCGAATCCCGTTGAACGGGATAAGGAGCATAGTCCCGATTGGTGTGGATTTCCCGCACACGGTAACCCTGTTCGGTGATGCTCGAGAGGACCTCCGCAAAGACCTGCAGGGGGGCTCCATACGGGGTCAACAGGCAACCTCCGGATTGCGCGTATTGGGACTGGAGTGCGCGCACATGGTGGTGGATGAAGCCGACGCGACGATCCAATGGCGGAAGCCGGTCGAGGATGTGCCGGTCGAAGCAGAATAGGCCAACCACCGGAAGTCCGGAAGAACGGGCCGCATCGAGTCCTTTGTTGTCGTCGATTCTCAGGTCTCTGCGGTGCCAGAACAGGGCGATTTCAGTCATTCTTGATGGGGTTGGAAACGAGGCAGCCCGGGGGATGAACCCCGGGCCGCCAGCAAATCAAACGTGATCATAAACACCTTACTGATCAAGGACCCCTCGTTCGGAGTCAAGGGGAGAACAGGACAGGTGCCAAAAGGTTCATTTCCGTTATGAATTGCCGTCAAATCAGCACGGAACAGAAAAATCCGGGAACGTCCCGTTTCGGTGTTCACCGAAGCGCGGAGGACAAAGCCCCCTCGAGATGGGGGTAGGTAAAGGTGAATCCCACATCTTCCAATCGCTCGGGGACAACCCTGTGCGAGGCCATCAGCGCTTCCGCAGCTTCGCCGAACCAGAGCCTCAAAGCCCATGTGGGGATCGGGGGCAGGAAATGGGGCCGGTGCATGGCGCTGGCCAATGCCCGGCTGAACTCCCTTTGGGGAATGGGATGGGGGGATACCGCATTGAAGGCGCCTTCGAAATCGTCCCCTGCGATGGCCCGGACGAACATCGCCACCAGATCGTCGATGTGAACCCAGCTCTGCCACTGCAGGCCTGCCCCCAAGGGTGCGCCGAGTCCCAATCGATACAGCGGGATCAACCGCTTCAGAACCCCTCCATGTTTCGAGAGCACCAGTCCGATCCTCAAGAGGGTGTGTCCCCCTCCCAGGGAGCCGAATGCCCGAACCGCATCCTCCCAATCGCGAACGACTTCTGCCAGGAATCCTTCGCCACATGAATCTTGCTCTGTACGTATGGCGTCACCAGCCGGGTAGCAGCCAATGGCACTGGCCGAAATGATCCTGGGCTTGGCGGAAGAGCGCGCCGCAGCGGATTGAAGCAATCGGATGGATCGGATTCTGCTGTCCCTGATGCGTTGGCGTGCCACCTCTGTCCAACGCTGGGCGACGGGTTCCCCCGCCAGATGAACCACGAATTTGACTCCGTCCATGCACGCGGCATCGATACGTTCCGCCCCCGGGTCCCAACCGAAAGCATCGACCGGAGCGCCTTCGATGGATTGCAATCCATCGGGTTGACGCGTCAGGACGCGAAGGCTGCATTCAGGGAAGCGACGGTGCAGTTCGGGCAGAAGGGCGCGGCCCACGAGCCCCGTTGCTCCAGTGACCAAAATGGAGTGGTGCTTTGGCAATGTTCCGATGTTCACCCTAACAACCGCCGTACACGACTGTGGTTCAACATGCATTACGAATTTGGAGACGTAGGTGTAAAAATATACTACGAAACGTATTTAATAAGCGATGAATTCGTATTTTTAAGCCAGTTGACCAGAACTGTGAACTGCCGCGGATTGAACTTTCTTGAAGGGTTGTGCATGACCCTTTGCTGCATTGGCTGGCTCGTCCCTCGTGACTTGGCCTGCCAAGGGCATTGCATTGCCGGCTTCGTGAACGAAACCTGGCCCTGCCACAAGGTGGAGATGATGGCGCATGTCCCAAATGTCATGACGGGGGAAATGACGGCCAATGACATCTGGGGATGGACAGACCCCTTGGATGGCAGGGAATATGTTCTGCTGGGCAAGCGCAATGGCACCTGGTTCATCGAGGTCACGAACCCGGGGATGCCGAGGATCGTGGGGAAACTCCCCACCATCGGTTTGGCCAACAGCCTATGGAGGGACGTCAAGGTGGTCGAGGACCGGATGGTGGTCGTCAGTGAAGTGATCAATTCGCGGTTGCAGGTATTCGATCTCACCCGCTTGCGCAACCACACCGGCATGGGGCCTCCCATCACGTTCTCGACGGATACCGTGATGTTGGGATTTTCAAAAGCACACAATCTCGCAGTCGCTCCGGACGAACCCATCGCCTATGTCTGCGGGACCAATGGAAGCGGCGGGTTGCTCGCCTTCGACTTCACGGAGCCGGATACGCCGAGTGTGGCGGGTTCCTGGAACGAGGCGTATGTCCACGACGCCCAGGTCATCCGCTACGACGGGCCCGACAGCACCTACAGCGACCGGCTCATCGCGGCAGTATGCTGTGCCACGAATTTTCGATTCGTCGATGTCACCGATGCTGCCGACATGCAGGAAATATCATCGGCCGCGCACCAGCCCCACGGGTACATCCACCAGGGTTGGTTCTCACCGGATCACCGCCATTTCTTCGTAGGCGATGAGACGGACGAAACGGGAGAGCTCGTGGATGGAACGCATACCTATGTCTGGAACGTGGAGGACCTCGACAATCCCGTGCTCATCGAAGGGGTGGACCTCGGAACGGAGGGCACCGACCACAACCTGTATGTGCGGGGAGCCATGCTTTTCCAGAGCAACTACACCGATGGCTTCCGCGCGCAGCATTTCAATCCCGATGGGCCATCCATCCTACAGGAAAAAGCGTTCTTCGACACGCAGCCCGACCTTGAAGGTCCCGGGTTCAGTGGGAGTTGGAGCAATTATCCCTTTTTCGAATCCGGTACGATTGCCGTCGCCGACCAGAGTCAGGGGCTCTTCCTCCTGAGGACGAATTTCATGACGGCATGGCCCGAGTTCATCACAGTATGCCCATCCGATACTGCGCGGATTCTGGTTCACCTGGATTCCTGCGTTGCAGGGCCTGTCGCCGTGCACCTGCCGGACAATGTGGATTGGGTCTCGGCAGACAGCCTGCCCGGTCCGGGAACCTGGCCCCTTGAATTCACCGGGTTCGGCTGGTCCAATATGGCTGGCATGACCGTCAAGGTCTCGGGGCAGGGCCTGGTCCATGCATACCGGGTTTTCGTGGATGTCACGGACGAAGCAATGCATTATCCGGATGCCGATGGAGACGGATACGGAACGTTCACCGGCAGTGTGTCCGGATGCAGTCCTGGGCCGGGATATGCCCACATCGGAGGAGATTGCAACGATGCGGACCCGAACATCCATCCGGTATTGCCGGATCCCTGCGATGGCATCGACAACGATTGCGACCAGTCCATTGATGAGGACGGCATCTCCATTCCATTCTACCTGGATCTGGATGGGGACGGAGAGCCGGGACCTATCGAGTATTCCTCCTGCACGCCACCGCCATACGCTTCGTTGGAGATGGGGATGGACTGCAATGACCTCGACGCGACCATGTATCCGGGTGCTCCGCCTACACTCTCCGGCGTGGACAACGATTGCAACGGCTACATCCTCGGCTTGGAGCAGCTCGGAGGGGGGTGCCCTGGAGATCTGAATGGCGATGAACTCGTCACGATCCAGGACCTCCTGGAGTTCCTCAACCACTTCGGTGCGACGGGATTTCTCGAGGCCGATCTGAATTTCGACCAGCACGTCGGCGTGGCGGACCTGTTGCTTATCCTCGGCCTGCTCGGCAACGATTGTTGATCAGGACCGGATGTCACGCAGCCTCCTCTGCCGGTGGTTGCTGGGTTCGGTTCAATTCCGCATACAATCCCCCGGATTCGAGCAGGGAAGCGTGTGTTCCGCGCTCCACCACCTTTCCTTCATCGAGCACAAGGATCAAGTCGGCATTCCGCACGGTGGAGACGCGGTGCGACACGATGATGGCGGTGCGCTGGTCCATGATGCGACGGAGATTTCCCAGGATGACCGCTTCGGTTTCCGTATCCACCGCGCTCAGGCAGTCGTCGAAAATCAGGATACGGGGCTTCCTGAGTATGGCACGGGCGATGGAAACCCGCTGCTTCTGTCCCCCACTGAGGTTGACGCCCCGCTCACCAAGCAGGGTGTCATATCCTTTCGGGAATTCCGTGATGTTGTCGTGGACGTCCGCATCCCGCGCGGCCTGTTCCACCTGTTCAATTGTGGCACCGTCGACCCCGAATGCAATGTTCTCGGCAATGGTGTCCGAGAACAGGAACACATCCTGGGGAACATATCCAATGGCGTCGCGGAGGCTGGCCAGATGAACCTCCTTCATGGGCGTGCCGTCTATTTCGATGCTGCCATCCGTGGCATCGTACAGCCGTGCGACCAGCTGGGCAAGTGTACTCTTTCCACTTCCCGTTCGGCCGATGACCGCCAAAGTCTGGCCGGGCGCCAGGTCGAAGTCCACACCGTCCAGCGCACGGATTCCGGAGTCGGGGTAGGTCAGTCCCACACCCTTGAAACAGATGCGCCCTTCGATTTCCTGCGGATGGGCCGCGCGGTTGTCGATCTCGGGTACGACTTCGAGAAAGGCATTGATGCGGGCTTGGCTTGCGGCCGCCTTCTGCACCAATGACGTGACCCATCCGACGGAGGCGAAGGGCCAGGTCAGGAGGTTGACATAGAAGACGAACTGGAAGATGTGCCCCAGTTGCAGCGCACCCGAGAACACCCGCAAGCCCCCGACATAGATGGTCAGGATGGTACTCAGGCCGACCAGCATGACGATGATGGGCATGAACATGGCATCCACTTTCACGAGGTCCAGGGTGCGGAATTTGTATTCATCGGCAGCGGCGCGAAAGCGCTCGAATGCCCGTTGCTCACGGCGGTGTGCAGCGAGTACACGGATGCCGGCGAAATCCTGTTGGACCTTGGCGCTCAGCAGGCTCTGCTGGGATTGCACCGCATCGCTCTTGCGATGGATGCGGGAGCTGACCTTGTAGACACCCCAGCTCATGAACGGCAGCGGGGCGAGGGACCATAGGGTGAGCACAGGATCGATCCGCAGCATGACACCCACCGTCAGGATCATCATGGTCACAAGGGTCAATCCATACATCACGGCCGGGCCCAGGTACATCCGCACCTTGGAGACATCCTCGGAGATGCGGTTCATCAGGTCGCCCGTCGCATGCTGCTTGTAAAAGGACACCGGCAGCCGTTGGTATTGGTCGTAGATCGACTCCTTGAGGTCATATTCGATGAAACGGCTCATGACGATGATGGTCTGCCTCGTCATGAAGGAGAAGATGCCCTTCAGGAGGTAGGCAAGCATGTAGAGCAGGGCCTGGAGTCCGGCGATGAAGGAGACGAAACGGATGAGTTCCGCCTTGGATTCGGGAGCCGGCGTATTTCCAATTCCCGAACCGGTGAATTCGGCCAGCATACCGAGGGTCGGAGGGGTGTCCAGTGCAGTGCCGTCGAAGACTTCGGAAGGGGGCTGCCCTTCGGCCAAAGGGGCCAGGAATCCGGTGTAGGCATCCTGCAGCACATTGATGCCCTCGCCGATGACGACCGGTGCGATGACCGAGAAGGCATTGGTGAGAAAGACGAACAGGATGCCCAGGGCCAGCCGTCCGCGGTATTTCCAGAAGTAGGGGTTCAGTGCCGCGAGTGCGCCCATGCAGCGAAGTTAGAACCGGAAATTCCAGGTCACGGACGGGAGGATGGGAAACAGGCTGATCTGGTATGCCTGAATGTCCAGCGTGCCTTCCTCAATGGCCCCTTCGTTCCCGAAATAGATGAAGTAGGGGTTGAGCCGATTGTAGACATTGTATACCGAGAATACCCATTGACCGTAGCGTTTCTTGTCCTTCTTCGGTCGCGGGGTATGGGTGGCGCCGATGTCCGCGCGGTGGTAAGCGGGCATCCTGAAGCCGTTGCGCGGTCCATAGACGTCGAGCAGATTTCCGTCCAGGAAATAGCGCTGGGCCGGCACGGTGATGGCATTGCCCGTGCCGTAGATGAAGGTGCTCCCCAGTTTCCATCGGTCATCGATCGTCCATTCGAGAATGGCACTCAGGTCATGCCGTCTGTCATACCGCGCGGGAAATGGATCACCCTGGTTCAGGTCGTCGAACTGGCGGTCCGTTTTGCTCCATGTGTAGCCCAGCCAACCGGTCCAGACCCCGCGCCTCCTTTTCAGGAAGAACTCGGCCCCATAGCTCGTGCCCTCTCCGAACACGAGGTTGTTGTCCACGTTGTTGCGGATGTTGTCGTCCGGTTGGGTTCCTTCCGCGTACGCGACAAGGTTGTCGAGCCATTTGTGGTAGACCTCGATCGATGCTTCGATGTTGCGGTCCGCACCGAAATCCCTGAACCAGCCCGCCGAAATCTGAGTGCCGATCTGGGGTTTGACCACGTCGGAACTCGGGAGCCAGATGTCTCCGGGCAGGGAGGTGGGAGAAAGGGATGCGAGATGGATGTACTGAAGGTTTCGCCCAATGCCCGCCTTGAATGCCGTTCTCGGTCCGGTCTTCAGGCGCATGGCGAGACGGGGCTCCAGCCCGCCGTGCTGGGCGACGATGTCGCCTTTGACATACCGGATTTCATCCGGCTCCTGTGCGGCACCGAGGGGGTCCTCGTCAGCGGGGGGAACATATCGGGTGAACGGGCCGGTCTGGATGAAGCCGCTCCACCTCAGGCCCGCCTTGATGCGGAAGGCATCGGTCACATCGAATTCGTCCTCGAAATAGGTGGCGACTTCATGGCTTCGGGTGCGCACCGCCTCGCCGAGATCGAAATCCACTCCATTGGAGGTGGCATAGAACTCCGTTGGCAGAAAGGTGTGATAGGTGTATTCGACACCCGTCCTGATGGTGTGCCTCGGGTTGGGATAGAGGGTCAATCGGGATTTGAGCCCGCGGTCATCGATTCCGCTCCTGAATCCGAAAGTGAAGCTGTCCTGCTGTGCTTCGAATGCGAATTCATAGTCGCTGTAGGTGGCGGTGGTGGTGATGAAGGCCCGGTCGCTGATGAGGTGGTTCCAGCGGGCGGTCACGGTGGCATTGCCCCAGGGAATTCGGCTTCCGAAATCGGCCGATTGGGACCGGAAGTTGAACACGTCCCTTCCGAAGTATCCGCTCAGGTAGAACTGGTCCTTCCGGGAAGCCCTCCAGTTCACCTTGGCATTGAGGTAATAGAAATAATACCCGGAACCCGCGAAGGCGCTTTCCTGGTTGACGAAGGGACGGGTGAGCACGTCGATGTAAGTCCTGCGTCCACTGATGATGTAGCTGATGGTGTCTTCCTTGATCGGACCTTCCAAGGTGAGCCTCGAGCTGATGAGGCCGAGTCCTCCACTGAGCGCGGTCTCGCGAGCATTGCCTTCCTTGAGGCCGATGTCGAGCACCGAGGAAACCCGCCCCCCGAATCGGGCGGGCATGGTGCCCTTGGTCACCTCGATGTCCTTCACTGCATCCGGATTGAACACGCTGAAGAACCCGAACAGGTGCGAGGCATTGTACACGATGGCATCATCGACCAGGACGAGGTTCTGGTCCGGGCCACCTCCGCGCACATAGAAGCCGCTGTTTCCTTCTCCGGCACTCTGGATGCCCGGAAGGAACTGGATGACCTTCAAAACGTCCACTTCTCCCAACAGGGCAGGCAGGCTCTTGATGGTCTCCACCCCGACGGATGCCTTGCCCATGTCCGTGCTTTCCGTATGCGCGGAGCGCTCAGCCTCGACCTCGGCCGCCGCCACGGCGATGATGGAAGGGGCGAGCTCCACATCCAGGGTCATGTCGGCGTCCAAATTGACCCGACGCTTCACGGCGTTGTAACCGATGAAGGACCACGTCAGGTCATAGGTGCCGGGTGGCAGGGACAAACTGTAGAAGCCGTAGACATTCGAAGCCGAGCCCGTATTCGTGCCATCGACCACTACGGTGGCGCCGAGAATGTACTCGCCGGTGGATTGGTCCACCACCCGGCCACTCAGGGTGGCTTTCTGACCGAACAGGCCCGAGATGCAGAACAGCGAAAGGAACAGGGCCGGGATGCATCTGCGCAAGGCGGAATGGAACCGGGAATTGGCGTGGTTCATGGTGGGATGGTGAAGGTAGAACCGCAGTCAGGCATTGAGGTTTAACTTTTCCCCCATTCGGCGAAGATTCGGGATGAGGCACCCTATTCCAAAACGCAATTTCAGATCAGTGGAGACCGGTGCACTGGCCCTGCTTTCGTTGTTGTACATGGCCTCGGCATTCCTGTCGGGATGCGCCTCAGGAGAGGGCCGCAGCCCTGATCGCAGGCTGTTCTGCTACAATGCTTCGGACGGTTTGCGCTCGATTGATCCCGGCAAGGCGACGGACCTGGAGGCGATGTGGGTGGTGGATCAATTGTATGAGGGCCTGCTCGAATTGGATGAGCAATTGCAGGTCAGACCCGCCCTCGCGGAGGCCTGGAGTGTATCCGAGGATGGCCTTCAATACCGATTCCGACTCCGCAAGGATGCGGTGTTCCACGATGGTTCGCCCCTGATGGCAAGGGATGTCGCACTCAGTTTCGAACGGCTGCTGGATCCGACGCGGGCACTGCCTGGGCGATGGGTGCTGTCTGATCTGGCACCGGAAGGCGTGGCGATCGTTTCCGACGATAGCCTCATCCTGTCGCTCAGCAGGGCACAGCCCGTTTTCCCCGGACTGCTCGCGACCCCCCAGGCGGGCATTCTGAAGGGCGGCGGATTGGAGGGCAGTCCGGACACGGAGGATATGGGCAGTGGCCCTTTCGCACTCAAGGGATGGCTTCCCGAGACGGCCATGGTCCTGCATCGGTTCGAGGGGTACTGGATGCGCGATGAACAGGGCCGTAACCTGCCGTATCTGGATGGCGTGCGGATTGAATTCAATCGGGAGCCCGGTGCCGAGTATCTCGGATTCAGACAGGGACGCTACGATTTCGTTTCAGCCCTTGATCCGGAGTGGGTCAATGCGCTCAAGGATGAGACGGGGAAGTGGAAACCGGAATGGGAAGGACGGTTCAAGGTCCACGAGGTGCCGTATCTCAAGACCGACTACGTGGGATTCCTCGTCGATTCGGCGGCACTCGGTCAGGGTGGATTCCCTCGGCTGACCGCGCCCATTCGGCGTGCCATGAGCATGGCCTTGGACCGGGAAGCCCTCGTGAGGGAACTCAGGGCGGATGAGGCGGTTCCGGCAGAGGGGTTCGTGCCGTCGGGGATGCCGGGTTTCTCGAATGATGAGCGTCAGGGTCGAGTGGACCTGGCATGGCATCCGGATGTGGCCCGCAGCATTCTCGCCGAAGCTGGAATCGGCCCGGAACCACCGCTCGAACGGCTGGGGGGGCTCACTTTGGGCACCAAACCAGGGGCGGCGGATCTCGCTGCCGCATTGCAATTCACCTGGGCGGAATTCGGCATCGATTTGGAGATTGACATCGCTCCAAGTGCCATCGATGCTGAGCGCGTCGCGCGCAGTCAGGTTCCGCTGTTCCGCAAGTCATGGCTCGCGGATTATCCCGATGCCGAGAACTTCCTGGGGCTGTTCCTCCCGGACCGTTGGTGTCCGAACGGACCGAACTACACGCATTTCTCGGACTCCTCCGTGACTGCACTGCTCAATGAGGCATCCCACATGTTGCCGGGAAGCGAAAGAGAGGCGGTCCTGCGCAAAGCCGAGGGACACGTGCTGGATGCGATGCCGGTCATTCCACTTTGGCATGACCAGGTGGTGCACTTGGTTTCCTCGGAATGGACCGGATGGAAAGTCAGCCCGACCAACCGCCTGGACTTGCGCCATGTCCGTTCCGTGGGGCCCTAACTTGGACATCCATGCTGAAGATTGACACGCACACCCACATTATGCCGAAGGAGCTGCCGGACTGGAGTTCCAAGTTGGGGTACGGGTCGTTCATCCACCTCGAACATCACCGGGAAGGTGCGGCTCGGATGATGCAGGGAGACCGCTTCTTCAGGGAGGTCTTGGCGAATTGTTGGGATCCCGTGCTCCGCATCGAGGAATATGCCGAGGCCGGCGTACAGGTGCAGGTCATCTGCACGATTCCCGTGCTGTTCGCCTATTGGGCCAAGCCGGAGGACACCCACGACATCGCCCGCTTCCTCAATGATGACATCGCCCGGACCATCGGAGATCATCCTCGGCATTACGTTGGTCTGGCCACCTTGCCCATGCAGGATGTGGAACTCAGCATACAGGAGCTGGAGCGCTGCGCCTCCATCGGGTTCAGGGGCATACAGATCGGGTCGAACATCAATGGTTACAACCTCTCCGAATCCCGCTTCGACCCCATCTGGGCAGCCTGTGAGCGCCTCTGAATGGCGGTGATGATCCATCCTTGGGACATGATGGGCAAGGAGATGATGACGAAATACTGGTTGCCTTGGCTTGTCGGCATGCCGGCGGAGACCTCCCGGGCGGCGTGTTCCATGGTTTTCTCCGGTGTATTCGATCGATATCCGGACCTGCGCGTCATGTTCAGCCACGCCTCAGGGGCTTTCCTCGCCACCCTGGGACGCATCGAGCATGGATGGCGCTGCAGGCCGGACCTCGTTGCCGTCGACAATCCGAACAACCCCCGTGGATACGTCGGCAAGTTCTGGGTGGACAGCATCACGCATGACGCCAGGCTCATGGAATATGTCTTGGACATGCAGGGTGCGGACCGCATCGTCATGGGCTCCGATTATCCATTTCCATTGGGTGATCTGGAATTCGGGCGTTACATCGAAACGGACATGGACCTGACCGAGGAGCTGAGGAGCGCCATCTTCCACGGGGCGGCCCTTGAATGGCTCGGGCTCGAAAAGGGGCGATTCGAATGAGGTTGAGGGAATCGGAAAAGGGTGCGGGCATGGCGCAACCTGAAAGAAGGGTTGGGCGTTGATTCAGGGAGATGGCGTCGTCTGAGGAATTGAAGACATTGATCGAGGGGTGCAAGGCGCAACGGCCGAGTGCGCAGCGCAGGTTGTACGAGCGGTTCAGCGGTCAGTTGTTCGCCACCGCCATCCGGTACACGAACAGCAGGGTGGACGCAGAGGATGTGCTGCAGGACAGCTTCGTCAAGATTTTCAAGCACATCAAGAGTTATCGATTGGACTTCTCATTCGAGGGTTGGATGCGGAAGATTGTGGTCAACACCGCCATCACGCACTACCGCAAGAGTCAGAAGCACAGCCATCATCAGGACATCACGGATTTGCCCGCCACGCCGCGGGACATGGAAAACCAACACGATCCCGAGTTCACGGCCGAAGAGCTCGAATTCGCCATTGCCCAGCTGCCGTTGGGTTACCGCACCGTGTTTTGCATGTATGTCATTGAGGGCTTCAAGCACCATGAAATTGCGGAGCAGCTCCAGATTGATGTGAACACTTCCAAGAGCCAATTGAGCAGGGCTAGGAAATATTTGCAGCGGGTTCTTGCAACCCTTTCGGCCCGAGCGCAGTCTAAAGAGGGCACCACCTCCGGAACCGTAGGTAAAGCACAATGAAGGACAACGACCTCCATACATCATCGGTGGAAGCCGATTTCGACGCAAGGTGTCGCTCACTGCTCGAGGATAGGGCAGTGGCCGCTCCGGGGCCGCGAGCGGACCTGTTCGCTGCTGCCTCTGCGAAAGCGGGTACTGCCCGCTTGTGGTACGCAGGCGCAGCCGCATTGCTGATTGCTGGGACTTTCCTTTGGTCGGCCCGGCCGACGGAGGAGCCCTCAGTCCCTGGGGCGTTGCCGGAATTGATGGATCAGGAGATTCCCGAGGCCATCGGTGACGGTGTGATGGGTCCAGTGGTTGACTCCGAAGGCTCGGACGACCTGTCTTTGGAGTCCGAGGCCAACCCGGTGGATGAACCGGTGGCAACGAGGGATGCTGATCCGGCCGAGTTGCGGAGCATGGAACAGTCCGACATTTCCATGGAAGTGGGCGTTGTTGCCCCTGAAGTATTCGGAAGTGGAGGTGCAGCGGCTTCAGCGATGGCAACATCACCGGATGAGGATGAGGTGGTCCGTGAGAAGATGTATGAGGAGACGTTGCAGGAAGAGGCTGGGACCGAGGAAGCGGTTTCCGAGCCCGCAGATGCAGCACCGGCCAATACTGAGCCGGCCAATACCGAGGAAGCATCCGAGGGCAAGCCCCGCTTGACCTTGCCATTGACCCTGCCTTCCGGAGGAGGTCAACGTTGAGGTCCGTGTTCCGGAGTCTGCGATTCACAATTCATTCAGCTGGTCCGGGTGGTGCCTGTCCACCCGGTGCAGCAGCATTCAGGGGATGACGCGCTGGGCAGCCGTCCTCACTCTGGTGCTTCCGATGGGAGCGGTGATTTCTGCGTCTCCTTGCGGTCAGGATACCATCACGGTGGACGGAGTGCCTCTGGAGTTGGAGCTCAACATCATGGAGGTGGCCGCTTTTTCCCCGGAAAAAGAAAAAAGGGGCACGCGGAATCCCGGTTGGATCTCCCCGCAGTTCAAACTCGGATGGAGTGCCGGGATGACGGGATACCCACGAAATGCCAATGGCCAGCGGTTGACGGCCTTTCTGGAGCGGAGCCTCAGGCCCGAATTCGTGTTGTCACCATCCTTGGAATGGCATGCGGAACGAAGCTTCCTCAGATTGGAATGCAGCTTTGACCTGCATCGGGACTTAAGCTATGATGCCCGCGCGCTGGACGACAGCCTCTATGCCATTGTGGCCGACGGTTCGAGTGGCCTCGAACAATGGGTGCGCTATACCTACGATCTGGGCATTGAGCTCGACACTTTGGAGGTGCCCACCTCACACTACATGCAGCGGTCCGCCATGATTGCGGTCAGCCTTGGAAGCAACAGTTTGCCTGAAAGGGGCATACAGAGGTCCTCATCCATACAATGGTGGGCGGGCTTCCACCTCCGACTTGGTTGGAGTGGGCGGAAGGAGATGGACGTCAACAGGGTTCCGGTGGAATTGCCCTCTCCGGCAGAAGTCCTGGGGTCGGACCGAAACGATTGGGAACCGGCAGCCCTGTCTGGTTTGGGGTTGCAATGTGGGTTCTCATTACCCATGCGCAGACAGGAATGGTCGTGGATCCTGAATGGTTCATGGACAGCGGGCCTCGCTTCGAGGTGGGCATTGACGGCGGGGATACAACGTCGCTGGGGCCAGTGAAGCATTGACACCTTTTGGGAAAGTCCCAAACAACATTTCGGGCGGAACACGCGTCATCATAGTGCAGGCAGAAGCAGGCCTGCGCGCACAGCGAAGATTTGGTTCAAGTTGTTTTGGTTAAGGTGAAGGAGCTCCGAACGCGGGGCTCCTTCTCTTTTGTATGGGTTCAATTGGCTAATTTGCAGGTATGAGGGGCCCAAAACTCGGTTGGAAGCAATGTCATGCCATTCGATGGGCAGCATTGACCCCACTGTTGGTGGCTGGATCAATGGTGGCCTCGGCACAGTTGGTCAATCCGGGCTTCGAACTTTCGTCCGGAATGCCCTCGGCCCCTGGAATGTGGCACCTTCTTCACGGTTGGAACAATGCCTTCAGTGGCATTTCGAGTCCTGATTTCTTCCATCTGGATGGCACTTTGGGTGGAGACCTGCCTGAAACGCCCGTTGCCCTCGTCCAGCCTGTGGAAGGACGCGGCCTGGCCGGATTGGCGGTCATCAAGCGCAATGGAGCTGGGCAACCCCTGTCGCGTGAGTATCTCGTTCAGATGTTCGATGTGCCCCTCGAGGTCGGTCAGCACTACCAGTTGTCCTTCGGATTGACCAACGGTGTTCGTTTGCCCACCTCTCAGTCCGGATTGGCAGTGAATGGAGTCGGCATCGCCCTTTCGGAGAACCAACCGGCACAGTTCGGAGACGGCGTACTGGACCTTTCTCCGGTGTTCCAGTTTCCCTATGCGCGTTATGACGAGGCTTGGGAACAGGTGACCATGACATTCCAAGCGGACGCACCCCACCGTTTCCTCACCATCGGTGTCTTTCTTCCCGATGATGCATTGGAAGTGGAGATACGCGCGGGCATCAATCCGGGCTTGGCTTATTACTTCTTCGATGATTTCAGCCTGACGCCTGTTCCTCCACCCGGCGAACCTGGCCCTGCCGGGGTAGAGGTCAAGGATCCTGTCGATGATGACAAACCTGTGGCGTCTGATTTCGGCATTTTCGTACCCAATGCTTTCTCTCCCAACGGGGACGGTCTGAACGATGTGTTCAAGCCACAGGTCGGCGAAATCATGCCGGTCAGCTTCGGACTCTACACCCGCTGGGGGCAGCGCATTGCCGACTTGGATCCGGGCAGCCCGGACTGGGACGGCAAGGATTCACAGGGCACCTTGCTGTCGCCAGGCGTTTATATCTGGATGCTGGAGTGGCCGCGCAGTGTTCCGAGCGAACAGCGCACGCAGCAGGGTGCGGTGATGCTGCTCCATTGAGCGGGGTCATCTTTGCCCGCAGCGTCAGAAAATCCGAGCATTGCCCCATTTCTCACACTTTTCGCTGATGGACAGCTTGCCGGAGCGGCACATCGTGCGCCATTGGTGGCACGGGACGCTGCCCTGTGCTCCGGATGAAGTGTCCTGGCCTGAAACGCCGGGAGAGGCGGCATTGGATGCGATGCGCCAGAGTGCAGCCCACATTCACGATGGTGCCTTGCTCGTGGAGCGGCTGCGCGCTCAATATGCCGCTTCGGGAATGCGGGTGCCGCCAAAGGCGGAGGACTTGCTCGACGCGGATGCCCGGACAGTGACCACGGGGCATCAATTGTGCCTCGCTGGGGGCCCTGCCTTCACGTACTACAAGATCCTGACGGCCATACACCTCGCGAAACGACTCGAAGAACGTTGGGGTTCCCGTGTCATACCGGTGTTCTGGATGGCATCGGAAGACCACGATTTCGATGAGGTCAGGCGGCTGTGGACTGAGGACGGATGGTCCTCATGGACCCCGGCGCAATCCGCCGGCGGACCGGTCGGTCGCATGTCGATTGCGGGATTGAGACCTTTTCTTGAGGAATGGTGCCGAGCGGTGGGCATTGAGGAAGGTGATGTCGGACCGGCTGGAATTGGAGGTCAGGTCAATATTGCAGGGGCCATGCGGCATTGGGTGCATGCCATGTTCGGGCCCGATGGGGTTGTCGTCATCGATGGTGACGATCCTGCGTTGAAGGCCCGGTTTGCAGAAGTCATGAGGCTGGAGATCCAGCAGGGCATCACATATGAAGCCGTCAAGGCTTGGGATGATGCACTCGGTCAGGCAGGATTCAGACCACAGGTGCATGCACGGGCGTGCAATCTTTTCCATCTCGGCGAAGCGGGTAGGCACCGCCTTGTGAAGGAGGAAGGGAGCTGGAAAAGTGTGGGTGGAGCGGCTTGGCAGGACGAGGCGGCCTTGCTTGCCGAGGTTTCGGAACATCCGGAGCATTTTTCTCCCAACGCCCTCTTGAGGCCTGTATACCAATCGATGCTGCTGCCGGATGTGGCCGTGGTGGGGGGCATGGCCGAGGTGGCCTATTGGTTGCAATTGCCAGGGGTATTCGATCGGCTGGAGCTGCGGCAGCCCGTCCTTGTGCCCCGGGATGGCAGCCTCGTGTTGCCCAAGAAATGGGCAGGCTTGATGGACCGTTGCGGATTGGAGCCTTCTGATTGGAATACCGGAAGGGACCAATGGGAGGCCCGATGGATGGAATCGGCCCAAGCACCCGACGTGAAGGCATGGAAGCAAGGGCTGAAGCGGGACGCCGCATCAGCTGCGGCCCAATTGAAGGCGTTCGACCCCGCTCTGGAATCCGGAGCACAGGCTACGGAGGCCAAGATGGAGAAGCTGCTAGACCGGTTGGAACAGCAGGTGAAGCGGTCCGCAAAACGAAAAGAGGGGGATGGGCTGGCGCGCATTGCCCGATTGGATGCATGGTGCCGTCCGGACGGGGCATTGCAGGAGAGGACCGTCAATTTCTTCCACCTTGCGGAGATGTGGCAAAGGCAGGGTGGAGTCGGGGAATCACTCCCTCAAGCTTTGGACCTCGCATTCAGACAAGGGCATGAAATTGGTGAATGGCGGCCCTTGATGCACGTCATCCGACAACAGGAAGTGTAACTTTGTAGCAGCAAGGGAGGTAATGGTCCTCTTTGTGTCAACCCGTCACACCGAAGACCATGGAGAACGAGAACAACCAACCCCTGCAGGAAGCACGCGATGCCGAAGGCCGCGCGGCTTCTCCCCAGCTTCCCGAACACATCAAGAATTTCCTGATCGACATCGATGGGACCATCACCGAGGATGTGCCCAACGAGGAGCCGGAGCGCATGGCGACCTGTGCCCCATTCCCGGATGCGCTCAAGACCCTGAATGGTTGGTATGACGAGGGTCATTTGATCACCTTCTTCACGAGCCGAACGGAGGATCACCGAGTGGTGACGGAAAAATGGCTCAAGGAGCATGGCTTCAAATACCACGGATTGCTCATGGGCAAGCCGAGGGGAGGCAACTACCACTGGATCGACAACCACGTCGTCCGGGCAACCCGATATGTCGACCGCTTCACGCAGCTGGTCAAGACGACCCGGGAGATCGAGGTCTTCAAGGGCAACGAGGAGGACTGACTTCCCTTGTTTCAGCCCCGCGCTTCCAGAAAGCGCTGGAGGATGATGGCTGCTGCAATGCGGTCCAATTGGCCTTTCTCCCGCCGCTTGGACTTGCGCATGCCGCCGGTCACCATGGCCAATCCCGCTTCGCGACTGGTGTGGTCCTCGTCAACGAAATACAGCGGAATGTCGGGATGCCGTTTGCGCAGTGTTTCAGCAAAGGCGGCGATGCCATCCGTACTGTCCGCCCGCTCTCCGGAAATCAGCCCCGGCTTCCCGACCACGAATCCCGCACAGGGCTCTGATCGCAGCAACCGGTCCAGGACCGCATCGCATTCCTCCGGGCTGCAGGTGCACTCCGGAGAGGCGATCATGGCCCCCGAATCGGTCACGGCAATGCCGATTCTCCGTGCTCCGTAGTCGAAAGCGATGTACCGCGCCATGATGCGAATTTACCTGCTGGTCACCGGGTATCTTCGTCCCATGGAACAAGCAATGGGTGAGATAGACCGCAGGACGGAGGACTGGGCGTCCATCCGAAGTGACATCGAAGCTGCATGGAATGAGCGGAGCCGATGCAGTCTTCCTGAAACCGTTCAGGCGGTCGAAGCGGTCATCCAGGCCTTGGATGAAGGAACGCTTCGCTGCGCCGAACCGGTCGGGGAGGATTGGCAGGTGAACGAGTGGGTCAAGAAGGCCGTGGTCCTGTATTTCCCCATGCGTACCATGGAGGTGCAGGAGGTGGGGCCTTTCCAATTCCACGACAAGATGGCCCTCAAGCGGAATCATGAGGAAGCGGGCGTCCGCGTGGTGCCCCATGCCATTGCCCGGTACGGCGCCTTTCTCGGACGGGGCGTGGTGATGATGCCCAGCTATGTGAACATCGGTGCCCATGTCGGCCCGGGGACGATGGTGGACACCTGGGCCACGGTTGGATCCTGTGCCCAAATCGGTGCGGACGTGCACCTGAGCGGTGGCGTTGGGATTGGTGGCGTCCTCGAACCACTGCAGGCCGCTCCCGTCATCGTCGAGGACGGGGCCTTCATCGGCTCAAGGGCCATCGTCGTGGAGGGTGTCCGCGTCGGACGCGAGGCCGTGCTCGGTGCAGGCGTCGTGTTGACATCGAGTACGAGGATCATAGATGTGTCCGGTTCGGAGCCTGTCGAGTACCGGGGGGTGGTGCCGCCGAGAGCCGTGGTCATTCCGGGCACCCGGGAGAAAGCATTTCCCGCGGGCAGCTACGGGGTGCCTTGTGCCCTCATCGTCGGGCACAGAAAGGAGAGTACGGACCGCAAGACCTCGCTCAATGAAGCCCTCAGAACCCACGCGGTGGCGGTATGAGCTCCATTGACGGGAATCCACCATGGCCGGCCGATGCGCGGGTGTTGCTGTTGCAACCGGCTTTTCTTGGAGATGCCGTTCTGTCGACGGCCATCCTTGAGTCATGGCACCGCGAATTTCCCGGTCACCGTCTGTCCATTCTGGTCAGGAAAGGGGCGCATGGGCTTTTCGAGGGACACCCCTTCATTGAGCACCTGCTGATCTGGGACCGGAGTGGCATGGCCAAATACCGGAGGCTTGCAGCCCTGGCGAAATTGGTCCGGACCCGGCATTTCAATGGGGTCATCAACCTGCATCGATATGGCAGCATGGCCTTGGTTTCGAGGGCCGCCCGTCCCCGGTGGGCCACAGGATTCTTGGAGGGCAGCCGCCTACAGTCGGTAAGCACCAGAAAGGTGGTCCATTCCTGGGGCGACGGGCGACATGAGACCGAGCGGAACCACAGCCAGATTGCCCCTTGGGTCGGGGCATGGGACGCCGCAGTTGACCGGCCCCGCCTGCATCCGGCCGCGCGGGATTTCAATGCCGCATCGCAGTGGCCGCAAGGTGGGCTGCTGCTGGCCCCTGCGAGCGTCTGGGCCACCAAGCGGTGGCCCGCAGCACATTGGTCATCGCTGGCTGATGCCTGGACCGAACGCCACCCGGGTCAGGCCATCACGCTCATCGGGGGTGCGGAGGATGGACCGCTGCTCGGGCACATTGCCGGTGCGTGCCGCCTGGCCAAGCCGAAGACGAGTCCTGGCAACCTGGATCTGTTGGGGACTGCGGCACTGATGTCCCAATCGTCATTGGTGGTGTCCAATGACAGTGCACCGCTTCACATGGCCGGAGCGATGGATGTGCCTCATGTGGCGGTCTTCTGCAGCACCACCTCCGAATTCGGATTCGGTGTCCTTCCCGCCATGAAGAAGCACGGAAGGGCCCTGAATGTGGAAGTTCGGCAGGAGGCCTTGGATTGCAAACCATGTGGCCCACATGGACACAATCGGTGTCCGCTGGATCATTTCAAATGTGGGCTGGACCTGGGAATCAAGGAGGTCCTGGAAGCAATGGAAAAGGTCAGCAGCCCTCCATCCGGAAACCGGACTCCTTGAGGATGCGCAACACGCAGGTACCGGAGGTGAACTCGTGGTACTCCCGGTATTCGACGCCATTGACCACGAGGAACAATTCAGCTCCGATCAGTTGGCCATCCTGCGGGTGGAACCGGAAGTTCCCGTAGTTGAACTTGATGTCCTCCTCCGCCAGGGAGAGGCGTACCTCATTGAGTCCTTCTCGGCTCAGTGGGCCTTCGATGGTGGCGAGTGTGGTTTCGCTGGACTCCTGCATTTCACCCTGGGCCATGATGGACCCTGGAATGTTCAACAGGACAAAGGCAAAGGCCGCCATGAGGCCACGGGCGAAGGACTTGTTCATGCCCCCAAATTAAGCCATGCGGCGCAGAACCTGAACCGCACAGGGAGTGGTGCATCCGTTGTGAAAAAGTGGAGGAGGCGTTGGACCGCCGCGGGAAAGGGGCTCGGTATTTTCGAAACCCATTTCAAGCGCATGCAGTTCATCGTTTCCAGTACAGCCTTGCTCCGTCAACTCCAGGCCATCAGCGGGGTGCTCAACAGCAGCAATACCCTGCCCATCCTGGACAATTTCCTGTTCGACATCAAGCCGGGTAAGGCGTCCATCAGTGCGAGTGACCTCGAGACGACGATGACGACGACGGTCGAAGTGACTTCGGAAGAAGAGGGAGCCATCGCCATTCCGGCCAAAATGCTGCTCGACATCCTCAAGACTTTCGAGGACCTGCCGTTGACCTTCAAGGTCGATGCCAAGACCTGCGGCGTGGAGTTGACCAGTGAGGCAGGCAAGTACAAGCTCGCCGGAGCACATGCCGATGAGTTCCCACGGACCCCGGAGTTGGAGGGCGCCACTGCGGTGACCCTGAATTCGGACACCTTGGCCGATGCCATTTCCCGCACCCTGTTTGCGGCAGGCAGTGACGACCTGCGCCCGGTCATGAGCGGCATCTTCTTCGAGCTGCGCAGCGACCACTTGAGTTTCGTGGCGACCGACGCACACCGACTGGTCCGTTACGCACGGAATGATGCGTCCGCTCCTGAGAATGCCGAAATGATCGTGCCCAAAAAGCCATTGAACCTGCTGAAGGGCACATTGCCCATGACCGATGAGGTGGTCGTGTCCTTCAACGAGGCCAACGCCCATTTCAAATTTGGTGAGATGGACCTGGTCTGTCGCCTGATCGAAGGCAAATACCCCAACTACGAAGCGGTCATCCCCAAGGACAACCCGAACTGCATGACCATTGACCGGAAGGACTTCCAGAGAAGCATCCGGCGCGTGGCCATCTTTGCCAACAAGACCACGCATCAGGTGCGCCTCTCACTCGCAGGGAGCAGCCTCGAAATCAGTGCCGAGGACGTCGACTTCGCAAATGAGGCCAAGGAGACCTTGGCGTGCAATTATTCGGGAGAGGACATGGAAATCGGCTTCAACAGCCGGTTCCTGCTCGACATGCTCAACAACCTCGATGCGCAGCAAATCACCCTCGAATTGAGCGCCCCCAACCGCGCGGGCATCATCCGCCCACAGCATGACGGAGAGGCTGGGGGGGAGGACATCCTCATGTTGGTGATGCCGGTGATGCTCAACGCCTGATCGGGATTCAATCTGATCGACGGCTGCGTGCCTTGAGGTGTGCGCCCTTGCGTTCCTTTCTGACGCCCCGCTGATTGGGGTCGCCTTTTTGCCGACCCACTGGTCGGGGCCCTTTCCAGAGCAGGGATTGTCGCCTGTCCATGGGGGATTCCACGGTGTTTTCCGGGGTGGCAGTCAACCAGGTGTCTTCTACCAGACCCGTGCCCAGAATGCCGAGGTCCCCATCGGAAAGGGCTGTGTCGGTGACGGGAAGGCTTGGTTCCTCCCCTTCATCCCCTTCCTCCCCTTTGGGCAGTGGAGGTGTCTGTGGCCCTTCCCGCTTCAGCACGAGTGCCAGCAATCCTCCGACACAGGCGCCGGTCAGATGACCCTCCCAACTGACGCCGACTTCAATGGGGAATACGCCCCACACAATGCTCCCATAGAGAAACACGACGACGAGGGCGACGCGCATCAGTACGGTGTGCTTTCTGATGATCCCGCTGAGGAAGAGGAATGCGGCAAGCGCGTATACCACGCCACTGAGCCCGATGTGATTGCCTGCTGCACCACTGGTCCAGAGCAACAGCCCGCTTCCTGCCCAGCTCCAGAACAACACTTTCGGGCCGATGCCACGGTAGAAGTAGAGGAGCATGATACTCAAGGTGAAAAAGGACACGGTGTTTCCCCAGATGTGGCTCCAGCCACCATGGAGGAAGGCCATGCTGAATATGCCGATCAACCCACGGATCTTCAGAGGGCGGTTTCCATACCGGTTGAGCCCGAGGTCGAATTGGAGGTCGATGAGGAAGACCCCCCAAACGAGCACAAGGCAACCGATGGTGAGGACCAGGGCGTTGTATATCCTTCGCCGATCCGCCTGCAGTTCTTCGGGAGATGGGGACCACCTGGGGTGAGGGGTGGAAGGTCTCCGATGGGCGCGCCAAGGTCTGGCGCCGGGTGCGATGCGGACCTCATTCGGGTTGGCGGGTGTGCCGCTGTTGGCAGGCGGAGGCCCGCTTTTTCCTGAAGAGGAGCTGGAAGCACTGCCGAACCGGGGGTTTGGAGTGGCATCCACACGGTCGTTTGGATAAGAACCCACGGGCTCAAAATAGGCCGTAATTGACGGAACTACTTTGCTGCATCGAACCTGAAAGAACAATGGGCGTCACCGAATTGAATGCGTTGATTTCTCTTTTGGAAGACCCGGATGAAGGGATCTACAATACCGTGAGACAAGAATTGGAGCAGATAGGCGAAGCCGCACTGCTTCCATTGCGCAACGCGATTTCCGAAGAAGGCCATGGGGAGGTCTTCCTGAGCCGTGCCAAGGAGCTGCTCGATCATCTGGGAACGGACGAGGTCCGGGATGGATTCGCCCACTGGGTGGATTCGGAGGACCACCATGTTGGCCGGGCCCTGATGTTGCTGGACCGTTACATCGATCCCGCCAGGTCGAATGCCGACCTCAAGGAGACGATGGAGCGCATCCGTCAGGACATCTGGCTGGAGCTCAATGACGACATGACCGCCCTTGAGCAGGTCAAGGTCATCAACCGGATTTTCTTCGAGCACCACGGTTTCTCGGGAACGAGGGGCGGTGCCGCCAAGCCTTCCCATGCGCTGCCGCGGGAAGTGTTGGTGCAGCGTAAGGGCAATTCGCTGGCCTTGGGCGCATTGTACCTCGCCATGGCCCAAGAGCTTGGATTGCCCATCCACGGCGTCAACCTTCCGAATCATTTCATCCTCGCCTATTGCGATGGAGGTCATCTGGGCGAATTCAGTGAGGATGGCAGTCCTGGAGGCGTCTTGTTCTACATCAACCCTTTCAACAAGGGTGGCATCATCCATCCGGATGAGGTCAATGCCTTCCTCGGCCATCTGGACCTGCCTGTGGACCAGCGCAATTGCGGACCGTGCCATCCTGTGGATGTGGTCCGCAGGCTCATCGGAAACCTGGCTTATGCCTTCGAGCGCCAGGAAGAACTTGAACAGGCCGAGCGCATGCGGGAATTGCTCTTCTTCGTGGAGAGGTGCTCATCCCCGCAACGCGCCGAGCGTGCGGAATAGCACGCGGAGATCACCCAAGAGGCTGCGGCTGCGCACATATTCCTGTTGCAGGGCCAATTTGGCCGGAAGGATCTCCTCCCGGTAACAACGGTCGCTGTCCGGGGCACCGGCGAGCATCAGCCCTTCATCCTTGAATGCGAGGGCATCCGGTCCCGTGATGCCCGGTCGGACCGTCAGGATTTCCTGCCATTGTTCGGATTGGAGATCGACAAAGTCGGGCACTTCGGGCCTGGGCCCCACCAGACTCATATCGCCGCGGAGTACGTTGAGCAGTTGCGGCCATTCATCCAGCCTGTGGCGGCGCAGCACCCGGCCGAAGCCCGTGATGCGGGGGTCCTCATCACCCGCAGTAATGGCAACATCTCCGGGTTTTGGAGCCCGCATGGTTCGCAATTTCAAAACTTGGAAGGGCATGCCTGAGCGTCCCATTCGCTGCTGTCGGAAAATGAGGGGTGGACCTTGGGTGAGCAGCAGTACGATGCCGATGCCGACCATCGGTATTGCGAGGGCGATGAGGAGAATGGAGGAGGTGGCCAGGTCGAATGCGCGTTTCATGCGGTGGACGGATCCATGAATTTCAGGAGCGCAGACTGCAGTGCATCGGCCACCCTGAGTACGTCTTCGATGGACATCTGCCTGTGGATGGGCAGGCTGATGGCGGATTCATAAGCTGTGCAGGCAGAGGGCACGTCTGCTTCGGCGAATCCGCGCTCCCGATATGCGGTCAGCATGGGGAGTGGCGGGAAGTGCACGTTGGTCGCAATACCGGCAGCAGCCAGGGTGTCCATGATGTCATCCCGGTGCCGGGCCATACCGGGAGACAGCCTCACAACGTACAGATGATCCGCGCTGCGCCGATCGTGATCCAAGCGAAGAGGAAGGACGAATCTCCCACACTTCTCCAAAGCCCGGTCATAGGCATCAGCCAATGCCCTTCGATACGCCAGATCCTCTCCATATCGGGCCAACGCGACGCGGCCCATGGCAGCTTGGATGTCGGTCATGTTGCACTTGAATCCAGGTGCTGTGACGTCATACTTCCAACTGCTCTTGCCTTGGAAATTGAACTTGTCGGCGGCATCCTTGGACTGTCCGTGCAAGCAGAGTGAGCGGATTTCCCGATGAACGCCCACCGGATCAAAGCCATCCGGCAAGGCAATGGCGACGGCTCCTCCTTCGGCAGTGGTGAGGTTCTTCACCGCGTGGAAGGAGAACACCGTCAGGTCGGCCTGGGTCCCGACAGGTTGGTTCCGGATCTCCGCTCCGAGCGAGTGCGCGGCATCGGAGAGCAGGAGGGGGCGGCCCAGTTTCGATTGCACGGGATGTCCTGAGGAGAAACCGTGATGCCGTGACCATTGCTCCAACCGGGATTTCCAATCACTGCAGGGCACCGGCCAGCCGCCAATATCGACGGGCATCACCACTTTGGTCCTTCCCGTAAGGAGCGGTTCGACCTGTTCCCAAGTGATGTTCAGGCCATCCTGGGCCCCTTCCGGAGGCAAGTCCATGATCACCGGTGTGGCGCCGCGGTGCAACACCACGTTGGCGGTGGCGCAATACGTATAGGCCGGCAGGATGACCTCATCGCCGGGCCCGACCCCGAACCAATCCAGGATGACGCCTGCGAGGCCGGTCCACGATCCACCACATGCGACAGCAGGCGCTCCTGTGTAGGCTGCGAGCTCCTGTTCGAAGGCTGCAGTCTCCGGGCCTGTGGTGATCCAACCCGAACGCAGGACGCGTTCCACGGCAGCAACGGTGTCATCGTCGATGTAGGGGGGGGCGAACCCGATGGGAGCTCGGCGGGAAGGGTGGCCAGCGTCGGAAGCCATGGTTGCGAAAATCGCCCAACAGCGGCAATTCCCACTTGCCCGGACTACATTCACGCCCGAAAGCAGCAACCATGTGGCTCGAAAAGGACAACCGCCTCGTAAGGGAATTCAGGTTCAAGGACTTTCAGGAGGCCTTCACCTTCATGACGCGGGTCGCCTTCCTGGCGGAACAACACCAGCACCATCCCACCTTTCACAACGAGTACAGCTATGTGCGCATCGAATTGCACACGCATGATGCCGGGGGAATCGTGACGTCCAAGGACCGCCAGATGGCGGAGGCGGTCGACGGTTTGCTCCAGTGAACAAGGATTTCGCGAAAATCCTGCAATGAAAAAGGCCCTCAGAAGGGCCTTTTTCATGAGCGGATGTGCCCGGAATTACTTTCCGGAACCGTCTGCAGGGGCAGGGGTCACATTCGCTGAAATGGTGATTCGGGTCTGCTCCGGGACAGTGTTCGCATTGATCGTGACCGTCTTGGTCTGCTTGTTCTTCTTGCCCTTCGAGTTGAACTTCACTTCGATCTCTCCCTCTCCACCTGGAGCGATCGGATCCTTCGGGCATTTCGGCACCGTACATCCACATGAGCCCTTGCAACGGTCGATGATGAGCGGGTTGTCTCCCGTATTGGTGAATTTGAAGATGTGGGTCACCGCATCGCCTTCATCAATGGTGCCGAAGTCCCAGGCATTCTCCGCGAAGGTGATGGTCGTGGACGGGCCGGTGGGTTCCGGGGTGGCCGGCGTTTCGGCAGCATCCTTGGCAGGATCGATTTTCTTGTCGGCAGCGGCTGCGTTCTGTTGTGCAGTGGCCTCGGTGTCGGTCATCGGCGTGTAACCGACGGCATCATCACCTCCGTTATCGCTGGAGCAGGCGATGAGCAACATGGGGATGGCCACCAGGGCCACGGTACGTGGGATGTTCATGGTATGCATGGTCGTATTGTGGAACGAAATTAAGCGTGTTGTTTGCGTTTGAAGGTCCTTGTGAATCGGGTTCTTCAGCAATCGGGAGTGGATTAACGGCTTCCGATTCCGGATTCCTTGTAGGTTCCGTCCTTCAGGACCTCGATTCCGCGGCGGAAAATGGGGTTGATCGGGTTGAAGACTTCGTAGAAGGTACCCGCGTCAAACAGACTTCGGCCCATGATGGCCTTGAGGCGGAGCTTGATGGCCGGCAGGCTTGTATTCCAATCCTCCTCCACGAACGGAATGTCCTCCGCTTCTCCGAGCGAGACCAATCCATCGAGCAGGGATTGCGGCAATTCATAATCCGAAATGAAGGCTGCCCGGTCGTCCAGCTCACGTTCCAGTTCACGGCGGTTGGCATCCACGAATTCCAGCACGGAGCGGTTGAACAGTCCTTTTCGCAACAGGTCACTGAAATAGGCGCTGTTCATCGAGGTGTCGATGGGCACGAAGACGTCGGGCAGGATGCCTCCGCCACCATATACCGTCCGTCCCATCACGAGTGTGCTGTATTTGAGGCTGTCCGGGAGTTCGAGGCTGTCGAGGGACATGAGTTCCCCTTTCTCAAACCGATCGTACTTCTCGCGCCTGTACGCATCGACGCCTTCATCGTAAGGCTTCTGGATACACCTGCCCGACGGCGTGAAATACTGTTGGACGGTAAGCCGGACGGCACTGCCGTCAGGCAACCGTACAGGGCGTTGGACGAGCCCTTTTCCGAAGGTGCGGCGTCCGACGATCAAACCGCGGTCCCAGTCTTGGATGGCGCCACTGACGATTTCACTCGCCGAGGCACTGGACTCGTCGACGAGGACAACGAGCCGGCCTTTCTCGAACCTGCCCGTTTCCTTCGACACCCGGTCCTCGCGTGGAAAGGAGCGGCCATCGGTGTAGACAATGAGACGGTCATCCGAAAGGAACTCATCCCCCATGGCGATGGCGGTATTGAGCATTCCTCCACCATTGCCCTGCAGATCCAGGATCAGGTCCTTCATGCCGCTTTCCTTCAACGCGTCCAAGGCGCTGATGAGCTCACCCATCGTTTCCTTGGAGAAGCGGTTGACCTTGATGTATCCGATCTTCGGGTCTACCATGTAGTGGGCGTCCACGCTGTAGATGGGGATCTTGTCCCGTTCGATGTCGAAGTAGATGAGCTCCTCCAGCCGGCCGCGCTTGACGCCGACCTCGACATGGGTGCCCTTGGGGCCCTTCAGGCGTTCCATGACGCCCTTGTTGCGGATGCCGATGCCGGCCACGACTTCCCCGTCCACCTCGACGATGCGGTCGCCCGAGATGATGCCGAGCTTTTCGCTGGGCCCACCCGCGATGGTGGAGACCACCATGATGGTGTCCTTCATGATGTTGAACCGGACACCGATGCCTTCGAAGTTGCCATTGAGCGGTTCATCCGCCTCCTGCAGGTCCTCCGAGGGAATGTAGACGGAGTGCGGGTCGAGCTCCTCGAGCATGCCACGGATGGCCGTCTCCACCAGCCCGTCGAGGTCCACCGAGTCCACGTACATGCGGTTCATGTAGTAGAGCAACGTGTTGAATTTCTCTCCTTGATCCTGCACGTTCTGCTGGGCTTGGGCCGATGCTCCGAAAGCGAGGGTGCTGACGAGGAGCAGGAGACCGATTCCCGCTGATTTCATGGAAGGTCGCGTCATGTTCGAAAGATAGGGGCGGCGTGTCGGCCCCGGGGGCATCAGGGTACGGGGAAATGCCAAAAAATGGGAGCACCCGGAACGCGGGGTTAACTTGCGCAGGCCGGGCGATGCAAGGACGCGGTCCGGTAAAACCTGCTTCATGAAGCCACTCCATCCGTGCGGTCCCGCACTGTTAGCCTTGATGATCATGATGATGTCCATCCCAGCATGGGCGCAGACCACATCATCTCCTTGTCCCGGACACCTGTTGTTTCCACCTGCTGAGGAATTGGTGCTCTCACCCTTGGATGTGGATGCTGCATGGGCGAGGGCGGAAAAGGAGGCCCGCGAATCAGGAAAATACCTCTATGGTGTGGTCGTGGCTGAGGAAGCCGATTTCTCACCTGATGCAGGCCAGGCCACTCATGTGGTGGCCGTTCGCATTCCGGGTGCGTTGGGGCTGGCTTTGCATTTCAGCCATTTCCACCTTCCCGCTGGGGTTCAGATGTGGATCACCGATGAAGATGGCCTATGGCAGGAAGGCCCGTATGATTTCAGGGACAATGATGCCCATGGCCGCATGGCGACGGGAGATGTTCCCGGTGAAGTGGCCGTGATCAGGCTGGCGGTTCCCCAAGGCCTCGCCGGGCAGATCCACCTGGAGATGGAAGGTGCGGCAGCCCTTTTCCGCGATGTCGATGGGGCCAGGGGTGGAAGCCAACCTTGCGAGGTGGATGTGGCCTGTCCGGAAATCGTGGGATGGGAGTGCCAACGGGATGCGACCGTCCGGTTGTCCATCATCGAGAGTGGGGGCAGTTACCTGTGCTCGGGCGCCATGGTCAATACGACGGCGCTCGATTGTCGCCAGTACATGCTCACGGCGTTGCACTGCGCGAGCGAGGTGACCGACGACGAGTTCGCACTGCTGAAGGTGTACTACAACTATGAGCGCCCCGAATGCGGAGAGGGCAACGGATTCTTGAACCGCCGCCGAACCGGGGTGATCCGCTTGGCTGATTCCGATGACATCCAGGGCAACAACTTCGATGGTTCGGATTTCCTCCTGGTGGAAGTGGAAGATGAGATTCCCTCAAGCTGGGATGTGTACTACGCGGGTTGGGACGCGAGCGGCTCGGGCGCGTCCAGCGGCGTGGGCATCCATCATCCGTCAGGTGATGTAAAGAAAATCAGCACATTCACCCAAAATACCTCAAGCATCAGTTTAGGAGATTTCGGTTCACACTGGAGGGTCTATTGGGTGGAGACCGAAACGAATTGGGGGGTGACGGAAGGCGGGTCGTCAGGGTCACACCTGTTCAATGAGGAGGGACTTTCCATCGGCACGCTGTCGGCAGGATTGTCCGCCTGCACGAACAATGGTGCCGGCGCGGGAACGGGTCCGGACGAGCCGGATTATTATGGCAAGATGTCCTTCCATTGGGATGACAATCCCAACCCGGATGACGAGAAATTGTACCTGTGGCTCGATCCCGCGGAGACGGGCGCCACGGTTCTGCACGGTGCCTATCCCGATGGTGATGCGGCTGTGCCATGCGGACCGGCCCAGGCTTGCGAGGAAGTCGCGGATGTGGCCCAGTTGACGCTCGCTCGGGACCTCAGGATCCAACCCAATCCGGCCCGCGATGTCCTCCATCTCCGTTGGGCCCGAGGTCAATGGTCGGAGGCGGCCATGCTCCGGATTCGGGATGCAGCAGGGCGCATCCTGCACGAAGAGCCCTGGTGGGGAGGAAGTGCCGCTGTATCCGTTGCGGATTGGCCGAGGGGCATGGTGCTCCTTTCCGTGGCATTGCCTGATGGTGCACAAAGCACCCGTCGGGTCATCCTTGAATGATCACCGAAGCCAGACCAGGTCCACGAGTTCCACCCGGGTCCTGAATTCCCCGAAGGCGACGGTGGCCCTTTTGCCTTTGATCGACAAGACCTCACCACGTTGTCGTCCTTCCTTGAGTCGGACGGTACTGCCTACGGCGATGCGGTCCAAATGCTGCTTCGTGCGCACGGATTTCCGCCGCTTGTCCGCCGCGGCTTTCTTCCGGGCTTTGGCCTCTGCGCGTTCTGCGAGCTTGGTGGCCTCCACGGAGAGGTATTTGCGGATGTCCTCGAGGAGCGCCTTGTTGGCCTTGCCGGACTGGAAGCGGTCGATGAACTGCTGGAGTTTCTTGCCGCGCACGAGGGCAGCATTCTGGTCCTCCCCGAGACGCTGCACGGTCTCTTGACGCTCTGCGAGGCGCTCGGCTTTCTGTTCGTATGCCTTGCGCGCCTTCTCGGCCTCGTGTTCCGCCTGGAGCTGACGGTCCGTGAGCTTGGCGTGGCGCGTCTTCTCTTTCTGCAGCGAGGCAATGAGGCCGTCCAGTTTCACCTTGCGGGGGTCGAGCTTCTTCTTCGCCCGGTCGATCAAACCGGCCGGGATGCCATTCAATTCGGCCACTTCGAATGTGAACGAGCTGCCCGGCTGTCCGAGGTCGAGTCTGTAGGTGGGAGAGAGGGTCTCCGCATCGAACAGCATGCTGCCGTTGACCGCTTCCGGCATCTGGGTTGCACGGGTTTTGATGTTGGCGTAATGCGTGGTGATCACACCGAAAACCCCTTTGCCGTACAATTCTTCGAAGAACACTTCGGCGAGGGCGCCGCCGAGTTCGGGGTCACTGCCCGTTCCGAATTCATCCAGGAGAAGCAGGCTGTTTCTGCCCGCCGAACCCAGAAATCCCTTCATCCTGTTGAGCCGATAGCTGTATGTGGAGAGCTGGTTCTCGATGCTCTGATTGTCCCCGATGTCGGTCAGGATTTCCTTGAACAGTCCAAAGGCGCTGTCCGGATGCACGGGAACGAGCAGGCCGCTCTGCACCATGGCCTGCAACAGTCCGACCATCTTCAAGGCAATCGACTTGCCGCCGGCATTGGGGCCACTGATGACCAGCATGCGTCGACCGGGGTGCAGTGTGAGGTGCTGGGCCTCGACCGGAATGCCCTTGGATCGGTGGCTGAGCAGCAACAAGGGATGGAAGGCCTTGAGGAGTTCGAGGCGGGTCTCCTTCACAAGATGTGGCCTGCCGGCATCCATCTCCAACGCCAGTTTCACCTTCGCTTGGACGAAATCCAATTTCACGAGCAGGCGCTGCTGTGCCTTGATGAGGGGTGTGTGCTTCCTGATGCGTTGGGTCAAGGCCCTCAGAATGCGGGTGATTTCCCTGCGCTCGTCATCCTTTAGCATCTCAAGTTCATGATTGACCTGATGGCAATCCGCGGGTTCGATGAAGGTGACGGAGCCGGTCTTCGAGGTTCCCAGCGCCGTACCCCGGACTTTTCTTTTGTGTGTGCTGGCCACCGCCAGTACCCGCCGGTCATTGAGGTATCCTTCTTGGATGTCTGCAAGCCAACCTTGCTTGATTGCTGTACGCAAAGCTTTATCAAACAGTCGATTGACCTGGCGCCGGGCAGTTTGAAGGTCAATCCGGATGCGGTTGAGCGCTTCCGAAGCATGGCCCTTTACCCCCCCTTTCGGGTCGAAGACGGCCTCGATTTCCCGGACGATTTCCTTGTTCTCGCTGACGGTGCCCAACATGCCGCAAAGGCGGGGGAATGACCGTTCCCGTCCGCCAAGTGTGGCGACGATGTCATTGACGAGTCGTGTGCATTGGAGGACCCGCATGAATCCCGCCTCCGTCAGCGCCGAACCCGAGACTTCAAGCAATTTGATTTCGCCCTTGATCTCCTCGAAGACGAGATTGGGAAAGGGCGTGCCCTCCACCCGGATTCGCCGCAGTTCATCCGTCGACTCCAGAGCGGAGAGCACCGTTGGACGGTGCGCTGAGGGCTCGAGATTGCGCGCCCTTCGACGCGCCGAGTCGGAACTGCACCGGTCTTCCAACAGGCGCCGGATGGCATTGAACTCGAGGTCTTCAATGGTCTGGGCGTCGAATCCGACCAATCCCCGCTGCTGCCTGTTGCCCGACTCAGACATGACCGTGCTGCATGAAGTCCAGGACAAGCCCGACCGCCCGGTCGGGATATCGCGCATCCACCCAGTGTACGCCGGACTGGCGATGGAACCACGTGAGCTGCCTTCGGGCAAACTGTCGCGTGGCTTCCTGAATCCTGAGGATGGCGTCGTCCAATTCCATGTGACCTTCCAGGACATCGAACAGCTGCGGGTATCCCACTGTTCGGAGCGCATTGGCTTCTTTGAGGTGAAGGACGGACTTGGCTTCCTCAACCCAACCGGCTTCGATCATGGCCGTCGTTCTGCGGTTGATCCTGTCGTGCAGCCAGTTTCTGGGCCCGTTGAGGCCAAGTGTCAGCGTGTCCCAATCCCGGATTCGGCTTCGCGACCAGCCACCGGGGTGGACCCTGCGCAAATCGACCTGCTGCTGTCTGAAGCTGGTGTAGGTCCGACCGGAAACCCTACAGACCTCGAGTGCGCGGATGACGCGATGGGGGTTTGAAGGGTCGACGATGGCCCTGTGGTCCGGGTCGCGCTTTTCCAATTCATCCAGCAGAGGGCCGAGCCCCGCGGATGCATGAAGGGCGTTCAGTTCAGCCCGCACGGCAGGGTTGGAGGGAATGTCATCGAGACCATCCTGCACGGCCTGCGTGTAGAGACCGCTGCCGCCGACAAGGATGCAGACGGGGGAGCGTTCACTGTCAGTGCGAAGACGGAAGTACTCCTCAATCCACGGAACGGCATCGGCTGCAAACCGTCCCGAGCTGTATTCCTGTTCCAGGGAGAGGAAATCGACGAAATGGTGAGGGGCCCGGGCCCGCTCCTCGACGGTTGGCTGGGCAGTACCGATGGGGATGCCCCGATAGAATTGGCGGCTGTCCGCAGAGACGATTTCCGCACCGAAAGTCTGGGCCAGTGCGATGGCCAATCCGGTCTTCCCAACGTCGGTGGGTCCTACGATGGAAATCAGCAAGGGCCCATCGCCCCGTGGCTTGATGTGCTTTGTGGACGGGGTCAATACGCAGCTTCGTCCAGGTCGTCCAAGGAGGTGAAGCTGGGGCCGTCGCCACCGTCCTCATCTCCATCCTCGAGATAGGCGTCCAATTCCGGATCACCGGTCCTGTAGGGCGCATCGTCCCCTTCCTCGGCGGCATCATCCAGACCGTCCATCAGGTCCACTTCCTTGGAGAACTGGTCGGGGGCAGCACCGAATTCGTGGGCCAGCAGCGGATATTCCGGCTTTTCACCCTGCTCCACGGCGATGACCTCAACGTAGAAGCACCACATCCTCAAGAAGTCATACACATAGACCATCCGGTCGTTGGCCACCTCCACCATCTCTCCCACAGGAACGGAGCGCATGGAAGGGTAGGGGTTGCCCGCGTCGTCCATGCCCATGTCCATGAGGGGGACCTCGCGACCCCGTCCCCAGTCCTCGTCGGATTGGAAGAACGAAGCCATTTCACCCTCACCAAAATCAAAGGCGGCCAGGATGCCGCGGTGCAGGTCCTCGAGCGGGGATGCACGGTCGATGAGGATGTCGCGAAAGACGTCCTCTTCGATGTCGATGATCACGCGGAAACGGATGAGATTCATGGTGGAACCGGTGCGTTGAGCGAATGTAGGCCATCTAAGCTGCAGGCACGTTAGTTTCGCGACCGGTCTTCAGCTGCCAAACGGATTCAAATCGACATGCGCATTCCCTTCGACTCCCGTATTCTCAAGTTCGCCCTAGCCGCAGGTGCTGCAGCCTATGCCGTGCAGCTCTTCATGTCGGGATATACGGGCTCCGGAATCGGGATGGTGATGCTGTCCACCCTTTTCGTTCTGACCGCGCTGCGCAGTGTGAGGATGATCGTGGTGGCATTCAGGATACAGCAGCAGAAATTGGACAAGGCCCGGGAGGTATTGGCTGGAATCAATCCCAAGCACCTCTGGCCCGGAAACCGCGGACAGTATTGGTTCCTGCAGGGAAATCTGCTGTTGGAGTCGAGTCTGACCGAAGCGGAGAAGGCCTTCAGGACCGCCCTTGATGTGGGCTTGAAGCGGGATGAGGAAAAGGCGGCCGTGATGCTCAATTTGGCGGCAATCCAGAGTTCAAAGCGGAGGACGAAAGAGGCCAAGGCCCTCATTGCACAGGCGAAGCGTCTGGACAAGAAGGGCATGCTCAAAGCGGACATCAGGACCATCGAGCAGGCGATCAAGAATCCTCAACAAGTGCTGCGCCGCCGCTGAGCGCGGCGCACGATGCCTGCACCCTTGCGGCTCAGGGCTGCAATCCGGGAATCCGGGTGCCGGTGGGCACGCCTGTATTGGGCCACGTTTCGAGGTGGTCGGTGAGCAGGGGCTCACGTCTGATTTCCTGCATGGTATGCAGCCACTCGAGTGACATTTCCTGTGCGCGGGAGACCATGCGAAGGGCCTGCTCGGAATCGATGAGCTCGGGCCGCTTCAGGAATTGGCGCTCGAAGTCCTCCAAGGCTGCATGCACTGCGTGGGCGATGGGCTTGAATTGGGCCCCATTGTGGGGGGCGGCATCCATGTGGCGGGCGCATTGCTCGAGCACATCGAGCAGCAAGACCCTGATGGCCCGTTCGGTTTCACCATTCCGCATGATCGGAATTTAATCCGGTGTCAGGTTCAATCCGGCAGTGTGGGCCTTCTGTGGAAAAGAACTGCTCAGAAGGCGAGGAGCGCATCCAATGCCTTGGGCAGGCGTTCACCCGGCAGATATTCCGCCTCCAGGTTCGGAGCAAAGGGCACGGGCGTATCGAGCGAGGCCACACGTTCCACAGGGGCGTCGAGGTGCATGAAGCAGGCCGACTGTATCCGGGCCGCCAACTCCGCACCGATGCCACCTGTCAGGTTGTCCTCATGAAGGACCAGGACCCTCCCGGCCTGCTGCGCCGCTTCAAAAACGGTATCCCAGTCAATGGGCGCCAGGGTGCGCAGGTCTACGACGCCAATTTCGCCGAGGCCAGCATTCCTGCAGCGCTTCGCCTCTTCGAGTGCCCAGTGGACCCCCATGCCGTACGTGATGATGACGGCATCCTGCGGTGTCCCGATGAGCCGGGCTTGACCGAAGGGTATGCTGTAGTCATTGGTGGGAACGGCGCCACTCAGGCTTCGGTACAACGCCTTGTGCTCGAAGAAGAGCACCGGATTGACGGTGTCGAATGCGGAAGCGAGCAGCCCCTTGGCATCGTCCGGAAATGCGGGGTAGGCAATGCGGAGTCCGGGAACGTGGAAGAACCAAGCCTCGTTGGATTGACTGTGGAAGGGGCCTGCCGCCACGCCTGCGCCCGTGGGCATCCGGACGACCACATCGGCATTCTGACCCCAACGCCAATGGAGCTTGGCGAGGTTGTTGACAATCTGATTGAAACCGCAAGTCACGAAATCTGCGAATTGCATTTCGACCATGGCTTTCATTCCGGCGATGGAGAGTCCCAGTCCCGTCCCGACGATGGCACTTTCACAGAGGGGCGTATTGCGCACGCGGTCTTCTCCGAATCGGTCCACGAAGCCATCGGTCACCTTGAATACGCCGCCATAAGCACCGATGTCCTGTCCCATCAGGACGAGATTGTCGTGACGCTCCATGGCCTGTGCCAATCCTTCCGAAACCGCATCTATGAATCGCTTGTCCTCGGTGGCTTCCGAGCGGGGGCGTACCTCAGGTTCTTCTTGACGGAAAAGTCGCTCGACCTCGTGCGCAGCATCGGCGACAACCTCGGGTTCGGCTTCAGCCTCCTTGAGGGCGGAGGCAATCCTCTTCTTGAGTGCCTCCTTCCGGCCTTCCACGTAGGATGCGTCCACGTGTCCTTCCTGCTCGAGGAAGGCGATGTATGCATCGACGGGATCCCTCGCTTCCCAAGCCTCGATCAGGCCCTCGGGGTAATACTTGGTGCCGCTGGCCTCCTCGTGCCCCCGGCGCCGGAACGTGTCGAATTCGAGCAGGACGGGCCTGGGCTGCTCCCGGATGGACGCCGCCGCCTTGCCCACAGCTTCATAAACGGCGAGCACATCGTTGCCATCCACGCGGATGGCATCCTGCTCGGGAATGCCGTATCCGATGGCCTTGTCGATGAACTGGGCGCATCTGAATTGCTGAGCGCTCGGCGTGGACAGCCCCCAATGGTTGCTCTCGACGCAGAAGATCACGGGGAGTTGCCAGACACTGGCCACATTGAGCGCTTCGTGAAAGTCCCCTTCGCTGGTGGCACCATCACCGGTGAAGACAAGCGTCGCCTTGCCCTGTTTGCGGTTCTTGGAAGCAAGGGCGATGCCGTCGGCGATGCCCAACTGAGGGCCCAGGTGGCTGATCATGCCCACGATGTGATGCTCCATGGTGCCGAAATGGAAACTCCGGTCATGGCCTTGAGTGAAACCCGAAGCCTTGCCCTGGAACTGGGCGAACAGTTTGGTGAGGTCAATGCCGCGGGTGGTGAACACCCCGAGATTCCGGTGCATCGGCAGAATGAACTCGTCTGCGTGCAATGCAGCCGCACAACCGACTGAAATGGCTTCCTGTCCCATGCCGGAAAACCACTTACTGATGCGGCCCTGCCTCAGCAGACTCAACATTTTCTCCTCGATCAACCGGGGAAGGAGCAGGTGGTCGAGCAGCTCGAGCATCACCGTAGGTGCGACACCGCGGCCCTGGATGCGCAGGGCGGGAACCTTCTTCGAAGCCATTTCCCCAAAGCTAGCTGTGGCGTCCTCCGATTGTCCCTGGGGTATCGGCGTATTTTGCCCGTGGAAATGAACAGTGCACCGGAAGACGATGTCCAAGGGTCCGAAACCCCCAGGAAGGTCTTGGTCCGATTGGACCCCGAGCACGCCCGGGATGATGCTGCCATTCGGAATGCCCTGGGCCGTCAAGGCGCCGAGTATCACACTTTCACCGTCCTGAAGCGCAGCCTTGATGCACGCCGCCGTCCGGCCATGATGGAAATGGTGGTGGGCCTGGACGTCGATTCCATTCCTGTTGAATGCGGCCGCTGGCGCGACGTTTCCAAAGCCCCTTCGGCCGTCATCGTGGGTGCGGGACCCGCAGGACTCTACTGCGCCCTGCGGTTGGTCGAACTCGGTATACGGCCTGTGGTGCTGGAGCGCGGTCAACCCGTGCGGGAGCGGAGACGTGATCTCGTCAAACTCATCCGGGAAGGCCGTGTCGATCCCGATTCGAATTATTGTTTCGGTGAAGGAGGGGCCGGGACTTATTCCGATGGCAAGCTGTATACACGTTCCAAGAAGCGCGGAGGATGGCGCAAGGTCCTCGGCTGGTTCGTGGAACACGGGGCCGACCCAGACATTCTCGTCGATACCCACCCGCACATCGGAACGAACAAGTTGCCCGCCATCATTTCCGCGATGCGGGAGAGGATCGTGGCATGTGGAGGTGAAGTCAGGTTCGGGCAGCGGGTGGTGGGCGTCATGCAGGAATCAGATGGTCGGGTGACCGGCGTCCGCTTGTTGGATGGGCATTTGGAAGCGGAGGCCGTGGTGCTCGCTACGGGCCATGGCGCCCGCGACGTATTCGAATGGATGGAGTCTGCTGGATTGGCGCTGGAGGGGAAGCCGTTCGCCATGGGCGTACGCATCGAGCACCCGCAAGACTGGATCGACGCCCGACAGTACAGGTTGAAGCAGGATGAAGGAGCGGATTCATTGGGATTGCCTCCTGCGGCGTATTCGCTGGTGACCCAGACTGAGGGCGGAGGTGTGTTCTCATTCTGCATGTGCCCGGGAGGGGTCATTGCACCGTGTGCGACGGAGGATGGTGAAGTGGTCACCAACGGATGGAGTCCCTCGAGGAGGAACAACCCTTGGGCCAACAGCGGCATCGTCACCACGGTGGACGCACAGGCCTGGGAGGAGGCCGGTTTCGAGGGCGTGCTCGGTGGATTGGCCTTCCAGCGGTCAGTCGAACGGGCATGCCATTCCGCTGCTGGTGGAGGGCAGAAGGCCCCTGCACAGCGGCTCACTGATTTCGTGGCACGCAGGCCTTCGCGGGAATTGCCCGATTGCAGTTATCTCGCGGGATTGACACCGGTGGACTTGACCCGGGCCCTTCCGGCCTTCATTGTGGACCGCCTCATTGAGGGCATACGGGATTTCGACCGGAAGATGCCCGGATACATCCATCCGCAGGCCATCGTGGTGGCGCCGGAAAGCAGGACATCCAGTCCTGTCAGGATGCTGAGGGACCGGGACAGCCTTGCCATGCCCGGTGCTCCAGGGCTCTATCCGTGTGGGGAAGGCGCCGGTTATGCGGGAGGCATCGTTTCAGCCGCAATGGATGGGATGCGGGTTGCGGAAGCGCTGGCCGTGACTGTGGAGGTCAATCCTGATTGAGCAGGATTTCAGCCTCGGCCACAGGAACGATGCGTCCGGAGACATCCCCGACGATGAAGGCGTCAGGGAAGCCTGCGGCACGGATTCCCGAAAGGGCTTCCCGTGCTGTCTCGGCCTGTGTGAATTTGCCGTGGAGATAACGGTGCCATCCCGTGGCACTGCGGTGCTCGACCTCACCGAGCTCGAGCAACCCGTCCATGGCTTCTACGCTCATGCGTGTTTTCAATGCGCCGAGCTGGATGCGGAATGCGATTTTGCTGCGATCGAACTGGGGCTGCTGCTCCAGTGCATCGGTGGTGGTCGCTTCGGGCCCGACGATGGTGGTCGCGGTGGATCCCGGCAAATGCGATGTGATGAAAGCACCGGTGAAGCCCAACGTCACCATGCGGACCTTGAATTTCACGGCGGCTTCCCGTTGGTCGAAGGCGCCGGATACCACCCGGGTCATGCCGTCCTCTCCCTTGAATCGGATGACGTCAAGCCCTTCGAACAAAGCGTCCAATGCGGATGGGTCAGGCGTCTTGTAGGCGCCCAACTGAACGCGGTAATGCGTCACCGAATTCCCGTGCCGCTCCAGTATCGGAGCATCGACGTGGACCGCTTCCAATGCCGCCTCATCGGCGTGTTCCGCAGCGATGATCTCGGCCTCCATTCCGGCCTCCCGCACGGCATGAGCGGCCTGTCCTGCTTCCAGTGGGTCCTCGCCAAGGGCAACCTCGACGCCTGTGGAGGTCTCCTTCAGGTTTCGGAAGGCCAACAGCGTCTGATGCTCGGCAAGGGTCCAGCCGTCACTGGGCTTGCTGACCTTCAGGGTAAAGGGAGCGGGCTCATCGGAGGTGACACGGCCACGCACCTCATCCCACATGGATTTCGGCGTGACGAATGACTTGTGGTCGCCGGCGGTTGCCGCGGAATCGATGGCGATACCATGCGCATCCACATCGATGTGCGGGGAGAAGGGCTCAAGGTCCCGGTGATCGGCGTAGCCATCGCCGTCGGAGTCGATGGGACAACCGAAGGCGTCGACTTTGATGCCGCGTGTGCCCGGACACTTGTCGTACAAGTTGCTGACGCCGTCGCCATCCGTATCCATGTCCGCAAGGAGCACGGCATCCTCGGAGGTGACACCGCGCACCGGAGCCATTGGTGCCGGCCTGGCCGCGAGTTTGCCGAGGCGGATGCCGATGCCGAAGAAGCCGGTGGCAAGGGCATCACCAGCCAGGATGCGACCGGAGGATTGGCCGTCCACCCCATCGTCCAATCCAAGCCACCCACCGATGCCGAAACGGGTCCGGATTCGGGGGGAGACATCGAGCCGGACCCCCATCTGGGCGGGGATTGCCACGGAGCGCCCCTTGGTGGCGACACCCGATTGCGCGGACATCTCGCTCTCATAGGTGTAATCGCGGCGCAGGATGAGCGCGCTGCCGTCGTGGTCGCCATCCTCGGCGACATTGCGCAGCGTGCCATCCGACCACAGGTGGTAGGGGCGACCGAAGGCGTCTTCGAGGTCCTGTGTCATCAGGTGGTCCACATGGCCGATGCCCAATCCGATGAAGGGTTGGAATCCCTTGGAGATTCGCGCCTGTCGCGTTCTGGCGTCCTGACGGTTTCCGGCACCTTTCCAAACCCAGTTCACCATGAATTCACCGGATTGGATTTCGGTTTGCCATCCCCGCATGGCACCATCATCGGTGACCACCACGGAGCGGCTCGCCTTGAGCTCGAACTCCCATGGTCCTTTCCATGCGGACTGGACGGACAATGCATGTCCATATCCCGTATTGCCGAGGTGATGGGCGCCGAACGAGCGGTTGCGTTCAGTATGCAATGCAGCCGGACCCATCTGCCACCCGGCGTGGATGCCGGACCCCGATCCAGTGTTGCTTGGACTCCCCGACAACTGGGCATGGGACCCGGTTGAAACGCTGAGGATGAGCAGGAGGAAGCCCACGGGAAGGCAGCGGATGCCTAGACTGCTGAGGGGGACGCACGGGTACGACATGATGTGGTATTCACGCCCCATACGTCCGGACTGGGCAGAAGGTTACCCGATGGCAAAACGCCCTTCACTCCTCGGCCATGCGCCGTGCGAGCTCCTTGCCGATGCCTGAGCCCACGGCGATGCCCATGCCGCCCATCCTGACCGCATGGTGGAGTCCTGGCGCTGAACTGCCGATCAGAGGCTCACGGTCCTTTCCGACACCGAGCCATCCAGTCCACCGGTGGGTCACTTCGGACGCATCACCCATCCAGCGTCTTGCGGACTCGAGGAGTTGCCGATCCCATTCCGCCATGACCGCATCGAATTCATGAGGCAGGGCATCGGCGGCGGGCCATTCAATCCCGAATTGACGCCCTCCCCCAAACAGCACATGACCGTCGGCGAGGGTTCTGAAATAGAGATAGCCGTCTTCGACATGGTAACAGCCGGTGGGGGGCATGCCCTGGTCGGGCCGGATGACCAAGACCCGGTTGGGTGCCGTATGGACCTCGAGGCCGGGCAGGAGCTGTTGCGCGAAGCCGTTGGTGCAGACCGCCACTTTGCCACTTTCGAACACGCCCCTCGGGGTGGAGATGGACCAGCCATGTCCGGTTCCCTCCGAACGGGTGAGTCCTTCGATGTTGCAGCCGTGCAGCCTTTGGACGCCAATGTCCTCCAGCGCAGCGTGGAATGCCGATACGAGCTTTCCAGTGTGCAGCATGCCTTCCCACGGTAGGTGGATGGCCATGTGCGCACCGAAGGCTTCAGCACGGGAAGGATCCACTTCGAGTGCCGGTTGTCCGGTGCGGTTGGGATTCACGCCGCCGAGTCCGGATTCAAGCAATGGTTGGACGGCGCTGTTGAGGACGTCAATCCGCTCCAATACCTCCTTGCAACGCAGCTGACCGCGTTCATCGTCATTGAACAGCTCCCAGCCTCCGGTCCATTGAAGCTCGAGGTCCTCCGGTCGGTGCAGATCCAGCAGGGTGGACAGCCCATGGATCCTCATTTCGACCAACCGCAGCCATCCTTCCTGTCCAAGCTGATCGAGGTCGTCAAGCCATTCACCCGGACCGCCGAAACAGGCGAAACCGGCATTGCGCGTTGTCCCGCCCTCGCCGATGGGATCCCGCTCCATGATGCGGACCTTGTCGAAGGGCCTCAATTTCTTGTAATGCAGGGCAGTACTCATGCCTACGATGCCGGATCCGATGATGGTCAGGTCGGCCGGCGCGAGCAAATGTTCACTTTCCCAGTATCCTATGGGCATACTTTTGCGTAAGACAGGAGGTTGTACCTCTGAGTAATGGGTTGATTTTCCGTAATTCGAAGCAGGAGTCGACCCTTGCAAGGAACAAAGATGTCCACGAACGCGCGCTACCCCTTCCGGAATGCCCTCAGATTGCTCGCCATGGCCGCGGGCATGTTGCCCTTCATGGTGCTTGCCCAAGGCAGCATCGAGGTGGACGGCACGGTGCGCGACAAGGACAGCAATCGGAAGATTGCCGGGGTGGAGGTCAGTGTCCTCAGGGGAGGGCAGGCTTACGATGCCGTATCCACCCTATCCAATGGCCGGTACACGCTGTCCCTCGATCACGGTGCGGATTACGTGTTGCTCTTCACCTACGAGGACATGAGTCCGCGGAAGGTCCTCCTCAATACTTCTTCCATTCCCCAGGCTTTTCAGGAACGGCCTTTCTATCTGACGGTGGAAATGAGCCTCTTCGATGTGCCGTCCGGATTCGATCGGGATCTGTTGGACGAGCCCATTGGAAAAGTGGCATTCGATGCCGCCAAGGAACAGCTCGCATGGGACCTGCCCTACACCTCTTCGATGCAGGCGAGAATCGAGGATGAACTGGAATCCAGTGCTGGAGGCGGCGATGAGGAGGCGTCCAATCGGGAATACGAGGAGCACATGCGGAAGGCCGAGGTGGAGTTCGGACGGGAACGTTGGGCCCAGAGCATCAATTGGCTCGAGCGTGCCCTTACGGAAGTTCCCGGGGACAGCCGTGCGGAAGCAATGATGGCCGATGCCCAGGAACGGATGGCCATGGCGGAATCGGAAGCTGAGTTCCGAAGGGAATATGAGCAGTTGATGCGCGAGGGCAAGATGGCCATGCGGAAAGAGGACTGGGGCGCCGCGCGCGCCGCGATACAGTCGGCCTCGGACCTGTTGCCCGGAGAACAGGAACCCCGGGACCTCCTCGCAGAGATTGATGCGGCGGATGCGGCTTCGGACACTTCAGATGAAGACGCGGCCTACGATGCTGCGGTGAATTCGGGCTTGGCAGCCATGGAGGCCAATGACCTCGATGGGGCAGAGGCCGCATTCGAGGAGGCTTCCGGTATCAAACCTTCAGAGCGGCTTCCAAGGGAGAAGCTCACCGAGATCAGACAGTTGCGCAAGGCTGGGGAACGCGATGCAGCCTCGGCAGAGCGGTTGCAGCAGGAGTATCAGACCCTCATCGACCGTGCAGATCGGAGCTTCGATGATCAGGATTACGTCAGGGCGAAGTCACTCTATGAGCAGGCTTCAGGCATGATGCCCGGTGAAACATACCCGCGGGAGCGGGCTTTGGAGGCGGAAGGGCGCATCGTGGAATTGGCATTGGAAGAGGAGGAAACGGCAACCCCGGATTCCAGGGACGGGCAGGACGGGCTCGACCGGGAATACGAAGACCGCATTCGCGAAGGCGATCAGGCCTTTGATGGCGAGCGTTGGCAGGAGGCCCGTGCCGCTTACGAGGCAGCCTCGGCCCTGAAACCGGACGAGCGCTATCCAAAGAACCGTTTGCGCAGAATCGAAGCCTTGTCAGGTGGGGACTCGGAGTTGGACGCCAACCTCGAAGTGGATCGGGAGGCATTGCTTGCCGAGCAGGAAGCCGAGGCAGCAGCTTCGGAAGCTGAATCCGCCGCCATCAAGGAAGAGCAGGCCCGCCTCCTCGAGGAGGAACGGTTGGCCGCGCTCGAGGAGGAAGAGCGCAACAGGTCGGCCAATCGGAGCAGGCTGGATGCGGATCTGGACCGGAGCCGCAACTATGTTTCCGCCATGCAGAATGCCGAGCAGGATGCGGCTGAATCCTACTACCGGGATGCATTGGAATCGGAAATCCGGGCACGCGGTCAAGCCGTCTATGCCAAGGCCGATCGCCAGTCCGAGCTCAATGACATCTGGTCCGGGAACAGTGACGGCAGAAGGCAGTCTGCCTACAATGTCATTCGGGAGAAAGGCGAAGAACGGGAGAATGCTACCTACGAAGCGGCTTCCTACCGCCAGGACCGAATGGCTGACCTCGAGGTCCAGACCACACGATACTCGGAGAATGAACAGGATTGGAAGTCCACAGGGGATGCAGGCAGGAGGGATCGGTTCATCACATTGACCCGAAAGGAAAGGGACAACCGGGAACGATTGCAGGACCGCACCCGACGCTACGATGTCTTCGCGGATTCACTCGACCGCATGCTCAAGGTTTATGCCGACTTCAATCGGGACCTCCGTTTGGCCTCAGTGGACGATCGCATCATGCGTTTCGAAGACATCGAGCGTCGCGCGGCCCAGCATCAGCGGGTCGGTGAGGGGTCGGAGATCCGCAGACTGGACCGCTGGAACGAGGTCCAGCGCGAGGAGCGCGAGCACAATCAATCCAACCAGCTGGCCGCGGGCGAGGCGGAAATCCGGTCGGCATCGGCCTTGAGGAAGGTCATGGACAAGGACATGGGCGAGCCTCCCACATCCGAAGATTTCCAGGATGTCCCCGCCAAGGAGGGCATCCGGCAGGGCATGGAGGAGCGCAGCTATGAAGAAGGCAATGCCCTCATCATCGAGCGGATCGTGCGACAGGACAATGAGGTCAACGTCTACCGGAAGACCGTTGCCAAACACGGCGTGTACTACTTCAAGAACGACAGGTCCATCACCCGTGAAATCTGGGTGCTCGAGACCTTCACCCTCTCGGACTGACTTCATTCGTGCAGCTTTTTGCCTTCCTGTCCACAATCGCGCGGAGGGATGGGATTGAGGTCGACTGCCACCACAGGGCAAGAAGCACCATTGTACTGGGATGATGTCCAGAGTCCGCCCTGGATTTGTGGCCACGAATCCGGCCAGTCCCAGCTTTGACCATGGATCAACCAGTCGATGGGTCCCCCCGAGCATGGGAAGTCCAAGTTTCCGGAAGCCCAACCGGAATAATGGCTTCCGAAATGATTGGCACCTCCCAGCATTTCGGGCGGAAGGGCCTGGTTGAAATGGAGGTGGACATCATTGAAGTTGAACTCATTCCATCCGCCACCGCCTTCCGGTTGCATGATGAGCAGGGCCCTGTCATCATGAATGGCGATGTCATTGGAAGTGAATGTGCAGCATGCGGCCTCGCAACGACCATGGCGCAGATGCAACCCGATGCCATTGGAATTGAAACCGGAGTCTTCAATCCGCATTCTGCCCGGTCCTCTGAGCTGCAGCCCGACTTGACAGTCTTCAAAACGACAAGAAGCGATGAGGTGGGTGGGCTCGTCGCCAAGGCCCAAGTGTGAAACCGGATGCGCCGAACAGTGGACACGGTTCCAACGGACCCTGTTGTTGAGCATGGTGGTCGATCCGCCATGCAATGTGGCGTCCTCCATCCTGAATTGACCTTCGTCCTGTCGGATGTGAAGGCCGTCGGACAGTTGTCCCAGCAGTGTGAGCTCACCCGACACGACCATCGAGTCCGTGCCGGATGCCACCCAGATGGCTCCGCTGAAGAGGGTGCCGCCCATCATGACGGCATTCCATAGAGACTGTCCCATCCACCGGATTCCCGATCCGGTCATTGAAAACGCGCCATCTCCTTCCATCCAGACTTCGGTGCCTTCGCCAAGCACCCAATGCGTTTCCCCCGCTGGACCATGCAGCTCCAGATGGCTGTCTTCTCCGAAAACAAACAGGTTTGATTGTCCCGAGCGCATCCGGGAACCCGCAGTATGGAAATGGAGCCAATGGGCATGTTCCTCCAATAGACATCGGGATTCCAGGATGACTTCACTTTCTGGCTCCTGGGTCCAGAGTGCATGGGAAGTGATCAGGATTTCGCTTCCGGGTTTGGCGTGGATGCGGCTTCCTGTCCGCATGTCCAATGTGCCGCCGGCCAACACCAGCCTCGATCCTGCTTCAAGCGTCAGTGTGCTGTTTTCGTGAAGGATGCAATGCCCGGATATGCGCAGCATCGTGTGGTCCTGCAGCGTCAAGTGTGCCGAGGGGACAACCGGAGATGGGCCACCACCCAATTCCAACATGCCGCCCTCCATCACCTCGATTGCTTCGGCACAGGGATGCACTTCGAACCAACCGACGGAGCCGGAAGGAGCCCCCGCGGTGCCAAAAACGGGATCGGAGGATTGAAGGCAGAGCCGTCCTGCAACGGCAAGGCTCGGCAAGCCCCAGTCGCCGCTGGCATTCAAGACATGTTCACCAGCGAGAAAGCCCGGGGCGAGAGGGCACTCGGTCAGGTCCAATTGGTTGAGTACGAAAGCCACATTCGCGGGATTGACCTCACTGTGAGGCTCATTGGACAGACCGTGATGGATGGCATCAAAAGGAGACAGCGAATTCAGGGCCCCCATGGTCTCGCTGCTCCACGGGAGAGCAATGCCCAGGGCACTCGGGGTGGGGATGAAACTGTGGAGGGGTTGGAATTCAGCGGGGACGATGGCGGGAACATCAATGGGCCAAGGCAATTCCAAGGCGGTAACCGCTTGATTGAATGCATGCACGAACTGGCCCACCGAGGGGCGGGTGCCACCGGGCATGAGGTCAATTGAATTCGGCCAATGGATGGAGGTGGGATTGCCCAAACCCACGGCGAGTTCCAGCGGCCACGGCCAGCCGCTGCCCTGTGGTGTTTCAACGAGGCTCGTGATGGGGGCCAATGGACCCGCCAAAGGGTGGTCGGTACTGCCCGGATGCGGGTGGATTTCCAAATCCAGCAGTCCCCCGATATCGCCAATCAGCTCGCTGGGCAGGATGGCGTATTCATAATCGAGCAGGGGCTGGTCGCCATTCCCCAGCCCCTCGGTGCCGCCGTTGGCTATGGCGGCATTCCTGCAGTGTACGGGCCAGGATATGGCGTCCAGACTGTCCTGGTATTGGGTGCGGACCGAACCTGGAATGGCTTGGTGCAGCAGCAGCTGTCGGGCAGCGGGAGAGGCAATGGCCCCACCCAAGCCCTCCATGTCAGGATTTTCGGAAGCCAGGTGGAGGATGGTCTGCTGCAACCCCAATGGAACATTGGCTCCTTGGTGCGGACTGTCCAGACTGAGGTAGAGTTGGCAGCAATGTGGCACCCCTGAGGACTCCATCATCCGCAATGCAATCCTGGCAATCTGTCCGCCCATACTGGCGCCGCTGACCACCATGTAGCGCGGGTCATTCCGGTATTGCGCCAAGTGCTGGAGGATGTCGGCGAGCAGCGCGGCATTCGAGAAGATGTCGCCAGCCCCTTCTTGGAAGTCCACCAGTACGGGGTGGAATCCCCGTTCCAACAATGAATCGATCAAGACCGGCACATGCCCCATCATGGGATACAGTTCCTGGGCACACCCGAGGAATTCGTCCCAGCCGAAATCGCCGAAACGATGCGCATCGGATGTTCCGCCCAGGCCGAAGTCGATGCCCTCCACGAAGACGAATGGCCTTCCGAGCGGCACCCCCGTGTCCATCAGATAGACGTTGGCCGTCATGTCTCCCGACGGAGTGAAGGCCACATGGCGGAAAGGTTCCGAAGGATATTCAAGCCAAGGTGGGGTCACAGGTGGGACAGGTGGACATTCCTGGGCTGCGGAGCCAAGAAGGTGCAGGAAGGTGGCGAGGAGCGCGGAATGGTGCAGGCCGTGCCGGCGGGCTTTTGATGTGTCGATCATGGGCGGGGACGTGTGGACAAGGATGGTCCCGCCTATCGGCAATGGGGTGTTCATGTATCAAGCCGATGGGCACAATGACAAAAGGGCAGGTCCCTATTTTCACACCATGCAGGAGAAGGGACTGGGAACGTTTGCCGTATTCATGACGGCGATTTCCACGATTCTGGGTGCCATCCTGTTTTTGAGGTTCGGTTTCGCCGTGGCACATGTGGGGCTGCTGTGGACCATGGCCATCATCGTGCTGGGCCATCTCGTCACGATACCGACCGCACTGGCGGTGGCGGAAATCGCCACCAACCAGAAGGTGGAGGGGGGAGGCGCCTATTACATGATCAGCCGGTCCTTCGGATTGTCGATCGGGGGGGCCATCGGCATCGCGCTCTTCCTGAGCCAGGCCATCAGCGTCGCGTTCTACATCATTGCCTTCACCGTGTCCACCCGGGACCTGTTGACCTGGCTGGAAGCGGATCACGGCATCCTGCTCGAGCCCTGGATGGTCAACTACGGGTTCATGTCCCTGCTCACCCTGCTCATGCTGACGAAGGGGGCACAGGTCGGTGTGAAAGCACTGTACGGCGTGGTGGCCGTCCTCGTCGTGGCGCTGATCAGCTTCTTTGCCGGCACTGGTGAGCCCCAATCCCAATTGGACATTCTGCGCACCATAGACAGCACAATGGTGACGGCGGACGGACGAACCATTGAACGGTACTCCTTCATCGAGGTCTTCACCTTCATTTTTCCGGCATTCACGGGGATCGCGGCAGGGCTGGGGTTGAGTGGAGACCTGAAAGAGCCCGCCAGGGCCATACCGAGGGGCACCTTGTGGGCGACGGTGACTGGAATCGTGGTGTACATCTGCGTGGCACTCAAGTTCTGGGTCAGCGCCAGTCCGGAACAATTGGCATCCGACGAGCTCTTCATGGAGTCCATTGCCATATGGCCGCCGTTGATTCCCATGGGGTTGGCTGCTGCTGCGGTATCGAGTGCACTGGGCAGCGTCATCATCGCGCCGCGGACGTTGCAGGCGCTCGCCCTCGACCGGATTTTCCCCAAGCCCATCGGACTGCAGCTCAGGAGGGGCAGGAAGTCGGACAATGAGCCCATCATCGCGTCCATCGTCACCTGCATCATCGGCTTCATCTTCGTGTCACTCGGAGACATCAATGCTGTGGCCGAGATCATCTCCATGTTCTTCATGGTGACTTATGGTGCGATCTGTCTGGTCAGCCTCTTCGAACATTTCGCCGCGAGTCCGGGATACCGGCCCACATTCCGGTCACACTGGTTCCTCAGTCTGATCGGGGCCGTGACCTGCTTCTACCTGATGTTCCTGATGAACTTCAGCTATGCGCTCGGCAGTCTGATCATCATGGGGGCGATCTATGCCGGATTGTCGAGGCGGGGTGAACGCGGCATGGTGGCCCTGTTCAGGGGCATGCTGTTCCAATTGAGCCGCCAGCTGCAGTTGATCCTGCAAAGGCGGGATACCACCGAGCTGGATCGGAAGGACTGGCGTCCCATGATGCTGGCCGTCAGCAAGGACACTTTCCGCAGGCTGGGTGCGTTCGACATGGTGCGGTGGATTGCCCATCGGCAGGGGTTCGGTACCTATGTACACCTCATCGAAGGCAAGCTGGACGCCAGAACATTCCGCAGTTCACTCCGGGCCAAGCAGGGGCTGGCCGATCTCGCAAAGGCCCTCAAGAGCAGGGTGAGCACCTCGACTGTTGTTTCGCCCTCCTACACATCCGCCATTGCACAATGTGTTCAGTTGCCGGGAATCAGCGGACAGGGCAACAACGCCATACTGCTGGAGTACATCGATGAGCAGCCGGAGAGTGCGGAGCAATTGGTGGCCAACTATGACCTGTTGCGCGGGTCGAATCTGGACCTCTGTCTCCTCCGCTCCAGCTTTCGGGGATTCGGGGAGCGGAGGACCATCCACATCTGGATCACGCCAGAGGATTCGGCCAATGCCAATCTGATGATTCTGATGGCCTACGTCATCCAGGGGCACCGGGATTGGCGTGATTCGAACATACAGGTGTATTCCATATATCGGGATGGGGACCGTGCCAAGCGGGAGCACGCCCTCCAGGCCCTCATCCAGGCAGGCCGCATTCCTGTCAGCGAACAGAACATTGAAATGGTGGAGGAGATGCCCGGCGATGTCCGGGAGGAACTCATCGACGCGCGCAGCAAGTTTGCCGATCTGACCTTCATTGGATTCAATGACGCAGACATCCGAAGGGAGGGGGTCAAGCTGTTCGAAGCCCACCATGGCATAGGCAACATCCTTTTCGTTGACGCCCACGACGAGGTTGCCCTCGATTGAATCAACCCATGTCCAAGACCATCCACGTCATCAACGGCCCGAACCTGAATCTCCTCGGAAAACGCGAACCGGAGCAATACGGCAGTGCGGGGCTCGACGAACTGATGAACCGGTTGCGGGCGGCCTTTCCCGATGTCCGCATCGAGCACTTCCAGTCCAACGTGGAGGGCGAGCTCATCGATCATCTGCATGAAGTCGGGTTCTCCTCGGACGGCATCGTGCTCAACGCCGGAGGCTACACGCACACCTCCGTGGCATTGCGGGATGCTGTGGCGGCCATTGCATCATCCGTCATTGAAGTGCACATCACCAACATCCATGCACGGGAGGAATTCCGACATGTGAGCCTGCTCAGTCCGGTGTGCGGCGCCGTGATCTGCGGGCTGGGTCTGGAGGGATACGAGGCGGCGGTGAGGGCCTTGGTTTCAGGCTGATGCAGCCTTTCGGGCCAGACGGTCGGTGGCGCGTCGAAGCAACTTCAACAGGGCGTCGGCATCGCGGTCGGCCAGTTGCTTTCCGAACACCATGGTCCGCCGGCCGGCCTTGAACTGCAGGGTTTCGCCCCCCATGGACCAGAATGCCTGCTCGAAGGAGCGGAGAATTTGCGTCGGGTTTTCCTCCACCCTTTTGATGCCCATGAAGGCGCCATGGGCAAAGAAGTCGGGCAGGCCACGCCGTCCGAAAGCCATGGCCACGGATATGCCCCGGGCGTCGGCCACGATGCGCTCACTTCCGCGCAGTCTCCACATCCAGACCTTGCCGATGCGGAAAGCAAAAAATGCCCAGAAAGCCGAGTAGATGGCATATCCGAGCCATGCATTGCCCTCCAGGGGTTCCTGCGTCCAGAAATACAGGACCACGCCTTCAAGACAGCACCACAGGACGAGCCACAACGACAACATGGCCATCTGCGGCGGGGAGATCCGCTGTGAAATTTTCACGTGGAGCGATTCATGTCCAGAGCCCCGTTGATCCCATCGGAAGTCGATGCGATCACCAATCCTTCCGGATTCGCGTTCGGTTCTGGTGCCCATCAGTCCACGGCTTCAGGCGAGAGGACCTCGTTGTAGATCCTGAGATATTCAGGCAGTACCCGATCGATGGCAAAGGAGTCTGCGCGGTCCCGAGCCTTCTGCTTGAATTTTTCATGGTGTGCGGGATCCAGAAGGAACTCAGCATGGTCCGCCATCATGGAGACATCGCCAACCGGGGCTAGCATGCCACTGACGCCATGGCGGATCACCTCCGGCAGCCCTCCAGCCTCCGTGGCGACAACGGGAATGCCACAGGCCATCGCTTCAAGTGCGGCGAGTCCGAAACTCTCACTTTCCGAGGGCAGCAGGAACAGGTCCGAGATGGCGAGGGCCTCGAGGGGATTCTTGAGTTTGCCGAGGAAAAAGACCCGGTCGTCAATCCCCAGCTCCCGCGCGGTGCGTTCCGCTCCGGACCTGTCTGGCCCATCGCCCACCATCAACAACTTTACCGAGGTGCGCTCTGCCAGGATGGCAAACGTGGAAATGACGTCCTGCACGCGTTTGACGGCCCTGAAGTTCGAAATGTGGCAGAGCAGCTTCTCCTCGGGGGCGGCGAACTGCTCGCGTTTCTGCCCCTGCAATCCTTCAAAGTGAGCGGGGCAGATGAAGTTGGGCACCACCTCGATGTCCTTGTTGATCCCGAACAGCTTGTAGGTATCGCTCCTCAGGCTGGTGCTCACCGCCGTGACCGCATCGCTCTGGTTGATGGCAAAGGAAATGACGGGTTCGAATCCGGGGTCCTTGCCCAGCAGGGTGATGTCCGTCCCGTGCAGCGTGGTCACCACGGGCAGGTGTCGGCCTTCTTCGGCGAGGATCCGCTTGGCCATATACGCACTGGAAGCATGGGGAATGGCGTAGTGCACATGGAGGATGTCCAGGTCCTGTTGGCGCACGACTTCCACCATCTTGGACGCGAGGACGAGCTCGTAGGGCGGGTAGTCGAAGAGGGGGTATTGGGCAATCCTGACCTCGTGATAGAACACGTTGGGCCGGAAACTGCCCAGCCGCACCGGCTGGTCATAGGTGATGAAGTGCACCTCATGGCCCCGACCGGCCAAGGCTTTGCCCAGTTCGGTGGCGACCACTCCGCTCCCACCGAACGTGGGATAGCACACCATTCCTATCCTCATGACCAGCAATTTACTCCTCACCGGTGCGATCGCCCCCGGCGTCCGCGAAACGGGATGGCAACCCGAGTGTTTCCTGCAGGATCACCAGTGCTTTGGTTCTGATGTCCTCATCGACGAACAACCGGTTTCCCGCATCGGGGCAAACCCGGTTGGCCAGAATGACGGCGGTCCAGTCCCCCTCAGGGTCCGTCCACGCGAGCGTCCCCGTGAAACCGCTGTGTCCGAAGCTCGACCATGATCCGGCATTGCCGCTGGCCCCGGTGTCGATTTCTATGCCCGGCTTGTCCCAGCCCAAGGCCCGACGGTTGTCCTCATCGGGAAAGGCGCGTGTGGTGAATTCCCTCACGGTTTCCTCTTCCACGAGACGGATTCCCCTCCAGACGCCCCCTTTCCTCATGCATTCCATGATGACCGCGAGGTCATGCGCATCCGAAAACAAGCCTGCATGTCCTGCAATGCCGCCCATCATGGCGGCCCCGGGATCGTGTACATGCCCCTGGACCCACGCATCCCGGAACGTCGTGTCGCGTTCAGTGGGGGCGATGTTTCCGGGTGAAGCCCAATCCGAGGGGAGATAGCCCATGTGCTCCAGACCGAGCGGCCTGAATATGAGGCTGTCCGCGATCCGATCCAGCGGCATTTTCCATTGGGACTCCAGGATTTCCTGCAACAGGTAGTAGCCGAGATCGCTGTACCGGTATTCACCTGCGGGCTTGGGTTGCACACCACGGACCGTTGTCCGGATCGAGTCGCGCCAATCAGGATGCATGCACCTGTCGGCGCACAGGGTGATCCAACCCGGGATGGCTCCATCGGAAAGGGCGCCGGCTGTGGTGTCCGCATGTGCGATCAGGTCCATATAGAAGGGAATCCATGCAGGAAGCCCTGACCTGTGGGCGAGCACGTCCCTCAAAGTGCGGCGCCCCAGTTCGGAATCGAGGGGGGCATCGCGGTCTTTGGGCAGCAGCTTTTTCAGGGGTTGGTCCAGTCCGAACATATCCCGCTCGACGGACATCATTGCAAGCAGGGTCGACACGGCGACCTTGGTGATCGAGGCGAGGTCATACAGATGATGCCTATCGACGGGTGTATGGCCGTGGTCTCCAAGGAGGCCGTAGGCGGCGTCGTGGCGGATGGAATCGTCCTGCAGGACGAGGATGCGCATCCCGGGTGTGGCTCCCATGGCGATGGCGGCATCGGCAAGGCTGTCCAGGCGCTGGGCCATGAGCTCGGTGGGAGGGCTGGGAACCGCCCTGGGTAGCCGCGTGGCCACCATCGGGAATCCCGTCCCTGCTTTCCACTCGGCGACATCCACGGGCAGCCGCCCCCTCGCATCTCCTTCACCACACCAAGCCGCCATGGCGGCTTCCTGCGTCAGGTCGTCCTCGTGATGGGCCACCATCCACTGGGTATCGGGAACCCGAGGAAGATGCCCCAACGAATAAGGGCTGGTGAACAGGGTGACGAACAGACGTCGGGATGTTCCGGAAAGCCGTTCCAGGAGCAGGTCAGCGCCGCGCGGAATGCCGAAGTGCCTTGCAGGCCTGTTGCTCTCGTCCAGGAAGGCCAGCAGGACTTCCCCATATTCTTCCACCGAACGGACGGTGTTCTCGATCTCCGAAGCCGACAATGTGTCCTTTCCCAAGCGGATGACCAACGCTTCAGGGTGGGAAAGCCTCAACCGGCGTTCCATGGCTTCGCCTCGATTGCCGACGATGACCAGTGCCGGCTTCTGGCCGGGATCCACAGTCCATCCCGATCCGAGGTGCACGAGCATGTGGTCTCTGAGCTGCCGCTGCACTTCATGCCGGGAGGGAACCTCAGCACTTGTTGGCCCGATGCCATCGAGCCACTGTTTGGCGAGCAGGACCTTCAGGCAGGCTTCATCCAGTCTGGCGGTATCCAGTTCACCCCTCAGCAGGGCCGACTCGATGCTGTCCAGGACCAACGGGGGGTCCGATGGAAAGAGCAGGACGTCATTGCCTGCATTCAATGCGGCCACTTCCCTCGAACCGGGAGGTACGATATCCGATGCACCAGCCATGGTCAGGGCATCGGTGAAGACCAGACCCTCGAAGCCGAGGCTGTCGATCAGCAGGTCATGGATGACCGATTTGGACAGTGAAGTCGGCATCCCCGAGGATGAATCGAGAGAAGGCACATCGAGGTGGGCGGTCATCATGCCTTCCACACCACGGTATATGAGGGCGCGGAAGGGGGGGAGTTCGACATCCGCGAAATGGGCGCTGTCCGAGTGGATGCGCGGAAGGGTGAGGTGGGAGTCCATATCGGCATCCCCATGTCCGGGGAAGTGCTTGCCCACGGCCATCACCCCGGCTTCACGCAGCCCTTCCGCCCAAGCTGAGGCCAATGCCCCCACCATCTCCGGCCGCGAGCCAAAGGAGCGGTTCCCGATGACCGGATTGTCCGGATTGCTGTTGACGTCGGCCACGGGAGCGAAGTCGATGCCGATGCCCATCGAATTCAATTCCACGCCGGCCAGGTATCCTGCCGTCCGGACCAAGGCTTCGTTTTCCGTGGCGCCGAGGGCCATGGCCCTCGGAAAGGTCAGGCCGTCGGGCAGACGCATGCCCGAACCCCACTCGGCATCCATGGCTGTGAGCAAACCGACCCCTTGGTCCGAGCGTGACACGCTGTCCAATGCATGCAGGTTGCGCTGCGTCGTGGCCCGATCTCCCTGCATGGCGATGACACCACCAATGCCGTATTGCACGATGTCCTCCCGGACCTCTTCGAAGGAGTCGGTCTGCCCGGGCTTCGAGTACAGCCGGACCATCATCAGCTGTGCAATTTTCTGGCGGACCGTCATGCTGTCCATTCGCGAGATGGCAGCGGAAGAATCCAAGGTCAGGAAGACCGGCCTTTGCGGACCTTCTGGCGCTTGTGCCTCTCCGGTCCGACATCCCAGCAGTACGGGTGCCAGAAGAAAGACACCCCATGTGCGGACATTAAGCATCCAGAACCTGCTGCACACAGCCCATCATGTGGTCGAATTGCTCTTCGATGGACAAATCGCTGTTGTCGATGACGATGGCGTCTTCCGCCTGCATCAGAGGGCTGTGGTCTCGAGTACTGTCGATGCGGTCCCGTTCGACCAGGTTCGCCTCCACGGCCTCCAGGCTGACCGCCCGACCACGTCGGACCAACTCATTGTAACGCCTTTTTCCCCGTGCCTCGAGGTTCGCCATCATGAAGAACTTGACTTCGGCATCCGGCAACACCACCGTTCCGATGTCACGGCCATCCATTACGACGCCACCCATCTCTCCCATGCGGCGCTGTGCCAGAACGAGTTTGTCACGGACTTCCGGCACCTTTGCCACCACGCTGACGTGCCGCGATACCTCATGGCTTCGGATTTCCTTCTCCACGTTCCGGCCGTTCAGGCAGATTTCACTGCGACCGGAACCGGGATTGAATCGAAAGGTCAGGTAGACCCTCGGGAGTGCCTGGACCATGCCTTCCACGTCGAGGTTGCCGTCGTAGTCGACCAGCTTCTCCCGAATGGCGAAAAGGGTCGCTGCCCGGTACATGGCACCCGTATCGATGTAGAGGTAATTCAACGCCTTGGCCAAGCCCTGTGCCAAGGTGCTTTTCCCTGAGGCACTGAGACCATCGATGGCGATGCTGATCCTTTTCATGAGCCTTGGTGACGTTCGGACGCTTCGAAGGTAGCAAGGAGTTGCCCGCTTACCGGTCGGTCAGTCTTGTTCGTATGGAAAGGTGGGTGGAAGCGCCGGCCGCGTGATAGGTGTTGCGCGCCACCGCCAGATCGAACCTGCGCACTTTGAAATCCATTCCCCATGCAAAGCCCGCCGTTCCTGGTGCATTGGTCAATCTGAGTTCTTGGCGTCTGCGATGATGGTAGCCGAAACGAAATGCAAGATTGGGTCCGAGCTGCAGCCCGGTACCGAGTGCAAGGTGCCGGAGCAGCCGATCACCGAAAGCCCAGGTTCCATTCAGCAGGGTGTCGCCCGTCAGGGGGTCGATGCTGTCGTCATAGTAACCTTCAGGGGCGAGGTCCCAGTCCTGCATTTCATCATAGGTCGCGTACAGGATGAACGGTGCATTTTCGAACCCCTTCGTCAACGAAAGCCGGAGATCAGGCGAGAACCTGCCACTGCTGCCCGCCGCATTGGCAGTGTATTGGCCTCCCAAAGGCCTCCAATGGGCAGCAGCCCTCAGTTGCCTGTCCTTTCTGTAGTAGTTCGCGGAGACGTCCACCTGAGCGAATCCTGACCGGCGTTCGGGCATTCCACTCTGCCCAAGCCACAGGGCCAAGCCTACGGACAGGTTGCTGTCCACCGGAAAGCTGATCCCACTCGTCCACGCGACATCGGAAGCGGAATAGCTGCCGGTTTCAACGCCGACCGGATCTCGGCCTGTAAAGCTGCCGTATCCCAGATTTCGGAGGCCCGTATGCCAGACCCATCGGCGGGATTCAGGCTGTCTGGCGTACAACGCTGCAGCCATGGCCGTTCCGGCGAAGAAATCCATGTAGGACAGGTGGAGCTGACCTGAGTGGGTAGAATCGAGCAGTGAACATTGGCCGAGAACGTCTCCGAGGGTGGCTTGCAATGGGGCACCCATGCTCTCGGCGGAGCCGGCAAATCGAGCCGAAATGGGAAGGTCGAGCAAGCCTGGGCGCAGCAGCTCCTGACCGCGGACATTCGAGGCGAGGCAGAGCACGACCAGGCTGGCCAATAGGGAAACCTGTCTGCTCCGGAAGATGCTCATGGGTGGGGTTGGATTTGTCGGGGATCGTCGACTTTTTCCTTCAGCAGGGCGCGGTCGATCACATCCGTCATCGTGTTCACGTAGTGGAAACGCAGACCATCAATGTATCGTGCCTGAATGTCCTCCACATGCTTCCGGTTGGCCTCGCACAACACGATTTCCTTGATGCCGGCCCGCCGTGCCGCCAGGATTTTCTCCTTGATTCCGCCCACCGGAAGGACCTGTCCACGCAAGGTGATTTCACCTGTCATCGCCAGGAATTTCCTGACTTTGCGCTGGGTGAAGATGGAGGCGAGCGCCGTGAGCATGGTAATGCCCGCTGAGGGGCCATCCTTCGGAATGGCGCCGGCCGGAACGTGGACATGAACATCCCAGGTGTCGAACACCTTGCGGTCGAGGTTCAATTGCTCCGCATGGGCCTTGAGGTACTGCAGCGCAATGACCGCACTTTCCTTCATGACATCCCCCAAATTCCCCGTCAAGGTCAACTTTCCTTTGCCGGGGACTATGCTGGTCTCGATGAAGAGGATGTCCCCGCCTGCAGGTGTCCAGGCAAGCCCCGTGACCACACCGGCAACATCATTGCCTTCGTACCGCTCCTTCTCATGTGAAGGACCGAGGATGTCCACGAGTTCTTCCGGAGCGATGGAGACCTCATGCGGCACCGCCATGGCAATCTGCACGGCGCGGTGGCGCACCACTTTGGCAATGCGTTTGTCCAATCCCCTGACCCCGCTTTCATTGGTGTACTCGGCACAGATCTTTTCGAGGGTAGCATCCGGTATCTCCACCTGATCCTCCGCAATGCCGGTTTCCTCGACGTGCTTCTGGATGAGGTGTCGCTTGGCGATCTGTACTTTTTCCTCGACTGTGTAGCCCGACACTTCGATGATCTCCATGCGGTCCCTCAAGGCCGGTTGAATGGTGGCGAGGGAGTTCGAGGTCGCGAGGAACATGACCTTCGACAGGTCGTAGTCGAGCTCGAGGTAATTGTCGTAGAAAGCACTGTTCTGCTCCGGGTCGAGGACCTCAAGCATGGCCGAGGAGGGATCCCCATGCAGGTCGCGGCTCAGCTTGTCGATCTCGTCGAGGACGAAGAGCGGATTCGATGTGCCGGATTTCTTGAGGTTCTGGATGATCCTTCCCGGCATGGCTCCGATGTACGTCTTCCGGTGTCCACGTATTTCCGCTTCGTCCCGCATGCCACCGAGCGACATGCGCACGTATTCCCTGCCGAGGGCCTTGGCTATGGACTTGCCGAGGGATGTCTTTCCAACCCCTGGAGGACCATAAAGGCAAATGATGGGCGACTTCATGTCTCCCTTGAGCTTGAGCACCGCCAGATGTTCGATGATCCGCTCCTTCACCTTCTCGAGTCCGTAGTGGTCCTCATCGAGGATTTCCTGAGCATGGGCAAGGTCGAAGTTGTCCTCAGACGTGATGTTCCAAGGCAGGTCGAGCAGCAGGTCGAGATAATTGGACTGCACACTGTACTCCGCGCTTTGCGTGTTCATGCGCTCCAGTTTGCCGAGCTCCTTCAGGAAAGTCTCCGCGACACTCTCGGGCCAATCCTTTAATTCCGCCCTTGCTTTCTTGCCGGCAATGTCCTCCTTGTGGGGATCCGACCCGAGCTCTTCCTGGATCTGCTTCATCTGCTGATGCAGGAAGAACTCACGCTGCTGCTTTTCTATGTCGGTCTTGACCCTCGACTGGATGTCGTGCTTCAATTCG
>CAXQGL010000075.1:0-21351 GCA_964223495.1 Candidatus Nitrosopumilus sp. | reverse complement strand
GTGAGGAAGCGGGGGTGGAAGTTGAGCAAATGGGCTTCCTTTTGGGCCCGGGTGAGGGCGGTGTAGAGCCACCGCAGCCCTTCGAGGTCGACCATTTCTTCGGTGAGGTAGCCCTGGTCAATGACGACGGCGGGCCATTGGCCGCCCTGGCTTTTGTGGGCGGTGACCGCGTAGGCGAATTTGACCTGGAGGGCCTGGGTGCAGGGGTCCTGCTTGGCGGCCTCGGCAATTTTCCGCTTGCTGCCGAGGTGGGCGTAGTCGAGCATGACGTCCTCGAAGAGCGTTTTCATGCGGGCGCCGGGCAGGCTGGGGCCGTCGACATGGAGCGCGTCGAGCATGACGGTGGTCTCGAAGGAGGGGGCGTCGGGGAAGTCCTCCATCTTCAGGTCGGCTGTGGCGTAGCGGAGACTGTAGCGTTCGAAGCGGCGGACAATCTTCTGGACGACGAGCGTGTCGCCGTTGGCGATCAGGTCGGTGGGGTAGGCGTCGTTGTCCTTGAGCCAATGGTAATTGTTGCGGACCACCATCAGCCTGTCGCCGGCGTCGAGCTCCTCCTCCCGCCAGAGGATGCGGCGGCGTATCTGCTCGTTGAAGTCGTTGGCCCTTTTGTTGGAGCGGGTGATGACGACGACGTCCTGTTCGCCGTGGCGGTGGTGGAGGTCATCGAGCAGCTCAGCGAGGTCGTTGCCGGTGACGATGTGGAGGTCCGGGTAGGATTGGGTGGTGAATTGAGGGAGGGGGGCTTTGACTTCGCTGGGCAGGTCCTTGGCCAGGGCAATGTTTTGACGGAGGGCGTGGGCGTTGGCGAGGACGCCGCTGTCGAGTTCCTGGCGGACGACGTCGTCCAAGGTGCGTTCGGCGAGGGTGAGGTCGAATTCGCGGGCGAGGCGCTGGCCGTCGAGGGCGGGGGAGATGGCGCTGCCGACCGGGGGGAGCTGGGCGTCGTCGCCGACGAGGATGATGCGGCTGCCCGGGGCCTGCAGGCAGAATTGGAAGAGGTCGGCGAGGAGGTCACGGTAGCGGAAGCCGGCCCCGGCGGCACCGGATTGGCGGAGGCCGCTGTCGCGACCGATCATGGAGGCCTCGTCGACGATGAAGACCGCGCCCTTGCGGGTGTAGGGGGCGATGGTGGCGGAGGTGCCGCCGTCGGGTGTGGCCTTGCGCAGGTAGATGCGCCGGTGGATGGTGCTCGCCTGGCGGCCGGCGTAACGGCCCATGACCTGGGCGGCGCGGCCGGTGGGGGCGAGGAGTTCCACCGGGCGTCTGAGGTCTCTCAGGACGTTGACGAGGGCGGCCATGGTGGTGGTCTTGCCGGTGCCGGCGTAGCCTCGGACGATGAGGCAACAGCGCGGATGGGGGCTCACGAGGAAGCGGCCCAGGGCGTGCAGCAGTGCCTCCTGGCTCGCCGTGGGGGCGTGGGGGAAGGCGGCGCGCAGGCGGTCTTCGACATCTTCGGAGGTGGGGACGCTGGACACGGTGGGATTCGGGGGCGTCGGCAAGTTCGTGCCGGACGGGGGCAAAGTACGGGCCTGCGGGGTGCTCGTCCGGCAGGGATTCCTTAGCTTCGCCCCGCTTGATTCGCCCCCTTTCACGCCCATGAGCATGAACGATTCGAACGACAAATACCAGAACCTCCTGTTCCTCCTGCGCAGCCACAGCTTCAGTGCCATTCTGCTCATCGCCGGATTGGCTTGGATCATCAAGTACATCGGGAGCGTGCTGGCCTCGACTGAAACGGCCGACCTCAGCCAGCCCGTCGAGATGCTGTTCGCGGGTCTCGCCCTCATCGTCAGTGGGGTGCTTTCCATGCCGGTCGTGTTGGATCGCATACCCCAGTCCTCCTACCGCATCATGCTGATTTGCGGCATTGCCGGGGCGGCTTATTTCTTCATCGCCTCCACCAACTCCGTTCTGGATGAGGAGCAATACCTCAAGGACCAGAAGGCGATGAACGCGATCACCATACAGCGCCTCACGGACATCCGGGATGCCCAGTTGGCCTACAAGGAGGTCAATGGCGCCTTTACCGACAGCTTCGATACGCTGTTTGCCTTCATCAATGCGCCCTTGGTGCCGCTGAATTTCTCCATCGGTTCCTTCCACGATACGTTGCCTGAGGCACAGTGCTATGAAGAGGGCTTCGTGATCAAGCGCTCTGCCGTTCCGGGCATCGCCGCGGAGATGGGATGGACGGAGCAGGCCCTGCTGGACAGCATCACGGCTGATGCCGTTTCATGGAAGGTGAGGGACACCCTCTACACCTCCTTTTTTGCAGAGAACTTCACGCCTGAGATCCGGGCGGACAAGAAGTTGCCCCCCGTCAATCTGGACTCTTTGACCTTCAGTCCGACATCGGGAGAGCGGTTCAGGATCGATACGACTTATGTGGATCAGAGCGGTCTGCGGGTGAGCGCCATCAAGGTGCAGGACCCGACGCCGTTCGGCCGTTCGAACGTGAAGAAGGATACGCTCCGCTTCGGTTCGCTTGTGGAAGCCCATACGGATGGCAATTGGCGCCAATAAGGACCAGGTCGATTTCTTGTTGACGGCGCTCGACGGCACCCAGGATGTGCCGGAGGGGGCCAACCCGCTATGGGTGTTCGATTCAGGGCATGCTGTGCATTGGTTGCGCACTTCGGAGGACCGAAGCGTCCTGCTGGAGGCAGGCCACCATGTGTGGAAGGCCCCGCCCGGTGCGGCCCGGATGAAAGCGCGTGCGGATTGGTTGGCGGAACGGTTGAAGGCGGATGCCGAGGGCGCGGTGACGTGGATGGCGGATGGCGCGGCGACCGTAGTTCCAGAAGCATTGCGTGGTCAGGCCACCGATGTCGAATGGCTCGAGGCCGAGACGGGACTTCGCCACCTCGGGACGGAGGCCCATGCCGTGATCGGGTCGCCCTACCTCGTCATCCATGCTCCGGACCACAGCCTGCGTCAGGCACTTTCCGCGCTGGCTCCGACCATTTCATTCCGGCACCCCCGCGCCATTCTGGCCGAAGCCTTTCTTCGGGAAGAGCGCGAGCGGGGACGCCACGCACTGGCCGTCCACCTCAGGGACGACCTGGTGGACCTCGTCCTGCTGACTCGGGATGGCCTTCAGGCCTCCGTCTGTCACGCTGCCGCGACACCTGCCGACGCGGTGTATCGTGCCGTGCACCTCTTGGATACGCTCGGCTTCGGTGCGGATGTTGCCGTTCAATTGAGTGGCGACGTCAAGGCCGCAGGGGAGGTGCACCAGGCCTTCGAGCGCCATTTCAGCACGGTTGACCTGCACTATGGCCGTTTCATTCCGGCCCTGGGAGCGGTGACCGGGCTTCATCGGCAGCATTTCCTGCCGGTCATCCAGCTCATCCGATGCGCGTGATCGGTGGCGTCCTCAAGGGACGTCGGTTCTCGCCACCCCGTCAGTTCAAGGGGCGTCCCACCACAGACTTCGGGCGGGAGGGCCTGTTCAATCTCCTGCGTTCCCGCATCGAGTTGGAGGGATTGGAGGCGTTGGATCTGTTCGCCGGTTCGGGTGCCGTGTCCTTCGAGTTGGCGAGTCGGGGGGCCGTTTCCGTCGTGTCCGTGGAGCGGGATGCCGCAGCCTGCCGATACATCCAGAAACAGGCACAGGATTTCGGCCTCGATGCCATCCGCGTCCTTCGCGCCGATGCCTTTGCATTCTTAGGGAGGGCGGTGACGCAATTCGATCTCGTGTTTGCCGACCCCCCGTATACTGAGCCGAAATTGGAGGAGTTGCCGGATATGGTGCGGCAGGCTGGATTGGTGGCCAAGGGAGGCTTGTTCGTACTGGAGCACGGCGATCGTCGTGATTTCAGTGAGGCCGATGGATTCGTGGAGATGCGGAAGTACGGTCACGTGCATTTCAGTTTCTTCGACTTCCAGGCATGATGGAAGGCCTGCGTGTCTCATGGTATGCAAGCCGGTTGCCATTCCGGCATCCCTTTACCACCTCCAAGGGCACCAAGACTCACCAGCCGGCCCTCATCGTACGGTTGGAACAGGGCGGAATCGCAGGTTGGGGAGAGGCCCCCGCCATTTCCTATTACGACGTGACCGTGGAAGGCATGGCGGCGATGCTCCAGGAGAGGCAATCCGAAATCGAGGAAATCGTGCTGGCCGATCCGCGCGATGGTTGGCAGCGCATGTCGGCCCTGTTTCCGGGTCAATCCTTCCTGCTGTGCGCCCTCGACATGGCCGCTTGGGACTTGCACGGCAAACGCGAACGACGCGCACTGATGGACCTGTGGGGACTCGACCGGGAGGAGGTGCCCCCCAGCGACTACACCATCGGCATGGATGCGGTGCCGCGGATGGTGGAGAAGATGCAGGCCCTGCCATGGCCGGTGTACAAGATCAAGGTGGGGGGAGCCCACGACCTGCAGGTGCTCGAGGCGCTGCGCGCCCATACCGACGCGCCATTCCGGGTGGACGCGAACGCCGCCTGGTCGGTCGAGGATGCATTGGCTATGCTGCCCCGCCTCGCTTCATTGGGTGTGGAATTGGTGGAACAGCCCTTGGCCAAGGGGGATGATGCGGGAATGCGCCGGCTGATGGAGGTGTCGTCCCTGCCGTTGATTGCGGATGAATCCTGTGTGGGCGAGTCGGATGTCTTGGCGTGCAAGGGTTTGTTCCACGGCATCAACATCAAATTGACCAAGTGCGGGGGCATCACCCCGGCCCTCCGGATGGTGGACGAGGCGAGGGCACTCGGTTTGCAGGTCATGATCGGCTCCATGAGTGAATCGACCATTGGATCGGCGGCCATCGCCCACCTTTCGCCATTGGCGGACCACCTCGACAACGATGGAACGTTGCTGTTGGCGGATGATGTGGCCTCGGGGTTGTCGAGGGAAGGGGGGCGGCTGATGCCATCCGGTAGGCCGGGGCTTGGCGTGGATGTCCGGGCCCTGCCCGAGGCGTGATGCGGCTTCCATCTTCCCGCAGCGCATTGTTGGGGTTTCCGTTGGACTGCGGTTCCGGGGTTGCCCGCATTTGAGTTTCTTTGGTTCACAGAAGTGAATCCGATGAGTGACACTCCCCGCCGTGCAGTATTTCCAGGATCGTTCGATCCCATCACCCGGGGCCATGAGAATATCCTGCGGCGGGCTGCGGTGCTCTTCGACGAAGTGGTGGTGGCCATTGGTGTCAACCAGGACAAGCAAGGCATGTTCCCCCTCGAGCAGCGGATGGCTTGGTGCCGGGCCACGTTCTCGGACCTCGCGCATGTGCAGGTGACCTCTTTCGAGGGGTTGACGGTGGATTTCTGCCGCTCCATCGGTGCTGGATGGCTGATCCGCGGGGTGCGGAATGGGGGTGATTTCGAATATGAGCGGACCATCGCCCAGATGACCAAGCACCTCGATGCCGAGTTGGAGACCATGATCCTCTTCACGGATCCGGAGTTTGCCGCCATTTCCAGCAGTGTGGTGCGGGACATCGCACACCACGGAGGGGACGTCAGCCGTTTCGTTCCCGATGCGGTGGACCTCTGAGGATATGCAAGCCATGAGCCCGTTCGCGGTCAGGCTGGCCTTGCAGGTGGTGGCGTGCTGCCTGTGCTGGTCCACTTTCGGCGGTGTCCGGGCCCAGGAGGCAGTGGATTTCATGCTGCCCGAATTGGAGAATCGACCGTTCCGATTGCAGGAGTTGCACCCTTTGACGGGCACGGAGACCACGGTGGAGGAAGGCCAAGTCGGCATGGACGGCGCTTTGCACCTCACTTGGCCCGATGACGGCCGCGTGCACTTCTTGCGTCTCGAATGTGCCGGAGTGGCGTGGTTCCTGCCTGCAGGTGGTGGTGACCCCGCCGCCGCCGCGCTCGTGGTCCCAAATAAGGGGAGGGCGCCTTTTGCGGCCCGTCCCGGAGCCGTTCTCTGGGAAGGGGGAGACAGCGTGGAGACGTGGTCCCCCGTGATGGCCTCGCGGTGTGAGGCCCTGATCGCCGAGACCCGCGAGCGGATGGCGCCCGAATTGCAGCAGTCCATGCTGTGGGGCACTTCCACCATCACGGCCAGGGAGAAAGCGGGAAACACCTTGGGTGTCCCCATCGGTGATGGCCCGTTGGATGTGGCGGACATGGATTCCGTAACCGCTGTCTGCATCGAAGACTTCGAGCGGGAAATGGGGGTGTTGCTGAATCAATGTCCGCAGGGTGCCATGCGGGCCTATTTGGCTGCGCGACGATGGGAATTGCTGCCGGACTTGAGTGCCGACAGCCTTGCTGGCTTCAAGGAAACGTGGACCGCACTCGGTGCGCCCGACCCGGGCGATGCGGCGCACGTGGCGCTTTTTCTGAATGGACTCCGTCGATTCGCGCATGGCGGTGTGCTGTCGGAAGCAGGACGGCTCGGGCTGGAATCGGCATTGGGGCAAGGGGACTTTGCTGCTTTGTCTTCCGTGGCCTCGGAGTTCTGGGGTGTCGTCGACGAGGGCAGGACGATGGCGTGGTTCCTCCATGAGGTCGGCGCCGGGGCATGGGGCTGTCGGCCCTCGAGGCGTTTCAGTCGGATGAAGCCGCTGCCGGAAGGAATTGCCGCCCTATTGGACCATTGTGCCCAGGATGCGGTATATGGTCCCTCGGCCCAACGGTTGAAGGAGCGCTTCGGTGTTCCGGGGCCATTGCCTGAAGCCTTGAGGGTCTTTGCTGGAGGAGGTGACCTCATGACCCTTGAGGAAGTGTCGGGGTCCGGGCCTTCCCTGTGGTTGTGGATCGACGCCGGCGCTCCCAGTACGTTGTTGCAGATACAGGTGCTGGAGCACATGTTGGCGGACGCCGAAGCCCGCAGGCGCGGCCTGCTGCCGAGGGATTTGCAATGGGTGGTCGTGGATGCGGGTACGGATTGGGAGGCGTATCAGCGGCTGGTCCGGGAGGTGGCCGAGCGTCATGGAGGACTTTCGAAAGTGCCCTACACGCTGCTGCATACAGGAGGCGATCTCCGCTGGACGGAGACGTTCGGACTGAATGCCCTGCCGGCCGTGCGGCATGTGGCACCGCGTTTGCAGCCGACGCAGGAGGAGCCGCCCCTTCCCGGGCCCGACCTCATCGGCTGGCTCGCCAGGCACTCATGAGCCGTGCGATGTTGCCGTAAGCTCCGGATTCCATGTCCGCCACTTCTTCCGGCAGGGCCCATCGGACTTCCGTGATGCCTTCCTCGGTTTGCGGAGTCGGTGCAGCGCCCTCTGTTCCCGGCCCTGGTCGCATGGTGAACCAGTGGGTCACCTTCATCCATTCGAGGTGGTCGCCATAGAGGTGGTGGGTGATGGCAAAGGGCGCGACGACCTGCGGGAGGGGAACGCCACATTCCTCCTGCACTTCCCGGGCGGCGGCGGTGGGCAGGCCTTCGCCCGGCTCGACCTTGCCCTTGGGCAGGTCCCAGTATCCCAGGCGGTGGATGCAGAGCAAGGCGCCGCGTGAATCGGTCAGCAGGCCACCCGCGGCCACCACCTCCGTCGTGTGCACCTTGAGGGCGTCCCACGCGGCTTCCAGATCGGTGCAGCGCAACCAGACATGGCCATGATCGGCAAGCCAATCCGCTGTCGACGGCATGGTCCCTCCGCCGTATTCCATCACGTGGGCACCGGTCTCGGGTGCCGCCTGCACATCGGCCAGTGTGAGCCTCCTCGGACCACAATCCACGTCATACCTTCGCGCCATGTCTCTTTCGTTGGATGAGCGCCGGAAAGTAGCGGAATCCCTGTTGCGCATCAAGGCGATTCAATTGTCGCCCGAAGATCCGTTCACTTGGGCCTCGGGATTGCGATCCCCGATTTATTGCGACAACCGCATGGCATTGAGCCACCCCTCCGTCCGGACCCACATCCGTCAGCAGATGTGTGCAGTGGTGGAATCCATGCATGTGAAGCCGGATATGATCGCCGGTGTGGCGACCGGTGGCATCGCATGGGGTGCTTATGTGGCCCACGAATTGGGGCTGCCGTTCTGCTATGTGAGGGGAGAGGCCAAGGGCCATGGCAAGGGCAACCGCGTGGAAGGCGATCTCGGCAAGGCCCGGAATGTGGTCGTCATCGAGGACCTCATCAGCACCGGCAAATCGAGCCTTTCCGCAGTGGAGGCCCTGCGCGCCGAAGGGCTCGAGGTCAAGGGCATGGTCGCCATCTTCACGTATGGATTCAATTTGGCTGCGGACAATTTTGCCGCGGCCGGATGCCCCCTGGAGACCTTGAGTGATTACCCGACGATGATTTCCGAGGCGGCCCAGCGTGAATACCTGACCGAGGCCCAAGCGAAGGCCCTCATGCGCTGGCGGGAGGATGCCGCGGCCTGGAGCCGCCAATTCGAAGAGGCGGTACCCAATGACGGCGTAACCGAATGACGGAAATCCGCAGCCGTGAAGTCACAGTGCCGGTGGACGCGGCTGAACTGCGGGAACACCTCTCTGATTTGCGGAATATGGAACCCCTGTTGCCCGAGGACAAGGTCAAGGGGTTTTCGGGGTCCGAGGACGAGGTGTCGTTCAAGATCCAAGGTGGGCTGGAGATTCGGCTGACGCGGACTGCTCCCGCATTTGAGGGAGATGTCCTGCGGTTGCAGGGCGGAGGGGCGCCCTTTCCTTTCCATCTGGACCTGCTCGTGTCTGCGGAGGGTGCTGGCTCCCGGGCTTCCGTGGTGTGTGAGGCAGAACTCAATCCCTTTCTTCGGATGATGGCGCAGAAGCCCTTGGAGGCCCTGTTCCAACACATTGCCGGAGCGGTCCAGAACAAGTTCGGCGGAGCCTGAGGGCAACGCGGATGTTCAGGGCTCCAAACCAAGCCAGCCGACTTCTCCCGGTGAGAAGCATTGTTGTCGGCCCCCGGAGGATACGCACAGGCGCCCTTCAAGGTCGATGGACTCGAGGACCCCGCTGACCAGCGTGCCGTCGAGCTGCCAGCGTTGGGCTTGGCCCCAGCCGTAGAGCCTTTGATGGAACTGCTGCAGCAGTGCTTCCGGATGCCCCATTTCGGACAGCCGGTGTTCAGTTCGGTCCAGGATTGCCGAACGCAGGTTCGAGACCGTATCCGAATCCACTTCGTCGGGACTGAGCAGCCGCGTGGCATTCGGGAAGGCAGGCTGGCCTTCCAAGTTGATTCCGATGCCGATCACGGAAGACGACCACCGGGCACCGCGCCAGCTGTTTTCGATGAGGATGCCTCCGGCCTTTCGCCCCTTCCAGAAGATGTCGTTGGGCCATTTGATCTGCAGGGCGTCACCCCGGATCTGGTGCAAGGCCGCTTCAATGGCCTCCAATGCTGCGAGGCTCACGGCAAGGTTCAGTGCGAAGGGTGATGCTGACGGGAGATTCCGGGTCAGGATGAGGGTCAGTGCGATGTCGCGGTCGGAGGCTTGGGACCACTGCCGATGTTGTTGTCCCCTTCCTGCGGTCTGGCGGTCCACGGTGAGGGCCACGTGGTCCAAGGAGGCATTCGGTGCCGACCGCAAGGCTTGAAGGGCACGGGAGTTCGTGCTGTCCGTTTCCCGCCACGCACAGAGCGTCCAGCGGCCCTCCCTCGTGCACGAATCGGGGGCTGCTCCGAACGCATCGGACAAGGGTTGCAGGGCGGCTGTGTGCGGGTCCTCCACGGGGGCTATTTTAGCGCACGGTGGAAGAACCACAAGCACAACCCGATCCACGGACTTATGCAACCTCGCCCCGTGAGGTTCCCGAGCGCACGGATGGCCCCTCCACCGATGCCCTTGTCACCACGATTGTGGAGGGCATCCAGGAGGTCAAGGGAAAGGGCATCTGCATCGTGGATTTCCAGTCCATCCAGAACAGCGTCGCTGCCCGATTCATCATTTGTGAGGGTCAATCCAACACCCAGGTCGAGGCCATTGCGCGCAGTGTGGAGGAATTCACTGAAAAGGTCCACGATGAATCTCCTTGGATGAAACAGGGATTGCGCGGAGGACAATGGGCGCTGTTGGATTACGCCGATGTGGTGGTCCACATCTTCCACAAGGATTGGAGGGGGCATTATGGTCTGGAGGAACTGTGGGCGGATGCGCCACAGCAGATGCTGCCCGATGCGCATGATCAAGGGCCCGATCCTGAGGATTTTCCCGAGTACTGACGCTTCAACGGAATATCAACACCGTATAGATGTGGATGAGGGCAAGGGCCAGGGTCAATGCCGAGAGTCCCACGTGGTAGGGCAGGTATTCCTTGATTTTCTCGTGTCCATTCATCAGGGAGCCGAAGTATGCGGCGCCGAGCAACATCAGCGGAAGTGCCCCCAGAAGGCCCCAGCCCAAGGTGAGGCTGTGGGCGAGCAATGCAAAAGGCAGTAGGATGGCCGAGCGAAGGTGCCAATCGATCCAACGGCCCCATTGGCTTCCCGTCCGCTGAAAAATGACCCGACCAAGGGTGAGGCCCCATTGGAACAGGACGAGGGACATGATGAGGATTCCCGAGGCCACCCGATACACATCGTCCATTTGGAAGCTGAGCAGGTCCCAATCCTCTGCACCCATTGCCGTATTTGCGATGAGGATGCCCGCGGCCATCCAGGTGAAGTATCGGGACCAGCGTCTCATTTGCGGGTGGTGTGCCGGGCGAGTTGCGAGAGGATGTGTGGACCGGCGAGGTTGTCGATGGAATCGCGGAGGGTAGCGTGGTCTGGAATGAACAGGCCGGCCGAAGGCCAATCATTTCCGACGGCGGGTTTGGTATCCGGTTGCATCTGGTCCAGCTCTGCGAGGTAGTCCGACCAGACGACGGAGACACCCGCACGGTAAGCATCGAGCATGGCCATGAACTCATCCGTGGTCACGGAGTCGCTCGGGTAGGCCCATGTCGTGGCGCCCATGATGTCGCCCATGGCCCAATCGGACTTGGGAGACCGCTCGTGCGCATTGTGGCAATTCACACAGGGCGCTGCTCCGGCGAAATCGGGAAACATGCTGACATGGCTGTTGGAATCCCCATCCAGGAAATGTTTGGGCAGGGAATCCAAACGCATGGCGGCGAACTCCTCGGCCTGCCTGCCTTCGAACAGGTTGGCCCCTTCGATGGGGAAGTCCGAACCGAGGAACAGGCTCAAGGGAACTTCGGTGTCGGCAAGGTGCCGCGCCACGCCCCTGAGGAACAAGGCCGGCAAGGGACCTGCGATGACATCTTGTTTCGCCCATTCCTCACTGAATGTCAAGCCCTGTGCCTTGCCCTTTCCGACGATGGCCTTGGTGAACAGGGTCCGGGTCACGTCGTTCTCATGGGCGAGCAGGGTCAGGGCCTCCTCCGTGGACATCGTCACGCGTTCCGCTTTTCCCGTGTAGAGGGGAACGGGTGCCGTGGCGAACAGGTAGGTGAGGAGGGCTGCCCCGCTCAGCACGGTGATGGTCCAGAATTGCAGGGGTCTGCTCGGCGTTTTCATTTGAGTGCGATGGAAGGGTTGATTTGGATGGATATCCATCCCCATTGTTGGATCCGGCTGGCGGCGGCCTCAATGGATTCGACTGGAAGGTTGCCCTGACGCACCACATGGGTGGTGGTCGGATCGAATACGGACCATCCCACGAACCAGCGGATGCCCTCTTGTTCCTTGCCGGTCAACCAAAGATCCAGTTCATTGCCCAGCAGGTCACCGCCTCCGTATGTGCGGAAATGATGGGCAGTGGCTCCGGCCTGCATTCGCGGTCCATGGATGGGGAACTGCCTCGTCAGGCGCAGATCGGTCAGACCATTGGTGAATGCACCGACATAGAAGTGATCCATCCAACCGTAGAATTTGTGGTTCGTTCCCAACAATGGCTGGAAGGCTTGTCCTGATTGAAGGTCGGAGAGCATGTCGCCCCCAATTTTCCACACGCTCCCGTTTTCTGCCTTGCGTGCAGCCTCGGAGGCGATCAAATGACCGGACCCATCGCCTTCCTGCCACTGCAGGTGACCTTCCGTTCGGATGGTCCAGGTGTCGTTGGGGTTCCACTGCCATGTCGCGCCCGTGGTGAAGGCCTGCAGCTCCGTATTGCTCGATTGGTCGAAGGAGAACAGGGCCAGCCTGTGGCGTTCCCGAAACCACTCGTGGTGGGCAATGAAGCGCTGGGTCTCGGCCAACTCGTCCCATGTATAGAGGATGGAAGTCCGGCTCGCCGTGCCCTGTCGGTCGAGGCGGATGCCATCGAGGAACCTGCCGGGATTGGCCCAGTTGGCGGCACCGACCACGCGCCCTCCATCGAAGTCCACCATCTGGCGTCCCACCTTGACCGACAGCGCAGGATTGAACCGGTAGGCTCCCCACGCTTCGGCAACGGCGATGTTGCCCTGGGTGTTGCCCCCTGGCTGACCGTATACACGGACATCCTGCAACTGCGCTTTGAACGACAGTCGGTCCCAACCGCCACTGATGCCGATTCTGCTTCGTTGTACCGTGGTGAGTGTGCCTTCCTCATCCGGAGTGGAAGAGAGCCGGTATCCGTCGCGCCATTCGGAACGGACGCGGAGCTCCGTATCGAGGACGAGGGTGGTGTCCCCCTCGAGGGATGAGGATGCGGCGTGGCAAAGTGCAGGCAGCAGGGCGGTGCCCAGAAGGATGGCTCGGATCATGGTGTGGATTCGGCTGTACTCGTCTTGTTTTCGCTGTACGGATCGGGGCCGCCGTCGAGATAGTGCAGGATGGCTTCGGTTTCGATGGCCTCGCTCAGATTAAGTGGAACTTCCGCAATATGGTTCCCATGGAAGTCGTGGCATTGCATACAGGTTTCCCATGAGTCCGACTCCAGCAGTTCGGCATGACTCGGTCTGATCGGGTCGAAGGAGACCTCCATGTCGGTATGGCACTGTTGGCAGAACTCCGCTCCGGTGTTGGCGACCCGTACCCCATTGTGCTCGCCATGGCAACCGTTGCACTCGTGCACGGACAGGTTAGCGCGCTGTTCCGCGAAACGCGGCTCGAGGAAACGCGAGACGGGGTGACGGTCATCTGGTCTGTCGTGACAATCGATGCAGGCCGCGTTGTCGACGGGTGCAAATCCCACGGCAACCCAGTCGTGTCCGTGGAGTCCCATCAGGGTTCGGGCATTGTGTCCCAATTGCTGCCGCAATGTTCCCGGTGCCTCCTTGTGGCAGGCATTGCATTCGAGTCCTTCGTGTGAAGTGTTCATGGGCCCCTTCGCCTTCCAACCGCTTCCTGGCGGGAAATTCCAGAAGCCCAATGAGAGCGCTCCGATGATCAGGGCCAAGCTGACGATTTCCGCCCGTCCACGCCGTGCCGGACTGATGACGGGCGGCGGCCCATCGAGGGGTTGGCTGATGCAGGATAGGATATTGGACCCCGGGCCTTCCTCCTGCATGCCGCACAGGACCCGACCCGATCTCAGGTGGACTTCGCAGGCTCCGCAGACTCCTACTTCGCAGGCACTTGGAATCGCAAGACCTTGGTGTCTTGCCGCATGCAGCATGCTCAATCCATGGTGCGCCGTGACCTTCGTCTTTTTACGCCACCACCCCTGCCAGTAGAAATCCTTCGGTCCGTTCGCGATCTGGCCCATGTCCAGCCCATACTTCTCCGTGGTGATGCGCGCTTCAGGTACGTTGAGGTTTTCGAGATGCCCCAAGGTGGCATTCACCAAGCCCGGTGGACCGCAGACATAATATGCCGCATCCGGATTCGCTTCCGAGGATATGGCCTCCTTGATTTTCCGGTCGAAGACTTCAACCAACCGTATGTAACCGCGCTCGTGGAGTTTCCGGAAAGAGGCGCCATACATGGCCTCTTCCGGAGATGCATTCGCGTAGATGATGGTGGGAACATTCTGACTGTCGAACAGTGTGTCGAGCAGGCTGCGCACCGGGGTGATGCCACTGCCACCGGTCACGAAAATGTGCTCGTCGTAGTGGGGATTGAGGGCGAAGGTGCCAAACGGCCCCGCCATGGTGGCCTTGACCGGTTCGGTCAATTCGTTGAGCATGGCAGAGATCCCGCCTTCGCCACGAAGCTTGACACCCAGGATCAACCCCTTGCCTTCTTTCCTGACGACGGAAAATGCGCTGCGCCGCGGTTTGTTGTCGATGGACAGCTCAAGGACGACGAACTGCCCAGGCGTGAACTGCAGGTCCCCCATCCTCGGCAGGACGGCGACCTCTACAGACTTTGAGGTCAATTGATGGCGTGGATGTATGGTAACGGAAGTCCACACTTTGAATTCGGTTAAATCGTAAGGTATGCCACAGCGATGAGTTTCGGAGGTTGCGGTCCATTTGTGAATTTTCCTTCACAGGGCCCTCAGGAAAGGCTGCAGCTGTCCCCTCCTTTGTAGTTTCGCTAGGGTCCTTGGGTGTTCTTTCCGCTTCGGTCCGAACAGAAGTGGAAGGCCCGTGGTTGAGAAACAGTATGGAAGAGCAACAGAACGACAGGAAGCAGGCACGGCCGAATTTCAACTTCTATTGGGTATACGCGGGTATCGGAGCACTGCTGATTGCCATGATCCTTTCCGGCGGAGCCAACGGAGGCGTGGGCAATGTGAGCTTCCAGGAGCTGGTCCGCAAGGCCGAAAGGGGAGAATTCAGCCGCATCAGCCACAACGGAATGATGGCCGAGGCCTGGTACACGGATGCGGCGCGCGATTCCATCATGAAGGCCCGCCCTCAGAGTCCGCTTGGTGGGGGCATGTTCAGGGGAGCCGACCTGATGGTGGAGATCCCGCCCTCCGAGAAGAACATCGACAGGTTGGACCAGTTGTCGGCCGACGGTTCGGTCGAAGTGCGTTATGAACGGCCCAATGAATGGGGGCAGCAACTGGTATTCTACATTATCGTGCTGGCGGTGATGGTGGGAGTCTGGATGGTCCTGATGCGCAGGCTTGGCGGCGGCGGCGGTGCCGGAGGCCAGATCTTCAACATCGGCAAATCCAAGGCCCAGTTGTTCGACAAGGAGAATTCGACGCAGGTCAATTTCAAGGATGTCGCGGGTCTGGAAGGCGCCAAGGAAGAATTGGCCGAGATTGTGGAATTCCTGAAGAACCCCCAGAAATACACCGACCTCGGGGCCAAGATTCCAAAGGGGGCCTTGTTGGTCGGCCCCCCAGGAACCGGAAAGACCCTGCTTGCCAAGGCCGTGGCGGGAGAAGCCCAGGTGCCGTTTTTCTCGTTGAGTGGTTCGGATTTCGTGGAGATGTTCGTCGGGGTCGGTGCGAGTCGGGTGCGTGACCTGTTCAAGCAGGCCAAGGACAAGAGCCCGTGCATTGTCTTCATCGATGAAATCGACGCCGTTGGACGCGCCCGTGGCAAGAATGCCAGCATCGGCTCGAACGACGAGCGGGAGAACACCTTGAACCAGTTGCTCACCGAGATGGACGGCTTCGGCACCAACAGCGGGGTCATCATCCTCGCGGCCACGAACCGGGCGGATATCCTGGACAGTGCGTTGATGCGGGCCGGACGTTTCGACCGGCAGATCTACGTGGACATGCCCGACCTGAAGGAGCGGGAGGCCATTTTCCAGGTGCACCTCAGGCCGCTCAAAACGGATGATACCATCGACGTTGAATTCCTTGCCCGGCAGACGCCTGGCTTCAGCGGTGCCGACATCGCCAACATCTGCAACGAGGCGGCGCTGATCGCCGCCAGACGCGATGCGGGCCAGGTGGGCAAGCAGGATTTTCTCGATGCCGTGGACCGCGTGGTGGGCGGTCTGGAGAAGAAGAACAAACTCATTACGGATGGGGAGAAGCGCACCATCGCATTCCACGAGGCAGGGCATGCCACCGTAAGCTGGATGCTCGAGCATGCATCTCCACTGGTCAAGGTGACCATCGTGCCCCGCGGACAGTCGCTCGGTGCGGCCTGGTACCTTCCCGAAGAACGCCACATCACCACGACGGAGCAGATTTTCGATGAGATGTGCGCTGCGCTGGGAGGCCGTGCGGCAGAGGAATTGACCTTCGGCAAGATCTCCACCGGGGCGCTCAGCGACTTGGAGAAGGTGACCAAGCAGGCCTATGCCATGGTCAGTGTATACGGACTCAACAAGCGGATTGGCAACCGCAGCTTCTACGATCCCCGAGCCGAGGCGACGTTCACCAAGCCATACAGCGAAGAGACCGCCCGCATCATAGACGAGGAGGCCGGGGCCATCATCGAGCGGGCTTATGCGAAAGCTCGGGAAATCCTCGAGACGCACAAGGACAAGTTGACCGCCTTGGCTGAGCGCCTGCTCGAGCGGGAGGTGCTCTTCAAGGAGGACCTGGTCGAGTTGCTCGGAGAGCGCCAATGGGAGTCCAAGGCCTTGGAGGGAGTGCAGGGCAGCGCCAAGGTGGACGCCGTCGAAAATGAGGCGGATGCCACGGATGCCCCGGCTGCGGCGGAAACAACCGATGTGTCCGGGGATGACGACCAGGAGACTCCGGATTCGGATTCCGCGGTGGATCCCGACGAGAACGCCGCCTGAATGGAGGGCTGGGATTGTATCCTGATTGAATCGCAGGCGTTCCGGGCCGATTTGATGAAGAATGCACTCGAGGGAGCGGGCATTCCTGCCTTGGTCCTGAATCAGCGCGACAGCAGCTACGGCTTTGGAGAATTGCGTGTCATGGTGCCTTCCAAGGAGGCAGACCGGGCGCGCGTGGTGTTGGGATTGGCGCCTGAACAGTCCTGATGCGGAACGAGTGGTTCATCCGGTCCCTCACCGGTCTGGTGTTGGTTTCGGCCATATTGGCGTCCATCATGGGCGGCTCCTGGACGTGGTCCATCCTGTTGGCTGTCCTGTTTTATGCGGGATCTCAGGAGGGACGGGATGCCCTCCGGTCGGCCTATCCCGGGTGGCCTCCGGCCGGGGCGATGCTGGCCGGCATGCTCATGGTGGCGGTTCCCATTGCCGGCTTGTTCTTCATCGGCTGGTCGAAAGGTCAATACGACGCAGTCCTGCCGCTGGGTTGGTTCGTCTTGCTCTGGACCAACGATACGGCGGCATACATCTTTGGGCGGACGTTGGGCCGACACAAATTGGCCCCCTCCATTTCACCTGGAAAGACCTGGGAGGGCTGGGCCGGTGGTGCCTTGGCCACGATGGCTGTGGCCTATTGCATCATGGGACTGGATGACGGATGGGCAGGACTCCCGCCCGCTCAATGGGCGGGGCTGGGCGCTGTCGTGTCCGTATTCGGCCCCATTGGAGACTTGATGGAGAGCGCTCTGAAGCGCAAGGCGGGCATCAAGGATTCGGGCACGATCCTGCCAGGACACGGCGGCGTGCTCGACAGGTTCGATTCCCATTTTATTTCTGCTCCGATTGCGGCCATCCTGTTGCAGCTTTTCTGATTTTCGCGCCATGTATATCCACCCCGCGGGCTACCGTGTCATTCTCGTCTTCTTTGCTGTGGCCGTGCTGCTCATGCTGCTCGTGCATCAGATTCCGTCAGTTCCGACCTGGGTGGAAATCCTCGTTGGTGGGGCCCTCACCGTGCTGTGCTGCCTGGTCCTCTGGTTCTTCAGGATTCCCCCAAGGCCCTTCGATGCCGCGCCCAACGAGGTGACGGCCGTCAGCGATGGAAAGGTGGTGCTGGTCGAGGAGGTCGATGAGCCTGAAGTCATCGGAGGAAAGGCCATCAAGGTCTGCGTATTCCTCAGCATCTTCGACGTACACGCCCAATGGGCACCCATCGGAGGGCCGCTGGAATATTTCAAGTACCACGAGGGGGAGTATCTCGTGGCGTGGCATGAGAAGTCCTCCACTTTGAATGAGCGGACCACGTTCGGTCAGCGCACGCCCCACGGCCTCGTAGTGTGGCGTCAGATTGCAGGGGCGGTGGCCCGGCGCATCCGTTGGTTCGTGGAGGAGGGTCAGGACGTGGAGCATGCCCAGGAATGCGGTTTCATCCTGTTCGGATCGAGGATCGATCTGTACCTCCCATTGGACTCTGAAATCCTCGTCGAGCCGGGCGACCGGGTGGTGGCCCGTTCCACTGTGCTCGCGCGGTTGCGCTAAGTGTCTTAACTTCCGCGATTCGGTAGGGGATTTCCCCTCAAACCTGAACCAACCATGCGAATCGCAACCCTTACGCTGGCCGCACTCTGCGCGGCATTTTCGGCCGTACAGGCCCAGAGTTTCCAACGCCTTGACGCCGCCCATCAGGTGCAGGCCCCCGTTCCCACCATGAACATGACGGGAGAGGAGATCATTCCCTATCAACCCATGGCCTCACAGAATGTGGGTGACATTGACCACCTGCAACTGCGGGAAATGGTCATCCAACGTCAGGTCATCGGATACACCCAGTACGACCTCCAGTCCAATTACGCGGTGGACGACCGTGTGGTCAGTTCCGGAGGAGGGGTGAGTGCGGGATGGATCCAGTCCCTGGAGACTTCACCCTTCAGTGACCGCGGTACGGGCTACAACCACAAGGATGCCAATCTGGAAGCGGATTGGGGAGAGATTCCCTACGACAGGATCGAGGACGTCCGGATTGGATGGCCCTCCCTGGGTCACCTCGCCAATGGCAGCGAGTTCGCCTTGAGCCACGCCAGCACCGGTGGTCTCGTTTTCACCACCCGTGATGCCACCGGCAGTGGATCATGGGTGACCAACACCTTGCCCGCCCTTCAGGATGAAGAGACGGGATCCGATATCTGGCATCTGTGGCCGCGCGCTTCCGTCGGTGGTCCTGACGGAAACTCGATTCACGCGATCTGCATCACCGCTCCGGTTGCGAATGGTGGTGTACTCTACAATGGACAGGATGGGGCCCTCGTCTACATGCGTTCCACCGATGGCGGCGCCAACTGGGACATGCAGACGTTCGCTGAACTCGACACCTCCAGTTTCCCGGCTGGAATGGTGGCCGACTCCTATGCCATCCATGCCGATGGTGAGACTGTTGCGTTTGCCTGCTTCAATGGATTCTACGACACCTTCGCCATGATCTCCCAGGACAACGGTGAGACCTGGAGCTACGAGACGGTCATCGATTTCCCGGTGGACAACTACATCGTGGATTCCGGTGCCCTGCTCGACACGGCCATTGCCGATGCGGTGGATGCGAACGGAAATGCCATGTTCCTGAACTCCGACCGCGCGGGCGATGTGCTCGTGGATGATGCGGGAGGCGTGCACGTCTTCTTCGGTGCCATGTTCTACGCGGACAGCGATACGACGGATGGTACCACCAGCTACTATCCGTACACCAATGGTCTTGAATACTGGCGCAACGACATGGGCCCGGACACGAGCGTGACCATTGCCTATGCCTATGACATCGATGAGAGTGGCACCCTCGATTTCGAGGATGACATCGCCGGTTACTTCGTGAGCATCAGCTCCCAGCCATCCGCCGGACTGGTGGTCGAGTCCAACACGATCGTGGTGGCGTACAGTGCGCTGATGGAGAACTTTAGCACGGGGGTACAGAACTACCGCCACTGTTATCTGGTCCACTCCACGGACGGTGGTGACACCTGGAATTCGGAGACGGCATGTGATGTGACGCCCGACCTGGATTTCGATCTGATCGAGAGTGTATTCCCCTGTATTCCACAGCGCATCCAAGGCGGCCAGCTCAACATGACCTACCAGAGTGATTTCGAGCCGGGGCTGCATGTTCGCGGAGACGAGGACCCGATCGACATCAACGACATCATTGCCTTGGCCATCGATGTAGAGGATCTCGACGACTGCGCCGATGTGGAATTCGAGGATTACGTCGGTGTCGGAGAAATCGATGAGGTGGGCTTTGGTCTTTTCCCGAACCCCGCTGATGCGATGGTGGAGATTGTCCTGGACGACCTCCTGTTCGGTGCGGAAATCCGCGTGCGTGATATGGGCGGCCGTTTGGTCCGCCAGGCGCGCGTTCAAGGCAAGCTGGCCCGTCTCGATGTGTCCGACCTCACGCCGGGCATCTACACCGTGGAGGTCAGTGGCTCCGGTGCACGCAGCATCGAGCGCCTGTCCATCCGCTGATCAACGATGGCTTCCGGGCGGCTGTTGGTGGAAATCGTGTCCATCGGCGATGAACTGCTGATTGGACAGACGGTCAACACCAACGCCGCCTGGATGGGCCGTATCCTCGAACAGGAGGGATGGCAAGTCAACCGCTGTGTGGCGGTTTCCGATACATCGGAAGCCATCACGGAGGCCCTTTTGGATGCGGAATCCAGGGCCGATCTGGTGTTGCTGACAGGGGGGCTGGGCCCGACCCGTGACGACATCACGAAGCACGTCCTGTGCGGGCATTTCAATACCCGTCTGGTGCGGCATGCGGACATTGAGGAGCGCATCGTGGCCTGGTTCGAGCGTCGTGGCCGCGAGGTGTTGCAGGTCAACCGTGATCAGGCACTCCTGCCGGAGGCTTGCACACCGTTGGACAACCCCTTGGGAACGGCCAGTGGCATGTGGTTCGAGCGTGAGGGCGGCGTGACGGTTTCGATGCCCGGGGTGCCCTACGAGATGGAGCACATCATGGTACACGGTGTCCTGCCTGCCATGCGCGTGCGATTGGAATCGGAGGGGCGCCACCCCGAGCGGGCGCACCGCTCCCTCTTGACGATGGGAACAGGGGAGAGCCAATTGGCCGCCCGCATTGTGGACCTTGAGACGGAATGGGAGGCCCGGGGTGTCAAGTTGGCCTACCTGCCGAGTCCCGGCAGCGTGCGCATGCGGTTGACTGCGGATGGTGGAGCCGTTTCGGACTTGGATGCCGCCCATGCGGCGATCTTGGAACGGCTGGGTGAGTGGGTGGTGTCCGAAAACGGATTGACCGTGGAGGAGGAGTTGTCGAAGCTGTGGCTGGCCCACGGCTGGACCCTTTCCGTGGCGGAAAGTTGCACCGGGGGAGGGCTCGGCGCCTTGTTGGTGTCCCGCCCCGGGGCCAGCGCCTTTTTTATCGGTGGCGTGCAGGCTTATTCGAATGCCGCCAAGACGGCCATGCTTGGTGTGGATGCGACCTTGATCGCTTCGGAAGGTGCGGTGTCCGAAACCGTGGCCCGGGCCATGGCGGAAGGGGCCCGTGTGCGGTTCGGTTCAGATTTCGCCGTGGCGATCACCGGTATTGCAGGACCCGATGGGGGATCTCCCGGAAAACCTGTGGGCACTGTGCACATGGCGTGTGCCGGGCCGTCCGGAATGCATTGGGTGGAGCACCGATTCGGTCGGGACAGGACGCGCAACATCGGAATGAGCATCCGGGCAGCCTGTCGATTGGCCCTTGAAACCGGGAGGGAGGAAGCCCTGCGCTCAAAACCGGTCACAGGGGTTGCGGATTCACTCTGAAAACCGCACCTTTGCACTCCCGAAATTTTCGGGCTTCGTCAAAAACCTCGGAACAGGAATATCATGAGCCGCATCTGCCAGCTTACCGGAAAGAAGGTCATGGTCGGAAACAACGTTTCCCACTCGAACCGCCGCACCAAGCGCCGTTTCTAC
>CAXQGL010000074.1:0-31113 GCA_964223495.1 Candidatus Nitrosopumilus sp. | reverse complement strand
CGGTGTTGGGACCCTATCCCGATGAGGAGGAACTTTTTGACGGCGAACATGACATCGTGGCCTCCCCCATTCCTTGGTGGACCTTCTCACATTGGACATTGGATGCCAACTCGGTGACACCCGATGTGATTTCACCCATCGCCCAGCTTCAGGTGGATACCGGTGGAACTGTGGTCGCCCATTTCGAGTACGTCGAGCACGTCGACCTCGTCGTGGAAGTAGAACCTGCCGGTGCAGGTGTCGTGAAAGTGGTGGGCAAGGCCAATGTCTCCGATTATTGGACGGACAGCTTCGTTGTGGATGGTCCTCAGGCGTTCATCGCTCAAGCCGGCAATGACTGGAAGTTCAGCCATTGGGAAGTCGAAGGCGACCTGTCGCACTCCTCCTTGCAAGCACCAGAAATGGGCGTGGAGTTGCCTTCCGATGGGGCAGTCCGCGTCGTGGGGCACTTCGAGGAGATGGAGCTTCAGCTATATGTACCCAACGCTTTCTCACCGAACAATGACGGTGTGAACGACGCCTTCCGACCGCTGGGCCAGGCCTTTGGTGCCACGGATTACCGTTTCGAGGTGTACAACCGTTGGGGTGAGGTCGTCTTTGCCTCTACCAACCCTGAAGAAGCCTGGCTCGGTCAGGACCAACGCGGGGACGGCCTGCACTACGTCAAGGATGGCAGCTACGCCTGGTACGTGCAGGTACGGTGGACCCACGGCAATTACCCCGAGCAGTTCCGGGGCACGTTGACGGTGGTGCGCTGACCTTCAGCCCTTCTTCTCCCCTACAAACCAATCCTCTTTTCGATCGAAGAGGACATTGAACGTGGTCAGCGAACCATAGCAGCGTGTGATGTACTGCTGCAGGTTGACCTTGTCCTCGTCGGACAGCTTGGCGTGGCTGTTGATGTTCTGCTCGAGGACGCGCAACCGGTCCCGCAGCATGACGATCTTGTGGAAGAAGGTCTCGATGGGTACCTCCTTGGACTTCAGTCCATCATCCCCGGGAGCCAGCACCATGGTGCCCCCCTCCCATCTGTCGCCAAGGGCGATGGGGTCAGGCGACTCCATGTATTGGTCAAAGACATTCTCGACAGCGGATATGACATCCTCGAGGTCAATGCCGCCTGACGATTCCGGAGCAGGCTCCATGACCTCATAGGATTCATAGGTCTTGGCCAATTCCTTTTCGCCGTGCTCCTGAAAGAAGATGCGCCATGCGGCGCCGGACTCTCCGAAAATCGCACCCTCTCCGTATTTGGGGTGGGCTATGCGCGCTCCGATTCCAATCATGCTTCAAATATCCTTGGGGGCTTCCATGTCCATCCACCTGCGTTCAAGTTGAAATGAACATCCGCCGGTCGAAGGCGTAAATTCGCCCACCATGGATGATGATGCCCTGATTGCGCTGCCCAAGGTCGAGTTGCACTGCCACCTCGAACTGACGGCACGGCATGAATTGCTGCGCGAACTGCTGTCCGCCAAGGGACTCCAGCTCGATGATGCTTCGTTTCGCAAGGGTTATCTGATCACGGAGCCGGTCGGTGACCTCCCAACGCTGCTCAACATCTTCCTCGGGCACCGTGACCTGCTGGATTCGCCGGAGGTCATCGAGCGCATGACCTACGAATGTTGTGAGGACATGTCGAAGCGGGGAGTGCGCCTGCTTGAATTGCGGTATGCGCCCAGTTTCCTGTGTGATGCCCATCCCAGATTGAAGCCCGATGCCATGCACATGGCCGTCATGCGGGGCATCGCTCGCGCCGAGCAGGATTTCCCTTTGGCCGTGGGTTTGATTTTCATTCTCCAGCGGATCAAAACGGTGCAGGAGAACCGCTACTGGTTGGATTTCGCGGTGGAGAAGAAAAGCGACATTCTGGCCATGGATCTGGCTGACAACGAGCTGGCAGTGGGCCCGGAACCCTTCATTCCACTTTTTGAACGTGCCAAATCGGAGGGGTTCAAGGTGACCATACACGCTGGAGAGGCGGAAGGACCGCAAGCTGCCCAGAGCATTCGGAAATCGATCGAGTTGCTGCATGCCGACCGCATAGGCCATGGCGTGCGCATCCTCGAGGATCAGGAAGTGCTGGAGTTCGTCAGGGAGCGTGGTACGGTATTGGAACTGTGCCCCACATCGAATTGGTTGAGCGGGGTGTGTCCCACCCGGGAGGCCCATCCCTTCCGGCGCATCATGGAGGCGGGCATCCGCACGACACTCAATACGGATGACCCGGGCATCATGAACATCGACATCATGGATGAGTACCGCCTACTACGGGATGGCATGGGCTTCACCGAGGCTGAATTCGTTCAGATCAACGAATGGGCCCGCGCAGCGTCGTTCATTCCCGAGGACCGCAAGGCAGCAGTCTGGACCTGATCAGCGGGGGAACAGATCCGGTCGGCGCAATCGGAGAAGGAGTCGCCAACCGCGTGCTGCGCGGACAAGCCTGAATTTCTCGACTTTCTCGGCGCCGAATTCGCCGTAGAACCGGTCCACGCCGGGGTCCGCGCTGCCGCCGAAGTCGAAACACCCAATTCCATTCATGGCCGCATGGCGCATGGCCGTACCGATGAGGAGTACACTGGCCCGGCTGGTGTCGCCGGGAGTGCCGTTCCTGAATTGCCCTCCGAATCCATAGACGCAGCGGTGGTCGTCCGTGCCGTGAAAGACCCCTCCGGCCAAGGTGTTGCCCGTCTCACTCCTGACGACCCAGCCCTGGGTATCGGGCTCTTTCAGCAATTCCGTCATGAGGCCTTCAAGGGCTGCTGCATCACTGGCCACCCCTTTTCTTTTTCTGGATGCCTGGTGCAGGGCGATGAGGGTGTCCACGTCCTTTGTTGGGACGGCCGTCATGCCTTCTCTTTCGGCCCTTTTCCATTGTTTTCGTCGATGCGACGGCCACGTTTCAATTGGGTCGGCACCCGCTTCCAGCTTGACCTGTCGCGTATGCTGTTCCAGGGCCCATGCACCTGGTGGCAGTTTCATGGGGACGGGCGCTCCCGGAGCAAGATCCAGGACGATGAGTCCGGCGGCAGGATTGGAGAGCACTGCTGCAATGGCCTCCGGATGCGCATGCCGGCCGATATCCTGCGCCCATGGGGGCGTGGTCAGGGCCTTGAGGCCAAACCGCAAGGATTGCGGGGTCCGCCTTCCGGCCTCGTCGTGTATGCACCTGGAAAATGCCCGATCCCACGCGGAGTTCATGCCGCAAAGATGGGATGACCGACCTTTCCGTCATGACCGTCATCCAAGACGAGGTGCACCTTGCACCCGGCCATTACGCCAGCATCTTCATCAGTGAGCGCCCCCTCGACCCCGAAGGATATGCCGCAGCCATGGAGCAGGTCCTCACTGAAGCCAGGAAAATCGAGGGATACATCGGGTATGAAACCCTTCGCAATGGCAAGGATGGCATCTTCATCAGCTACTGGCGCGATCGGGAGGCCGTGGATGCATGGTCGCGGCACGGTGTCCATCGGGATGCGAAGGCCAGGGGCGTGAATGAATGGTATGATGCTTTCCGCTCGGTGACCTGTCGCATCGAACAGACCCGCTGGTTCCGGCGGGAAATCAGTCCGTGATCACCGTCACCTCCCCCACCTGCCGAATGTCCTGATCCAGACAGCTGTGGTCGGCGTTCAGGATGTAGTAGTAGGTGCCGGGGGCGGCCACATTGCCCCCTATCCTGCCATCCCAGGCGGCTCCAATGCCTTCCGATTCGTGGACGAGAACACCCCAACGATCGAAGATCTGCAGCTTGAACTGACTGAAGGAGGACACGTCCGTGGGGAGGACACTGCCGTCATCCACCCTGCGTGTTCCGACCCTGAATCGGTCGTTCTTGCCGTCGGCATTGGGTGTGATCACATTGGGAATGACCATTTCGATGTCCGACACCAATTCCGGCACGTAGACTTCGAACGCAGCAGATTGAACCGTTCCGCATTCCTCGTTTTCGATCGTGAGGGTCACCGGATACAATCCCGGATTCACGAAGTCGTGCGTCACGGTGTCTCCATTGGCAGAGCCGGCCGCACCAAAGTCCCATGTGACCACGTCCGCATAGGCGCCGTCAAACAGGAAATCCACGGTCGTCTCCAACGAGCATGCCAGCGGTTCTATGGCGCCGAAAGACATGACGAGCGGGTCTTCCGGCAGGACCGTGACGAATTCCGTGACCGTATCTGCACATGCCGAACCAGGTTGGGCGATGAGTTGTGCTTCGAAGCTTCCGAATCCGCTGTAGGTCCAGGTAGGAGTGGCGCTTGTGCTTTCCGGATCGACTCCTGTTGAGGGGTCCGAGAGGTCGAAGACCCATTGGTAGCCATCCGCATTCGCCGACAAGTTGCTGAAGGCGATCTCCAATCCATTGCAGGGCGGGTCGGAGAGGGAAAAGCCAGCCGTCGGCAGACCGGGCAATTCGACGGATTGGGATTCTTCCATCTCACAGCCGATGTCGGTGAGCAGCGCGGCGGATACGGTGTGCTGGCCGGGTGGAATGTCCAACAGTCCCGGTGTCGTCCCGTTGGCCACAGGCTCTCCATCGACGTTCCACGAGAGCGTCCCGGTGGATCCCGGCGTGTCTCCAGTGTAGGTCACCTGCTGGGACCATCCCTCCGCAGTGCATTCAAAACCTCCTAGGCTGAATGTGGCTTCCACGGGCGGGGCCACCAGGATGTTCTGCTGCAGGCTGTCACCACATCCTCCCAGGTCGTAGGCCAATGACACCGTGTATTGACCCAGTTCGGGAAAGGTGAAGGAGGGCGACGGACTCGAGCTGGTGTCCTGTGGGTTCGATGTGCCGAAACTCCAGAAAAACTCGCCTTCGGTGGCATCCACGAGAAAGTCCACATCCAATCCCGTGCAGGCTTCGGGCCATTCCACACCGGGCAATACGATTTCACAGGGCACCACATCGATGGTGAAATCGCGGAGCATCTTGCCGAGGTTGACCCAATTGCCATTTTCATCCTGGCGGAATTCATTCACGTAGATGCCGACCACATATTTCCCGATCATGGTCGGGGTGCCGGACAGGGTTCCATTCGTCTCGTCGATGTACACCCAGTCGGGCTCATTGTCCCCCAAGGGAGTCAACGGGCCGAAACCGTTGGCCCACATGACATTGTCGAAGGGAGGGCCGGCAGGTGGATTGGGTGTCGGTGCGGAGAAGCTGCCGCCGATGAAGACGTCCCCAATGGTGTAGAGCAGACTGTCTCCGTCGAGGTCCTCGGCCGGATTGGGGAGTGAGAACGGTTGACCGGCACAGACATAGGCCTGAGGAAGGAAATCGAAGCGGGGGGATGAATTGTCCGAGGTTTCAAAGTCGTCCATACCGAGGACCGCAGGGATTTCGGCGAAAATGGTGAACCCGGTATTCATTGGGTCGGCCAGGTTGATCACCTGTGGATTCCGGCAGCAGCGTTGATAGACGATGGTGTAGGGTTCCGCACTGGGCGGCAAGGTGACCGTCGTCGTGTAGACGGCCCTTTCGACGCATACTCCCGGCGGAAATTGCGCACATGGATTGCCGCTCTGCAAATCGATGTTGGTCACGTTGTTGTTGAGGGCCACGCTACCTTGGAAGTACAAGTCAAAGCCCTCGTAAACCGCGATGTTCGCCATCATGTCGAAGTCGGTACCATTGGTGTTGGTCGGCCCGCAATCCCGGTAGATGATCAGGTGTATTTCGTATTGGTCACCTCCCAGATGATCATAGTACATCTCGCCACCCACGAGGTGGGTTGCCAGGACGTTGAGCGTCGGAGCCACGAGGAATGCCCATGCTGCCGCAAGGGACCTCCACCTCGGTGTATCTTGCCGAATCATGCAATTCACAGGTCCCAATTTAGCGCATGTATACCCGCTTTGGTTCGACAAGGGCGCATGCAGGAGCGAATCAATCCTCCTCGGATTCAGGACGTTCATCTGTCTTCTGTGCTTGATGCAGGCTTCAGCTGCCTTGGCTCAGGAGGCTTTGTATCCTCCTTCCATGCGCCTGGCCACCAGGCAATTCCATTCTCCTGAATCGGGACCTTTCCTGGAGGTTCAGGCAGAATTCCTTGCTTCCAATGTCAGCTGGGTGGGGGCCACGGATTCCACTTATGTTGCCGCCGTTCGATGGACCGTGGTAGCCTATGACAGTGCAGGTGTTGTAGCGGGGTATGCCAAGTCCACAGCGCGCACGGGTGAACTGCCCATGCCAGGTGATTTCGTGGATGTTGCGCGCATTTCAATGGATGCCGGGCCCCATGTCGTGGAATTTGAGGTTGAGGACATCGGCAACCCGGATCGGCCTGTACTCAAGCATGATGTTGTGGTTGAAGTTGAGGAATACAGGGATTTGGATATCAGTGATTTATTTTTTGTGCAGGGGGTCAGGCCGGCTTCCGTTCCCCCCACGCCATTCACCCGATCCGGGAAGGACATCCTGCCCCTGGTGGATTCCAGAATTTCCGCTGATGCTCCGCGGGTGGCCTTCTATGGAGAATTGTATGGCACCCATGAGTTCTTCGGCGATGGTGGGGACTTTCTCGTGGTGGCCGGTTTCCGGGTACCGGGACAGGCCGACGGTTGGCTGACGGAGACCAAGCGGTATTTCAGGATGAAAGCGGCCCCTGTGGTGCCTGTTCTCGAAGCCTTGCCCACCCCTCCGCCGGGACTTCATGAGCTTGTTGTGGAAGTCATGACACCCGATCAGGAACTGCTTGTGGCAGGAGCTTTGTCATTGGAAACCGTCAGCTCGGCTGTGCAGGATGCTGCCGAAGCATCCGGCAACCTCTCCCCTTTCGTTCTTGAGTTCAATGACCGTGACAGCCTGCTCGCCACCGTCGAAACCTTGATTCCCATTGCAGATGCGGGAGAACGGAGGTCCATCGAATTCGTGCTGCAGGGCGCCAACCTCATTCAGCTTCAGTCCTTTTTCGAGAACTTCTGGATGGTCCGGGACCCGGATCAACCCGAGCGTGCATGGAAGGCCTACCGAACCGAAGTCGCAGTGGCGGATGCGGAGTACGGCAGTTGTCCCCATCGGGAAGGCCACGAGACGGACATGGGCTGGATTCTTTTGCGCTATGGACGTCCGAACACCATTGTCCAGCGCCATCACGGAACGCAGTACTACCCTTATGAGATCTGGCACTATCACAAGGCCGGCCAATTCAACAACCGGCGTTTCCTGTTCTACACGCCACAAGTCGTCGGGGAGTGCTTCGAGCTCCTGCACAGCGACCATCCGCAGGAATTGCGCAATGCCGATTGGCTTGATATCCTGAAAACCAGGGAGCTCGGTCACTCCGTCGTCCAAACGGGATTGAATCAACTGGGGCGTCGCGACACCTACAGCAGGGAGGAACCCGAAGATTTGTTCTTCAACCCCAGATGATGGGCACAGCCGAGCGGACTCAAAGCAGGGTGGCCGTGGCCATCCTCAATTGGAATGGGGCGCACCATTTGCAGCGGTTCCTTCCGTCTGTCGTTGCCCATGCGGATCCAAAGGATGCTGTGGTGGTCATCGACAATGGATCAGATGATGATAGTCTGGCATTGCTCGCCCGGGACTTCCCCGAAGTCCGCTTGATCCGCCTTCCATCGAATGCAGGCTTTGCAGGAGGATACAACGAAGGCCTGTCCTTGCTTTCGGAACAGTTGGATGCCGAATGGTACCTCCTGCTGAACAGTGACGTCGAGGTCACGGAGGGCTGGGTCGAAGAGATGGTGGAGGCATGCGGCCGTCACGGTTGGTCGGCTGCCCAACCCAAGATGAGATCGCTTGAACGACGGGCGGAATTCGAATACGCCGGGGCTGCGGGCGGATATATGGACCGCCATGGCCATATGTTCTGTGCCGGGCGGCTGTTCGATTCAAACGAGGTGGACCGCGGGCAATATGACGCCGAGCGGGCTGTTTTCTGGGCTTCTGGTGCTGCCCTCCTCGTGTCGGTGGAGGCATGGAACGCAGTGGGTGGACTGGACGAGGATTTCTTTGCCCATATGGAAGAAATCGACCTGTGTTGGCGGTTGAGGAACCGCGGACACATTGTCGGAGTCGCCACGGGCACCCATGTATATCATCTGGGGGGAGGCACGCTTGCGCAGTCGAGCCCCCGCAAGACGGAGCTCAACTTCAGGAACAACCTCTATCTGCTTCTCAAGAACGACCACCGGGCGGGAATCCATGGCCGACTGCTGTTCAGGATGGTGCTCGACGGCATCGCCGGGCTGCGTTTCCTGTTGGTTGGTGAAGTGGCGCTGTTTCGGGCGGTCATCAGGGCCCATGCAGCGTTCCGACGGAATCGGCGCATGATGCAGCAAAAAAGAGACAGGGAATTGCAGAACTGCATCGGCAAGGAAAGGAGTGCCCAGTCCCTGGCCGGTCGCTATTCCGGGTCTGTGGCGCTGGATTATTTCCTGCGCCGCCGGCGGCGCTTTTCGGAACTCCCTCCCTCCCGGTTCAGCTGACTTTCCTTTCGACTGCGAAGGCGCAGCACGCATAGGGAAAGTCCACCCGACAATGGGTGGGGTCCTGGGCGTTCTTGTGCCTGATGAAGGGACCTGTTCTTCTGCGCCTGTTGCTTCCCGGCGTGGCCTTGGGTTGGATTGCGACGGACTGCTCAGGAATTCATGCTACTCCAGCCGCCATTCTTCTCTTCCCCATCGGCGCGGGCGTTGTGCTCAACTGTTCGGATGGACGGTATGGTGTGATGGGCGCCCTGTTGCTTGGTATTGCGTTGGGCTCGATCGGGTTTGCGGTCGGGCAGATGTCCCAGGAAGACGGGGCCACCGTGGATGACCATTCTACGGTCGGCATCTTCAAGTCCATGGAGATGTGGAAGTCCATGGGCAACAAACAGCGGACCGTGGTGCAGGACATGCACGGAAACAGGAGCCTCGTCATCCACGATGGTGCATGGCCCGCAGGGTGGTTCTGTCTGGCCGAGTTGGTTCCTGCGGCTCCTTCATTTCCTGTTCATCCGGCGGATTTTGATGAAGCGGGTTTCCTTCATGCCCGGGGCATCGGAGCCAAATACACCATGGCATGGCGCAGCCCGCTCTCACCGGTGCCCGGAATCCATGCCGCCGTGTTGCGGCAATTGACTCGGATGCGAAGCCGGGTCCAGGAAAAATGCAGGCGCTGGGGAAAAGGCGCAGGCACGGGGCTGCTCATCGGGTTGACCACCGGCGACCGTTCCGGCATGTCCACATCCGTTCGCCGGGCATTCGAGGATGCCGGTCTGGCCCATTTGACGGCTGTGTCGGGTTTCCATACGGGATTGGTGGCCGGCTTGGTGTACATGATGATTTCAATGTCAGGAGCATCCCGGTTTGTCGGATTGGCGTTGCTGCTGGGTGCCACCTGGACGTATGTCGGTCTGTGTGGCATGCCCGGCTCGGCAGTCAGGGCCGCCATCATGGCAACTGTGGCCGCAGTGGCACGGGCGCTGCATATCCGGGCAGATGGACTCACTTTGCTCTCCATTGCCGGGTTGTTCATGTTCGCACGTTCGCCCCAGGCGGTGCAGGACCTCGGTCTCCAGTTGAGTTTCTCTGCAACGGCAGGGATTCTGCTGTTGCACCGAAGGATGCGTGGATGGCCACATTGGAAAAGCCGAGGTCGCTGGATTCTCTGGTGTGCCGTTCCCATTGTGGCCGTGATGGTCACGGCGCCCATGGCCTGGCCGGTCTTCGGCCGGCAGCCCCTGATTTTCCTGCCGGCCAACCTCCTCTCCACACCGTTGGTGTCCCTGTGTGCTTTGATGACGGTCATTGGCATGGCCATCCCCATGCCACTCGACCTTCATTGGGGAGACCTCTGTGTCGCCGTGGCCGATGTTCTCGTCGAAATCGCATCCACCCTTGGGCGATTCCAGCCGGTGCTGCTTCCCCTCGATTCAGCCGTGGTGACATGGGCCGGTCTCTGCATGGCGGCAGGCTGCGTAGCGGGACTGCTTTTGCACTGCCCTTTGAGGTACATGTTTGCGGGTGCGATGTTCGCCTGGGCCCTGCTTCGTTGGCAGGCATTCGAGGAACGCAAGGGATTGGCCTTCGACATCGAAGGAGACGTCGTGCTCTATGAGGGTGGCAGGTGGTCGGTATTTCCAGCGGCCCCATTGAAAGATGGACGTGGGCACCCATGGAAAACCCGCACCTTTCTGGAGCGGGTTTCCCTAAGTCCTGTTCCCGAGGCACGGTGGTGCGGGAACGACATGTCTTTTTCCACGACGCACATCCGATACAGAACACCGGATGGCTTGTGGGACGGCATCAGTTCATTTCGGTCACGTTGCGGATCACGCGGTCCACATACGCTTCCCAGGCCTCCATGCCCATGATGGGGAGGATGGCGTTCACGCGGTTGTTCTGCTTGCTGTAAATCGCTTCGACATAGAAGCCATTGATTTCGAAAATGCAGAGGATATAGCGGTTTTCAACCATGCGTTGCGAGATGCAGTTGCCATGGTCCCACATGTAGTTCGTCTTTTCGTCGAGCGGGAGCCGGTTGAAGGTTCGGAGATCCATTGTGTGTGGGTTGACAGGGTTGAAATCGTACCGCTGGGCGGGATTGTCTTCCGATACGTCTTGGAGCTCCTGCGGGTTTCATTTTGTTCAATCTTTGCCTCATGACGACGGGCTCCTCGAAAACGGAAGCGTGGCATCTGACGGATTGTCCGAGAGATGCGATGCAGGGCATGGGACCTTTCATCCCAACGGATCAAAAGGTGGCCTGGCTTTCGGCGTTGATGGAGGTCGGATTCGACGTCTTGGATGCGGGCAGTTTCGTTTCGCACAAGGCAGTACCCCAGATGGCGGATTCCGCGGAGGTTTTGGCCTCACTTCCGGAAACCGGCACTTCGGTCCTGGCCATCGTGGCCAATGAACGCGGAGCTCAGGAAGCGCTGGACCATGGGCGTCCGGAATTCATCGGGTTCCCCTTCTCCGTTTCCGAGACCTTCCAGCAGCGCAATACGGGCGGTGGAATGGACGAAGGCTGGCGAAGGTTGGCGTCCATCCGGAATGCTGTCGATCGGGCCAATCGGAAACTCGTGGTCTATTTGAGCATGGGATTCGGGAATCCCTATGGCGACCCTTGGTCGCCCGAATTGACGGCGGAATGGGCTGTGCGGTTGAGGGACGGCCTGGGTATAGGTCATCTCGCGCTCAGTGATACGGTCGGGCATGCTGATGCAGACCTTGTGGAAGCCGTTTTCAGTGAAGCGGTTTCAGCATCACCTGATGTAGTGATGGGGGCACACCTGCACGGCAGGGCTGAACAGGCCGCTTCGCTCATGGAAGCCGCTTGGCGGGGTGGATGTCGGTATTTCGACGGTGCCCTTGGGGGCTTGGGGGGGTGCCCCATGGCCAAGGATGACCTGGTGGGCAATCTCCCCACGGAGACCCTGATGGAGGCTCCGATGGCTTGGGGAGGTCAGGAAAGGCAGTGGAACTGGGATGCGCTGGAGCGCGCCCGGAAATTGATGCGCGGGTTGACCGGCTGACCTCAATTGAGGCAGTGCTCGAACAACTCGAAGCCGAATTGGTCGGAGCTCAATTCGATGCGTTCGAATTTCTTGATCGTGATGCGGATGCGAAAACGCTTCATGAGGCAAGCTTTGCCCCTCATACGCCATCTGCTCCGACAGGGTTACGTTGCCACTCAATGCGGGCTGGCCAAGAACGCCATGAGCAGTCCGCACAGGACAGTCAGCAACTTGCGTGCATTGAAATCATGACCATCCGCAGTCTCGAACAGAATGGTGGTCGAGATGTGCAGCAGTATGCCCACCAGAATGCCGTTCAGTGCACCGAAGATCATGGCTTCCTGAGGCAGGGTGCCTGCGATGCCCATTCCAACCAGGGGAACGACTGCAAAAACGGTGATCCAGATCCACCGCCTGCTTCGTGAGGTCACGGTGGCCTTCAGGATGGTCATCAAGGCAAGGGCAACCGGCAACTTGTGCAAGGCGATTCCCAGCAGCAAAGCGAGTCTCCCCTCCCCCAAATGGTGGTGGTGTCCGTGATCATGGCCGTGGTCATGGGGATGATGGTGGTCGTGTACCATCTCCATGGCATCCATTCCGAAGGGCATGGCTTCCACGAGGGCGTGCAGGCAAAGGCTCAGAAAGGCGACGAAGCCGAACCTGTTCCCGTGGACATGGCCGTGCTCCATTCCCTTGCTGAGGTACTCAAGCCCGACCTGCAAAAGGAAGCCGATGATGACCCAACGCCCGGCACTGCCGTTCATGGTGAACGCTTCGGGAAGCAGATGGAGGAAGCACAGGCCCAAAAGGAATGCCCCCCCGAAAGCCAGCAGCAACGGCAATTGCTGCTTGAAACGCGCCCCGACCCATTCGCCGAGCAGGCCTCCGACCAAGGCGACCAATACCAAAGTGATTCCTGCCGTCATGATCTGGTTGCGAAAAGAATGAGCCTCGGTGTCTGGCCTTTCGTCCAGGGTGTGAGGTCATATTGGCCGAATTCTTCCTGAATGGTGAATCCCGAATCGTTCAGCATGGATTGGAGATGCCGGTGTTCCAACGCGGCCACCCGCTCTTCGTGCACCATCATCTTGCCCTCTTCAGAGCGGTGCCGGATTTGTTTGACGATGGTCTCCCACGCCTCTCCAGGTGTGGGCTCCATGTGGCGCTCGATGTGATAGTCGATGCCATTCCTCGAGATCACATCCCGTGGAACGAGGTGCTTCCTGGCGAAATCGGCCTCCAGGAAATCGAGGATGAGGAAACCGCCCGGTTTGAGGTGGACATGGATGCGCTCCAGCACGGCCATGTGGTCCGAACCATGACTGAAGTATCCGAAACTCGTAAAGAGGTTCAGTACACCATCAAATGTGCGGCCGAGTGAGAAATCCCGCATGTCTCCCACTTCAAATGAAAGGCGGGGCATATCCGCACTTTGCAATCGGGCCGATTCAATGCTGTTCCTGCTCAGGTCCAACCCCACGACTTCATGACCAAGTCGGGCTGCAGCACGGGCGTGCCTTCCCTTCCCGCAGGCCAGATCCAGGAGGGACAAGCCGTTCCAACCGCCATGGGCGTGCAATGATTCCATGAAGGCTTTGGCCTCTGCGTTGCTGCGGTGTCCGTAAAGATGATGGTAATGGTCGCTGTCGAACCATACCTCGAACCAGTCCGCCGGGGATTGCGTGCCTTCCATGATTGGAGCGGCAAGATAATTCGCGCATTTGGGGCAACCTCAGGGGCAGGATGTCCGTACAAGGACCGATTCCGACCCTGTCCGATGACTTCTTCATCCTATCCCATCCGCAGTGCCCGTCCTGCGGGACGTCGATGGTCCACACTCCTCGCCTTCGAAGGCATTCCTTCGCGACAGAATGTGGATCATCTGCTGATGCAAGTGGAGGATCTGTTGGTCCAGCGTACGGAGGACCGGAAGGCTTTCAGGGCCATCATCGAATGCGCGCAGAACCTCGAACGCCATGCGGTTCCCGATTTGCCGGCGCGGTTCACGCTGTCGGGCCGCATCGTGCAAGGTGAGCCCCGCTTCTGCATTCGGAGTCTGAATCCCATCCGCGAGGAAGACATCACGGATGTTGTTGATTGGATTGCCCAATACGATGAGCTTCAAAGCATGGTGTTGGATGCCATGGAAGAGGGCATGCTGGATTGGCGTCAACTCTATCGGAATTGGCTGGAACGCGGTGACCGCACCCCGCGCGGTGGCGCGGGTCTCGGTTGGGTTTCGATGGCGAGAATGGCACTCAATCCACCCCACGTCAGGGTCGTTGATGCAGGTGGAAGGCCAAACTTGTTCTTCTCCGTGGAGGTAGCTTGCGGCAGTTGATTATTTTGCACCCATGGGTCCGCTTCACATCGCCGCTACCGTCAAGACACCTGAAATCCAGTTCCTCGCCGAGGAAAACCGGTTGATTCTGTCCGGTCGATCCATTCCGGAGAACGCGGTCGACTTCTACCGGCCCGTGTTGGAATGGGCGCAAACCATCGGTTCCGACACACCGTTGACGGTGCAGGTTCAGCTGGAGTATTTCAATACCAGCAGCAGCAAGTGCCTACTGGACCTCTTCAAGAGATTGGAGGCCAGCGAATCCCTGCAAGTGCAGTGGTACTTCGACGCCGACGATGAGGATATGCTCGAGGCCGGTGAGGATTACGACCACATCGTGGGCGTTCCCTTCAAGTTTGTCGCGGTCGACCCTGAAGCCTGAAGGCTGACCTGAACGACAGCGTGGCCATGATGGCCAAGGTGGCCACCCACATGACGAGCCAGTTGCTCCAACGCTTGGGTACCTCCCGCCCCGCCCAATTGGACAAGGCGGCATGAAATGGACCCGCGCCGGGGTTTGCCGGTTGGGAATACAAGGCGTCTCGCGTATTGACAATCCTGTCCTGCATCAGGGCGAATCCCTTTGAGATCACCTGGCCCTGGGTTGCCCAATCCACAAGGACCTGATTGAATTCGGCGTCCTTGACCGGCCGGGCTGTTTCGGCCCGGTCCCAACCCATGGAGACGAGCTTGGAGTCCAGTTCATCCTTGGCCAGTCGCCAGGCTTTTCGCTGCCCGGACCTGTAGGTCTCCAATTCGCCCGTCAGAATTTCGTATTCCGCCGAATCCAACCCGTCTTCGAATCGCGCAGTGACCGAAAATGCCCCCCGGTCAAACAGGGGTTTCCATCCTGCCGCAAGTATTTTCAAGGCATCCTGGTCTCCATCGCGGGCGGCATTCAACTGGCGCTGCATCTCGGGTGCCCAGCGGTCCCTCCTGAATGAGGCTTCAGCGAGTTTGCGGTGTTGGCCGAACAGGGCAGCCGCATATTCCGTCTCGGCGGCATACAGTGTGGTCAAGGCCTCGAACCCCCATCGGCTGATCATGACCTGGCCTGCGGCGGAAACACCGGATGGCTTGGAAAGGCTGCGGTGCAGTTGATCGTAGGTCACAATGGCACCTCCCAACATCAATTGCGGGATGATGAACAAGGGAATTGCCAGATAGATGACCCGGACACTGTTGAACAAAAGGGAGATGATCAGGCCAAACATGTTGGCACAGCAGGCGACCGTGAACAGCGTGAACCAATATTCCCCGAATTTGCCGGGCAACTCCAGCAATGGATGGGAGCACAGGGCGAATAAAAGGGTCTGAATGGCTGAGATTCCGAACAGGACCCCACTCTTGGCCGTGAGGTATGCCGCCCAATCTAGGCGCAGGTGATGTTCCCTTTTCCGCATCAGGCGGTCTCTGAACAGCTCTTCTGCCGATACGGTCAACCCCATGAATATGGCCACGATGACCGCAATGAAGAGGAAATGCGGGATGTTGGCCGCGTTCCCGAAGGTGTAGGGCCCTTCTCCCTCCGGCGCCCTCAGGATGAAGGCCAGCAACAGGGCGAGGACGGGGGCCTCCAACAGGTTGATGAGCAGATACTGGGTGTTTTTCCACTTTCGGTTCAGGTCACGCCCCGCCTGGATGGACCATTGCCTCATCCAACTCGGCGGATGGTGGCCCTCAGGAGCGGAATCATGGGTGTCTCCGAGGTGGGCATTCATTTCCGCCTCCATCTGGGGGACCAGCAGGACATTGTAGAAGTCGTTCCACTCCTTGGGGCTGATGCGCCGCAAACCGGCAGGCTTGCCACGGCCATCGAGCACGGGCACATCGATGATGTCGAAGATCTGCTCCGGATTGACATGCCCACATTGGCTGCAAGCCACCTGATCGGCATCAAAGTGGTTGACGATGCTCCTGAAATGCTGGAGGGCATCCAAGGGTCGGCCTGTGAAGACGGGGTATCCACCGTGATCCAAAACCCACAGCGCATCGAAACTCCGGAAGATGTCGCCACTTGGCTGGTGGATGACGGCGATGACCAGGGTGCCCCCGTAAGTCATCTGCTTCAGCAGGTCCATCAGGAGTTCGGAGTCCTTGCTGCTCAGGCCACTCGTGGGTTCATCGACGAGGAGAACACGCGGACCGCGGATCAATTCCATGGCGATGTTCAACCGCTTCCGTTGGCCGCCGCTGATGGTCTTGTTCAATGCATCCCCGACGGGAAGGTCACGTGCTTCCCACAGTCCGAGCTGCAACAGGCATGCTTCCACCCGCTGTTCACTCGCTGCCCTGTCGTCCTCGGCAAAGGCGAGCCTTGCCGCATAGAACAGGTTTTCCCAGACGGTCAGTTCGGGCAGGAGGTGGTCCTCCTGCGGAACAAGGCCGATCCAGGACCGTGCCCTGTCCTCGGTCACGGCGATGCCATCGATGGTGATCTTCCCGAAAGTGGGTTCTGTCGTGCCGGCCAGAAGGTGGAGCAAGGTCGACTTGCCCGATCCGCTTGCCCCCATCACCCCCACGAGCATGCCGGATTGGGCGCGGGCACGGAAAGGATGCAGGGCTTGCTCTTCGGGGTAATTGAACCAGTGGCTGACTTCCTGGATTTCAAGGGACAGTTCAGAAATGTTCTCCTCTTCCATGAACGACCGCTGGATGTCCACGAAATGCAGCGGAGCCGCACCGGCATGCCGTAGGGTGGACCCCGGTGTGAACGGTTGGGTCCGATTGGGGTCAAGCAGCTCCCCATTGAGCTGCACGGCGCCCGATCCCATCGGACGGAGGAAGACCACCTGCGATTCGGGGTGGCGGAAACACGCCAATGGTGTCGTCCACCCCTGCCTGACGACCCCTCCGAGCTGCGGCTGGTCACCAATGAGGAAAGCTTCGTGATACCGTTGGGTGATGACCGGCCAATCCTGCGTATTGAAGACCAAGGATTCATAACACCGCTTCTCCCCTTCCCGTATTCCGAACACATCCGCAACCAGGTCGATCAGTTCGCGACCCAACGCATCCGTTTCACCATCTTCCGGCTGAATGGCGCGCTCGAATTCGAGCATGCGCAGGAAGACCAGCGCCTTCTCGCTCGCCTGCAAATCGCGGTTGATGTCGGTGCAGGTGCGGAGCACCTTGGTGGACCTCAGGGCGGTGCGTTTCAGCCCGGCGACTTCCCGGGTCTCCACCGACCCTCCATACTGGACGAGATATCGTTCGAACAGGGTGAGCCATTCGGACACGGAATCCTTGGTCAAACGACCGCGCAGGAAGTGGGCGACCACCTCCCTGCCGCGCTCAATGCCCTCTTCCCTGAGCGTGATCAGGGCGAAGAGCCGCATCAGCGCATCGAGAATGTGCCGACTCATGTCAGAAAATCAAGGTTGTTTGAAGGACGTGGCTGCTTGCGTTACTGTCGTTCGTAACACCCTTTGTCCGGAGCGGATCCAACGACCCTCGGCAATCCGTCAAGGTCGGTGGCGAGGAAAGGCAATCCGGCCGGTATGCCGACCCCGTTCCATTGGTTGTTTCCGCTGACCAGGTGGAAATCCCGGTTGAAAACATCGGCAAATGGAGGTGCGGCATCGAGGCTGCTTTCCTCGATCCAGTCGGCAGGCCCGAAATCGTCCAGGTCCACTGCACAGCCACGGATGAGCAGGTCATTGACATCGCCCTCAAGGTCGACGACCAACTCATCAAATTCATCCAACACGGCATTGTTTCCCCACATCAAACAGTTCAGGAAACGCGATTCCGTCAATGGCCTGATCTGGAGGTTGCCCTGGAAGTCCTCGTAATGGTCATTGATCAGCACTGCAGGTGTTCCCCGTGTCCCGTCCGACCAGTAATTGGCGAAGGTGCTGTGCGTGAACCGGTACCGACCGCCCAATGTGAAGGCGGCACAGGCCTGTCCACAGTCATAGATCAAGTTGTTGGTGCCGTCGATGTGCGCACCTTGGGCGAGCAGCCCGATGGCGCTCATGTTGTGGATGACGCAGTTCTCCATGGTCAGGGCGGCACCCGACAGGACGCCCGTGGTGTCCACCTGCAGGCCTATCGTGCCATTCCGCAACACGGCATGCCGCATGGTGCTGCCCGGGGAGCCTGAAATCCAGATGCCACCTCCGAGGATGCTCGCTTGGGAAACGCCCACTTCCGTCTGGATGAGGGTGTCCACCTGGATGCCCCATTGGCCGGGAACATCGCTGTATTCCTGTTCGAGTCTGTCACCTTCGAACACGACGGGCTGTCCGAGCTCTCCGTTCACTTCAAGGATTCCCCGGTCCACATAGATGCCTCCACCGGCATGAACGTGCACGGCCACACCGGCCTCGATGGTCAGATTGCAATCCGGGGCCACGCCGACAACCCCATAGATCACATGGGGGCGTTGTGCCGTCCAGATCTCATTGCACGGCAGGGTCATCAATCCACCTGGCGACCCGTGGAAGAAGGCGTCCTGACCATAGGCCAGAAGCTGGACATACTGGCTGAATCCATTGACCGTGACCCTGATGCGGTCCTTGACCGTGAAAGGCAGGTCGTAATCTTCCGGATCGATGGTGACCTCCACGAATACATACAACGAGTCTCCTTCCTCCAATGCCACCCCTCCTACGGACGGACCGGGTATGCCGTCCACATTGATTCTGAATTGGCTTTCCTCTCCGTCTTCGAGTGTCACATCTTCGAGCAGAATCCGCCCCGGACTGTCGTTCACGATGCGGATGGCCTGGCTTGCACTTCCAATGGAGGAAAACACCGTGTCGAACCAGACGGTATCCTTGCTGAATGCCACCCGGGCATCCGCTCCGAGGTAGAACTTGTCTCCCGCGCAGCCGGTGCTCAAGGCAGCCGCAGCCATCAGGATCACGGCCATGAGCAATCCCCAGAATCGGCCATCCGACAACGTGGAGGGTGCAGCCGGATTGTTGGAGGATCGTGGGCTCATGACGCGAAGCTAAGGACGCCATCGCGTGCTACCTTGAGCGGATGGTGTCGGATGGAAATCAAACGCAGAAAGTGGCGATTCCTTGCAGGGATTGGACATGGTCTGCGGCACGCCAGCATTTCAAGTCCGTCGATCCTGCAATGGACGCCTTGGCAAGTGGCCTTTCCGATCCGGTGGATTCTCCTGTACGGTCGGCTTATGAAAGCCTGGCCCGCGCCATCGTGGGGCAGCAGCTCAGCACGAAGGCAGCTGCTACGATCTGGCGTCGTTTCATGGACCTCCACGGTGGAATCCTGTCTCCTGACGCCGTTTTGGAAACCGATGCAGAGCGCCATAGGAGTGCTGGCATCAGTGGTCAGAAGCACGGTTACCTCCAGGACCTCGCACGACACTATCTGCAGGACCCCGATGGTTTTGACAATGTGATGAGTTCGGATGATGAAGCCATCATCGAATCATGGACGCGGGTGAAGGGATTGGGACGATGGACGGTCCAGATGCATTTGATGTTCCAGATGTGCCGACCGGATGTATTCGCTCCGGATGACCTCGGGATTCGAAGGGCAATGGAGCGCTTTTGTGATGTCCCCGTCGATTCACGGAAGTCCGTATACGCGGAACGGGCCTCCATCTGGGGCCCGTTCCGAACAGCAGCTTGCCGCTTCCTTTGGGGTGGCCTGGACAATCAGCCCAAATAGGACTTGAGGATGCGGCTGCGGCTCGTGTGCTTGAGTCGGCGGATGGCCTTTTCCTTGATCTGGCGGACACGCTCCCGGGTGAGATCAAACCGTTCTCCAATCTCCTCCAGTGTCAAGGGGTGCTCTCCACCCAGTCCGAAGTAGAGCCGAATGACGTCCGCTTCGCGGCTTGTGAGGGTCTGGAGGGAACGTTCGATTTCCTTTCGGAGGGACTCGGTGATGAGTACGGTGTCCGGAGAAGGGGTGTCGTTGGTCTGCAGCACGTCGTACATCGTGCTCGAACTGTCATCCCCGTCCTTGAGCGGAGCATCCATGGAGACATGGCGTCCAGCATTCTTCAAGCTTTGCTTGACTTCGTCGAGCGTCATATCCAGCACTTCAGCAAGTTCAGCGGGTGTCGGGGGGCGTTCAAATTCCTGCTCGAGGCGCGCGAAGGCTTTGTTGATCTTGTTGATCGAACCAATCTTGTTGAGCGGAAGCCGAACGATTCTGCTTTGTTCGGCCAGGGCCTGCAGAATGCTCTGTCGGATCCACCAGACGGCATAGGAGATGAACTTGAAACCCCTTGTTTCATCGAAACGCTGTGCCGCCTTGATCAGTCCCAGGTTTCCCTCATTGATGAGGTCCGGCAGGGAAAGGCCTTGATTCTGGTACTGCTTGGACACGGAAACCACGAAACGCAGGTTGGCTTTGGTCATCTTCTCAAGGGCAACCTGATCGCCTTGTTTGATGCGGCGGGCCAATTCCACCTCTTCCTCCGCAGTGATCAGGTCCACACGACCGATTTCCTGCAAGTATTTGTCGAGCGAAGCGGTCTCCCTGTTGGTGACCTGTTTCGTGATTTTCAGCTGTCTCATGGGCGGTACAAATCGGAAGTTGATGGGGAGGCGAGGAGCCCCGTCCTCCCCTTCAAACGTAATTTTCGGTCAATCGTTTCACTCGGGCTTGGGAAGCAGCACTTTCCGGCTCAGTTTGAGCTTTCCAGAACGTGGATCACGTCCCGTCACCTTGAACTTGACCACGTCGCCCTCATTGATGACGTCCGTGACCTGGTTCACTCGGTGGTGCTCCAATTCGGAAATGTGCAACAGGCCATCCTGTCCGGGAATGATTTCGACGAAGGCGCCGTAAGGCATCACCGTCTTCACCTGTCCCTCGTAAACCTCTCCCACCTCAACGGTCGGCGGGAATGCGATGGCGCGGATCCGTGCAACAGCGGCATCGATTTTCTGCTTGTTGTCGCCCGAAACTTCCACGAGGCCTTTGCCGTCCGCGTCCTCGATGGAAACGTTGGCCCCGGTCGTGTCCTGGATCTCATTGATGATCTTGCCTCCAGGTCCGATGATGGGTCCGATGGCCTCCGCGGGAACTTCGAAGGAGACGATGCGGGGCGCATGATCCTTGTAGTCCTCACGCGGCTTGTCCATCGTCTTCAGCATTTCGTTGAGGATGTGTGCACGTCCCTCCTTGGCCTGAAGCAGGGCCTCGGTCAGCTGGGTGAACGAGAGCCCCTTGATCTTGATGTCCATCTGGCAGGCCGTAATGCCCTCCGTGGTGCCGGTCACCTTGAAATCCATGTCTCCGAGGTGGTCCTCGTCCCCGAGGATGTCACTCAGGACGGCGTATTTGCCAGAATCCTTGTCGGTGATCAAGCCCATCGCGATTCCCGAAACGGGGCGCGTGATCGGCACACCACCGTCCATGAGTGCCAGGGTTCCGGCGCAAACGGTGGCCATGGAGCTCGAGCCATTGGACTCGAGGATCTCACTGACCAGGCGGATGGTGTAAGGGCACTCCTCCACCGGCGGCAGCATGGGCTTCAGTGCGCGCAAGGCGAGGTTGCCGTGACCGATTTCCCGACGACTCGTTCCGCGGATGGGGCGGGCCTCACCCGTTGAGAAAGGGGGGAAGTTGTAGTGAAGCAGGAACTTCTCGGTCTTGCGCACGAGCGCGTTGTCGATGAGCTGCTCATCATCCTTAGTTCCGAGCGTCAAGGTTGTCAGGCTCTGTGTCTCTCCCCTCGTGAAGACGGCGGAACCGTGTGGTCCCGGCAGATAGTCCACCTCACACCAGATGGGGCGGATATCCTTGGTCCCGCGGCCATCGAGGCGGATGCCCTCGTTGAGCAGGAGGTCGCGGATGGCTTTCTTCTGCGTTGCCTTGAAGTAGTCACGAAGCATGTATTGCTTTTCCGCCATCTCCTCTTCGGACATGTTGGCGAGGAAATCCTCCTTGATGGTCTTGAAGGTTGTGCCGCGCTCCTTTTTGGAACCGGCGTTCTTCGCGGCATCGTAATACTGTTGGTAGCAGGCATCGTGAATGGACTGCTTCAACGCATCGTCGTGCTTCTCGTGCTCATACTCACGCTTCGGAGAGCATCCGGGCACTTCTGCCGCCATGTCCAACTGTGCCTGGCACTGCTTCTGGATGGCCTTGTGGGCGGCCTCAATCGCAGCGACCATCTCCTCTTCGGAGACTTCCTTCATCTCGCCCTCCACCATCACGATGCTGTCCATGGAACCGGCGATCATCATGTCGATGTCGGCTTCCTCGAGCTGTGCATAGGTCGGGTTGATCACGAAGTTGCCGTCGACCCGCGCCACACGGACCTCCGAAATCGGGCCGTCGAACGGGATGTCACTGACGGCCAAGGCTGCAGAGGCGGCGAGACCAGCCAGACTGTCCGGCATGTTCTCCTTGTCTGCGGACATCAGTTGGATCATGACCTGCGTCTCAGCATGGTAATCCTCAGGAAAGGTCGGGCGCAGGGCGCGGTCCACGAGGCGCATCACCAATACTTCGGTGTCGCTGGGACGGGCCTCCCGCTTGAAGAATCCACCGGGGAAACGCCCTGTGGAGGCATACTTCTCACGGTAATCGACCGTGAGGGGAAGGAAATCCACCCCTTCCGAGGCTTCCTTGTTGCTGACTGCAGCTGCAAGCAGCATGGTGTCGCCCTGGCGCACCACGACACTTCCGTGGGCTTGTTTGGCGAGTTTGCCGGTCTCAATGGTGACCGGACGACCATCGCCTAAATCGATGGTCTTGGTTACAATGTTCAGTTCCATAAAGGAGTTGTCAATTCGGGCATCCGTAAAATCCTTGGGGCGTTTCCCCATGGACGGTTCAGGGTATGACGCTGCGACCGGATGCCCGTGCCGCGGCGAGGCTGTATGCTTTGCTCGAAGGGAATCAGCGGCGCAGGCCGAGTTCCTTGACGATGGCGCGGTAACGGCTGATGTCCTTGCGCTTCAGATAATCGAGCAGGCGGCGACGCTTGCCGACGAGCGTGATGAGGGAGCGCTGGGTGTTGGCGTCCTTGCGGTTCTTCTTCAGGTGCTCCGTAAGGTGGGAGATGCGGAAGGAGAACATAGCAATCTGGCCTTCGGTGCTGCCGGTGTCCTGCTCATTCTTGCCATACTTGGCGAAGAATTCTTGCTTTTTTTCGGGTGTGAGGTACATGTGGAAATCTCTTGGATGTTCTTGATGCTACCTGATTTTCAGGGGTGCAAAATTAGGTTGGGCCCAGCGATTCGCCAAGACTTATACGAAAGGAGTCAGTCCATCAGCATGCCGATGAGTTCGCCGAGCTCCGCCCTCAAATTGCCGCGATGGACGATTCGGTCCACAAATCCGTGTTCCAAAAGGAACTCGGACTTCTGGAATCCTTGAGGCAGATCCTTTCCGATGGTCTCCTTGACCACCCGGGGGCCTGCAAATCCGATGAGGGCATTCGGTTCGGCGAGGTGCACATCACCCAACATGGCGAATGAAGCAGTCACACCGCCAGTAGTCGGGTCGGTGAGCACGCAGATGTAAGGCAGGCCTGCCTTAGCCAAAAGGCTCAATTTGGCACTGGTCTTGGCCATCTGCATCAAGGAGAGGCCGGCTTCCATCATGCGGGCACCCCCTGATTTCGTGATGCACACGAAGGGCAATCCGTTTTTGATGGCGTAATCCACAGCCTTTGCAATCTTCTCTCCCACGACAGAGCCCATCGATCCACCGATGAATCCAAAATCCATGCAGCTGATGACCATGGACCTGCCGGCCACCTCTCCCACCCCGGTGCGAATGGCATCCTTGAGCCCCGTCTTGTCCATCGAAGTGGCCAGTCTATCCTCATAATCCTTGGTGTCCTTGAAACCGAGTGGATTTGCGGAAGTCATCTTGGCCTGCAATTCACGGAACTTTCCATCATCGAACAGGATTTGGAAATACTCGTTCGAACCGATGCGGGCATGGTGGTCACAATGGCCACAGACCCAGAAGTTCTCTTCGTGCTCCGCGCTGGCGATCACTGTTTTGCAAGAGGGGCATTTGTACCAATTGCCTTCGGGAATCTCCTTCTTCTCCGCAGTCTTGGTTGTGATTCCCTCCTTCATCCTGCGGAACCACCCCAATCCGGAGCCCTCCGCATTACCAGCTTCATTTGAGCGGGCCTCTGCCTGGTGCTTTTCTTCTGCCATGCATTGCAAATGTAGCCGCCCCTCAGAAGGGGAGTGAAACAGCGGGGTGAATCCGCCAACTTCTGTCCGTGGAATTGCTGCCATCAGGCCATTTCCAAGGCCTTCCAAAATCGCAACGGAGCAAGAAATACTCGAAATCAAACCTGATTCCAGCGCCATACGATGCGGCTGTCTGGGACAAAAAAGACTCGAATTCGAATTCTACCCGAGGTCGGCTTTCCTCCGGACGTGTCATCCAGATGTTCCCTGCATCCGTAAAGGCTGCCAATTGAATCCAGTCGTTGACGTATCGCCTGAATTCCAGATTGAATTCGGCGTGGATGTCCCCGCGGACGCGCAATCCCGGAACATCGGTTCCTCCCGGCCCCAAGGTGAGTGCCTGCCAACCGCGCATGCTGTTGGGGCCGCCTACATAAAACTGCTTTTCCAAGGGTATGGCCACGCCATCTATGGTAGAGGAAGCCACCCCTACAAAACAGCGACCGAAAATGCCGTTGCGCCCATCCCGACTCCATCCTCCCCGCATGTCGAGCAGCCATCTGATGTAGCGTGCGACCTGCACATCCGCTGTTTCTCCGAATGCGCTCGGAAGTGGTACTGTGGTTTCCTCCGGAGCGCGGCGGTCGATCAAATGAAATAGATTTCCCGCGCCCTCCAATTCCACATTCAGGCTCCATTTCCAGGGACGTCGGATGCTATGGGGTGTGCTCAACCTCCAGTCCACACTGGATCCGAACAGGGCCCTCGACTCGAAGGATGAAGTCAGGATGTCCGACCCCAAATTCTCCAGCTCCTGGACGAAATCGGGTTCCAGTCTGCTGGCCGTCATGGCGATTTCAAATGGGCGCAATTCGATCCTGGACCCCTTGCTCACGTTTTCCATGAATCCTTCAACCAATCCGAATTGAACGTAGGTTCTGCTGAACCTTGGACGGCTCTCATCCCTGAAGGTCATGGACAGCCGACTCAATGGCCTGGTGGATTTCGGAAAACGGTCCGGCCCAAAGGGAATCAGCCGCCCGGTCGAATACACCACACCGGCACTCAGCACCCTTGAGTTCAAGGGTGTGGGTTCGACCACCCCTTCCTGACCTGAGCTGTATGGCACCACCGTCTCAAGGCCAAGTCCGAGGTCAAAACTGATTTCTTCCGCCCGTTTGCGAAAATCAAGATCGGCTATTGAAAGGGTCATCTCCCCGCCCAATCCAAGACGGGAGATCAATGCGCCATTGACCCTCATGATGCGCCGCTCCGTCGGATAGGCATCGAGGTGTACATGCAATGGTGCCCGTTCATCATCGGAATCGACCAGTCCGGGAGAAATGTCGAGACGAACATCCTGGAGAAGCGGCAACATGCGAAGCGACTGCCTGGCATCGGACAACAGACCAGGATCGTATGGGTCGCCCGGTGACAAGTGCATTCGATGGGCCAGTCCGCGCAAATCCCGTCCGAATGGGACCTTCCAGAGCACTCCCTTTTCCGTCCTGGTTTCAAGTGAGTCCATTCCATCATCCAACGGATGCCAATGGAAACTCAGGCTGTCGATATAGGCCCGGCGGTGTCGAAGGGTATCCGATTCCTGCACGATGGGCAGCACCTTCAAACCGAGATGGACCATTTTGGATTTCCGGCTCCCCGTCGTGTCGATGTCAATGGCAAAGTGGTCTGCGATCAAACCGAACCAACCTTCGGATTGCAACCGTTCCGACATGGAACTTCGTTCCTGGTCCAGTGCAATGAGATCGATGGGACGGCCCACCCATTGCGCCCATCGGTCGGTAAGCAATGCGACATCAGAAGCCGTCAGACCGCTGCCTTCAGTCGTGACCGAAGTGGAGCCGCACAGGTATCGTGGCCCCGGATCAAGCAAGATGGACAGGGTCACTTTCCCTTTGTTGCCAATGGTGTCCATGGACAGGGATGCCTCGAGGAAGCCATTGCGCATCAATCTCGATTGCAACAAGGCCTGACTCCGCTCCACCATGGCCCCGTCATAGGGAGAAGCAGTGCCGATTGGCGGGGGATTTCCCAGCTCCAGTGCATTGTCCCACTTCCCGTTCAGTTTGGACCAAGCGTGACGGAAAGGAATGCCCAACCACCGCTCCGGTGGCCGCAGGATGAGGGCACCTTCGAGCAAGCCTTGGATATCGGATAGGCTTTCCCCTGTGGCTTGCGCTTCGTCACTGAGTTTCCACTCCACGTTCCAGACGACTTCAGGCTCGATGGATGGGCTCGATTTCTGGGCATTGAGTGTCCCCAACGCCATGCTCCACGTCAAAAGTGCCAATCGGAGTGCGCATCTTGCGCGACATTGGGGGACTGGGAACATGGCTACGAAGAACGAAATTCTGGCGGTGAGGGCACTGCGTCGTCGCAAAGCAAGGAGCCTCGAAGGCAAATTCATCGTTGAGGGGAAAAAAGTCGTCGAAGAAGCCTTGTCAAGCGGTTGGCAGGTGCATGGATTGTATGCCAGGGCCGATGCGGACATTCCGGACACTTGGGGGGCCGATCAGGTGACACCCCGGGAGATGGAGCGGATGAGCACATTGCACACGCCACCGGGTGTCCTGGCTGTCATCGGCATGCAGGACGCCCCGATTCCCGAGCCAGAAGCATGGTTGGATGTCCCCGCCCCCCGTCTTGCCATTGCATTGGACGGTTTGTCCGATCCCGGAAATCTCGGCACCATCATCCGGACGGCCGATTGGTTCGGCATTGCCGGAATTCTTGCCGGCACGGATACGGTGGACCGCTTCAATCCGAAGGTGGTCCAGGCGACCATGGGTGCCTTGTTTCGGGTGCCCTTCTGGCAGGCCGACCTCGTTGAAACGCTTCGCCCTTTTGTGGAGGCCGGCGTTCCAGTTTCCGGGCTTCAAATGGAAGGGCATTCCGTCTGGTCCCGATTGCAGCCCCCTTCCGCAGGGGGGCGTATCATCGTCATCGGCAGTGAAAGCCATGGACTCTCCGAAGGGGTAAAACACCTCTGTTCCGAGTTCCTTCATATTCCAGGGAAGGGTCATTCCGAATCCCTCAACGCCTCCATGGCGGCGGGCATTGCCATGGCTGTATGGGACGCGGGGCAACCAGGCCGCTGATGGCGTTCAGGCCCGCTCGGTGACTTCGCGATAGATCTCACACATGCCCTCGTGTAGCGCTCGGTCATCCAATGGCCCCATGAGGGTTGAGAGGTGTTCTCCCACCCATTGGATGCGGCTCCTGAAGGCCGGACTGAGTCCTTCGAAATCACCATCCACAAGTGCGGCCTCTGCTTCTGCGGCCCATTGGCCCGATACATTCAGGTCCACGATGGCGCGGTCAACACCGGCGGCCAATGTCTGCCATCCTTCCCTGCCGGGATCATCCGGCACTTCCACGACCTTCCCCTCCCCTATGCGGACCGTACCCTTCCATCCCTCAAGACCGGTCCTCATGCTGCGCTCGTCATCTCCCTCGGCCTTGCGTCCGGTCAATTTCTCCCTCAACAGCAAGGCGTCACAAGGATTAACGTCATAGCGCATCGATACCGGACGAAGAAGCCCCTTCAATGCGCCGGCCCCCAATTCTTCACCACCCCATGCCATGCCCAGCATGCGCAGCAGGCCAACGTGGGTCTCATCCTTACCGTCTTTTGACCTGCCCGGCGCTTGTGCGATCCATACATGCCTGCCTCCCCTGACAATGGAAGCAATGCGCTCGCTGAGCCCTATGTGCTGTTCCATGGCCGCCCTTCCAGTCAGTTCCCGGTCAATGAAAATCGCCTTGTTCGCTACCAGGAGGTCCTTCACCCAAGGCACATTGGCGAGGTTGCTGCCCAGCACGATATGGGTGGTGTCCATTCCCGCCTCCACCCGGGCCAAATTGAACAATGCAGGATCGCAGACGATGTCCCGGTGGGTGCCGATGAAAATGCCGGGGGGATCATCCGGTTGCAGGTTGCATTCCACGCGTTCCGTGGTATGCTCCACCACCCACCTGACGAAAGGCAGGCTCCACTCCTCCTGTATGTCCCGCGGATCGGCAGGCAGCACCAATCCTTTCTCGGCGAGATACCCTCGCAAACGGTCCATTTCAGGACTGCTGAAGGATATGGAAGTCGACGGCATCAAGGGGCAAAGGAAAGCAAGGACGCAATACCACGACGGACTTCATCCATGGGTTAATCTTGCATCATGACGTTTGAAGACCTCAAGGTCACACGCCAATACCTGAATGTCCGTGCGGATATGGGCATTTCCGAGCCTACGGAAATCCAATGCAAGGCCATACCCCGCATCAGGGCCGGGCAGGACGTCATCGGCATCGCACAGACCGGTACGGGCAAGACTTTGGCCTTTCTCCTTCCGCTGATGGGCATGCTCTCCCATGCGCAAGGCAAAGGGCCACGCTGTGTCATCCTGACGCCGGCCAAGGAATTGGCGCTTCAGATCGCGGATGTGGCGAGACAGCTCGCAGGCCCGACCGACCTGCGCATCCAGGTGGTGTATGGCGGGGTCGGGCATCGTGCCCAACAGGAAAGCATGGAGGCTGGGTGTGACCTGGTCGTCGCCACCCCCGGGCGCTTCATGGAGCTCTACCTCCGGCACGCCTTCGAGACCAAGGGCATTGAACATCTGGTGCTGGATGAGGCCGACCGCATGATGGACCTTGGCTTCATGCCCCAGCTCAGAAAGTTGCTCGAAATCCTTCCGATCAAGCGCCAGAATCTTTTGTTCTCCGCGACCTACCCTCCGAAGACCGAGGCCATGGCGGGTGAATTCCTGCTCTGGCCGACCCGGGTTGAGGCCGCTCCGCAGTCCACGCCGGTGGAGACGATTGACCAATCGGGATACCGAGCGCCCAACTTCGGCACCAAGCTCAACCTGCTTGAAGCACTGCTGCAGCAGGAGGACATGCCCGAACAGGCCTTGTTGTTCGTGCGGGAGAAGGACCAGGCCGAGCGCATCGGACAGCGGATTGCCCATTCCGTCACCCCTTCCGTCAGGACCCTTCATGCGAACAAGGGACAGAACAGCAGGATCAATGCCATGGATGCCTTCAAGGCAGGCGAACTGCGCTATTTGGTGGCCACGGATGTCGCGAGCCGTGGGATTGACGTGCCCCGATTGGACATGGTCATCAACGTGACGGTGCCGAAGGACCCCCACGACTATATCCACAGGATCGGTCGCACGGGTCGGGCCAAGAGAAAGGGGAAGGCATTGACCCTCGTCGATCCGAGCGAGTCGGCCGCCCTCAAAAGGGTGGAGCAGTTGCTTGGATGTCATTTGCAATTGTTGCCTTTGCCTGATGCGGTTGAGGAGGTGCCGACCCCCAAATGGGAGGCGCAGGCCATGGCCAGGGCCATCGATCGTGAAAAGCGCAAGGCGGACCCCACCTTCAAGGGTGCTTTTCACGAGAAGAAGCGCAAGTCGGGTCCTTCAAAGGGGCGGTCAGCCGGAAGAAAGAAGCGCCGGCGTTGATGGGTTTTCAGATCGGCTCGACAGTGCCATCCCGTGCCACCCTGTAGCCGATGTCGTAGCACCAGACTTCCGTAAGGCCATCCGTGCCGCTCGTCATGTGCGTATGGTAATCGAATTCGAACCCCTTTTCCCTCAACCATTGCAGTGAGCCGATGTCCGACATCGCTGCGGCGTCCCGTTTCCAATTCCTGAATGCCTTGAGGATGTCGCGGTTCCGGTTGAGGATGCGTTCCACTGTGTTCCGGTTCTGTTCCGATTGGTATCCATCCGCGCCATCGGCGAGCATCCGCCGAATGTTGCGGGGATAGGTCGAGAAGCAGTATTCCGAACAGAAGTCGCCCGAATAATTCGATGTGGAAACGGATGAAATCCGCCCCTTGCAGGAAAGGCAAGTGTGCATGGTCGTGAAATCGTTTGCAATCAAAGGGTCCGGCACTTGATAACCTCCTTTCTTTCACCGCACATTCACCATTGTTCGCCTTTCCTTTGTCTTTGTCATGAACGAGTCGATGATCATCGGTGTGGTCGGAGCAGGCACCATGGGCAGGGGCATCGCACAGGTTGCGGCCAGTGCCGGCCATGTGGTCAGAATCCTGGACCAGAAGGACACCGCCTCGGATGAAGCCGTTCAATTCATTGCGCGCATGATGGACCGCAGTGTGGCGAAGGGGCGCTTGGGCCGGGAAGAAGCGGATGAGATTGTGGCCCGACTCCATCCGGTGACTTCAGAGTCAGCGCTGGCAGAATGCGGGTTGGTCATCGAAGCCGTCATCGAGCGGATGGAAGTCAAGGCCTCCCTGTTCGGCAGGCTTGAGGCCAGCGTAGGTCATGAGGCCATTCTCGCCACCAACACTTCATCCTTGTCGGTCACGGCCATCGCAGCTGGACTCCAGCATCCGGCGCGTTTCATCGGTTTGCATTTTTTCAATCCAGCCCCCCTGCTTCCCTTGGTCGAAGTGGTGCCCGCCCTCCAGACCAGAAAGGGCTTGACCGAGGAGATGTCGGCCCTGATGCGCCATTGGGGCAAGCAACCTGCCTTGGCCATGGATACGCCCGGGTTCATCGTGAACCGGGTTGCCAGGCCCTATTACGGCGAGGCCATTCGCCTGCTTGAGGAAGGGGTGGCCGATTGTGCGACCATCGATTGGGCCATGACATCGCTGGGTGGGTTTCGTATGGGGCCGTTCGCCTTGATGGACCTCATTGGCAACGATGTGAATTACGCCGTGACAGAGCGTGTTTGGCAGGCATTCCACCACGAGCCCCGATATCGCCCTTCCTTCTCCCAGAAGCGCAACGTGGATGCAGGTTGGCTCGGCCGCAAGAGCGGCAAGGGATGGTATGATCACTCCGAAGATGCCGAGACACCACAGCCAAGGGAAGACAAGGACCTCGGTCAGGATATTCTGTGGCGCATCCTTGTCATGCTGATCAATGAGGCCGCTGATGCGGTCTTCTGGGGAGTGGCTTCAGCGGAGGATGTCGACCGGGCCATGCGGGGTGGGGTCAATTACCCGAAGGGCCTGTTGGCTTGGGCCGAGGAGGTCGGGCTGGACCGGTGTGTCCAGGCGCTCGATGCCCTGCGTGAGCGGTATGGAGAGGAACGGTATCGCTGCAGTCCTTTACTGCGTACGAGGGCCGCGGAAGGCCGCGGATTCTTCACCTGATTCAACAACCCTCACCGAAGCCACCCAGCATCTCGAGAACGTCGGAAACCG
>CAXQGL010000073.1:0-20685 GCA_964223495.1 Candidatus Nitrosopumilus sp. | reverse complement strand
TTGAAATTGGCGGCAGTTTCGGACATGCAGCCTGCCACGAAGCAGCAGGACCCGTCGTCCGAAGAAGCCGCTGGCGAAAAGTTGAGCGCCGCAGGATCGGTACACCCGCACGCTTCGCTCAGGGAATAGCGCAACAGGTCCTGATGATACGTATTGGTGGTGCCCTCCAATCCTCCGGTGAGGTACACGTAGCATCCCATCACGAAACTCCCGGGCGCCCAACGCGCACCGCCGGGATGGGGCGTCAATTCCGTCCAACTGTCCGTCCCCGGATCATATTGCCAACACTCCCCGTAATCCAGCGGACCGTGGTCATCTCCATCCCCACTGAGGATATAGCCCTTGCCATCCTTGGCGAATTGGGTGCCCGCCACACGCGCTTCACCCGGAAAGTCACCGAGTTGTGTCCATGAATCGGTGGCAGGGTCATAAGCATGGAAATCGTTGTAGATGGTCAGGTTTCCATTCTCGGTGTCGCCGTGTCCAAAACCGACATAGGCGGTGCCGTCAATGCCGAAATAGAAGGGGTGGTGTCGGTTGCCCCATTCGAACGGTGCCCGGACCTCCCAGGCGTCCTCCGCTATATCGTATGCCCACCAATCCCCGAGGTTGCCGTCGTTGCTCCCCAACCCCACCATCACTTTGCCTCCGGTCAGGACCATGGCCGGGTGATTCCTGCCGATTCCAGGAAAATCGGCCAATGCCGTCCAATTCCCGTTGACCATGTCCAGGTGCCACCAATCCGTCGGAAAGCCCTCGTTGTTGGACCCAAAACCGACGTAGGCGTCTTCCCCTGAGCACACGCCGTACCCGTATCCCCTTCCGCCTCCGGGAAATGGGTCCATCTCCTCCCAACTGTCTGTTTGGGGGTCATACCGGTAGACATCGTCGAGGTCCTGGGCCGCAAAACCGGATTGCCCGGCAATGACATAGCCGAATTGCTCACCGGCTACGGTGATGGGATGGTGGCGACCCTGTCCCGAAGGCGAAGACATGGGGGTCCAACTGGATTGTGACCAGATGGTGGCCAAAGGCAGAAACACGGCGATCAGGACGACCAAAAGTCTCATGGATGACATCATTGACATTGGAATACGCCTTGCAGGCATGAGGTTCAAAACAGGACTGATTCTGCAGCGAATTCCCTGCTTCCCAACTTACTTTCCAGCCTTTGGATTCGTGACTGGTTTGGCATTCATGCATATGTGACGGAAATTATGGGCATGAACCAAATTGCCTTGATTTTCAGCATCTTGTTGGTCTTTGTGCTTGGGTTCGAGTCCTTGGCTCAGGTCCCTGACATTCCCGGTTGCACCAATCCGGAGGCCTGCAATTTCAATCCTGATGCCAACATCGAGGATGGTAGCTGTGAATTTGAGGAGCATCCCTTGATTCCGAATCAGGATGTCACCTTTGGTGGTCCTGTGCTTTACTGGTGCGGTCCTTTGCCGGATTGTAGCAACATCACCATTGGGTGCGGCATCCCCGGCGGATACATTCCTGCGGATCCGGACTGTTATGATGTCGTGCTCGCACTTCTCCCCTCCTGTCATGAAGCATGGACCAGCACATGCTGGGCCGTTTATGCCGAATGCATGCTCGGCATTCCCGGTTGTACGGACCCGTATGCCTGCAACTATGTGGATTCGGCCACATTCGACATCGGTGACTGCGTATATCCTGGATATCCCTGCGTTTCAGATGACCCTTGTGTGGACGGCGCGCTGCTCAATCTGGATTGCCAATGTGTCGGCGAAGGCGGAGACGCGGATGGCGACGGTATTTGCAGCGGAGAAGACTGCGACGACGATCACCCCGGGTTGCCCCTACCCGATGGATCGTGTTCAGACATGATTGCAGGATGCATGGATGAAGGCGCTGCGAATTACAGGGACAACGCCACATTTCCTACAGCTTGCATCACGGCCGGTCCATGTGGAACGGTTCAGTGGGCACCCGGGTGGTCATTCGGATTGATTGACTGGCTCCATTTGCCACTTTGGGACACATCCGATCCGAATGATGTCTGGATGGATGGCGTGAGCATGACGATTACAGGACCCGACGAGGGTGTCCCGGATACTGCATGGGCCTCGGTGACGGTGCCAGCAGATCTTCAGATTGAATTCACTTTCGCCTTCCACACCACGGACGTTGCTCCAATCTATGATTATCCAATTCTGCAGGTCAATGGTCAGACTACCGGCTTGATGGACTACCTGATCGACATGCCTCCTCCCGGCCTGCCTCTGGATGACGCATCGATCTGGGCGCACGGCCAGCCCGTCATGCCGCCAGCCGGATGGATTCCGGACCCTGACCTTCTTCCCTCGGACAATACACTTTCATTTCCTCTTCTTGTGGATGGAGCGGAAAGCTGGGATTATCCCTATCAGGCCCCCATTTCATTGCAGCTCAATGCTGGGGATGAGGTCACCATCGGCGTCGTTTCATCGGATGGATTGTTCGGTGAGGGCTCGGTTGTGGTGACCGCATTCGCGCATGAACTCTACTGCCCAGGATGTACGGACCCCCTGGCGTGCAATTTCGACACGTTGGCTACCCATGATGATGAGACCTGTGACTTCAGTTGCATCGGATGCATGGATGAGGAGGCGTGCAACTTTTCGCCCGAGGCCACCCAGCCCGATTCCTGCATTTATTCTTGTTTCGGATGTACCGATCCTCTGGCGTGCAACTATAGCGCTGCAGCCACCTTTTATGACGGCTCCTGCGACTTTTGCTCTTGTGCCAATCCGCCGGGAATCGCCGCCACTCCTGCGGTCCCCGTGAACACGACCGAAAGGGGAATGACCCTGTTGACTTCGGGAGGCAACCTCTTCGATTGTCCAGTGCTGTCCCTTGAGTTGGAGGCGTTGGAAGGTGAATTCGGACCTGTCATCGCCATGGATGGCGGCGGAGAACATGTGTTGATTCTCCGTGCGGATTCAATACTATACGGTTTGGGCCTGAATCAGGCCGGGCAATTGGCCATACCCGAAGATCTCGGATTGGTGACGGCATTCTCGGCAGGAGGTCGACACTCACTCGCCATCGACGGCGATGGCGTCCTACACGGTTGGGGCGACAACACTCACGGGCAATTGGAGCTGGATGACATGGCTGCTGTTGTTGGAGTCGAAGCCGGAAACAACCACACGTTGTCATGGAAATCAAGTGGCTCCATCGTACTCGCTGTTGGCGACAACAGTTTGGGGCAATGCGATGTGCCGCCTGCATTGAACGTACTCAAGGTCGCCGCATCCAATCACAATGTGGCCCTCACGACTGACAGCACGGTAGTCTGCTGGGGAAGCAATGCATTCGGACAATGCAATGTCCCCGAATTCAATCAGCCGGTGGTGGATGTGGGTGCATCGCTGCATACAAGCATGGCGCTCCTCAAGGATGGCACGTTGGTCGTCTGGGGAAGATTGTCATTGCTTCAGGAGCCGGAGGCCGTCTTCAGCATCGAGGGCAACCCTTCCGATGATTTCCTGGCCGTACTCGACATGGACGGCACGGCCATCTATGTCAGTGACGACGGCTACATCGCCTATCAGGCTCCCGTGCCAGGGTTGCATGCCCATTCGAGGGCCCGTTGCACGGAATGGTGTCTCGACCGCGATGAGGACGGATTGTGCGACGCTGCGGATCCCTGCATCGGTGTCGAAGATGAGGAGTGCGGATGTGAATGCCTGAATGATGCCAATGACAATGGCCTCTGCGATGAAACCGAGATTCGGGGGTGCACTGATTTCCGAGCGGGGGACTTCAACCCCAGGGCCACTTTCGATACGGGCTGTGAAAGTTTCGTCACCGCCGGATGCCAGTCTCCCATCGCATGCAACTACAATCCTGAGGCCACCCATCCGGGCCTCTGTGATTTCGAGTCATGCGGTGGATGCACGGATGAATTCGCCTGCAACTATGACCCTGCGGCGAAATGGGACATCGGCAGTTGTGAATTCACCTCGTGCGCCGGCTGTCCCGACCCTCTTGCCTGCAACTACAACCCCAAGGTTTCCGGAGGTGAGGAATGTGACTATTGCAGCTGTCATTTCGCCGAACCCTCATTGGAGACCTATTACTCCCAACATCTGGTCATCAATTCCTTGGGTGAGGCCACGTTCGGGGGCAGCAACTTCATCAACGTCGGATCATTTGATCAGGCCATCAATGCGAGTCGTTTGTCCGGGACGACATGGACCAATGTGGGCGAAGGGGCCGTCAGCCCTTCCGGCGCTCTGCTCCTGTTGAGGGACAGCTCCTTGCAACTCAGCTCTCCTTCCTCCCTGGACTACTATCTGGATGAAGTTCGAACCCTCGAGGCCGAACTGGAAAGTGAACTGGCAGGAGTGGATCTTCATCTCAGTTTGATTTCCGGAGTCATAGAGCCTCCTGCAGGTAACGACTTCGTGGATGTGGCCATGGGACTGGCCTCCTTCATGGCATTGCGGGTCGATGGCACGGTTGAGGTATGGGGCAGCTTGCCCGCCGCGATTGCCCAGTTCTCAGGCTACTCTGAAAATGGCGTGTACGCCGACGAACCACTGAATCTGGAGGATTGGGCTGAAAGCCTGCAAGGGGTCGTGGATATCGAATGCTCCCACCTCTGGGATTTTCACGCCATCCTGGACGACGGTACTTGGGAATCGTACACTTCGGGCGCATTCAATTTGGCCTTTGAAATCGATGCTGGAATCGTGGACCTCGAATGCGACTTCATACAGTGCATGTGCAGGGATGAGAATGGCGAGGTATACAACGTCGACGCAACGTCGGGTGCCCTCTTTGCTGGATGGCCGAGGGGACTTCCTCCCCTGATTGCCGAATATGGAGCCATCGTCGATTACGACAGTGATTTCCTTTCCACCGTCCTGTTCGAAGATGGCTCGGTGGGCGTCTGGCTATTGCCCGGTCCCAACCAGAACGCTCTGCACGCGACCATCCTTCCTCCAGAAGAGATCGGCACCGTAGAGAGGGTCTATGGTGGCATGCAGCTCTATCTGCAAGGAACGGATGGCGTCATCCGCAGCTACGACATGCTCGAAATCTTCCCTGATGCGGCAGGAATATTGTCTGGCGAAGAGGAGGAGCTGTCGGATATCGTCACGTTCTCGTTTCCAGACAGTGTCCTCGTATCTCCTCCTACTGAGTGCGGTCAGGATTGTCCGGACAGTGATGGGGACGGAATCTGTGACGGCGCAGATGATTGTGATGGCGTGAAGGATGCCCTGGGTCAATGCGGTGGAGATTGCCTCTTGGACGCCAACAATGACGGAATATGCGATGTCTTGAACAAGCCGGGGTGCACTTATCCGGAGTCTTGCAGTTTCCTTCCTGATGCCACCTGGGATGATGGCAGTTGCGTCTTCAACTTCGCCGGCACCAACGATTTCTCAGATTGGTTCAATCCATGCCCTGCGGATATCGATGCCAATGGAACGGTGCAGACGCAGGATCTGCTGATTCTGCTCGGGAATTTCGGTTTCACCTGCGAAGGGGGGGATGGAGCATTTCCCGACCCTTGCGCGCACGAATGCGGCACCGAGTTGGACTACCACGGATACGCCTATGCCACCCTGGATATCGGGGGGCACTGTTGGTTCCAAGAAAATCTGCGCACCACCTATTACACCAGCGGGGAGTCCATTGCCATGGGCCTCGACACCGATTGGCCCACATTGCAGTCCGGAGCTTACGTAATGGCAGACGGTGACAGTGCAGGGTTTGAGATTTATGGCCTGCTCTACAATGGTTATGCAGTCCAGGATGATGCCGGCCTTTGTCCAATCGGCTGGCATGTGCCTACGGATGAGGATTGGATGGCAGCCGAGATCCATATTGGATTGGATCTGGAAGAAGTAGCGGAAACAGGTTCCAGAGGAGAGGCCATCAACATTGGAAGTCGGTTCAAGGCGAATTCTATGCTCTGGACCTCCCCGGGAACGAACAGCTCCGGCTTCACGGCTTTGCCCGCAGGAAGAAGAATGGCCAATGGAGACCTGCAGGGTGTAAACAACTCCGCTTGGTTCTGGTCATTGTCACTCGATCCCGAAGGCGGACAATGGTGCAGGGCGTTGTTCTCATTCGACCCCGGAATCAACAGGGTCTCTCCATCACCTGCCGAAGGATATTCCATCCGATGTGTGAAGGACCTCTGATGGTTTCCCGACCCATCCATGAGGAGCACTGAATCCGGTACTCCGAGGGCCTCGTGCACCCGTGAATGAAAAAGCCCGGCACTGTGGCCGGGCTTTGCAGTATGCTTGTTCAGGCTTGATCAGACGCCATCGAACTCGACGTACACGGAATCGCCGCATGCCACGGTCACCGTGGTATCCATGGCGGTACAGAGGGAGATGAAGGCGAGGTCGAACTCGATGTCGATATCACCGGCATCCACCTCTACGGTTTCCGTCGAGAGCACGCCCATGTCGGAAGCGATCTGATCGCCATCCACCGTCACGTCGGGGGTACAGAGGGAGTTGTTGAAGATGGTGATGACGGCCTTGTTGCCCTCGTCACAGGCTTCGGTATTGTCGTCACAACCGGTGACGAGCACGAAAGCGGCAAGAATGCCAAAGAAGTTTCGCAGTTTCATACTGTTTGTTCTGGTTGGGTCAAGGTACACTTTGTACTTACAATGAGACTTGTGCCAATTGGGTTGCATGCGATGGGCCCTGCCATCGTAGCCTCCATCTCAGAAGGATGTGCTCCATTCCTCCCCGATGGCGATGGCGGCTTCCGCACCGGTGTGATTGAAGACGACCACCGCATCCCGGCCATCCAGTGAACGCCACCAGTAGGTCCTGGCCCCAAGCCATCCCCCCGTGTGCGACACATGCTCCGCATCCGGAATCGACCACCCCAGGCCGTAGTCACTCGTGTCACCCGACAGCAGGATGGTCGGCTCGAACGCCTGCATCCTCAAAGAATCCGACACCATCTCATTTCCAGACCACCATGCATTCCAGCGCACCACATCTGCGGCGCACATGAATACGCCCCCGTCCCCGGCCACGCCATCGAGCTCCGTCGGCAAGACTTCCTTGGCTTCCGCCCCAACCCCGTCCATGCTCCACGTCTTGTGCGGGAAATCAGCATCCTCCGAAAACAGGTTCCACACCCGGGTGCACTCCAACCCCGCCGGTGCGAAGACGTGCTCCTCCATGGCTTCCTCGAATGATTGGCCGAACACCCGCTCCACGATGGCGGCGGCGAGCACATAGCCCGTGTTGCTGTATTCGAAATCTTCACACGGCTTGCGCTGGGCAGGTGGAGCATCAGGAAGCGCCGCCACCACATCGGCGATGCCGAGGAACCCGCGCTCAGGGATGGGCAGATCCATATAGAAATCCGGAATGCCGGACACGTGCTGCAGCAGATGGCGCACCGTCACCCCCTCGTAGGGGCACTCGAGCAGGTATACCCTGATGTCGTCGTCCAGCGCGAGCCTGCCCTGCTCCGCCGCAACGAGGATGCCCGACACAGTGAACTGCTTCGAAACACTCGCCAACCGAAAGGCGGATTGTTCCGTGACCGCCTCGCCTCCAATGCGCTCCACCCCATGGAACCAGCTTCCGAGGTTTCTTCCGTCCCGAAATACAATAACGGCCCCGGCGTGGCGCCCTTCAGCATGTGCTCGATCAAGCCAATGACTGACGGTGTCGACAGGTATCGTGGGGTCCATGCCCACGGCTGACGGGGCTTCCATAACCGGACCGCAACCGATGACGAAAACCCATAACAGCCCCAAGCCAGCGCCCAGAAAACCCAACCACTTCCCATCATTCATGTCCCAATATGTGGATTTCCAGCTGTCATTCACTCCGGGATGCAGGATTCGCCGAATGCACCGAGAATGATCAAGAGGTCGGCCACTGCTACGGTTCCATCCTCGTCGACATCGGCTGGACAGGTGTCCGGGCTCGCCCCGAACGTGCACGAACCATCGTCGTAATCGGCAGCATCATTGAAGTTCGATGCTTCCGAATAAGTGCATCCCGGCTGCAATGCCATGATGCAACTGCCGTCATCATCCGTAGCGAAGGGGTTGTGGTTCATGGCATCGGGGTCGGTGCACCCGGCCACTTCCAGCACGTCGCAGATGCCATCACCGTCGGCGTCCGCCAGACATTGACCACTGCAATCCAAATAGGATGCAGATGGGTAAATGCAGGAACCGTTGTCCGCTGTGGCTGCCGCTTCGAAATTGCAGGCCCCGGGGTCCGTGCAGCCAAAGGTCTCGAGACAGTCCACCGTGCCGTTGCCGTTGGCATCCGCATCAGGCAAACCGCACCCGCATTCACCGGGTTCCAACTTGTTCGGGTCGTTCGGACAACCATCCAGACAATCGGGCACCTCATCCCCATCGGAATCGCCGATGCAGTTGCCATCGCAATCGTATCCCGGTGCGGGGAAGAAACAAGTGCCATCGTCCATGTCCGCGAAGGGGTCAAAGTTGCAGGCGTCGGAATAGGTGCAGCCCCATAGGTCGTTGTTGCCATAGTCGCAGCTGCCATCGTCCAGGTTGGCTGCGGGGTCGTAGTTGTCTGCAGCGGGGTCCGTACACCCGTAGATGTCGTTGTTGCCGTAATCGCAGGTACCGTCATCAACAGTGGCCGAAGAATCATAGTTGTCAGCAAACGGATCCGTGCATCCAAAGATGTCGTCGTTGCCATAGTCGCATGACCCGTCATCATCCGTGGCGGAAGGGTCATGGTTGTCCGCGGAAGGGTCCGTGCACCCCGCAATCTCGAATGCGTCACAGATTCCGTCCCCATCGGAATCCGTCAAACATCCTCCCCCGCAATCGTAACCGGTTTCCGGATATTCACATGATCCATCGTCCCAATTGGCCGCACCGTCGAAATTGCAGGCAGCCGGATCGGTACAACCGGCTATGTCACCATAATCGCAACTGCCATCGTCCAGAACGGCAGCCGGGTCGAAGTTGAAAGCGGCAGGGTCCATACATCCGTAGACATAGGTGCAACTGCCATCGTCCACGTTGGCCAGCGGATTGTGGTTGGAAGCCAAACTGTCTGTACAGCCGTAGACCGGCGGAATGCAAGTCCCATCATCCACATTGGCCTGCGGATCGAAATTCGGTGCTTCGGGATCGGTGCATCCCAAATATTCACAGAGGAACGGATTGGAATCCGTAGCGTTGGCGTCAAAGTTCTCCGCATCAGGATCCGTGCATCCGGGCACCTCATCCCCATCGCAGATACCGTCATCATCCGTATCGAGGAATTCTTCCACGATGCAGTCGCAGTTGGCGTCCAATGTGGCCACCGTTGTACACCCCAATTCAGCGCAGGAATCTCCCGAATAGACACAGGTGCCATCGTCCACACTCGCCGTCCCATCGAAATTGCACGCCGCCGGATCCGTGCAGCCCGCTTGACCCTGGCAAGCGATATAGTCGTCTTCGCACCATGCGAACCCGTACCCCTCGGAAGAGCCGGCATTGGGCGGCTCGTTCCAACCGAGATAGATGCAATCGGGATGGTTTGAGACCACCACCGCCACACAGAAATAGTCGCCGATCATATACCCGAAAGGAAGGTCCAGCGGATCCCCACACCAGGGTATGGCGCCTCCCGGTTGCTCGAATTCCGGAATCAGCCAGTAGTCCGCCGGAATGCACGAGCCATCATTGGCGGTAGCGGTTGGATCATAGTTGCACGCCATCTGGTCCGTGCAACCCCATGTGTCCTCGCAGGTTCCTTCCGCTGGAATCAGAGGGTTGCCATCGTCGCAGTCTTCGAAGGAGCAATATCCGTCCTCATCAAAATCGTTGATGGTGCCCTCGCAATTGCATGTCGAGCTCCAGAGGGCGGCATCATAGCAAGGACCCAATTCGAAGCATTCATCTCCAGGATGGTAGCAGGACCCGTCATCCTCCGTGGCGAAGGGGTCGAAGTTGCAAGCCGTCTCATCGATGCAACCGGGCAGTGGAGGTGTCGGGTTGCCCGCACATACCTCGATGAGCTCGATGGTGCCGGACCAGATGGCCGTATCGCTGTGCGTCGTCTCCGCGTGCAGGAAATAGAATGACCATTCACCTTCGCCATTGAGGCCGAAGGAGGAGACGTCCAAAGCCGCATCGTACAAGCCATCATCGGGCGTGGTCCAACTCAGCGGCCATGGGCCGGCCTCGCCGTAACCGATGTTCATGTTGCTCCCCCCGATTTCGAAACAGTTCCCCGACGGGTCGCAGATACCCAGTGCGAGGTCGCGCACCCAAGTGCCCTCAACCTGTTCGAATTCCACATGGACGACGATGCTGTCCAAGGTCGATGGGCTGTAGGCGAGAAAGGTCTCGGTCGTGAAGGCGCCGCCATTCAGCGGACCCGTGTCAAACGACCATACGCTGTTGCACGGGCAGCCGATGTCAGCCAGAGGATAGTCACAGGCACCGTTGGAGATGGTCGCTGAGGGGTCGTAATTGCAGGCCCCGTCATCCATGCAACCGATGCAGGCGTAATCGCAAAGCGTTTCGATCGTGGCCAGTGGATTGAAATTGCATGATTCCGGATCGAGGCAACCCAGGCAACTGAAATCGCAGCTGCCATCGTCTACGGTCGCCACCGGATTGAAATTGCAGGCCGCATCGTCCAGACATCCCAAGCAGGCATAGTCGCAACTCCCGTCGTCAATCTCTGCCGATGCGTCAAAGTTGCAAGCCGCGGTATCCAAGCAGCCCGGCGTCAGCAGAAGGCAGGCATCATAGGCGTCCTGGCAGATCTGGTCCCAGAAGAAATCGATGCAATATGCGTCGTTGTTGATGACGTTGTCGGCACAGGCCTGACTGGAGGCAAGGTGGTATCCCGGGATCGCCACACACCCGAATTCGGCAGGTCCGGCGCTGGGGGTATCGGGGATCCACCACCCACAACCGGCAGGGATTTCATTGTAGAACACATTGGCCCCACTGCCCACCTGATTGCCGCACTCGTCCTCCGACTCGAAGATGATGTGGCGATAGAAGGTGCCGGAATCGGACAGGGCGGCGGCATTCTCATACCAGGTATAGCTCGCCGCTCCACAGTCGTCTTGTACCACGATCGAACCTCCTTCGAATCCCTCCTCCTCCGCCAATGCGAAGAAGGCATCCAGGTCACTGTAGGCTGTCGCATTGACGTCATAGTACATCTCGGGTGAGACCTGTATGCTTGGGCCGTACGAATCGATGATCTGGACATTGGTGGAATACGACGAGACCAATCCCTGAAAGTCGGCGTAATAGAAAATGAGGTACAGGTTACCCGCCACTCCGCACCAAGGTGTCCATTCCACGACAGTACTCAGGCGAACCGTTTCTGGACACTCATCCTCCACCGTGATTTCCGCAGCCACTTCGTCCACGATGTCATCGAATATGCCCTCGTAATACTGTCCGCAGTAAATGGTCAATGGACCCGAGAAGAAGTCAGGATCGGGAATGAGGGTCGGCGGTGCATTGGAACCATCGGCGGGAAAGTCGCAGACACAGTCCGCGTACTGGTTCTCACACAGCTGGTCCCAATTGGTCACAAGACAGTATCCATCCGCAATGACCACCTGCTCGACACAGTCGTACACACCGGCCTGATATCCATCCGGAATGCCCGAGAGCGAACCGCAATATGGCACGGCGGGGCCCCCATTCAACTCATCTGGTATCAGCCAATGGTCCGGCAACTGGCAGGATCCGTCATCGATCGTCGCAGCGGGATTGTAGTTGCACATCATGTCATCGGTGCAACCGTATTCGGAGTTTGAACAATCCTCATAGGCCTGTTGGCACCCGGTGCTCCAGTTGAGCATGCAATGGTCACTGCCTTCGACAGCCTGAAGGAAACAATCGATGGAAGCCGCCACATATCCACTCGGAACCGGTTCGTTCCCACAGGGCACAATGACCGCCTGGCCCAAGATCTCGGGGATGAAATAGGAGTCGGTGGGATATTGGCAGGTCCCTGCGATGGAGGCAAGCGGGTCGTAGTCGCAGGCGAGCGGGTCCATGCACCCTTCCGTGCTGGCAACGAAGTAGGATTGGGCATGGAGGGCCGCCTGCTGGCCGATGATGATGCCGTTCTGCCGCGCGGGATAGTCGTCGATGAAGGGATGGATCCCGCCCCATATCCTGGAAAGGCCGGATTCATCCGCGGCATCGCGGTAGGTCGCCCATTGCAGGTGGACATCGACACTCGGGCCCACGTCAAAGCCGAGGAACTCCAATGCCGGTGCGCTGAAGGTGCCCATGCCTCCAGGGAAATAGGCGTCTCCCGTCACATGGGTCAGCACTTCGGCCGCCGCCCTCGAAAAGGTGGAATGGCCGGACACATATCCTGCGAAGGGTGGTGTCAGGAAAAGCTGTGGCTGATAGGACAACCATTGGCGAGCAGGCAACCAATCAACCCCCCATGGTGTGGCGACATTGCACGGGTAATAAGCATCATCACAATAGCCATCCCAGCAATGGATGTAAGGGATGTCCGCCCCACTGCCGTCGGGGTTGTTGATTCCGATCAGCCCTGGAATGAGCGGCAATCCGCCAGGATGGTACGACGGTGCCCCCGGATCACTCCGTTGACCCAAAAGGGCCATGGCCCGGATGGCGCTCAGGGGTCGGATGAAATCGTACCAGCCCTTGATGGACCACGTCGCGACGGCCGCATCGTGCATGGCGCCGCCCAGGGAGAAGTAGGCCTTGATGTCCCATTCCAGCTCATCGAGAACGGCGCCTTGCCCGGCGTACCTGCGCTCGAACACCGGTTGGTCCATCACGTAGTTCAAAATGGTGAACCAATGGCCAGGCGGCGTTTCCGATTCAGGGCCGTCCGCCCAATACTCGGCGAGGACGCGGGCATAATCGGCCCTGGGCACAATGTTGGGTTCATAAGGCAATCCCGTCGAAGGATTGACGGGATGCCCCGGGCTCTCCGTACCCCCATCGTGGAAGTTGTAGAAGTCCATCGCCTCCGTGTAGTTGGTCGGCAGGGTCTCCCGGTTGCCGATGGAAGCAGGCGAAATGTCCCACATCGTGCCGTTGGCCGGGTCCAGGTGGCTGGACCATATGGCCGTCATGGCAAAGGCGGTCGCATACTGATCCGAGACGAGGCTGCCCTGATCGTCCCACAACGGCGGCGTCCCGGGGTCGAGGAACATGCGGTATGTATGGCCATCCCTTTCGTGGAAGGTGGCCTGCTCCTCGGTCAGGGCAAACGGGGTGACGTGGCCCCATTCCGGGGTCACGAATTCGGGAACGGTCGATTCGATGATGTTCGAACTCTGGTCCTCGAAGACGGCGAATTCAATGGGCTGCCATCGGTTCATGTCCAAGGGAGGGGTGAATGGGGCGGTCCCGATGATGGTGGGCTCATTTACCGGCTGATAGTGCTGGCTCGCATAGTTGTTGGCCTCATTGGCTCCGTCCTGTGTGCCGAAGAAAATGTAGCAGGCTGCGATGGCATTGCCCAGGGCGCGTCCATCTCCCCCACTATAATCCTGTCCCACGAAATCGGGGTCGAACCCGAGCCGCTCCAGGTGCAGCGGATAGGCCTGCTGAAGGGCCGGCCACCCCGGTGCCAAGGGAAAGCGGTGCTGCAGGATGCGGGCCGCCGCGTAGGCCATGGCCTTTTCCCTTTCCGTCTGCACCACGGCGGGGTCGGCATCCACCGGAAAGTCCGAGAAGTCGCACGGGAATCCATCCACAATCTGTCCGAGCAGGAACGGCGTCGCCACACTGTCGAATGCGGCCCAGGCATCCCACATCGCCGCCGACACATGAAAGAGGTTTCGGGCATGCACCGTCGGACGGGAGTAATCGTGCCGGATGCTCGCCAGCGTCATTTCAATCCACTGGCGGGCCACGGAATGCGACAGGTCGATTTCCGGCATCTGAAGGCTGTCCTCACAGGTGGGCGAGGCGTTGTACGGACAGGGGTCACACCCGTCGTACAATCCGTCGCCGTCCGTGTCGCCGGTGCCCGCCACCGCATGGCAATTGTCATCGATGAGCAATTCAAGACCAGTACACCTTCCAATGAGCACATCCGGCAGTCCGTTGGCATTGAAGTCCCCTATGGCCAGATCGTTGAATAGTGGAGCCCATTCATCAACAAGGCCATCGGGGGCGTGATCTTCGAAACCGTTTTCTCCAAACTGCAGGATGTGCGCCCCTGCACCCGCCATGCACGGTCCTCCTGCGCTGTTCCCGAGGATGACGTCATCATGTCCGTTGGCATCCAGGTCTGACACCCAGACCCGGTCATGCTCATCCGATGCCGATGGAATATCGACGGTGTTTCGGAACAAGGTGTGCTGACCCAGGAACATGAAGCCGTGCTCCACCCATTCGTCGGTCCCGGCAGCAGCGACGTAAATGTCCAGTCCAAGGTCTTCATCGAAATGGCCGACTGCGAAATCCTGAACACCCGATTCAGCGGATAGCTTTTGCCAATCCGTACCGAGGTCATTCCCATCATTGTACAGCACGAATACACCGGAATCGTTCCAAGGGGTCACGTCAAACCCGATCGATGTCTTGACCACGTCCAGGTGGCCATTGCCATCGAAGTCCACCAGGGCCACGCGCTTGCCGATGGCCGTCCGACTTCGAATGAAACCCATGACAGCCTCGGTATCGTCATCGAACGTGCCATCACCATTGTTGAGGAGCAAGTAATCAATGGCATAGCTGTCATCTGTGGAGCTGGCCAGCATGTAGATGTCGAGGTGGCCGTCCCCATTGATGTCCCCTACCGCCACATCTCCGAAGTTCCGCTCGTTCTGAAAGAAGGTGGGTAGCCTATCACTTTCATCCAGAAAGCCATCAAAACCGTCCATGAAATGAACGGGGTCAAGATTACCGGTATTCCTGAGCAATCGCGGATGGGTGTCATCGCGGCCCACAAGAACAAGATCATCCCACCCATCCCCATCGAAGTCTCCAAATGCACCGGCAGTGAAATTTCCAACCGGACTTCCACCATTCAAGTGCCAAACCCTGCCGGACTGTACCCAGCTCCCCTCAATTTGCCTCCTGCCAAAGACATTCGTTGCCGGCAATCCGGACCCTTCGGGAGCACTGCGCAGGACCATGAAATCAAGGGTACCATCCTGATTGAAGTCATGGGCCAATACCCGCTTTTCATAGGTATCGGAACTCATGAGTTCCTCAAAGGCAGTGTAATTGACTTCCAAGCCGGCAAGCTGAGCGGTCCAATCGAGGGGCAGGGTGGATTGGGAAAGTGAAGCGATGGGTGCCATCAACCACATCAGGGCTGCACAAACGGCAAAAGTGCGAGTACAAGGGGCACTCATCCTCGAAAGGTTGAAAGCATGCACGGTGAGGTCAATAAGGTGTTGAGCAATGGAATTGCGCCTATAATTTACTGTGAATCAGAGCCAAAACAAAACCTAACACCCGGTGTCGAGGGGAATGTCCATGGCTGTGGCCTTCCAGATGCTCGGTATGAATCAGGCAAAGAGCACAGTCCATGTCCATACAAGTGTCATACGCATTCCATTTTTGAACTACCGAGGTGCAGTGGAACCTTCAGTCCTTCACACAACGGACGGAGAAACCCTGGGTGGAATTGTCGGTGTCGCGGAAAATTCCGCCGTTGCCCGATGACATGCTCCGCAGTGCCCGGCTATCATCGGGATTGGGGGGCGCAGCCCAGAACCAGGCAGAGGCCCCTTGGGAGTTGTTGTTGCCGAGATTGTCAATGCGACCTGCAGGCAAGGCCGTAAAACCCGTGATGTTGTTACCTCCACCGGCAAACCCCCAAAGCGGGGAATTGTCCTTGAAGCGACTCGCGATGTTTTCCGACGCACCCCGATTGCCGAACGAAACGGCGGCCTCGAGGTCCATTCCCGCACTGATTTCAGCATCCATCCACTCCGCATCAGTGGACACATGCCATCCCCAGGGACAAAGGCCCCGAGGGTCACTGATGGCAGCGGCATTGTAGAGCAGTCCATAAGTCTCCACCAGCTCGGCGTCCCAGCCGGGTGAGGCAGCAAGACTGCCATCCGCAGCATCCCAGGCGTCGATATCAGCAGCCATGTCGACGGGCTGGCCGTTGGCGAAATAGGGCGACCCCAGGTTGGTCTGGAACCAGCACAGGGCGCCAATTTCGACCGTCGGGTATTCGACACCATGAAAGCTGTACGGTGAGCCGCAGTCAAACGGAACTTCGTCAAAGCAGGGGTCGAAGAAGTCCACTTCCTCTGGCGCACACTCCTCACCGAATGCCGACAACAGAATCAACAAGTCCGATGTGGCCACAGTGCCGTTGCCATCGAGGTCAGATGGGCACCCACTGCCCAATCCACTGAAATCCGCATCCGTGGGGATCATGCTGAAGACACAGCTGCCATCGTCCCACGTGGCTTCCTCCAGATACGTGCAGGCCTCCACATACGTGCAGCCTGGCCGGTCCAACAGATCGCATTCGCCATCGTGGTCAAAGTCACCGAGGCAGTCTCCCCCACACACACCCAGGGCATCCTCTTCCCCCTCGCAATCGTCGACCACGTCACAAATTCCATCTCCATCTGAATCTGGACACCCTTGACAATCCGTAGGGGGGCCGAGCAGCATTCGCCTGGGGAACTGGTCCACGAAAAAATCCAATTCGGGTACTTGATTCGACGCATCAACCGGGTATGACGGGACCATGAGGCCCGTCAATGTGTCCAAGTCATAGCGGATCAATTCGCCGGATGCATCCAAAACAGCTGAGTGAACGATCCCATGAACAACATCCACCAAGCCTGGCACCTCCTCCGCTGTTAGAATGGTGATGGGTAATGTTTCGTCTGGCTCGCCTCCTCCACCTTGGACAATGGCCATATTTCTGTTGTCGTAGAGCGCGGCGTGCCAGAGGCCTAATACGCTCAAACTGAGCTTGACGGGCGTTCCTATTTCGAATAAGGCATCGATTGATCCCGTCGCCCAATTGGGCACTTCCAGAGGCTCCGAGTTCTCGCTGATGTAATCTCCTTCGGCAAACATGTATGCATGGGATCCGTCCTCATGCACCAGTACACACCGACCAAGGTATCCGCACTCCATGAAGGCCGTGCCATATTCAAACCCTTCCGGTATGCCTTCATAATTGAATCGGGGGGAATACGCATGCAATTGTCCATTCCCATCGAGCGCCAGCACGCCAAACAAAACATCGGATAATTCCACGTGAACGATGTTTTCCAATGAACGCGCCCATTCGAGTATGTTGAGTCCATTGCTCCCCTGGCCGCTTTCGGCCCAGTCGCCGAAGAAGAGCACGTCCGTGCCCCAAACCTCAACCGAACCATCCGCGCGAAGTGCTACAGTGGCTGTTCCCTCAGTCGCAACCTGAATGAAGTCATTTCCTGAAGGCTTGGTCGTTTCCTCCTCAATCGCCCAGACATGGAGATCCACTCCCAAACGGTCTTCACGCTCAAACTCTTCCATGTACTGCAGACGGAGCCGCTGCTCTGCATCCATGTTGCCCATTTCCTCCAGTGAACTGTCCTGCATGATCAATGCAGCACCATTGAAGCCGCAAGACCCCGTTCTGACTCCACTGCGACGCATCACCCCCTCGATGGGATCTCCATATCTCAAAGCCGGAATTGAGATGGTGCTGTTGGACCTCAATTCAGCAACTCCCCTGGAATTGATGGTCAAGGTGGAAAGGGCATTGTCGTCCACCATGGGGTCCGTCCAATGGCAGCTGCAATAATCACAGCTGTCTGTGGCCTGAACCATGGGGTTGTAGTTGCACGCGAGTGGATCCAAGCAACCCGAACAACTCGAATATTCACAGGTGCCATCTTCCCAGGTGGCTTCTGGATTGAAGTTGCACCCATACGGATCCATGCATCCCCCGCAAGAGGAGTATTCCAAAACCCCCATCAAGTATTGCGACACTTCCGTCGGATCATAGGGATCAGGGCCATCCTCTGCTGACAGCCCAGCCGAAAGGCTGTCGGGGTCAAAATTGCATGCTTCTTCCATCCCATCATCCAATGGGATATCATCGTAGAGACTGAACCTGCAAGGGCCCGTAAGGGTAGCGAATTTGTTGAAATTGAGGGCGTTCTCATTTCTACATCCCCGCACTTCCAACTCGTCACAGACGCCATTCTCGTTTTCGTCATTCAGGCACTCGCAGCCACATTCTCCAAGGGTGCCGATGCAATCATCCCTCATGTCGCAAACGCCATCCAAGTCCCGATCCGTGCACCAATCGGTGCAATTGGGGCGCGCTTCGACCAGTGCTGTTGCACTGGGCCCTTGAAAGGTCAAGAACCAAGAGACTGACAGGTGATGAATCCTGCCATTCTGGTTGAGAATGCTGAAATAGTCCATCGAGATATTGCCGGAGATGGCCACGGCATCTTCAATCGGCTCAATGTGTTTCAGTCGGCCCCAAATCACCAGACTTCCATCCTCAAGAAGGGCGAGGCTCGCCCTCTTGGAGGCTGCAATGTCAACTACAGGCTGATCGAATGACGGCACATCGCACTGCCCGTATTCGTTGTAGCCCCAGCACACCACTTGTCCGTCAGGTGTGAGCGCCATGTTGTGCAGGCTGGATGATACTTTTTGTGCCACCAATCCTTCGGGCACATCCAACTGACCGAAATCGTTGCTGCCCACAGCCATGATGACCTCGCCCTCGGCATTCCATCCGAGGGTGTGGTATACACCGGCCTCAATGCCTGCCAGACCTGAAGTTGTGCCGAAGTCCAATTGCCCGGAAGTCCCATCTCCCCATCCATGGGCCTCGCCGGTTGCATCGACTGCCACCGAATGGGTCTGCCCTGCTGAAAATGCAATGGGTTTGGGCAGATTCGGCGGCACCGTTGCCTGGCCGTAATCATTACGCCCATAGGCGAAAAGCATGGAATCAATGGACAGGGCCAAGACGTGATCGGCCGTACCATCAATCTCGATGAAGGGGCCGTCTTCGACACCGAACAGTATGACTGTGGTATCCCGCAAGCTGCACTGTGCAATGCCCCCATCGGTCGCCAACAACGTCGCATTTGCCGAATTGACCCCATCCTGATTGACGCCCCCGGTGGCGGTCACCATGGGTGTGATTCCGCAGGAACAATACTCGCAACCACTGTCTATCGTAGCGCTTGCATCGTAGTTGCAGGCGTCCGTGTCCATGCAGCCGAAGCAGGAGTAGTCGCAAGAGTCGTTGGAAATGGTAGCCTCTGGGTCGAAGTCGCACGCTTCCTCCTCCATGCAACCGATGCAGGAGTAGTCGCAACTGCCATCATCCCATGTGAAGAGGGTGTCAAAATTGCAAGCCATTTCATCCGTGCATCCTGGACAATACCGCTCACGGGACATGGCGGTGATGGCCAACGAGGCGGAACCATAGAGTCCATCATAAGTGCCCAATGCAATGGACAAGACATCTCCACTGTCGAGTGTCACTCCCACTGGCATCTGATAGGGGTAGTCCCATGCCATTGCTCCATCCTGAATCAATCCCATGGGAAGCAGGTGCTCCGGTGGAAGCAACGCCGGATCCGGGGCCACATCAGGCCCCGGCATGATGGTCTGGTTATGGAGCCAGTTGCCCGGCTGTACCAAGGGCATTCCGGGTTCTGCCGTGCTGGTCATATAGCCCATGACAGGCTTCACTTCACCGTTGACCAGCACCATGGGCGGGTCCCAGACCGGACTGCCATCCGCGGTGTGGTAACCGAAAGTGAATTGCAGGGTCAATTGTCCCGGTGCGGTGATCTCGGCCTTCACCGTATCCACTTCGCCCGCATCCACCCCATGCAGGACCAGGGCCCGGTGGTCCATCGCAGCCAATTCCGGATGGCTGAACGTCCACTGCTCCGGGGACATCCACCCTGTGAACCCAGCGGCCCATTCCTCAGCAATGAGCGGCTCACCGCAATCCCCTTGAACAATACAGGCCGTCTCTTCCGCCGGTTCCGGCGCGAAATTGAAGGCCTCCTCATTGGAGCAACCGGCCACGGGGATGTCGCATCGACCCAAGGCGTCCGGCAACGCTGGATTCGCGTCGTCACAATCCTCTGAAGCGCAAAGCCCATCTCCATCCTGGTCCTGAAGATCTCCAATGCAATTGCAGTTCAGGTCCAATGCACCATCAATTGTGCAAGGGTTCCCGTCATCACAGGGCATACCTGGAAAAACACAGGAATCATCATCGTAACCGGCTTCTGGATCAAAATTGCAGGCTTGCGGATTTGTGCAGCCCAGAACGGATTGCATGCAGAGGAGGAGCTGAAGCGAACAGGTCTGGCTCCATGCAAGCGAACAAGCAGCAAAGTCGTCGAGGATGAGGTTGACGCAGGGGTCATCGATCTCGACGTAACCCGACGGGATGGGACAGCCGATTGTCACATTGGAACAATCGGGTAAGGGCCCGCACCACACGAACACCGGGGAGCCCAATGTGGATTCCTGATTCGGAATGAATACATGCTGTTCAAAGATGCAACTGCCATCATCGCATTCGGCCGATGGATTGTAGTTGCACGCCGCTTCATCCGCGCACCCCAGGTTGTTGCAACTGCCATCGTCGCTGCCGGCCATCGCATCATAGTTGCAGGCCGCAACATCGGTGCAGCCGGACTGCGCCGACACGGCCTGATAACAAGTCGACGCGGAACCATCGGCTTCGAAACGGAATCCCG
>CAXQGL010000072.1:0-24352 GCA_964223495.1 Candidatus Nitrosopumilus sp. | reverse complement strand
TGCTCAACGCCATCGTCATCAACGACACGCCAGACAGCAGCACCGCCTGGGACCTCTGCGTCGCCATGAAGGACAATGGGCTCATCGCCAAGCCCACCCACGGCAACATCATCCGCTTCGCCCCGCCGCTCGTCATGACCGAGGCCCAACTCGACGAGTGCGTGGCCATCATCCGCGAAACGGTCATCACCTTCCAGCCCTGAACGGCCTGAACGACCGGCGCATTCCGCATTATCTTCAGGATGTGCACCGCATCCTGGCCAGCCTGCTCGTTGTCTGTTGCCTGCAAATGGCGGGGCAGCAAAGGGAAGTACCGAAAGGACAGCGCATCACGCTGACCCAACAGCACTTCGACGCGCTGGACGGCCTGTCCAGCAACAACGTGTACCACATCACCCGGGATCCACGCGGATTCATGTGGCTGGCGACCGCCAACGGACTCGACCGCTTTGACGGCCGCCGCTTCGAGCACCATCCCTACGCGGACATGGTGAACACCAGGCAACGGATGAACCAGGTGCTCATCCGCGCCTACGACCGGAAGGATGGGACCATCCACATCAACCTCGCACCGAACCAGGAAGGCACGAGCCAAGACACCCTCATCGCCTTCTCGACCTTGGATGGCAAGACCTCACCAACCGCGCCCGAGCAGGAAGACGGCATCCGGAACCGTTGGCCACAGCTGGACAATGCGGAATACCGATGGGACTATGTCGGCAGCCTTCGGGACTCCATGGCGTTGTTCAGGGATGGAAGTCGGGTCTCTCCCAGATTTGAATTCCTGCAGGCCAAGCCATGGAGCCTGTGGCCGGGGGACCGCGAACAGGGTCCGTGGCTCCAACGTTCGAACAACCGCATCACCGACCTGCTGTTCCTGCGATCGGATTCACTCCATCACATCCAGACCTCTTCCTTCAACTACACGGCGCCGAGGCAAGGCGACCCCCATCCCCTGGTCCTGCGCTGCGACTCGACGGGACTCTGGTATTTCAACCTCTGGGATGCCGAATCCACAGGTGCGCTCATCCACCTCGATCTCTCGGGCCAGGTCAGTACAGCTGGGCACTGGAGCGATTGGTTTCCATTTCCAGTGCCAGTCGACCGCAGTCAGACCCGCATCGCGCGCAATCCATGGAATGGTGACTTGTGGTGTTTTTACGAAAACCTCCTGGCCATTGTCGACCGGAAAGGCCAGCTGTTGCACTCCGGCCCCGTCAGCGACAACCTCCAATTCACCCAGCTCATCCACACCGTGCATTTCACGGAAGCCCGAGAAGCCTGGGTCGGCACATGGAAAGGGATTGAAGTCTTTCAAGCCATGCCGGACCCTTTCGAAGCGATCTTCTCCTCCGGGCCGGAAAACGACCGTTCCAATGCCAGAATCCACGGCCTCAACGGATGCAGAGAAATTGTCGAATTGGGTCCCGATTCATTCGTCTTTGTTACCAATGGCAGTGGTGTGCGCCTGTGGAACCGGGGGTCGTCCAAATTTCTCTTGGACGAATATGCGCGGGGAGCGGGACTCCATTGGACCGGGGACACCTTGTTCATCATGGCCCGACAAGGCCTGGGGTGGCTCGATGACAGCGGCAAACACCAGTTCCTGGTGAAGACCGAATTGACCAGCGCCATATGGACCACGCTGCGCACGGAGGACCAACGGTGGTTGATCGGGGCCGATGGAGTTTTCACCCTCGAGGATGGGCAAATCCGCCCTTACGGAACATGGCCCGACGACCGCATCGGCAACGTTTACCAGCTTGAAGAGCGCCGGGACACGCTGTGGGCCATCGGCTCGAGCGGCATACACGCCTTTGATGAGGAATCTGATGCATGGCTCCCCTGGAGCGCCATCAGTCCAACTGCACCCGCCATTTCCGAGGCGCACCACCGGATGGTGGACAGCCGTGGCCTGCATTGGATCGGCACGGCATCCAATGGCCTGATACGGTGGGATCCGACCACATCGGAAACCACACAATTCGACATGGAGATGGGACTGCCCTCGACCGCCGTCTATGGCGGCGTGGAGGACCGGACAGGGCTGCTGTGGTTCAGCACGGACAACGGGCTGTTCAGCCTGAATCCCCTCACCTTCGTCATTCGCGTCTTCGACCGGCGGCACGGACTGCATGAAAGCGAGTTCAACCGCACCGGCGTCCACGGGGGCGCATCTGGCAAGGTCTATTTCAGCACCATCAATGGCCTCCTGCGATTCGACCCGCAAGCACTCGAGGCCACTTCGCACAAGCGCCCACCCCTCGTGATCACCTCGCTGTTGCAGCACCGATCCGAGAGCGGCGATGTGAAAGAGGTCCTCGACCGGTTCAACCGCGAAGGAAGCCTGATCCTCGATGCCGGTGACGATTTCGTCGCACTGAAGCTGGCCCTGCTCGACTTCTCGGCTGCGCCCCAGTATTTCCGTTACCGCACCCGATTCGGCAAAACAGGAACGCCTTCGGAGTGGATCAACATCGACGAACCCGAAATCAACCTGAGCGGCCTGCCTTCAGGCACCACAAGACTCGAAGTTCAAGCGCGCCAGCGCGGCACAGGATGGCCCAAACGGGGTTTGCTCCTGCCCATCAGTGTCGCCGCCCCCTGGTACACCCAAGTGCAGAACATCTTGGCCTTGTTCCTCTCCGTGGGTGCCCTGATCGGTCTGGCCATCCGGTGGCGATTCTCCTTGCTTCGCAACCGGAACGCACAACTGGAGGCCATGGTGGCCGAGCGGACGCAGAACCTCAGCGTAGCCCTGGACCTGCAGCAGACCTATCTCAAGGAGGTACACCACCGGGTGAAGAACAACCTGCAGATCATCGGCAGCCTGCTCGATCTGCAATCCTCCCGTGAACCGGATGGGCACGTCAGGCGCGCCCTAGTAGCTGGGCGTTCCCGGATCGATTCCATCTCATTGGTCCACCAGCACCTCTACCTCAATCCCGACGCCCGTGAGATCCAGCTCACCGATTTCATCAGCGAATACGTGCAACGGGTGGAGGATGCCCTGCTCGAAGAGCCTGAGGCGGTGCAATGGGACCTGGAGGGGGATGACATCCGGCTCGACATCGAAGTCGCCCAACCCTTCGGCCTGCTGATCAACGAGCTGCTCACCAACAGCCTTCGACATGCCATCTCGGATGACAAACTCCTGACCATCAGTATCCGCTGGACCGAAGCCGAATCTGGCGTGCTCAGGCTGGAATATGCGGACAACGGACCCGGCCTTCCGCCGGACACACCACTCGATGGCGGCGACTCCCTCGGGTTGCGCCTCATCCAAAGGCTCTCCCAACAGCTGAAGGGTATCGTCACCTTGGATGCGTCCAACCGCTCACGGTGGACCATCGACCTGCATTGCCCATTTGAGAACAAGAATGAATAGGGCGGGAACATGCACATTGGAAACTGTCCGCCAGCCCACCGATTTTAGAACCCATGGAAGAAGCGCTGCGCATCCTCATCGTTGAAGACGACGCCATCATCGGTGAGAGCATCCACATGCACCTCTCCGAGCTCGGTCACGCGCCATATACTCCCGTCACCAGTGAGTCCGAGGCCACCAAGTTCATGGACAGCCACCCCGTGGACCTGGCCCTGCTCGACATCCGGCTTGAAGACGGTGACAGCGGCATCGCACTGGCCCACCACATCGACGAGGAGCGGGACTTCCCCTACATCTTCCTGACGGCCTACACCGATGACAAGACCTTGGCCGAAGTGGGCGCCACCAAGCCTTCAGGCTTCATCGTAAAGCCCTTCCGCAAGAATGACATGAAAGCGGCCATCACCATCGCCTCGCTCAATCGGCAACTGGCCATGGAAACTTCTACGAGCCCAGCGGCTGCCGATGCAGCATCCCAATCATTGCCCAACCACGTCTTCATCAACGTCGGCGGCGAATGGGAACGTGTACAGGTCGCCGACATTCTCTATCTGCAGAGCGCACACGTCTACACGGAAATCCACACCGTACAAGGCAAGAAGGTCACCCGCCGCTCGCTGTCCCAACTGGTCGACGACCTGGAAGCACACGGCATCCTGCGCATCCACCGCAGCATGGCCGTCAACCTGAACCGGGTGAGCCGTTACGACAGCCATTCCCTCCAGGTGGGCGACCAGGAATTCTCCATCAGCGCCTCCTACAAGCGCGCGGTCAAAGACCGCATGAATTCCATCTGACCCCATTCAGAAGCTCCGCTCCCTCAGTCAATCCAGCCCTGTGCACGCATCCAGTCGTCGTTGTAGACTTTGCCCACGTAGCGTGATCCGTGGTCGTGGAAAAGCACCACGGCCAGGTCGGTGGGCTTGAGCTCATCCTTGAGCTGCCGCAGCCCCTGGAAGGCCGAACCGCAGCTGTAGCCGAGGAAAAGGCCCTCCTCGCGGGCGAGTTCCCGGGCGGCCAAGGCGCCGTCCTTGTCGGTCACCTTCTCAAAGCGGTCGATGATGTCGAAATCGACGTTGGCCGGCAAAATGTCCTCGCCGATGCCCTCGGTGATGTACGGGTAAATCTCGTTGTCGTCGAACTCCCCTGTCTCGTGGTACTTCTTGAAGACCGACCCGTAAGAGTCGATGCCCCAGATCTGGATGTCGGGGTTCTTTTCCTTGAGGTACTGTGCCGTGCCACTGATGGTACCACCCGTGCCCACGCCCGTGCAGAAGTGGGTGATCATGCCCCCGGTCTGCTTCCAAATCTCCGGGCCCGTGGTCTCGTAATGCGCTTGACGGTTGGCGAGGTTGTCGTACTGGTTGCACCACACACTGTTGGGCGTCTCCTTGTGCAGGCGCTCCGCCACGCTGTAGTAGCTGTCCGGGTGATCGGGCGCCACGTTGGTCGGGCACACATGCACCTCGGCCCCAACCGCCTTGAGGATGTCGATCTTCTCCTTGGATTGCTTGTCGCTGGTCGTACAGATGAGCTTGTAGCCTTTTACGGCGCATGCGAGGGCAAGCCCCATGCCCGTATTCCCGCTGGTACACTCGATGACCGTACCCCCCGGCTTGAGCTGGCCGTTCAACTCGGCCGCCTCAATCATGCCGAGTGCCATCCGGTCCTTGACACTGTGGCCCGGGTTGAAGTATTCAACCTTGGCGAGGACGGGGCAGGGAAAATCCGCGGCGACCTTGTTCATGCGGATCATGGGCGTATTGCCGATGGCGCCGAGGATGTTCTCGTGGATGATCATGGTTCAGGTGCTGGTGAGGATAAAGATACCCGGAGGTTCAATCGAAGCGCAGGGATTCAACGGGGTCAAGCCGCGAGATATACCGGGCAGGGATGAACATCGCCAAGCTGCATACGGCCAGGATGCCAAGCTCGATCACAGCGATGCTGCCGAGGTTCAATTCAATGGGAACCACGGAGAGGTAATAGCTCCGCGCATCCAAGGTGATGAGTCCGGTCTGCTGCTGCAGCAGCGCCAGACCGAATCCGAGGGCATTCCCCCAAGCGAGTCCGCGCAGCAGAATGCGCACGGCCAGCCGTACGAAGACGCCCATCAAGGGACCATCCGGCAATCCCAGCGCCTTGAGCAGCCCGATCGACCGGGTGCGCTCAAGCATGAGCAGCAACAGCGCCGATGCCATATTGAGGATCGCGATGAGGACCATCAACCCAATGATGAGTTCCACATTGAGGTCGAGCATGGCCAGCCATTGGAACATCTCAGGATGATCGTCCACCACACTGCGTACATCGAGGTCGTAGGGCACGGCAAAGAAGACGCTGTCCACCACGGTCCACAGGGCGCCGTAGTCCGCCACGCGCAATTCAAAACCACCCACATACCGGCCACTGCTCCCGCCAGCCGTGCGGACGGTTGGCGGTTTCCGGGATTCGCTCCCCTCCCGTTGATCCCATTCCACCCAGGCTGTATCCGGCAGCGTCGCGCCCCCATCGCTGACCACGACCCGTGCCGCGCCGGCACCTTCCAACAGGTGCGGACCCGCTCCCTTCCAATCCACCCCCGTCCAGGTGTATTTCAGCCGGTCCCGGCCGCCCGTGGCCGACACTTCCGCATAAAGTGCACCGGGCAGGTCGTCCACTACGGGATCGGAAACGCGCATCCGCGCCGTGATGCCCCAACCGCTCATGGCCTGCAGGTGGCCCAACCCACAAAAGACGAACTCAGCATCAAACTCCTGCAATCCGGTCTCGTAAATCCCCGTCACGGTGAACACCCTCGGCCGGATCTCACCCCGGGCATCCGCCAACAACAGGCGCACCCGTTGGTCCAAGGCCAGTCCCAATTCCCTGGCATGGATACTGGAAACCAGCAGCTGCATGCTGTCCGCATCAGTGTCTAAGGCGGGCAATTTCCCCGAGCTCAGCGCCCGCTGCAGGAAGCCGGGATCAGCGTCGGGACCGAGGCCTTTGACGATGACCCCCTCCACCTCCTCGGACGTTTCGAGGATGGCAGGGCGTTGCGCAAAAGCCTGCACATGGCGAACCCCGGGTACGGCGCGCAAGACTGCCGTATCCACATCGGACCACGCCACACGGTCGGTGCCCTGCGCCCTGCCTTGATCGGCCGCCACCACCCTCAGGTGCGCCCCGAAGCCGACCACGAGCTCCCGCACATCACGCTGGAATCCCTGGACAATCGCGAGGGAGAGGATGATGAGCGCCACCCCGATGGCCACCCCGCCTTCAGCGATGCGGACCACGGGTCGCGCAATGCCCTTGCCTGTGGGATCGACGGTCATCCGGCGCGCAATGAACCGGATGGCGGAACGTGGGCGTTCGGACATGCGATGCAAGGTAGCGGGCGCGTTAATTTGCCGTGATGCGTGAATCGGCTTTCATCCTCTTGCTCCTGTGCGTTTCACAGTACAGGCCCTATTCTCAGGTGATTCCGGCCGATGCCCGCATGGAGCATTATGTCCCGCTGCTGGAAGGACAAAAGGTGGGCGTGGTGTGCAACCACACCGCCGCCATCGAACGCCCCGACGGGACCAACATCCACCTCATCGACTCGCTGATTCTCCGTGGCGTTCGAGTAGCGGCGGCTTTCGGACCCGAACATGGATTTCGGGGAGACCTGCCCGACGGGACCCATGCTCCGGATGGGAAGGATGAAGCCACAGGGGTCCCGGTGTACAGCCTCTATGGCACAAACAAGAAACCCACCGCTGCCCAACTGGAAAACCTGGACGTACTCATCTTCGATATTCAGGATGTCGGGGTCCGCTGCTACACTTACCTGTCCACCCTCATTCTGGCGATGGAGGCCTGTGCCGAACAGGACCTCCCCCTCATCGTCCTCGACCGCCCGAATCCGAATGGACACCTGGTGGACGGCCCCATCCTGGACACCACATCGGTGCGCTCATTCGTGGGATTCCTTCCCATACCCCTGGCCCATGGCATGACCCTGGGCGAGTTGGCCTTGATGGCCAACGGTGAAGGATGGCTGGGCGGCGGATATTCCACATCGCCCGACCCCGGGCTGCGCTGCGACCTGACGGTGATTCCCTGCGAAGGTTGGACAAGGAGGACCCCATGGTCCGCACCCATTGCCCCAAGTCCCAATCTGCCGACACCTGAAGCCGTCCAGCTCTATCCCCACATCGTACTGCTCGAAGCCACCATCGCGAGCGTGGGACGCGGAACAAGCCGTCCTTTCACCCTAGTCGGTTTTCCCGGGTTCCCACAAGGTGTTCTGTCCTTCACACCCCAGCCCAATGCCGCCTCCAGATACCCCAAACACGCGGGCAAGGCTTGCCAGGGGTTCGGCCTGCTGCGTCGCCTGGGCTCCTGGCAGGCACAGGGCACTGCAGATCGGTTCCATCCGGAGATTCTGAACGAACTCCACCGGGCATGGCGCGCCACCCCGGCGGGCGACCAAAGTCCTTTCATAGACCGACCAGAATTCTTCGATCAGCTTGCCGGCAGCCCTGAATTGAGGGAAACGCTCGAGTCAGGTGGCGATCTCGGTGCATTGATGATGCGGTGGCGCATGGAACGTGCCCGTTTCATGGAAACGCGAAGTTCCTACCTTCGCTACCCCGCGCGCCCTTGACCTACGGGAGCGCCCCAACCGATCGAAGACCATGAAGCGCATTTCCGCCCTGATCCTTCCTGCCGCCACCGCCATCCTGTTGGCCGCATGTTCCGCTTCGGAAGATTACCTGCCCCCCGTGTACAAGTGCGACTGCGGCGTCCTCATCCTGGATGGGGATTCCATGGAGGTCTTGGGTGCCGAATATGTCTTTCTGCAGCAGGAGGACAGCCTGTTTTCACGCCGGTACTTCGTCACGGCGGACGCCCGGACACCGGATGAGACTGAAGAGCACGGAGTCAGCCTGATCCTCGATGTACCCAATGTCCAACAGGGCGCATTGTTCTATCCCTTCGAGGGCCTGTTCACCCAGGTGGACGAGACGAATTTCAATGTGGCCTTCGATACGACGGCAACCTACCGCATCACCAATGGCGTGGCGAGCGTTGTGCCCGCCCCTTTGGCAGGAGGTGAAGAGACGGTCACCGTCGACTTCCTCATGCGCCGGGAAATCGACGGCGAACTGGTCGGTTTCGATCGGACCCTCAAGGGCAATTTCAAGCTGGAAATCAACTGATTCCATTTGTTGTGGCGCGATAGGTCGTACATTGTAAATGATGACCAATCGCTTGTTGCTCTCCATGGCCAAGGCCATGGCCCTATGTGCTTTCAGCATCATATGCGTCAAGGCATATGCCCAACCTGACAATTGGAACGTCACCCCCAGCGCCTATGAATTCAGCATGACCCTCACCTTCACGGTGGCTGTGGACGGTCTTGTCGGCGCCAATCCGGCCAATGCGGCGGCTGTATTCGCCCCTGACGGCACCTGTCGGGGATGGGGCGTCACGGATTTTCTGGCCAACTCGGGCTACTACACGGGACTCATCCTGGTCTACTCCAACACCGCCACGGAACCGGGTCTCGAAATCCGCATATGGGATGCAGCACTGGACAGCTTGCCTACCTGCCTCGAAACAGTGGATTTCGTGGCCAATGGAATTGCAGGGAGTCTATCCGACCCCGTGGTATTCTATGGTGTCTATGACCCCTTGGTAGGCTGCACGGACCCATCAGCCTGCAATTATTTGAATACAGCCACCACGGACAACGGCAGCTGCATCTATCCGGGCTGCAGCGACGAGGCAGCCTGCAATTATGCGGTATCGTCCCCCTGCTACGATGATGCCACATGTGTTTTCCCTGATCCCTATCTGGACTGCAGCGGTTCCTGCCTGAATGATTTTGACGGGGACGGAATCTGCGACGAATTGGAAATCGGAGGATGTACGGACGACAGGGCCTGCAACTTCAACCCGGATGCCACGGATGATGACTGCAGCTGTGAATTCCCTTTCTATCCTCTCGACTGCAACGGCAATTGCTATCTCGACACCGATGGAGACGGTGTCTGCGAGGCGGACGAGGTTCCCGGCTGTGATGATCCCATCGGCTGCAATTTCGACCCGCTCGCTACGGACAATGATGGGACCTGCACCTATTGCTGCTACAGCATATATGATGCACCAAGCGGATACAACCTGGAAGTCGTCCGCCATGCGGGAGTGGGCAGTGACAATCCGGGGCTGGATGGATTGACCACATTCCGAGTGTATCTGACTTGTTCCGATTCCGCCGATCGCGTGATCGCGGTCAATGGGTCCAATGGCAATTCAACTTTTGTGGGTTCGACCTCTCCGTTCCACCAGGCTGCGTCAGGCGGTCTGACCGTCTCTGAAATCGATTCTGCCGCCTTTGCCGACCAAACCGAGGTTGCGCTCGATTCGTGGCTGACCATCGGCCTGGAACAGCCCACGCTGCAGCCCGGTGAAGCCGCAATAGCAGCCACCTCGGGCCTTTGGGCATCCCTCTTCGAACTGGGTCAGGACCTGTTCATCGGCGGCGTTTCCGGAGACGGATGGAGTGTACCTGATACCGCGTCCAATGCCTTGGCTGGAGCGGATCTCAAGGTGCTCATCGGTCAGTTCACTGCGGCCTCCCCCATCGAGGGCAGCCTGAACATCGCCGTCATTCCTGCCAACGCAACCGAGCCGGTCTTCATCAACCCCCTGTTCGTGGCACCACCTTGCGGATGCACGGATGCGGATGCGTGCAACTACGATGCTGCAAACACATACGATGACGGCACATGCCAATTCCCACAACCCGGACTCGATTGCACCGGGAATTGCGCGGAAGACACGGATCAAGATGGCATATGCAACGAGGATGAAATCACCGGTTGCACGGATTTCAATGCGGACAATTTCGATCCGCTCGCCACGGATGAGGGCGAATGCCGCTACCTCGGGTGCACCTATTCCAATGCGGACAACTACCTCGAACAGGCCAATGACGATGACGGCAGCTGCACCTTCACTCTGGCCAACCCCTGTCCGACTGACATCAATGGAGACGGCTTGACTGCGGCAGCGGATATCCTGGAGATCCTGTCGGCGTATGGTCAGCCTTGCGAATGAGGCTCGCCCCTCTCCTGACCATCAAACCTCGATGACCGCCTGATCCGTCAGTGCGAAGACCCGGTCGGACTTGACCGGCTGGATGGCGTGCATTCCCGTGAATGCCCCGTAGGCGGGCATCACAGCCTGCCGATCGGAAAAATGGAAGCACCGCACCCGCAGGGATTGACGCCCCGCACCACGCAACCGAATGCCGGGATGGACGTGACCACAGACGTGGTATCCGAAATCTGCGGCGAGGTCGGCAGGATCATGGGTGAAGGTAAATCCTCCGTCATCCAGCCGATCGACTTGAGCAATGCCGGACTCCGAGAGCAATGCGGATGGAATCATGTCATGATTGCCCCGAACCAGCACCCATTCAATGCCCGAAAACTCCCCACACAAACCGGCAAAGGGGACCCACTCCCGATTGATGTCGCTATGGAAGAGGTCTCCAAGCAGAAGCACCCTTACCGGCCGATGATGCAGAATCTGCTCCCGCAACCGATGCAGGGTGGACAAGGTCGATTCAGAACCGATGGGCACCCCGTGCTTGCGGAAATGGGCCGCCTTGCCGAGGTGCAGGTCGCTCAACCACAATGTCCCGGCATCACTCCAATACACGGCACCGTCCGGAAGCAACGTCAATGGAACACCAGCACAATCCACTGTTGACTTTCCATCCCCGTGGGATCCACCAGCATTCAAAGCCGCCATCCGATCGACATTCCGAATCGGATACCGGGCAACCAGTCCGCTTCGCCATAAGCGAAGTGATCACCATAGTTGGTGGTGATGGACTTCAATTGAGGACCAATGAAGAGATCGCCGATTAGACGCTCGGTCATGTTGAATTGCCCCCCAAGGACCATGCCTGCCCCTACCGCAGTCCTGCGCTGGATGCCGGTGAAGTTGGTCACCATGATGCGGCGAATGGCACGCACACGGGCAAACGCCCCCAAGTAAATGCCCCTTCCCGGCTGTGCAGAGAGGTACCGCCTCATTTCGGGCTGGACCACGAAGCCTTCCCAATCCACCGAATTCAGTGAGGTGCTGACCCCAAGAAGGCTCTCGAGGTCGGAAGTATTCAACTCCAGGTTCGAGCGGACATACCCTGCCATCAATTGCATGGATACCGTTCCACCTTGCCATTGCTCACAACCAATCTGGAACTGACCGGCAAACAGACCGAACGGATTGGACTTCATCACCCGGCCGCGCTCCTGGGCCAACCCTGCCGTCGACAACAAGGCAAACAGGAAGACGCAAGAGCAACGGCACCAGGAGAAACGGGATACCGGGGACAGCCTTCTTTTCATCCCGAGGTCACAAACCGAATCCAATGGTCAGACCGAAGCGGATACCCGTATCGTCGGCATCGTCGAACCCGAAATCATCGTACTGTTCGTAGGCCCCGGTGTAGGTGGTCTCAGTGGATTTGAACTGAGGGCCGAGGAACAACTCGCCCGTAAGGCCATTGGCCAATTGATACTGGAATCCCAGCACGAAGCCGCCACCAATTGAACGCCGCGTCTTCGTGCTCTGCGCATCCTCATCCACCGTGGTACTGACCGATCGGAAGCGTCCGAAAGGCGCCACGTAAAGGCCGTCCGGAGCCACATCGCCGAGATAATAACGGAACTCAGGGACCACAATGAATCCAGTCCGGGTGGCGGTGTAGTCCGCAAAGAACCCGGCAATGCTGTCATTGATGCTCACGGTACCCACGGAATAGATGCCGCCGGGCAACAACTGCACGGAGGCCTTTTCCGAAAGAAAATGCTCATATCCGAACTGGTATTGTCCGGCAAACCAACCGAATGGATTGGTCTTGATCACCCCTGTTCCTTCCTGGGCTTGAGCTGTGATTCCAATGCACAGCGCCGCCATGAGTAGCAAACGCGTCATCCGTTCTGCTGCTTGATGAGGTTCAAGGCCGACCCCGCACGGAACCAGTCGATCTGCTGTGCGTTGTAGGTATGGTTGCAGACGATGGTGTCCTCGCTGCCATCCGCGTGCCTGGCCACAATGGTCAGCGGCTTGCCCGGAGCGAAGTCCTTGAGGTCCACCATATCGAAGCTGTCGTCCTCGCGGATGAGGTCATAGTCAGCCTCGTTGGCGAAGGTCAATCCGAGCATCCCCTGCTTCTTGAGGTTGGTTTCGTGGATGCGGGCAAAAGACTTCACCAGCACGACACGGACGCCCAGATGGCGCGGCTGCATGGCGGCGTGCTCACGGGAGCTGCCTTCACCGTAGTTCGAGTCGCCCACCACGAGGGTCGGTACACCCGCTGCCTTGTAGGCACGGGCCACGGCCGGCACCTCTCCTGTGCTGCCGTCAAGCTGGTTCACAACGGCATTGGTAGCCCCACCGAACGCATTGACGGCACCGGTGAGCGTGTTGTTGGCGATGTTGTCGAGGTGACCGCGGAAGCGCAACCACGGGCCGGCCATGGAGATGTGGTCGGTGGTACACTTGCCTTCCGCCTTGATCAGAAGACGCATGCCCGTCAGGTTCTCTCCGTCCCACGGTGCGAAGGGGGTCAACAGCTGCAAGCGCTCGCTGTCGTCCTTGACGACGACTTGAACACCACTGCCATCTTCAGCCGGCGCCAGGTATCCGGCGTCCTCCACATCAAAGCCCTTTTCCGGGAGCTCGTAGCCCGTGGGCTCCGGCAGTTTCACCGGGCCATTGGCGCCCTCGAGGGTGTCGGTCATCGGGTTGAAGGTCAAATCACCGGCAAGGGCAATGGCGGTCACGACCTCCGGCGAACCCACGAAGGCATGGGTATTCGGGTTGCCGTCAGCGCGCTTTGCAAAGTTCCGGTTGAAGCTGTGGACGATGCTGTTCTTCTCCTTCTTCTCGGCACCGCTGCGGGCCCATTGCCCGATGCATGGGCCGCAGGCATTGGCGAAGACGTCAGCACCCATCTTGTCGAAGGTGTCGAGAACGCCATCCCGCTCGAGGGTGTAGCGCACGAGCTCGGACCCCGGGGTGATCGTCAGCTTGCCCTTGCTCTCCACGCCAGCCTCGACGGCGGCGGCGGCGAGTGAGGCGCTCCGGGTGATGTCCTCATAGCTTGAATTGGTGCAGGACCCGATGAGTCCGTACTCGATTTGGGTAGGATATCCTTTCTCTGCGCACAGCTCGGCCATCTTGCTGACCGGCGTGGCCAGGTCGGGACTGAATGGACCGTTGAGGTGCGGCTCGAGGGTGCTCAGGTCAATCTCGATCACCTGGTCGAAGAACTGCTCGGGATTGGCGTAGACCTCGGCATCACCCGTGAGGTGCTCGGCGATGCCGTCCGCCAGCTCCGCCACATCCGCGCGGCCGGTGGCCCGCAGATAGCGGGACATGCTCGCGTCATAACCGAAAGTAGAGGTGGTCGCTCCGATTTCCGCGCCCATGTTGCAGATGGTGCCCTTGCCGGTGCAGCTCATGGCATCCGCACCCTCACCGAAGTACTCCACGATGCAACCGGTTCCGCCCTTCACGGTCAGGATGCCCGCCACCTTGAGGATGACGTCCTTGGGGCTGGTCCAGCCGCTCATCTTACCCGTCAGCTTCACACCGATCAATTTGGGAAACTTGAGCTCCCACGGCATGCCGGCCATGACGTCCACGGCGTCGGCACCGCCCACACCGATGGCGACCATGCCCAGACCTCCAGCATTCACGGTGTGGCTGTCGGTACCGATCATCATGCCACCCGGGAAGGCGTAGTTCTCGAGCACCACCTGGTGGATGATTCCGGCGCCGGGCTTCCAGAAACCAATGCCGTACTTGTCGGACACGGACTCCAGGAAATTGTAGACCTCGTTGTTGCGGTTGATGGCCTCCTGCAGGTCCGTATCCGCTCCGACCTTGGCCTGGATCAGGTGGTCGCAATGCACGGTGGAAGGCACCGCGGTCTTCGCCTTTCCGGCCTGCATGAACTGCAGCAGGGCCATCTGGGCAGTAGCGTCCTGCATGGCGACGCGGTCCGGTGCAAAGTCCACATAGTCGGCCCCGCGATTGAAGGCGGTGGTGGCCGCTCCATCCCACAGGTGGGTGTAGAGGATTTTCTCGGCCAGGGTCAATGCCTTGCCCGTGGCCTGCCGTGCAGCGGCGACTCGGGCGGGAAAACGCTCGTAAACGGCGCGGATCATCTCCAAATCAAACATCTCGGTTTTGTGTGGCGGTTGCGGCGGCGAAGATACGCGTGCACGTAGCTTTGAACCATGACGTTGACGGTGCTGAAGGAACAGGCGACGGTCGCCTTGCGGTCCATACGGGCCCAATGGCTGCGCACCCTGCTCACCATCACCATCATTGGCACCGGCATCATGGCCCTCATGTCCATGATCACAGCCACGGAAGCCTTGAGAACCAGCCTGCTCGATCAATTCATCGGACTGGGAGCCGGCACGCTGCAAATCAGCCAGAAGACCGAAAGCGGCGCATTCGGGGGACGGCGGCTCGGTGACACGGAGCCCCTGGAGTTCAAGCAGGCCATGGCATTGAAGAAGGCCATGGCGGGCCAGGCCGAGACGGCCATATCGGCGAGGGGCACCATGATGGGCCGCTTGTCCACGGGCAGCAAGGAAACGGATCCCAATGTCCAGGTGGTCGGAGGCGATGAGGGCTTTCTGCCCATGAGCTCGTATTCCTTGAGCTCGGGCCGCAACTTCACGGCCGAGGAAATTCGGCGGAATTCCCCCCTCGTCATCGTGGGACAGGACGTCGTGGACAAGCTTTTCGAACCTTCCGAGGACCCCATTGACCGCAACATCCGGATCCGGAACAGGCGTTACCGCATCATCGGCGTGTTGGAATCACAGGCCACCTCTTTCGGCATGTCCCAGAACAACCAGGCCATCATTCCCGTGGAGGAAATCCGGGCGCGGTTCAGCGGCCGTCGCACGAGTTATTCTGTGCAGGTCAGGGCTCCGGACCCGGAGGCCATCGATGCGTTGTCCCAAACTGTCATGGGCGAGATGCGGGCCATCCGAGGCGACCTTCCCGGCGAGCCGGACAGCTTCCGCATCCGGCGCTCCGATGCCCTCATCGCCCAATTCAACGAAAGCCTCGGCAGCGTTACGCTCGCCGCCCTATTCCTAGGGCTCATCACCCTGCTGGGCTCCTCCATCGGTCTGACCAACATCATGCTCGTGACGGTAACCGAACGCACCCGTGAAATCGGGCTGCGCAAGGCGCTCGGCGCATCAGCGAAGACCATCCGCGCCCAATTCCTCGTGGAAGTGGTCATCATCGGGCTGCTCGGCGGCATTTTCGGCGTCTTCCTCGGCATCGGGGTGGGCAATGTGGTCGCCGGGTACCTTGAGGCGCCGTTCGCCCTCCCTTGGGGGTGGGTCGCCATCGCCCTGGGCCTCAGCGGGGCCGTCAGCCTCGGCAGCGGTTACTACCCGGCGCGCAAGGCCGCCCAACTCGACCCCATCGACGCCCTCCGCCACGCCTGATCCACCGGCGGCTTTTGGCGGCATGCGGTAACCTTCCAATCCGAGGGGTCGTATTTTCGAAGCGATGTCCCCTACCAAGCCCCCATCCATTACATGGGTCATGCGGAAGCCCCGCAGTCTGGGGAACTTCAGCATCGAGACATCCTATAGGACCATGCACGAAGCATGGCCGGAGTCCCATCCCGTTCCAGACATTCACGTTGCCAGCAGATTCACTGCAGGACTGATGGACCGATGGCACATCTGGAAAGAGATGAAGGCATTGCCGCATGATGTGGCACACATCACGGGCGACATCCACTTCGCAGCCATCCGATCGGACCGGCGTCCTGTGGTCCTGACCATCCATGATCTGGGCATGTTGGACGAGGGCAATGCCCTGGCCCGTTGGGTCAAGAAGAAATTCTGGCTCGATTGGCCGGTGCGTTCCTGCGACCGCATCATCGCCGTTTCAGAACGGACCAAGCAGGACATTCTGAGCCGGACTTCATACCCGGCAGAACGCATCGCAGTCATCCCCAGTGTGATCTCCCCCACCTACCGGGCGCGGAAGTCCATGCCGGCCAACGAACGCCCCAGGATCCTGCACATCGGACTTGCGGACAACAAGAACCTCGATCGACATGCCTCAGCCCTCCAAGGCCTCGACATCCACCTGCGCATCATTGGTGAGCCCTCGGAAGAACAGCATGCCATGTTGCATCAGCACGCCATCGATTACAGCCATGCCTCGAGACTCAGCGAAGAGGAAATCCAGATGGAATACGTGGCGGCAGACATGCTGCTGTTCTGTTCGACACTGGAAGGGTTCGGCATGCCCATCATCGAGGCGCAGACCATTGGAGTTCCCGTGATCACGAGCGACCTGGCCCCCATGGACGATACTGCTGGCGAAGGCGCTGTCCTCGTGGATCCGACCGACATCGACGCCATCCGAAAAGCGGTGGAAACCGTCATCCACAATCCCCGTCACAAGGCCGACCTCGTCGCGAAAGGCCTGGCCAATGCGGAGCGGTTCTCGGCAACCCAGGCTGCCCTGAAACATGCCGAGCTCTATGCTGAGCTCCTCGGGAAAGGATGATCAGATCCTCGCTTGGAGGAAACGCTGGACCTCGAACCAGCGCTCGGGCTTGAGCACGATCTTGCCCTCCTTGTCCAACAGGAAATAAGTGGGCGTCTGCGTGATCTTGTAGTCATCCGTGATGGGCGCATCCCAACCCTTGAGCTGGCTCACATTCGGCCACGGAATCTGGTTGTCCGCGATGGCCTTGGTCCACGCCAGTTTCTGTTGGTCCACCGAGATGCCCACCATGCCGAAACCGCGGGGATTGTAGTCCTTGTACATGGGCACAAGGTTGGGAATCTCCTGCTCGCACTTGTGGCACCAGCTGGCCCAGAACATGATCAGCGTGAATTCATGCTGCGCCACTTCCTTGGACAGGTCGATCACCTTGCCGTCAGGATCCGCGATCTTGAAATTCGGCGGGGTATTGCCCACGCGCAGGTTTATGATGCCCTGTGCGCGCTGACGGATCACATCGGACAGATTGGCCCCGCAATCCTCATCGAAGATGTAGTTGTCCAGGATGTACTGGCAGATCGTCTCCTTGCCCGTGTTGTAGAACCCGTCCAGCATGTTGTAGAGTGCGAATTCCAACACGACGGGGTTGTCCTCACAGGCCGCCTTCACGAGGTCGATACAGCTCAGGAAACCGGCATCCTTGCCTCCGCTGAACGTCCGCATCATGGACTGGATCCGGTCCGGCAACGCCATCGAACGGATCAGGCTGTTGTCGCTCACGTCGAGATCACTCAGGAACACCCCCTTATCCCCAATGAATCGGGGCTGCTTCCAGGTCAGGAACTTGGCGAGGTAGGTGCCCGGGTAATCCTGGATGAACTTGTGCTGGGTGTGGGCGAGCTCTTCCTCCTTGGCCGTCACCAACCGCTTGGTCTCCTCTTCATTGCCCTTCCCGTTCTTGTAGAGCTGCCGGATCTGATTCTTGTTGGCCGCTTCAGCGCCACGGTAGGCAAACCAACCCTTGTTCTCCCTGCTCTCGGTGCCACCACCGACCAGACGGGCATTCCTGAAATCAATCCTGAGCACCGGTTCATCCGGATTCATGATGATGTCACCGGTCTTCTTGTTGGGCTCGAATCCGATGCCGTAGAAACCGCGCCCGACCTCAACCTCTCCGAAGTCGAATTGACCGTTGACGACAGTCGTCGAATCGATGGCCGCCACATTCCGTCCTTCCGTCTCGAACATATACAGCTTGCCTGACTTGCTCTGGATGCTGCCAGAGAAGCGGACCTTGCCCACCTTGTCTCCCCGGTTCCGATCATCGATGCCGTCAAGGAAATTCGGGTTTTCCTGGCCTCCCCCGGACACCTGCTGTCCCCCATCATCAGAGGCCACGGGCGACGCTGCGGCTTCAGCCCTCGAATCTGCAGCGGCCTGCTGCACCTGGGCGGTCAAAGCGGCCGTCGGATCGACTTTGCGGGGTTGCTTGCCGGAGGGGGCACCTTCACCGCAGGAAAGAAACAAAGCGAGGGAAAGACTGAGCGGAATCCACATGGCGTTCGGGGTCTGCAAAAGCATGCCGAAAATTAACGCCGACAGTGGCCTGACACCAAGCCTTTGGAACCCCACACCAACGAAAGAACGTGAATTACGACACCACATACCCGACCGGCCCGCTTGTAGGATGCTTAACTTGGTTCTATGGATCGTCAGACCGCCCTGCTCGTTTTGCAGCTGCCGGAATCGCCCACACCGGATGAAATCCACGAGGCATTCGAGGCGCATGTCTTCGGGTTGAGGGACTTCTTGTTCAGGCAAACCATCATCCCCCAGGTGTTCCGCGCCAAGGTGGATCGGTTGCTGACGGCTTCGGAAGTCGGTGAATCCCTGGGGGTGGAGCTGCCCTGTCTGGACAACTCACTGCCCGAATTGCTGACCTTGGAGGGAACGGCGGATATGGTGGTCCGCACCCATGCAGAAAACGTCGTGCGTTTGCGTACGGCCATGGCCGCCACATTGGACCCCACCTGTCTGACCCGTCTCGGGGAGTGCCTGGTTCGCATGCAGTTGCAGTACCTGCACTGGATGGCGGAATGGAGCGCGCAACGCCCATTGGAGGGTGTGCACAACAGGCCCATGCGCGATGAGTGGCCTGCGGATGCCCTCGCAGAAGCACTGGAGTCAGAGCGAAATGGGCAGTCCCTTCCCGAAAAGGGGGCCGAGCGCCTGCGCGAAGAGTTGTTGCGCATCCGGACCCTGGATGCCGCCGCGGTCGCAGCCTGATCAAACCCCGCCCCGCTCCGCGTGGAGCCCCAGTATGATGCCATCCGCGAGCCCCACCTTGGGTACGAGGATGCCCTTCGACCCCGCCATGTCCATGACGCGCTGGTATATGCGGCCCGCAGGAACGATCACATCGGCGCGGTCGGGTTTGAGCTGGAAGCGCTCTAGCCGGTCCTCGTAGCTGCAGCGCTCCAGCACCTCCACAACCGAAGACAGCCTGTCGAATGTCAGGGTCTCACCGGTCAGACAACCGCCCAGCTTGAACAGCCGGTTGATGTTGCCGCCAGCCCCGATCGCCAATGGGGCATCCAGGCCCCACTCCGCAGTCAGGGCACCGCACCATTCGGCCATTTCGCGCCAGACTTTCTCTTGGACCTTGTCCTGGAGCAGCCGGACAGCTCCAACTTTGAAACTGTGCCCCTCAATCCGCTTCCCTTCGCGGATCAACGTCAACTCCGTTGACCCTCCCCCAACGTCGATGTACAGATAATCGAGGGAACGATCGAAGAGGCTAACCTCGAAGTTGGAGAAAATCAGATCCGCTTCGGTCTGCCCATCGATGAGCTCCACCCGCAAACCGGTGGCCTCCTCAAGTCGATCCGCAATCTCCACCCCGTTCGATGCCTCCCGCATGGCGCTCGTGGCACAAGCCCGGAATCCATCGACCCCCATGGCCTCCATCAATAGAACGAAAGCACGCAGCGTCCTTTCCAGACGCTGCTCCTTGAGCGGACTGATGGAACCCGAATCGAACACATCCTCACCCAGTCGGATGGGCACCCGGGTGTGCGCCACCTTGTTCACCCTGAGTCGCCCGGGCTTCCCCGAGACTTCTTTCACGATCAGGCGGACTGCATTGGATCCGATGTCAATGGCGGCCCACCTCACGACTTCTTCAATTGCTGTTCGTAGAAGGTGTACAAGGCGCGTTGGGCCTCCAGCGGCGCATCCTCCTGGCCGTTCACGACGTAACGGTTACGCTGCTTGCGATCCAACTTTCGGCGCTTCACATTGTCCCGCATCTGAAACTCGAGCATGGCCGAAATCTCGGCCTGCAAGCCCGCATCGTAGATCGGGGTGCTGACCTCGATGCGCCGATCGAGGTTGCGCGTCATCCAATCCGCACTGGAGATGTAGAATTCCGGTTTGCCCGCCGCACCGAATACGACGACCCGCGCATGCTCGAGATAGCGCCCTACAACGCTGTAAGCCTGGATGTTGTCGCTGAGTCCTTTCACCCCTGCGCGAAGGGCACAGGTCCCCCGGACGATGAGGGTCACCTCCACCCCGGCACGGCCCGCGTCGTATAACTTCCGGATCATACCGGCATCCGTGAGGTTGTTGCATTTCAGGATCATCCACGCGTTGCGTCCCGCCCGAGCCTCCTTGATTTCCCGGTCGATCATCTGGACGAAGCGCCGCCTCGTACTGTAGGGCGAGACGATCAGATGTCGGTAGACCCCGCGCTGGTAATTGTGTTCGAAGAATTGGAACAAGCGTTCCACCTCGGTGGCAATGCGCCGATCCGCCGTCAACAGGGAGAGGTCACTGAAGACCCCGGCGGTGGCCTCATTGAAATTCCCGGTACCCACATGCGCGTATTGCCTCAAGACCCGCCCCTCCTTCCGGGTGATCAGCATCAGTTTGGAATGCGTCTTGAGTCCCGCAACCCCGAAAATCACCTGTATGCCCGCTTCCTGGAGCTCACGCGTGACGTTGATGTTGTTGCGCTCGTCGAACCGCGCCTGCAACTCGATCACCACCTGGACATCCTTTCCGTTGAGCGCCGCACTCGTCAACGCATTGATGATGTGCGAATTCCGCGCCACACGGTACAGATTGATGCGGATGGCGGTGACCTTCGGATCGATGGCCGCTTCCCGCAGCATATCCACAAGTTGGCTGAAATCGTGATAGGGATAGTGGAGCAGGATGTCCCGCTTGGCCACCTGATCGAGGATGCTCCTTCGGTTCACCAGATGCCGATGCGGAAGGGGCTGCAGCCTGCGGTAGACGAGGTCCGGATGATCGAGGTCCGGAAAGTCCATCAAGTCCCGCCGGTTGTGGTAACGGCCACCCGCAATGACATTGGTCTGTGCCACCACCCCCAGCTTGCGCACCAGGAATTTGTACAGGTCCTCAGGCATCTCGCGGTCGTACAGGAACCGGACATAATCCCCGTGCTTCCGACGGGCGATGCCCTTCTTCATTTTCTCCAGCAGCGATTTGGAGAGGTCGTCGTCCATGTCAATCTCCGCATCCCGTGTCACCTTGATCGCATGGGCCGATACCGCCTCGTGCTGGAACATGGAGAACAATCGGGGCAATCCAACCCGGACCACATCGTCGAGGAACATCAGCCCCTTGCGCCCTTTCTTGTCCGGCAAGACGAGAAAACGGTCGAGGTGGTCTGGCAATTCAAGCAGCGCATAACGCGCCCGCTTGCTGACCTCACCCTGCAGCGCAATGGCCAGATAGACCAAACCATCCTTCAATTCGGGTACGCCCACATCCGAAATCAGGATGGGAACGAGGTGGGGCCTCACCTTCTGGTCGAAATAGCGCTTGACGAAGGGCGCCTGCTCGTCATCCAGTTCATCCTCGGTCAGCAAATCGATTCCCGCTTCGGACAATTGCCCCTCCAAGGCCTCAAAGGCCTCATTGTACCGCACCTGCAGGATCAATGCCCTTTCGGCAATGCCGTCCAAAGTGTCCTCCACACCGAATCCGAGGGTCGTGGTCGTCCGCTTGCCCAGCGCGTCCATGCGCTGCAGCGCAGCGACCCTCACCCGGAAGAACTCGTCCAGGTTGTTGGAGAAGATGCCGAGGAATCGAATCCGCTCAATCAGGGGAACCCGGTCGTCCTCGGCCTCCTGGAGCACCCGCTCATTGAATGCCAACCAACTCAGCTCGCGGTTGAAGAACTCCTCTTCCGGGGTCAGCGCCGCTTGGGCACCACGGCGTTTGGATTTGGGCGGGGTCACGACGACGAAGATACTTTTGGCACCTCCTGAATGCCGTCCGGCATCCAGAACAATTCAGACCCTCGTCCACTTCTCCCCGCAACCCCAAACCACCATGAACCTGATCGGCCAGCCCGCCCCGGAATTCACCACCACCGCCATCGTCGACGGCCAAGTGGTTCGCAACTTCTCGCTCACCTCCTACCGCGACCGCTACGTGGTCCTGTTCTTCTACCCGGAGGACTTCACCGGCGTCTGCGGTTCAGAGGTCCACGCCTTCCAGGCCCGGCTCGCCGACTTCGAAGCCCGCGAGGCCGTGGTGATCGGCTGCAGCACGGATTCCGCCGATCGCCACGGGCAATTCCTCCGGACCTCTGCAGACGAAGGAGGCGCTGAAGGGGTGACCTACCCGTTGATCGCGGACATCGATCGGAGGGTGGCACATCGATTCGGTACCCTCAACGGTCCGTTCGACCCCAACAAGGACCGCATCGAAGAAGCCGCTACAGGCCCCTTGTGCCAGCGCGGCACCTTCATCATCGACAAGGGCGGCACGGTGTGGTTCCAATCGTATCACTTCATGCCGATCGGCCGCGACATCGATGGGGTCATCCGTGAACTCGACGCCATCCGCCGCCTCCAGATCGATGGCCAGGTCTGCATGGCCAACTGGAAGGGCTGACGCCACCGGGCATTCCTGAGATTTTCGTGATATTGGGCGGATGCAATCAATTCACACCAAATCAGCCCTTTGCGGCTTTGCCTCTGCCATTCTCCTCGTTGCGCTTTACGCCTTCGGGACCGTTGAATCCAGCCCTGCTTCAGCCGTTGCACCCTCTTTGAACGCACTTGCGGTGGAGGTCCCAGCCAGCGGTTGGACCGACCTGGGAGGAGCCGTCTACAGTCCAAGCGAGGGCATCTATCAAGTCGTTTACGGGGACTTCGGCAAAGGAGAAGAATTCGCCATCATCGAAGTGGTCGGCTTCGACTGACCCCCCTCACGGACAGCCAATCAGCACAGCCAGCGGCGGATGTAGTCCTCCAGCCGCTCTGCGTGACTCTGCGTACAGCGGAATTCCACGTGGCCTGAATGGTGCGTGCCATCCTGTCCGGACCAACCGCACCAGATGGTGAGGCGCTCATCCGCACCTTCCGGAATGCGCGTGATGCCACTGATGCCTCCCCTGGGAATGGGAGCTCCGTACACCTCGAGGCGGCTCCGGAAATACAGGATGGCCCCCGCCATCGTGCGCTCGAAGTTGCATCCTGTGCGATCCGCAGCCACGCCCACCAGGGCATCAACCTCTCCTGAACCGCCCAACAATTCGGCGCGGGGTGAACCCGTACCTCCTGACCTCAATGAGGACCAGAATCCCACGGGTTGACCTGAAATGGAGTGGACCTCGGACCAGCGCCGAGGGTCGTTATAAGTCAAGTTCCAAAGTCGCATGGCTCCAATGTTGGCGGTACTTGCCGTTCGCGTCGTATCGCTCGGCCTGACCGGTCGTGTTGAATTTCCGATTCGGGCGCGGGTCGTTTCCGACACCGGCCACATAGATCCAATTACCGTAGTTGCTGGCAGGGTCATGATCGAGCAGATGGTGCTCGAACCAACTGGCACCCATGCGCCAGTCGACCCCGAGGTCGTGCACAAGATAGCTCGCCACGTTCTGACGACCGCGATTCGACATGAAACCTGTTGCAGCAAGTTCCCACATGTTGGCGTTGACGAAATCGCACTTCGTGCGACCCTCGCACCAGGCTTCGAAAACCCGACGATCCTGCCGCCATTTGGGTGACTCGGATTTGATGCCCCGCTTGAGGAAGATGCGGTCGCCATAGCGCATGGCGACATAGCGGAAATAGTCGCGCCAGATCAGCTCGAAGATGAGCCAATAGGTATCCTCGTTCTTCTCGACTTCCCGTTCGAAGGCGCGCACCTGGCCGTGAATCTCCCGCGGACTGATGCACCCCAGCGCCAGCCAGGGCGAAAACTTGGAACTGTAATCGGCCCCCAACAGGCCATTGCGGGTCTTCTTGTAGACGCGGAGCTTCTTGGTCTCCCAGAAATAATGGTCGAGCCGCTCCCAAGCGGCCGAGGCGCCCCCCTTGAAAGGCAGCACGCCCCTCGCATCCGACACCTTGGCCTCCACCCCGA
>CAXQGL010000071.1:0-8651 GCA_964223495.1 Candidatus Nitrosopumilus sp. | reverse complement strand
ATTTCGGTCAGGACGCGCCCGTTCTCGCGGAAGAAGGTGAAGTGGCCAACGGGACGACCATCCTCGAAGGTGCCGCTGTAGTAAAGGCGTCCGTCGGGGTAGACCCGGATCCAGCGGCCCTGTTTCCGCCCCTGGTCATTCGTCACGTTGAAGTTTTCGCCGGGTCGCCCTTCCGGCCACTGTGCAGTATCTGGTTCGGGCTGAGCGGACAGGGCCGTTGGCAGCGCCAGGAGCATGGCAGGAATCAGGATGGAGAGCAGTGGACGCATGACAGGACCAAATTGGGAACGATTGGCCAAGGCGCCGCAGTATCCGCTCCCTTACTTTTGCAAACCGATTCACCCAATCCCTCCATCATGATCCAACGTACCAAGGTCACCGTCGTCGGAGCCGGCAATGTGGGCGCCACATGCGCTGACGTCCTCGCCACCCGCGAAGTCTGCAACGAAGTCGTCCTGCTTGACATCAAGGAAGGCTTCGCCGAAGGCAAGGCCCTTGACATCTGGGAGACCAGCCCGGTCAACAGCTACGACACCCGCACCGTCGGCAGCACCAACGATTACAGCAAGACCGCCGGCAGTGACGTGGTCGTGATCACCAGCGGCCTGCCCCGCAAGCCCGGAATGAGCCGCGACGACCTGATCGCCACCAACGCCGGCATCGTCAAGAGCGTGACCGAGCAGATCCTGCCGCACAGCCCGGAGGCCATCATCGTGATCGTGTCCAACCCGCTTGATGTGATGACCTACCAGGCGTGGAAGACCGCAGGAGTACCCGACCACCGCGTCGTCGGCATGGCCGGAGTGCTCGACACAGCCCGCTACCGCGCCTTCCTCGCCGAGGCCCTCGACGTGAGCCCGAAGGACATCCAGGCCGTGCTGATGGGCGGCCACGGTGACACCATGGTGCCACTCCCGCGCTACACCACGGTCGGCGGCATCCCCGTCACCGAGATGATCGACGCCGATGCGCTGGACGCCATCGTCGAGCGCACCAAGAAGGGCGGCGGTGAGATCGTCCAGCTCCTCGGTACGTCCGCCTGGTACGCACCGGGTGCCGCGGCCGCGCAGATGGTCGAGGCCATCGTCAATGACCAGAAGCGCATCTTCCCCTGCTGCGCGCGCCTCACCGGCCAATACGGCCTGAGCGACCTCTACCTCGGCGTACCGGTCAAGCTTGGCGCCAAGGGCGTGGAGGAGATCATCGAGCTCCAGCTCAACGACGACGAGATGGCCTTGCTCCACGAGAGCGCCAAGGCGGTCAAGGAAGTCGCCGACGTGCTCGACGGCATGGGTGTCTGAATCTTTACCGATCAGCGGTCGATGATGACCAGGCGGCGGGCGCTTCTTCCAATGGAAGGGGCGCCCGTCCCGCATTCGGGCCCTATCGGAAGGACAAGGAACGACCCTGCGGACCAGTTGGCGGGCCAGGTCACATGGCCGGCATGGGCCTCCAGTCGGCCCAGTTTTCGCCCTGAGAGGTCGTACACCTGAACCGCTTCGCAAGGCACGGCCAGGCGCATGCCTGGTCCGAGGGGGTTGGGGTGCGGTACCCAGACTGAAGTGGGGGCGTCCATTTCCGTTACGGAGATGACGACATCCTCCGCGCATTTCCGGACGGCGTCTGCATCGGCATTTCCCCGCCAAAGGGTCATTCCGCCATCCCGGATGCCCACCACGAGATCGAGGTGGCCGTCCCCGTCGAGGTCAGCGAGTGCCGGGGCGGCGAATTCCCCCTCGTAAAGGCCGAGCCACGTGTCGTCCACCTCGGGCCATGCTTCCTCTGCCGAGGTGATCGGCTCGGCGGGGCAATCGAACAATTGCAAATGCCCGAGTTCATTGCCCACGGCCAGCACCAGCCCCGAATCCGTCGCCCAGACCTCCGGCGTCGCAAATCCATTGATGCCCAGGAGGTTGTCGGCCTGAACCTGACCCGCCGCAGTGGAAACCAGGGCAAAAACCGCCGGCCCGTTCGTAGCGGTGTTCTCGTACAGGTTGAGGTTGCCGTTCTTCTCGCCCACGATGAGGTCGAGGTCGCCATCACCGTCGAGGTCGTGCAGGGCAGGGGCGGCAAATTGCCCCACGTCGATGACGGCGCCATCGGCATCCACCACCGCTGCTTCGCCCAGCACAAGTTCCATGGGGTTCCCGGGGCCGGCGGTGTTCTCCCAGCGGTGAAGGTTGCCCAACTCATCTCCGATGAGGAGGTCTTCATCCCCATCCCCGTCGAGATCGCCGAATTCAGCGATCACACTTTCCAGCCCGAATTCCGTCAGAGCGAGCCAATTCGTGTCCAACTGCTGAAATGCCGGGGCCTGGGCTGTTCCCACGTTGCGGAAGCGGTGCAGCATGGAAGGGGTATTGCCGGGGCCGAGGTAGCGCTCCTTGTTGGAGGCGACCAGGTCCATCAGGCCATCGCCATCGAAATCGGTGAAGACCGGGTAGGCGCCGCGCCCGAGGTCGATCATGTCCTCCTGCAGCAGTGCGTCCGTCTGGAGTGACCACTGCGGGGAGGCTTCCGTGCCGGTATTCCGGTACCACCAGGCGCTGTGGCGTCCGTCGACCTCGAAAGTGGCGTTGGCGGCGACCACGACATCGCGTACGCCGTCCTGGTCGATGTCCTCGTGGAAAGCGGCAGGAAAGCGCTGCAAGTCAAGGGAGTCTGGCGAGCCCAGGTCGGCGGGCCAGTGGTCGCTCGTGTGGGTGGTGCTGTCCTGTCCGTCCACGGCATCGTCCATGTAGCAGGCCACGAACTGGTTGTACGACACGTCGCCCAACAACAGGTCGAGGTGACCATCTCCATCGAGCTCGAGCAGGGCCGTTGTACCTCCGGCGTGGCGCATGACCGCCGGGCTTTCGGCAATGCCTCCTTCGGCGCGAGGATCGGCCACGTTGAATCCGCATTCGTGCGCTTCCCCGATGAAGACCGTGTTGTCCTCGGACGCCTCATCGAGCATGCCGAAGCAGCGGTTGGTCACGTCCCATACGAGCGTGTCCCCACAACCCGTGCTTCCTTCGGTGGCACCGCGTCCGGTGTAGCTGTAGAGGGTGGAGGAGGTTTCCGTCCAGGTGACCATGTCGAGGTCACCATCACCATCGAAGTCCCCCAACGCGGGAATGTCCGTACTCAGGCAGACCATGGGCAACTGCTGGTCTCCATTCCCGAAGTCCCAGTTGGCCAGGATGTTCAAGGTGGGCGGTTGTGTGTAGGCGATGAGGTCATCGACCATGGAGCCAAGCCACAACCGCACGCCGCTCTGGCTGTTGACGAACAGATCGGCAATCCCGTCACAATTCGCATCGCGCAGCAGCACCCAGTTCCGGAGGTCTTCCGGAAAGGCACTGCGCCAGTCGGGACGGTACAGGTAGGTGAGGGGCGCTTCCGGCACATCGGAAACGCAGGCCTGGAAGGGCAGGACGCGGTTGCCGTTGCGGTCGAAGACGAACAGATCGGGAATCTCGTCGCCGTCGAGGTCAGCCGTGGAGAACTGTGGCGCGGTCATGCCGCCCGTCCACGGGTTGTCCAATCCAGCGCCATCCAAACCGAATACGGGGACCGTGTCCCATCGACCGAAATCCGTGCCTTGTGCTTGGATTCGTTCAGAAGGGAGGACGAAAAGCAGCGTGGCTGCCAGCCATGAAGACCACAAAGACGGCCTCGAAGATGGGGTGAAGGAGGGAGGGATGGTCATGGGCATGCAAGGGTAGAACCCTTGGAATGGACCAAAAGTGACAGGGGAGCAGGGATTATTCCCACTGTATCGATTCCACCAGGCCCACGACCGGAATCACCAGGCCATTGTCGGTCTCCATTTCCCTTCCGAGCAGGCGTGCACCGCCGCAGACGAGCTGACCTTGCGCGTCCCGCTCGATGGAAACCATTTCTCCATTCATGTTCTCGTAGGTGCCCTCCAGCATCTTCACGCTTTTGATGCCCTTCAGGACGTGGGCGCCGACGAACCGGTCCAGGGCTTCTTCCTGTCCTTCATCCAAGATGCCCTTCCATTCGCCATTCTGGGTGAAGGTGAGGTCCTCGGGAACCAGGATGGCGTGCCCACTGTTGTGCACCGTCCTTGCGAGGGAGGACTTGCCGACCATGCGCTCGAAATACTGGGCCTCAGGACTCGTGACGATGTAGCGCCACGGGCTGACCCGGCTGTAGGGTTCGTTGAGTTCTTCCGGGGTGTAAGCCCTCTTGCGGCCTTCACCCTTGACCTTGACCGGTTGCTCCTGCTGCGTTTCGGACGCGCCATCGGTTGCGGCGGCGCCATCTCCGGCACCTCCGCACGCGGCGATGATCAGGGAAAAGAAGGCGAGGGGGAGGAGGTGCAGTTTCATGAGGGGTATGCAGGTTGGTCGGCCGGAATGTTCCGGTCGTTTCTTTGGCTGCAAATTAGCCCTCACGATGGAATGCAAAGAGGTCCGACGCGGCTACACATGGGCAGCTGTCCTGTTGATTGTGGGTGTCACAATGGGGGCGTTCGGCGCCCATGCCCTCAAGGGAGTGTTGGATGAAACGGGGGATGACTCCTGGGCGACGGCAGCGCATTATTCGCTCGTGATGGGGGCGGCCACACTTGCTGCGGCCGCGACGGGCCACAAAAAGGGTGTCGGCTGGGTTCAGATGGGCGCTGCGCTGTTTTCAGGGAGCATTTTCCTGCTGGTTGCTGCGCGTATGAATGGATGGCCGATCGAAGCCTGGGTCGGACCGGTGACCCCGCTCGGCGGAATCCTGATAATCACCGGTTGGGCTCGTTGGCTGATGGGTTTGCGCCCAAAAAGGGTCGTTTGAGATTAGAAAGGTGAGAAAAGTCTGACAACATCTCCCATGCCTCGACATGGTTGAATTCCTATCTTTGAGTTGGGACAGCAATGATCTGCCCGAACATCATGGTACACCAAGGAAACACGCCATTCCACCCGGATCTGGCCCAGATAGGGCTGTTTAAAGCCCGCAACATCTGGTGGAATCTACCCCCCGCTCGGCTCATCGAGCGCACCCTCCTTGCCGGCGAGGGTAAACTCACATCCACAGGCGCACTCGCCATTGATACAGGACGCTTCACAGGCCGAAGTCCCCAAGACCGGTTCATCGTGAAGGACGCCCTCACCCTTGACCAGGTATGGTGGGGCGACATCAACAAGGAAATTTCAACCGACCACGCGTCCACACTGCACGCTGACATGATGCATTACCTCGATGGCAAGGGGCTGTATGTGCGGGATGCCTTCGTCGGAACCGACAGCGATTACAGGAAGGCTGTGCGCATCATGAGCGAGAAGGCATGGTCCAATCTATTTGCCTACAACATGTTCGTTCGTCCCAATGCCGAGGAGATCGGAGCCTTTCGGCCGGACTGGTATGTGGTCTGCGCTCCTGGTTTCAAGGCGGATCCCGACCGACACGGTACGCGCCAGGCGAACTTTGCGGTGCTTGATTTCAGTCACCGCCGTGTCCTTATCGGTGGGACCGGATACACCGGAGAGATCAAGAAGGGCATGTTCAGCGCGATGAACTTCCTGCTCCCCACCGAATCGGGGGTGCTGCCCATGCACTGTTCGGCCAACGAAGGCACGGATGGCGAGACCGCCGTCTTCTTCGGTCTGAGCGGGACGGGCAAGACGACATTGTCGAGCGACCCTTGTCGCAAGCTCATCGGCGACGACGAGCACGGATGGGGGCCGGATGGCATCTTCAACTTCGAAGGGGGGTGCTATGCCAAGACCATCGACCTCGACCCGTCTAGGGAACCGGACATTCACGCCTCCATCAAACACGGTGCGATGCTGGAGAACATCGGTTACCATGCGGATGGCGTGACGCCTGACTACAGTGATGCCACCACGACCCAGAACACGCGGGTGAGCTATCCCATCCACCACATTGACGGGGCCAAGTCCAACGGTCGGGGAGAGCATCCTAAGCACATTTTCTTCCTCACATGTGACGCATTTGGTGTCTTGCCCCCGCTAGCGCGTCTCGATGCACCGACCGCCATGTACCATTTCATCAGTGGATACACGGCCAAGGTGGCGGGAACGGAGGACGGCATCGACGAACCTACGACGGTGTTCAGCGCCTGTTTCGGGGCTCCTTTCCTGCCCTTGCACCCCGGTCGGTATGCCGATATGCTCGGGCAGCGCATGGCTGAGCACGGTTCCACGGTTTGGTTGGTGAATACCGGCTGGACGGGAGGACCTTATGGGGTTGGCCACCGTATGCAGCTCCGCGATACCCGCGCCCTGCTTGGTGCCGTGCTCAATGGCAGCATGGATTCCGTGGAGTTCAGGCGCTGCGACCGCTTCGGCTGGGACGTGCCCGTTTCGGTCCCCGAGGTGGATGCGCAATTGCTTGATCCCCGCAATACATGGCGGGACAAGGAAGCTTACGACGCCAAGGCCGACGCATTGGCCGACCGCTTCAATGACAATTTCGCCCAATTTGAAAAAGGGGTGTCGGAAGACATCCTGAGGGCCGCTCCCAAGCAACATGTTTCCGTGCGTTGACCACGGAATGTGAATGAACAGGACACCCGGTGGGCCATGCGGTCCATCGGGTGTTTTTCTTTGTTCCCATGCGCCGTTTCCATGCTTCGGACGTCCAGCCGGGTCCCCATTCCCTGGGGCCGGACGAAGCGCGTCATCTGGTGCAGGTGCTGCGGGCTCGGCCCGGCGACATGGTGGAGCTCGCCGACGGTCAAGGGGCCGTCTTTCCCGCCGAGGTCCTTTCCATCGGCAAGCGCGAGGCTTTGCTCCAGGTCGGCGTTCCCGAATGTCATCCTGAACCTGTGCCACGCCTGACCTTGCTGGTGGCGCCGACCAAGCACACGGACCGGTTCGAGTGGTTTCTGGAGAAGGCTTGCGAATGTGGCGTCTCCTGCATCTATCCCATCTGGACGGACAGGAGCGAGAGGAAGGTGGAGAAGCCCGAGCGCTGGCGGCGCACCCTCGTGGAAGCCATGAAGCAATCGCGGCGGGCCTGGTTGCCTGAACTTCGGCCTGCACTGGGGCTGAAGGATGCACTGGAAGCGGCCACATCCGGGGAGGATGCGCCGTGGTTGGGGGTGGCCCATTGTCCTGTGCCGGACCACCCGGAATGGCAGCGTCAGTCCCTGGTCAAGGCGTTGCCTGCGGGCCGAGATGCGGTCATCGTCATCGGTCCCGAGGGGGATTTCACCCCGGAGGAGATCACCGCCATGGCCGCCATGGGTGCGGTTCCGGTTACCATGGGGGAACATCGACTGCGCACGGAAACAGCCGCCCTTTTCGCCGTACAGGCCTTTCATGTCCTCAATGCACTCCAATGAAGAAGTTGTTCAACACCCTGCTCCTGCTCACCGTCATCGTCGGTGGCCTGCATTTCACCAACCCCGACCAGGAGGCATTTTCTGATTTCCTCGCCGTGTATGTCCAGGAGGAGCTGGCCAACGATACAGGCGAAGAGACCGAACTCGGAAAGAAGCTCAGGAAAGGGCTGGGTCAATTGGCCGGTGTGGCGGCCCAGGCCATCGCCGAGAGGACAGAACTGTACATCGCATCGGTTTATTCCCTGGACATCGCCGGGGAGTCCCACGTTTTCGTGGGCGTAGCGGGTCAATTCATTCCCGTCAGGAACAAATGATCAGGAGGGGTCCGCTGCTTCAGCCGGGGGCGCTGCGGGCATGGGCATCCAATGGGTGACGGCTCCAAAGTATTGGTTGGACGCCCCTTCGCCGCTCCAGAAATGCCGGCCATGGGCATCGGCCTTGTCCTGCTGGGCGGCAAAGAAGTTCTCCATGAATCGGAGAACGATCACTTCGCGCAACTCGAAATTGGCCTTACCCGGCAACAGCACCTCATTGCCCGGTACGACAGCAAGCACGCGCTCGCCATCTGCGGGGAGCCGATCCTCGCAGGCAATCCAGGGGGGCAGTGCTTCGCCTTCGCGTGCCATGGTTCAGTGTCCTTGGAAAGAGGGCTTGCGCTTTTCGAGAAAAGCCGCGACTCCTTCAGCGTAATCCCCTGTACGTGAGGCTTCTGCCTGAAGTTTCATCTCGGTATCAAGCTGGGCATCGAGGTCTTGATCAAAGCCGGCATTGAAGGCCGCCTTGGTCAGGGCCAGGCCCCGCGTGGGCATGGCCGCCAGATGATGGGCCAGCGCCATGACTTCCTTCTCGAATTCCGCATCCGGAATAGCGCGGTGGATCATGCCCATGGCAGCGGCTTCCGCAGCCCCCACCGGGGTACCCAGATAGGCCAGGGCGGTGGCGCGCTGCAGTCCGATGAGCTTGGGCAACATCCAGGTGCCGCCACTGTCTGGGATGAGGCCGATCTTGGAGAAGGCTTGGATGAACCGGGCGCTTTCAGCGGCCACGCAGAGGTCGGCCGCGAGGGCAATATTGGCCCCGGCTCCGGCGGCGACCCCGTTGACTGCAGCGATGACCGGTTTGGCCAGCGCCCGCATCTTCCGGACCGTCGTGTTGTAGGTGCCGTGGACGATGTCCTCCAGTGGCGGTGCATCCGCGGCGGTGACCTCCTTGAGGTCCTGACCTGCGCAGAAGGCCTTGCCCGCTCCGGTCAGCACCACACAGCGTATGCCGTCATCCCCGGCCGCCTCATCCAGGCCGGACTGGAGGGCAGCAGCCATCGGGCGGGTGAAACTGTTGTACGCCT
>CAXQGL010000070.1:0-5629 GCA_964223495.1 Candidatus Nitrosopumilus sp. | reverse complement strand
CGAATCGAATTCCCGTTGTCGTACCTCGATCGCATCGGCTTTCACCTCGTGTTCATAGGCCAGCCGGAAGGCGTCTTCCTGGACGGGGGCGAGGTCGACGCCCTGACCGTAGGTGCAATGGAGGCGGGCTCCGTAACGCGGGTAGGCGAGGTTGAACCAGCAACTGTCGGGGGCGAATTCCTGCACCGTCTCCACCAGTGCGGCCCTGGACACCCGCAGCGAAAGCGGGCAGTTGAGGTCGACGCGGCTGAAGGTGGTGTCGTGCAGGGCGATGCGGAAATACCCCGGTGGCCGGGGCACGGGTTCAGGCGAACCACATCCGGCCCAGCCGGCAAGGGCAATGCCCATGGCAATGAGGGCTGTCGCACCGGCTCCCTTGGCAGGACCAGCACCTGAATTGGACCGTCCTTCGGATGGGAGCTCAACCTTGACCTGAAGGACCCGCCGGCGGTCGGCTGCCTCGGCCGTGAGTCGGATGCCTTCAAATGTCAGCGATTCGCCCGGACGGGGGAGGCGGGCGAGCTGTTCGACCACGAACCCACCGAGGGTATCGCTCTCGCCCTTGGCGGCCTCGAAGGCCGCGCCGTCCAATTCGAGGATGCGGTAGACATCGACCAGGGCGGTCTTGCCCTGAAAGACCACCGTGCGCTCATCGATGCGGGAGTAGAGGACATCCTCGTCGTCGAATTCATCGGAGATCTCTCCTACGATTTCCTCGATCACATCTTCAAGGGTGACGATGCCACTGGTGCCGCCGTACTCATCCACGACCACGGCGAGGTGCACCTTCATGGACTGGAAATCGCGCAATAGGTCGTCGATCATCCGGTTCTCCGGCACGAAGAAGGGGGGGCGGAGGAGGGTGTTCCAGTCGAAATCGTCCTTGTGGCGGTGGGCCAGGAGGTCCTTGGCGTACAGGATGCCCTTGACCTGGTCGATACCATCCTGGTGCACGGGCACCCGGCTGTATCCGCATTCCGCCATGGCCCCCTTCAGGTCTTTCCACGCCATGTCCTCCGAGAAGGCGGTGACGTCCGTTCTCGGCCGCATGATCTGCTTGACGTCCTTGCTGCCGAAGTTGACGATGCCGCTGAGGATCCGGTTTTCCTCATCGCTCCGCTCTTCCGAATCGGTGACATTGACCGCATGTTCCAGGTCCTCCACGGACAGTTCGGGAGCGGTCTCGGCCTTGCTGGAAAGCCAAATGGCCATGGCGTTCAGGGGTTGCCAGATGGGACGCAGCACCCCTTTCGATACGGTGAGGACGCCCGCCATCCGTCCTGCCAGACGGAGCGGATTCCGGTTGGCCTGCACCTTGGGCAGCACCTCACCGAACAGCACGATGAGGAAGGTGACACCGAAAACGTGCAGCGCCTGGCCCACGAAATCGGGCAGGGCTTCCAACCAGTGCTGCATGAGCACGGTGGACAGCAGGATGATGAGGATATTGACGGTATTGTTCAGGACGAGTATGGTGGCCAGGAGCTGCCTTGCACCGTTCTCCGCATCTGGGGAATTGAGCAGCCCAAGGATCATCTTGGATCGCTTGTCATCGGCATCCTCAAGGGTCTGCCGCTCCTGAGGGTCGAGCGAAAAGAAGGCGATCTCACTGCCGGAGATGAAGGCACTCGCCACGAGGAGCAGCACCGAGGCCAGCGCCGTGAGCCAGAGAAGGAATCCGGAGAGTTCAGGCATGGGTCAGAAGGGCAAATCCCCGCCATCCATGGGGTGGGGGCCGCTTGAGGTCGCCGGTTCCGTGTGCCCTGCGGCATCCGACGCGCCATTTCCGGTATGCCCTCCAGTTTTGGGGGAAAGCAACTCGAAACGGTCGGCCACGATTTCGGTGGACCTGTGCTCAACACCTTGCGCATCCTGCCAGGTGCGGCTCCGCAGCCGTCCTTCCACGTATACCTGATGCCCCTTGTCGAGCAGTCGCTCCGCCAGCTCGGCCGTTTCCCGCCACATGACCACCTTGTGCCACTCGGTGCGTTCGTGGCTTTGCCCGGACTTGTCCTTGTATCGTTCGGAGGTGGCGATGGAAAGCCTGCACATGGCCTGACCGCTTTCGAGCCATCGCAGGGCGGGGGGCTTTCCGAGGTGGCCGATGAGCATGACTTTGTTCAATCCGGACATGGCATGCAAAGTACCCAAGGGGAGCAGACCAGCGTGCCGGGAAAGCCTCAATTCTTCACAATCCAGGCCCTAAGCTCAGGCAGGATTTTGTCGATGATGCGGGGCCAATTGGCCTGTCCCGTCTCCACTTCAACCCAACGTCCGAGATCTTCACTTGGTGGCGCCGCATCCACAGCGATAAAGTATGCGGTCATGCGCCGGTGCGTCAGGATGTGGAGCACGGGCCCGAAGGCTCCATTGACGAAGGGGGTGGGCGATGCGTCTAGGTTCTCCCTGGGGTTCATCGAACACGGAAAAGCCTCCAGCTGGGACCAGATGCCCTTGGCCGGCCGGGTCTCCACCCACCATTCGAGGCGCCCATCCGGCCCCTTCCGCAGGTGGATCTCGAACAGGACGTCAACCTCCAGGGGCGGCTTTTTCGGTTGTTTGACAGGACGCTGGTGCATGGTGCCGCGTTGCCGGGACAGGCATCCATCCGACAGGGGGCACGCCGCACAATCCGGATTCCGGGGCGCGCAGACCAGGGCGCCCAGCTCCATCCACGCCTGGTTGGAGTCTCCAGGCGATGCGGTCGAAATCAAGTCGGTGCATGCGGTTTCGACCGCTGTCCGCCCTGCTTTGCGGTCCACCGGGTCGGGGATGTCGAACAGGCGCGAGACCACCCGCTGCACATTGCCGTCGATCACGGGAACCGGTTCTCCATGGCAGATGCTCGCAATCGCCGCTGCGGTGTAGGGGCCGATGCCGGGCAATGAGGCCCAATCAGCCGCGGTTGCCGGGAGCTTTCCTCCGCGCTCCCGGACAATGCGCTTGGCCGCCTCGTGCAGGTTGCGCGCCCTGCTGTAGTAGCCCAGGCCCTTCCATAGGGCCATGACGGTTTCCGTTTCAGCCGCTGCCAGGTCCTGCACGGTCGGAAATGCAGCCACGAACCGGTGCCAGTATGCCGTCCCCTGATCGACCCGGGTCTGTTGCAGGATGACCTCTGAGAGCCAGGTGGCGTATGGTTCCGGAGCCGTCCTCCAAGGCAGTTCCCTCGCGTGGTTGCGGTACCATTCCAGCAGCTTTTGCGTCAGGGGGTGCAAGGGTTCCAGGGGGTCACTTTTCACATTGGCAAGATGGAGCCATCATGTCTGCCTCCCTTGCACTATTTTTGCCGGCCATTCAATTGATTGAAACTCAAAGCATCCTGCAAGGTGACTGACAACAAGATGACCAAGGCGGACCTCGTGAGCCGCATTTCGGATAAGACGGGTATCGAAAGGCAAGACGTACAGGCGACGGTCGAGGCGTTCATGGAGTCCGTTCGGGACTCCCTCGAGAGTGGACACAATGTCTACCTCCGCGGCTTCGGCAGCTTCGTCATCAAGCGCCGCGCCAAGAAGACGGGACGGGACATCCTGAAGAACAAGACCATCGAGATCCCGGCCCACAACATCCCCTCATTCAAGCCGGCCAAAAGCTTCATGGACAACGTGAAGTCCAAGGTCGCCGCGAACTGATTCCCCAACCACATGTCCACCAACGCCAACGGCAACAAGACCATGCCCCTCATCATTGGGGGGTTGTGCGTCGTGCTGGCCGTGTTGGTGTGGCAGGTGATTCCGAGGAGCGAGGGTGCCTACCAGGCCGCGTCCATTCCCACCACGCTGGAAGCCGGGACTGAGCGCGACGCCGTACAGGAGGCCATTGACCAGGTCAACGGTCCCAACCCCATGGCGGGCATCCTTGCGCTGAAGGCGCTCGCAGAGGCCGAGCCGCCCAATGTGGATGCCGTGATCGAGTTGGGTCGATTCAGCATCCAATCCGGACAATTCGACAAGGCACGGGAACGGTTCGCACAGGCGATCGACCTGGCCCCCGAACGGTCCGAACCCCTGATCCAGCTCGGCATGCTGGAACTGGACGGTGGATCTCCCGCCGAGGCCCTCATCCATTTCGAGCGCGCGCTCGTGGTGGACAGTGCTGCCCACAACGCCTGGTTCTTCCAGGCACAATGCCACGAGCGCCTCGGAAATCCGGGCTTGGCGCTCGCCAGCTACAAGCGGTTTCTGCCGCTCTCCCCGGATACCGTCATCGAGGCAGCGGTCCAACAACGGATTGACCTCCTTGCACAACATTCAACGAACTCATAAAATCATCTGACCATGCCCAGTGGAAAGAAGCGCAAGCGCCATAAGATGGCCGTGCACAAGAAGAAGAAGCGTCTCCGCAAGAACCGTCACAAGAAGAAGAAGTGACCTTCATTGGCGGGGTTCCCGCACCACTGAAGAGTGGAGGGGGAGCCGTGCCATCATGTATTGACGCGTGAACATCGAACTGGTCATCAACAAGACCAAGTCCGGGTTGCGCATTGCCATGCTGGAGGACGGCCATCTGGTCGAACTCCACGAGGACAAAGGCAACCAGGATTATGCGGTCGGGGACATCTACCTCGGCCGGGTCAAGAAGGTGCTGCCCAGTCTCAACGCGGGATTTGTGGACATTGGTCATCCGAAGGATGCCTTTCTCCATTACCTCGATTTGGGTCCGCAGTACCTGAGTTTCAAGAACTATGCCCAGCGTTCCATCAAGGGGACGCAGCAGTCGGCGGACCTCTCCAACTTCAAGAAGGAGAAGGACATCGACAAGAAGGGCAACATGAAGGATGTGGTGTCGGCGAGCCAGAACGTGCTCGTTCAGGTCGCCAAGGAGGCGATCTCCACCAAAGGACCACGCCTCACGGCGGAGGTGACATTGGCGGGCCGATACCTCGTGCTGGTGCCGTTTTCTGACAAGATCAGCCTCAGCCAACGCATCCAGAAGGAGAGCGAACGCAAGCGCCTGCGGGTGCTGTTGCAGAGCATCCGACCTGAAAATTGCGGAATCATCGTCCGGACGGTCGCCCAGGAAAAGGGCGCCGCCGACCTGCATTCCGACCTCGAGGAGTTGACGAACCGCTGGAAGGAGCTGCACGCCAACCTGCGCAATGCCAAGCCGCGCCAGCGCATCCTCGGCGAAATCAACAAGACGAGCTCCCTGCTCCGTGACCTCCTGACGCCCGACTTCTCGCAGATCCTGGTCAACGATCCCGATGTGGCCAACGAGGTGCGCGAGTACCTCGCCGGCATCGCACCGGACAAAGTGGACATCGTGAAGGAGTCCAAGGCCAAGGACGTCTTCGACGACCGTGGCGTGCACCGGATGATCAAGGCGAGCTTCGGCCGCCAGGTGAACCTCCGCAGCGGGGCCTACCTGATCGTGGAGCATACGGAGGCCATGCACGTCATCGACGTCAACTCCGGTGGCCGCAAGGCCGGCGCGACCTCGCAGGAAGAGAACGCCATCGCGACCAACCTCGAATGTGCCACGGAGATCGCCCGCCTCTTGCGCTTGCGCGACATGGGCGGCATCATCTGCGTGGATTTCATCGACATGGGCGAGACCGCCAACCGGCGTCAGCTCACCGAGGCCCTGCGCAAGGCGATGAAGCCTGACAAGGCCAAGCACAACGTATTGG
>CAXQGL010000069.1:0-24299 GCA_964223495.1 Candidatus Nitrosopumilus sp. | reverse complement strand
GTATCTTCGCGCCCGCTCGGGACATGGCCCAGTTGGTAAGGCGCCTGCTTTGGGAGCAGGAGATCGCAGGTTCGAGTCCTGCTGTCCCGACATCGAAACGACCTCCTCACGGGGGTCGTTTTTCGTTTCCTGAAAGCGGAATGCGCGGAGAGTCCCCGTGCACATACGGTGGGGCGGGATGGAACCGCGTTTCTTGAAAAGGTACGGGCCATCAATCGGGGGGACTGCCTGGCTGTTGCAGGACATTGGTGAGGAGCCTATGTCGCTGGATTGTCGATATTTGCATTACCAAAAGCTTGTCATGAAACCATTGCTGCTGTCCGTCATGGTATGGTTGATTTGTGGGTCAACCTCCGTCAGCGGTCAAGAATCCCTGTATGTGCATGTCGAGGTGACGATGGAAGCCCATGGTTTCATGTGTCCATTTCTCACACCGATGTTCCTCGGATTTCTTGAGGATCGCGGAGCGGAGTGGATCGTGCATGATCCCGATGCGAGCACGGTGGAATTCGCCTTTCCCTTGGACTCACTCCAAACCGCTCGGGACTTCACGGATCGATTGGTTCTCATCGGATACGAGGAAAAGCAGGTGGGCTATGCCCGCTTTGATACCACCGGCACCTTGCCAAATCCGCCTGCACCATGAGCATGATTCGCTTACTGATGGCATGGGTGCTGATGGCCGGTGTGTGCGGCGTGGATGCCCAACAGGACATTGACCGGACCTTCATGCGCCGATACAATTACGGCGGCATGCAGGGAGGCCTCGCCCTGACGACCACTGAGGATGGAGGATTCATCGCCACGGGTCAGCACGAGGGCAATGGTTCCTCCGGAGGATGTGACATCTACGTATACAAAGTGGACGCCTGCGGGAACCGCATCTGGTTCAAGTTGTTCGGCACAGGAAGCAGTGAGGGGGGCAAATCCATCGAGCCCACGCCGGATGGCGGGTTCATCATAGGGGGACACGGCAGTGAAGGGCTGCTGCTCAAACTCGATTCGGATGGCGAGGCCGAGTGGTACCACTATTACAGCGGGGTGGACTGGATCTTCGATGCCATACCGACGTTGGATGGAGGATACGCGGCACTGGGCCGTCAATCCGGCAATCCGGTAGTGATCAAAGTGGACGAGGACGGCATTGTCGAGTGGGCCCAGCGTTATCAGGGGTTCCATGAAATGCCCCTCAGCATCTCACAAATGGACAATGGGGATTTTCTTTTCGTAGCCAACAAGGCGGGTGTGGGACGCGATGTGGATGTGGCCCGAGTGGACGAGGACGGGGAACCGGTTTGGATGAAACGCTATGGTGGTGGCTTCGGCGATTACGACCACACGACTTGGGGTTGCAATGCGATGCTGGACCTGGATGAGGGCGTGGCTTATATCACCGCCCCAACAGCCATGGGGAGCATGGCCAGCGAGAACATCCTCATCATGAAATTGGATTTGGAGGATGGTGAGCCCATCTGGTCCAAGGCTTTCGGTTCCGATGGTGGGGATCAGAGCAGGGACCTGACCCGAACATCGACAGGAATCGCCATTGTAGGCAATACCTCAGGTTTCCCCCAGTCCACTGAGAGCAATCCCGAGATGCTGACAGAGAGCATGGGCGAGCGGGATGTGTTGATGTTCCACATCAACGAGGATGGGGATGTCGAATGGGCCCAGACCTATGGGGGCAGCGAAAGGGACAAGGGCATCGGGGTCCGCTATGATGAGGAAGACGGCTTCACCATCAGTGCCTACACCAGCTCTTCGGTCTTCGGCAACGGTGACAGTTCAATGGATCCGCTGTTCATCCGGACGGATTCAGTGGGTCAGGTCAACTGTCAGTCTGCTTCGGTGATCCTGGAGGTCGAGGATGTCGATGTGGACCCTGTGGAGTCCGGATCTGCCACCACCATCAGCGTCTCGGCATACGGCTTCGGATTCAATGTGAACGAAATCGAGCCGAACGATGCCTACCAATGCCAGATGTGCTACACCGAGCCCTTGTTTGAATGGAGTACGAATCAGGTCTGCGTCGGAGATCCCGTAGAATTCTACAACACGACGGAAGTGGGGCTGATCTGTTTCCAGGAATGGGAACTCGAAGGCCCGGAGGTGCCCGGCGGCATCATTTTCCCTGGCAGTGCGGATACCATCAGCTATGTCTTCGATGTGCCGGGAGACTATACCATGACCCTTCGAAGCACCTGTGACTCTTCGGACGAATATTTCGTCATACCACTGTTCGTGCATGAAGTGTATCTCGATGATGTGGTGCTGTCCGACTACAATGGATTCGAGGTCAGTTGTCCGGGTTTGGAGAATGGAACGGCAGCAGGTCAAGCGAGCGGAGGGTCCTCGGAAGGCAACTATGTATGGGAATGGAGCCTCAATGGTGTGCTGATGTCCCAGGATGGAGAGGAGCTGCAGGACCTTGAAGCCGGCGAGTTGCATGCTGTGGTGTTCGATTATCTGGGGTGCAGCGACACCATGGTGGTCGCCCTGACTGAACCGCCGGCACTGTCCGTTGAGGTAGGGGCTTTGAACGCCTACAATGGATACGGCGTCAGTTGCGAGAATGCCGAGGACGGTACGATCGAGCTGCTTGATGCGGATGGCGGCGTAGGAGGGTACGCTGCACATGTGGTCCTGCCGAATGGCGACATCACGACCATGGACAACCTCGGTGCAGGAGCGTACGCCGTTCAATTGGAAGATGCCAATGGGTGCACCGTCATCGATAGCGCGACGCTCGTGCCCCCTCCACCTCCAAGCATACAGTTGGATTCACGGGTGGACAGCTGCGAGTCGGGCAACGGGGCCATCGACGCCGTCTATTCCTGTGGGGTCCCGCCCTGTTCTGTGGTGTGGCCCGAGGCTGAGGGGAGTGCATTGCTGGAATGGAACGCCTTCACCCAGAAACTTGAAGGACTTGGTGCCGGTACGTACGAAGTCTCCGTAGTGGACGGCAATGGATGTGTGCGCACCGAGCAGGTGGTCGTCGAGCAGACGCCATTGCCCGAGCCGAGCCTGCTGGTCGATCCCTCATCAGGATGCCTTCCGGATCTCATGGTGACCGTGGAGGAGAGTGGCGCAGAGAATGTGGCATGGCGCCGCTATGATTTCGGAGATGGTGATGTCGAATTCACGCAGGGCGACGAAGGGCTCACCACACGCCGAAGAACCCATGTCTACAATGAAGAGGGGGACTATGTTATCGAGGTGCAGGTGACCAATGAGGATGGCTGCATGGACTTGGCGCAATCGGAAGTGCAGGTGCAGGAAGGGCTGACCATTTTCGCTCCGAATGCCTTTACACCGGGCAATGACGGATTCAATGACGGTTGGCGTGCAGTGGGTTCCGGAATCGAGACTTACCACCTTGTCATCTCCGACCGGTGGGGGGAGACCCTTTTTGAAACTGACGATCCGGACAAGTGGTGGAACGGCAGTCCCCGAGGTGAAGGGCTGTCGCACATGAATGACCTTTTCGTCTACATGATTGAAGCCACAGGGTTGTGCGAAGATTATTCACGGCTGCTTGGCACCATCATGTTGGTGCGCTGAAGAGGAGGTGTTACGTCTTTGATATACAAATGTTTGCATCCGGATTCCTGCGGGGTTATCTTAAAGGGATGCGCTTGACCCTCCTCCTCTTGTTCCTGTGCACTGCCGGAATGGTGGGTGCGCAATGCGTGGACCCCGACCAAATCAACTTGAACGCAATTTGCCCATCGGACTATACCCCCGTATGCGGTTGCGATGGGGTGACCTACTCCAACAGCTGTGCCGCCTTCAACTGGGGTGGGGTTACCTCCTGGACGGATGGTCCCTGCGATGGCGGGCCGGGCCCCGAGCCGCTCGATCCCTGTGAGGGGCTCCCCACGGCGGTGCTTGGACCGTGCGATGCATTGCTCGGGTGGGGCCTCGTCGATGGCCAGTGCACCTCCATCAGTGGTTGTGACGGCACCTACCTGGATACGGACTGGTCGGAGATCATCTACGCCAGCCTGGATGGGTGTGCGTATTCCTGCGATTCCATCTGTGTACAACAGGCACTGATCAATCCGGATGCCGTCTGCCCCGTGTTTTTAGACCCTGTATGCGGCTGCGACGGGGTGACCTATTCCAATGACTGCCAAGCCGTGAATTTCGGTGGGGTCACCTCCTGGACGGCCGGGCCATGCGATGACGGACCGGACCCCGAGCCGCTCGATCCCTGTGAGGGGCTCCCCACGGCGGATCTTGGACCATGCGATGCATTGCTCGGCTGGGGCCTCGTCGATGGCCAGTGCACCTCGATCAGTGGTTGTGACGGCACCTACCTGGACACGGACTGGTCAGAGGTCATCTACGCCAGTCTGGAGGAGTGCGCATATTCCTGCGATTCCATCTGCGTGCAACTGTCACTGATCAACTTGGATGCAATTTGCCCATCGGACTATACCCCTGTATGCGGTTGCGATGGGGTGACCTACTCCAACAGCTGTGCCGCCATCAATTTCGGTGGGGTCACCTCTTGGACGGATGGCCCCTGCGTCGTGGTCGAGACGGCGGGTTGTACATACCCGTCGGCGTGCAATTACGACCCGGGTGCGGCTTACGAGGACGGGTCCTGCATCTTCCCGCCATTGGGATGCGACTGGTCGGATGATTGGCCTGCAGGCTGCACCTACGTCGGAGCGGTCAACTATGATCCTGACGCAGTGGTGGACGACGGCAGCTGCCTCTACGAAGACTGTTCCGGTTGCGCGGGGGACGTGGATGGGGACAACCTCATCACCGTTTCGGACATCCTTGTGGTCCTCGGTCAATTCGGGGGGATGTGCGAATGAACGGGGAGTTTTCAGCTTTTGCCTTGGGACACTTCCCAGCGGAGGGCCCGCGTCCTGGGGTGAGCATCAAGAAATTGGACCCATGAATTCGATGATGATTTTCGCGGTCATGGCCGTGCTGTTGCCTGTGCTCGTGATCTACAACCGCAGGAAAAAGAAGTAGGGCGGGGTGTTTGAAAGCACCTACCTTGACGCATGGCCAAGAGCAAGCACATGCGGTGGGTGCATCGGGCATTGGCCCGGGCACTGGATTTGTCGGGACGGCAAGAAGCCGCGGATGGGGCTGTCCATTGGGCCGATACCTTGGACCAGAAGGTCCGGATGGAGCCCATGGGCCGTCGAGCAGCATTGAAGGCGATGGGGGTGCTGGCGGCGCTGCCGCTGGTCGGAAGTGCGGGATGCGGCAAGGAACGGAGGTTGGCCAACACGACCGTGGCCATCGTGGGTGGTGGGCTGGCGGGCTTGACTGCAGCCCTGCGGCTTCAGGACCTCGGCATGGCCCCCGTGGTGTACGAGGCATCCGATCGTTTCGGGGGGCGGGCCCGCACCGTGTCAGGCGTGCTGCCCGGCAGCGGGATTTTTGAAGCAGGCGGAGAATTCATGGACGCACAGCACGCGCACATGCTCGCATTGGCCGGCCGTTTCGGTGTGGCCGTGGATGATCTCGAGTCGCTGGAGCTCGAAGGCATGCGTTACCTCTTCAACGGTGAGGAAGTCGGTTTTGATGCGCTGGTGGAAGCCACGGAACCCTTCCTCCCGTCCTTCCTTGCGGACGGCGCAGCACTCGAGGAGGATTACGAGGGCCATTCGGTGACCCTGGACGCGCTGACCTGCATGGAGTATTGGGACGGACTGGGCATCGCGGGTGTATTCCGCGCCGTGTTGGAGGTGGCCGTCCTGACGGAATTCGGGCGGGCACCGTCACAAGTGTCGGCCTTGCATTTCGTGGAGGACTTGCCTCAGGTGCAGGACGGAACGACCGCATCGGACGGGAGTGAACGATTCAGGTTCAGCGGAGGTACGCAGGCCTTGGTCGATGCCATGCTGGATGCGTTGGGCGGCATGCAGCAAGGACGGTTGGTGACCGGGGCCAAACTCGCGACGATCAGCAGACAGGGAAGGGGATTCCAGCTTGGGTTCGAGGGCATGACGGCAGTGGAGGCCGATATCGTGCTCTTGGGGGTGCCCCTGCCGGCGATGCGTCAAATCAATTTCGAAGGGCTTGACCTGCCCCAAGCACTGGATGACTACATCGCCACGGCCGGCATGGGGGAGCACGCCAAGGTGGTGGCCGGTTTCAATGGGACGCCATGGCGGGATGCCGGATTCGACGGTGAGGTCCTGACCAATGCGGGCTGCCAGACCTGTTGGGACAGCCAACCCTTCGGAGCCGGGCCGGGAGCCTTGACTTTCCTCCTCGGGGGAGACGATGCGGTAGCCGTGGACCCTGCTGCGGCGGGAACAATGGCAGATGCCTTTGCCAGCCAGCTCGAACCGTTGTATCCCGACTTGCCGGACACCCGCAGTGGTGTGCATTGGGCGGTCAACTGGGGGCAGGAGGCCGGCTATGGGGGGAGCTATACCTGTCTCGGTCGCGGGCAGTATACCGCCGCCATCGATTACCTCTATTTCGAGGGTGACCCGGAGGAACGGCAAGTGGCCTTCGTAGACAACCTCGGCTTCATCGGAGAGGCCTTCAGTGGAGACCACTGGGGATACATGGAAGGTGCCGCCCAGACAGGCTGGATGGCCGCACGGCACATCGTGGACGAATTGGTGTAGGCCTTCACAGTGGATGGCCGCAGGACGTTCACTCCCGGCTCTTGACGAAGAAGAGCACCGCGAACAGGGTGCTGATGGCCAGGTTGCCGAGCGCGGTCGCACCGGCGGCGGCCCCGCTGGCCACTTGATAGCCGATGATGCCGACCCACATGGCCTCGGCGAGGGCATAGACCCTGCCGAAGGCCACGAGGTTGTCGCCGGCGAGGTCCACAGTCTTCCAGGCGATGAGCCCGCAGATGATCAGGGTGACGCCCATGAATTGACCGATGGTGTGCATGTCCGGGGTGACGTCGAAACCCGCCATGTTCATGAATCGGGAGGTCATGCACAAGGCCATGAGGCCGTTGATGAAGAGCACCGTGGCGGATGCCTTGAATACGTTGGAGAGGGTCATGAAGGTGTTGGGTTTCTTGGGTACGGGTGAATTGGGGGGCTTGACTTCCGCAATGGTGTGTTGTCAAGCTATTGGTTTTCAGTATCGATGTCAGGATGTTCCGTCAGATTTTGCCACACATGCTGTGAACGGCCATTCCGGGAACGTGGATTGGGGGTTCATTTCCGGGCGTATCATGCATGCCGACAACCACCACACCTCATCATGCACACACTACGGTTCCTCCTCTTCGCATCGATATTGATGATGTTGGGCTGTACCCAGCCCCCCGACGGCGGCGATGCCCGCGAACGGTTCGAACGCAATGCGGCCACGGCTCGTCAGCTCATCCTCGACTTTGACGCCGAGAGCGATGCCGCCTTGGCGCATTTTGCGGACAGTGCCATCTGGACGCCCACCCGATTCGGACAGACCGATACGGTGCCGCTGGAGCAGGCATGGGCCGGTTGGAAGCGCATGTGGGCGGCCTACGACCTCGAGTTGTTGTCGGACCTTGTCCTGTTGCCGGGTGTAGACCCCGAGACCAAGGCCCCTGACGGCTCGGTACGGGTGTATTTCGATTGGCGCTACACCAAACCGGCGACGGACAGCACCGAGCAAAGGGTGGCCGACCTGTCGCTATACGAGGCCTGGGAGTTCAACGAGGACGGCAAAATCTGGATGACCCAGTTGTACGGCGACATCGGAGCGACCATCGCCGCCTTGAATGAGTGAGGGCTTGCCGCTCACCGAGGCCATTCGGGACATGAAAAGGCCCGCTCGTGCGGGCCATTTCGATATCGGATTTCCGCCGGAGCGGACGGTGTACGCGGTTTGACGCAGGGAAACGGCCTCAGAGGACCTGCACGTTGACGGCGTTCAGGCCTTTGGGGCCCTCTTGGACTTCGAAGGAAACGGTGGAGCCATCGGCGATGTCACCGGTGACCTGCTTGACGTGCACGAAGATATCCTTGGAGCCATCATCGGGCGTGATGAAACCGTAACCTTTGTCGTCGTTGAAGAATTTGACTGTACCCTGCATAGGGGAAAATTTGAATGAGATGCGAAACTAGGTGATGGGGAAGCTCTGTCGACGTGAAGGAGGGAAAAGGTCTCAAATGAAACAAGCCTACACGTATTCCTCCGGATGGCGGGGAGGGCTTCGTTCGGCATCCGTCAGGCCCTTTCAGGCCCTCCTGTGGACATCCCCCGACCAATGGCACCGTGGGAATTGTCCGGCCGACCGTTCAGGGCGTAAATTTCGGAACATGCGGAAAGTGTGGAGCTGCCAGGGGATAACAGCCATATTGATGTTGGCATTCGGTGCGCTCCTTTCGGTGCACGCCAGCGCCCAGGTGGTCATCGGTGAGGTGGACGCCTACGGATCACTCGAAGACAATTTCGGAGAACGCGAGGATTGGATCGAGCTGTTCAATGAAGGCTTGTCGTTCGTGGACCTCACGGGCTGGCACCTGTCGGATGATCCGGACGAATGGGACAAATGGGCATTGCCTCCCATGTCCCTGGCACCCGGTGAGCGTGTCGTGGTATTCGCATCCGGCCGCGACATCGGGTCCATCGACCATTGGGAATGTCCGGCCGATGATGGGGATACGTGGCGGTACCTGCTGCCCACGCAGCCGCTGTCCGAGGACTGGAGAACCCTCGATTTCGATGATTCCGGATGGCAGAGTGGGCCGGGGAGCATCGGATATGGCGATGGGGATGACGCGGTGGTGGTGGAGGACGCCTCCACGGTATTCATGCGCAGGACATTCTCGGTGGTCGACGTGGAGGAACTCGCCCACGGGTGGCTGTCGGTGGACTATGATGACGGCTTCGTTGCCTTCCTGAACGGCAGGGAGATTGCGCGTTCAGAGAGCATGGAGAACCTCTCCATCGCCCATGATGTGGAATCGGCATTCGGACACGAAGCCGTCCTGTACCAAGGTGGAACACCTGATGCCGTGTCCTTCGATCCCCGCGAATGGTTGGTTCCCGGCAACAACGTGTTTGCCGTCCAGGTCCACAATACGGACCAGAATTCCTCCGACCTGACGGCCCGCCCCTTCCTTGCGTTGGGCCGCTCCGTGCCCGCTGTCATTCCGTTTGGTGGGCTGCCCGAATGGTGGACCCCTGCTGCACCCCCTGCCCATACCAACTTCAAACTGAAGCCCGGTGAGCCGGTCATCCTGTCCGACGGGTCCGGCAATCTGGCTGACCTCGCCACCCTGCCGTGGTCGCTGCGGAGTGGCGTTGCCATGTCAAGGGTGGGCAACGATTGGTGTTTCACCTCAACGCCCACCCCGGGAGCACCACACCAAGGGGATTGTGCTGCCGGCGTTCTCCCACCGCCCGAAGTCGAGCCGGCCTCCGGATGGTATGATGCCGTGGGGGTGGTCGCAGTGGCAGGCGGTGCCTCTTCTCCCGGTGTGGAGCTCCCCACGATGACCCTCCGATTCACCACGGATGGCTCGGAGCCGAACGAGAATTCAACGGTGTACACCGGGTTGTGGACCCCAAGCGAAACGACCGTCCTGAGCATTCGGGCCTTCGGTGAGGGCCACCTGCCGAGTGAGACTGTGGACCGGACCTATTTCATCGGGGAGCCCGAATCCAACCTCCAGACGGTGAGCATTGCCACCCATCCCGACCACCTCTGGGATTGGGAGACGGGCATCTACGTGATGGGACCGAACGCAGGGCCGGACTATCCATATACAGGGGCCAACTTCTGGCAGCCGTGGTCGAAGGTCAGCCGCCTGGAGTGGTTCGACGCAACGGGCATTCCGGTAGCGGAAGCCCGATTCGACCTCGAAATCCATGGCGGTTGGTCGCGCGCCGAGCCCCAGCGTTCGTTCAGATTGGATTTCAAGCCGCATTATTCGGGACCCCTGGAGCATGCGGTGTTTGCTTCCAAGCCCTGGATCACCGAATTCGGAAACCTCAATCTCCGGAACGGCGGACAGGCCTCGTGGGAGAACAAGATCCAGGACGCCTTCTTCGGAGAGTTGGCGCTGGAGACCGATGTCGTGGCTTCGGCATGGCGTCCGGTGGAGGTGTACCTCAACGGAGAATACTGGGGAATCTATGGGGCTCGGGAAAAGTCCGATGAGCAGTTCGTCGAGGACAACTTCGGATGGAGCGAGGAGAGCGTGGACCTGCACAACCAGTGGGTGTCCCTTCACGGTGCGCCCAGTGCCTTCGAGGCTTCCGTTGACCCCATCCTCGAGTTGCCCTCCGGCTCGGCTGCATTCCACGAGGCCTTCGCCGGGAATTTCGATGTGGGTTCCTACATCGACTACCACATCTTCCAGATCCATGGTCAGAACGTGGATTGGATGCTGGCGCCATGGGGCCTGAAGAACCTCAAGTACTTCCGGGCTTCGGAGGGGGATGGTCTTTGGCGGCCCATCCTGTTCGATACGGATGCCTGTTTCGGCGCGTGGGGCACCAGCCCTTTGGAGAACTACCTGTACCTCGCACTGTTTCCGCCGTATCCGTCGCGTTACAGCGAATTGCTGGGCAAGGTGCTGGACGATCCGGATTACGGTTGCCGCTTTGCCACGAGGACTTGTGACCTGTTGGGCAATCTCCTGGAACCCTCCCGTTTCAATACGCGCCTGAGCCTCGCGGCGGCCAACATGTCCAACGCCATGATCCGGCATGTTGCGCGGTGGGGATCGCCCGTGTCGATTTATTATTGGGAGACCCGATTGCAGCTCATGCGGGACCACAATGAGCAACGTGCGGACCCCGAGCGGGACCAGGTCCGCCAGCACCTTGGATTCACGTCGCCCGAGGAATTGACCGTGAACTGGTCAGCGCCTTTTGCCGGCGAGGTTCAAGTCAACGGAATGCGGGATCTCGGGCCCGGATGGTCCGCACCCTACTTCGGTGAGTGCCCCATCAGGCTGGCTGCGATTCCAATCGATGGTCAGGGCTTCCTGGGATGGCAATCCAATCTCCACACCGATCTCGGGTTGGTGGATCCCGCCGACCCCTTCATCGAGGTTGCGCTCGAAGATGACGATACCTTCTTCGCACTGTTCGGGCCTTGCATGGAGGGAGCCTCCTTGTCCATTGCTGCAGATGGAGCCGGGCTTGTGGCCGACATCACAGGGTCCGGCCCTGTCGAATTCACGTGGTATCTCGATGGGGTGCAGGTGGCCTCGGGTCCGGAGTGCACCCCTTCCACACCCGGAGAATACCTGTTGACCGCAAGCAACGTCGCCTGTACTTTGTTCTCTGCCCCTTGGTCCTGGCCCGATGGCGAGCCTGAAACCCCATCCTCGATTCCCACGGGTCCTGCACATGCGGAATTGGCCGTGATGCCCAATCCGGCACTGGGGCCTGTCATGCTCCAGGGAACTGGCGCAGGACAGGTGACCGTATTCGGCCCCCTTGGCCAGCAAGTGTATCACAAGGCGGTGGTGACCTTGCCCTGCGTCCTCCCGGCGGAGGATTGGGAAGCGGGTCTATACACCATCGCCTTCCGCGACGCCACAGGCAGGAGGACCGTCAGGATGGTCCGAAATTGAGGTTCAATACCGGATGGGACCCATCCGTGGATGCTCGTACCCCGGGTGGCATGGGGTGCTCCGGCGGAGGCGCCCTGAAGGCAGGATGAGCATTTGATACCGGTGTCGGACAAATCCATAAAGCGCCGAAATGCTGCCCGATTGACGAATGTCATGGACGGATTGCCTGAAACCTGCGATATTGAACAAGACAAAACGAACGCGGATGAGCGCTTCCAAACTATACGACGTCATCATTGCAGGGTCCGGCATGTATGGTGTGACCATGGCCAACATCCTGGCCAAGGCAGGATTGGATGTATTGATCATTGAACGTGGCAGGCACCCGAGATTTGCCCTCGGTGAGGCGCTGCTTCCGCAGAGTGCCATCTGGCCCTTCATCATAGGGGAACGGTTCGGTATCCCGGAGATTGGACACCTGAGCCATGCAGACCGGATCGTCGACAACATCACACCGTCCTGTGGCCTCAAGCACAGCATCGGGTTTGCCCATCACAGCGAGGGTGCACCCCTGGCTGCCGACAAACTGCACCAGCTCGTACCACCCCACCTGCCCTTCTACAGCGAGAGCCACCTCTATCGGGAGGAAGTTGACCAGTTTCTGCTCGATTCCGCCATGGCCTATGGAGCCGACTACGTAGACGAAACGCCGATCCTCGATGTACGGATCAATCAGGAGGGCGTGGTGGTCGCCACGCCGAAGATGGAATTTCGGGGCCACTACTACGTCGACGCCTCCGGCCGCAAATCCAGGCTCGTGGAGCAGCAGGGATACCGCGATGGAGCACCGGAGGCCAAGACCCACAGCCGCGCCATTTTCGCCCATGTCGAGGGGCTGCAACCTTTCGACAACCTCAGTGCATCGCCCTCCGATGGGCGCCGGTGGCACGAAGGCACCTTCCACCATGTGTTTGACGGGGGCTGGATGTGGGTCATACCCTTCGACAATTTTGCGCGATCCGAATCCCGCAAGGCGAGCATAGGATTGATGCTCGACCCAAGGGTCCATCCTGAAAACGAGGCGCAGTCACCCGAGGAGGAGTTCCGCGCCATCATCGGCCGGTTCCCTGATATGGCCCGGCACCTGGAAGGCATCAGGGTCACCATGCCGTTCAAGCGCACAGGACGGCTGCAGTATGCGTCGCGGCAGTCGGTGGGACACCGCCATTTCACGGCACCATCGACGTTCGGTTTCATTGACCCGCTGTACTCCAATGGCTTGATTCACACTTTTGAGAGTGTCTACTTCGGAGCCCGACATCTGCTTTCGGCTTTCGGCAAGGAAGAAGGGCCTGTCAAGGCGGGGGACTTCTCCACGGCAGCCTTCTCCAAGATGGAAGTCCTGCACCGCACGCAGTGGAAGCATTCGGACGGCACGATATCCAAGGCCTATGCGTCCATGGGGGCCTTCAGTACATGGAATGCCTGGACCCAATACTGGCTTGCCCAGATCCTCTTCGGAGACCTGTGGCTGCAGCGGGCCTGCTTCCGGTATTTCGAGGATGGAAACGTGGGGCATTTCGACGCCTTCCTCGATGAGGTGAGGCCAGGTGAATCCGCACCGTTCGCAAAAGACAAGGCGGCACTCCTCGACGACCTCGGGGCACTGCTCGCTGTTCGTGGCACAGGCGTGACCGAGACTGGAGAAGCGATGTTGCAACGCCTCTCTGAGGAGCAGTGGCTCCCCAGGCACGTGTATGATTGGGGATCCGCAACGGCACGTCATGTGGATTTCTCGCGTGATGAGACCGTCGGCGCCCTGCTGGGTTGGGGCTTCGAGTCCTCTCCTGAACATCTGAGGGAAGGGTTGTTTGATTTCAAACTGCCCGCACCGGCGTGATGTCGGAGGATTCCGAATGGGCCTCCAGCCCATGACGTTTCCGCAACCGGTGATGCAGCCCGACCGTACAACAGGGCATGACCGAATGCTACTTGATGATGCCAGTTTTTCTCGATGTTTACTTGTATTTCGGCGTGATTTCCGTGCTCCATTGGGCGGTAGTGGCGGCGTGGCGAGTCTTGGGTACCGTGCCGCGGGGCATGCCGCACTGACGGCGGTTTCCCTGAATTGGAATTCCCTGCCCCGGGGAAGCAGGCGACGCTCCGTGAGCATGCGAAGCCCTCGCATCATGCCAAGGGTGATGGGGCTGACCACTTTGGCCCCGGCAACAAGACATTCCGCTGATGGCAGGTCTAACTTCGCGACATGGCCGTACCCGAGCGCAAGGTGGACGTGGCGGAATTCCTCGAGGGAGCCCGGGAGGAGGGGGCATTGCTTCTCGATGCACGGTCACCTTCGGAATACCGGGAGGCCCACATCCCCGGGGCCCTTTCCTTTCCGCTCTTTGATGACGGTGAACGCGCTGAAATCGGCACCCTCTACAAGCAGGTCGGGCGTGAACAGGCCGTTGAACGTGGTCTGGAGATCATCGGACCGCGCATGGCGGATCTGGCGCGTCGGGCCAAGGCGCTGTTTGGCGCGGAGCCCGACAGGCGGCCCATCCATCTGTACTGTTGGCGTGGGGGCATGCGCAGCGGTTCCATGGGGTGGCTCTTGCGGACGGCAGGCCTGCCGGTGGTGCTGTTGGAAGGCGGATACAAGTCCTACAAACAAAGCCTTCCAGCCTTCATGGAACGTCCCTGGCCCTTGGTGAGGGTTGGCGGCTATACGGGTTCGGCCAAGACGGCGGTCCTGCAACGGCTGGCCGAAGCAGGTGAGCAGGTGGTCGACCTGGAGGGCATGGCCTGCCACTTCGGCTCCGCCTTCGGGAACCTCGAGCGGCATCCCCAACCTTCTTCCGAACACTTCCGGAACCTGTTGGCCGAAGCGCTTGGGGCTTTGGACCCGGACCGCAGGATCTGGGTGGAAAACGAGAGTCGGCGCATCGGCAAGGTGCACCTGCCAGAGCCCTTCTATCAGCGCATGATCGCTTGTCCCGCCCTGGAAATGTTGAGGAGTACGGAAGACCGCGTGGGCCACCTCGTGGAGATGTACGGCAGTTTTGAAACGGCCCTGCTGCGAAAGGGGTTCGAGGCCATCCGCACTGAATTGGGAGGGCCTGAGACCCGTGATGCGCTCGGGGCGCTGGACACGGGAGACCTGGCCACCGCAGCCCGCATCGCCCTGGACTATTACGACCGGACCTATGAGCACGGTCTCCAGAAAAGGGCGGGGGACCGCAGGCACCCTGTGGAGGCCCAGGGCCTTTCCATGGAAGCGTGCGCCCATGCGCTGATGGCGGCCGCGGACGGGATGGGGCTTTGACCCAACTTTGTCACCATGAATCAGGAAGACGTCAAGCTGACCCGATACAGCCACGGAGCAGGCTGTGGTTGCAAGATCGCCCCGGGTGTGCTCGACCGCATCCTGGCCGGACTGGGAAGCCAATCAGCGGACCCTCGGCTCATCGTGGGCCACGGCGCCCGTGACGATGCGGCTGTTTTCGACCTCGGTGACGGCACCGCGGCGGTGTCCACCACGGATTTCTTCATGCCCATCGTGGACGACCCGCACACTTTCGGTCGCATCGCCGCGGCCAATGCCATCAGCGACATTTATGCCATGGGAGGGGAGCCCCTGATGGCCATTGCCATTCTGGGATGGCCGGTGGACAAGCTCGATCCCGAAGTGGCGGGCAGGGTGTTGGAGGGGGGGCGCTCGATGTGCGCGGAAGCGGGAATTCCCTTGGCCGGGGGGCACAGCATCGACTCTCCTGAGCCCATTTTCGGGCTGGCGGTGACCGGACGGGTGGAGATTGCCCAGCTCAAGAAGAACGGTGGCGCCGTGGAGGGAGACTTGCTGTTCCTGACCAAGCCCCTGGGGGTGGGCATGGTGACGACGGCGCAGAAGAAGGGAGTCGTAGATGAAGCACATCTGGCGGCGGCCGAGCGGAACATGACGCGACTGAATCGTGTCGGATCGGCATTGGCTTCCATCGAAGGGGTCCACGCGATGACCGATGTGACGGGTTTCGGATTGGCCGGTCACGGATTGGAAATGGCACGTGCCACGGGTGTGGATCTGGTGATGGATGTCGGGTGCTTGCCGACACTCGACCGCAGCGGTCTCGAGGCCTATCACGCGCAAGGCTGCATTCCGGGTGGAACGCGAAGGAACCAAGCCAGTTATGGGGGCGCTGTAGAGCGGGGAGGGGTTTCGGACTTCGAGCTGGACCTTGTGTGCGACCCCCAGACGAGTGGTGGACTCCTGGTAGCAGCTGCAGCCGATGCGCAGGCGGCAGTGAAGTCAGCCCTCAGTCAGGCCGGTTGTCATTCAGACCCCATCGGTGCAGTGGTCGCGGGTACGGGCCTTGTTCGGTTGAAGGCATGAAAAAAGGCACCCGAGGGTGCCTTTTCCACATCGGTGGAAGCCGATCCGATCAATCGATGGAGCAACTTCCTCCCGCCAATTGGGCTATGGCATCGCTGGCGATGCAGGCGGCCTCGAAGGCCTCGAGGTCATCACCGGAACAGCCTTCGCACGTGGAGGTGGTGGTTTCACCTGCAATTTCGCAGGTGCACGTGGTGTCCTGGCTGCATGAGGCGAGCACGAGAACGAAGGCGAGCAAGGAGAGGGGGGTCAGGAATTTCATGGGGTTTCGGTTTGATGCAATGTAAGGTGATGTGCGACAAGTCCCGGCTTTCATGGACAGCCTTACCTCAACTGCGCCGTGACCCAGCCTTCGAGCACGGCAACATGGGGCAGAGTTCCGGCGAGCAGGAAGCTCAATGCCGCCCTTTCGCTGAGCCAACCTTCATGGGCCGACCACAGGACGCCGCCGGCCATGAGGGTGAAAGCAGCCGTGAGGGGCAGGCTGCGCAGATAGAATTCCTTGAAATTTCGGGTCAGGCTTTGTCTGTCCTTGAATTCCTCGAAAAAGGCTTCCCGTGCGTGGCCGAGGGCGAAATACAGGGCAAAGGCGAGCAAGAGATCGTGAACGAACCAGGCCACCATGACGCCCGCCACTACCAGCAGGCCATTCCCCCATGTCCTGTGGAGGACGGCGGCGAGCAGGAGCGCCGATGCCGAAGCCAGGTGGAAAGGGAGGAAGTGCACGCGGTAGGTGGTCGATAGGGTCCAGCCAAACTGTTCCAGGATGATCAGGGCATCGGGACGCAGGACGAGGGGTGCCAACAGGATCAAGCCCAGCGTTGTACCGGACAATGCATCCGGGACCGGGCCGCCCGGTCGGCGCATGGCATCCACCCGCAGGTGGGACATTCCGAAATGGTAGGCGCTGGCGAGTAGAAACAGCCCCAGCGTGATGCCGGGCAACCAGAGGAAGGCAAGCCAGCACGCCCCGATGGCCCCCACATAGGGCAGGGCAAAGGATGGCCTCAGCGGGCCTTCAGGGTCGCCGTGCATGTGGGCGTGCAGGATGTGGTCGAGGGCACCGTGCTGGATGCCCACACCAAGTATGAGCAGCAGTGCCAATGGAGTCTGGGCGGAGGGCAGCCAGTGCCACAGCACATCGCCGACCAGTGCGCCGACGATCAGCAGGCCGAGGGTCCAACCGCGGATTCTGCCGGCATCCTGGAACATGGAGGTTCCCATCATGGGACAAAGGAAAGGCCCATCCCCCGAAAGGGATGGGCCCGGTTTCCTTGCTGATTGGTCGCGGAGAGATCAGCCCTTCGCGCCGTCCTTGACGGCCAAGGCATAGATCACGAGACCGAAGCCGATCTTGTTGATGGCGTCACCGATGTTGTAGACAACGTCCATGTCCATGGCGCCATTCAAGAACGAGTACCATTGGCCTTCGCCGGTACCCACCATGTAACCGAGCGGGTAGATGGCCCATCCGATCAATACGAAGCGGCCCAGCCACTTGTTGGCTTCCGCAACGGCTCCACCGGCACTGTCGGCCAGGTTCTTCACCTCACCGGCAAAGACGAGGTAAACGATGTAGAAGTAGGCCAGGCCCGAGAACAATCCCCAGAGCCAGGCATCGGCAACACCGGATGTCTCACCGATGTAACCGGTCACCAGCATGACGACGGAAGCGAAAATGAGCTTCCACATCAAGCCCATGGTGCCACCAGCCTTCTTGGTGATGAGATAAAATTCAACGCACATGAGCGGGACCGTCAGGGTCCAGTCCACGTAGCGGAAGAATGTGGGGCTTTCCCCTGTTTCGAGGTAGAATCCCCTCATGTAGTAGTAGTGGACGAACGCAATGAACGTAATGATGCCACTGACGAGGAGAGAGGTACGCCACTTCTTGTCGACGTTCCACATCTCGAAGAAGAAGAATACGGAAGCGGCCATCATGGCCATGCAGCCGACGAAGAAAGTGAAGCTTGTACCCGAATAGAAATTGGGTCCAACCGCACCATCGGCGAGGATAAGAGAAAGGTTCATGTTGTGTGTGTGGTTTTGAACGTGTTCAACGTACACACCAAAACCCATTGCCTGCCCCGTGTGTTCAAAGAATTTCCAAAAAAAGTGAACGAAAGGCTGGAAAATGACTGCGGAAACACTGTCAATCAATTGATTGCAAGGAAGAGAAAATTTTGTGCATAGGAAGCCCCATGACGGTGTAATAGCTGCCTTTCAAGGTGTGAATGGCACAGGCGCCGATGAGATCCTGGGCGCCATAGGCCCCTGCTTTGTCGAATGGCATGTGGTTTTTGACGTAATGCGCAGCAAAATCTCCAATAATGTGTCCGAATGACACTTCAGTGGTGTCGTGGTCGGTTTGGAGGAGATCCGGACGGCGGCCATCCACCACGGAGAATGCAGTGATGACCTGGTGTGTTCGGCCGGAAAGTCGGTGCAGCATCTCGAGGGCTTCCGCCTCGTCCTTCGGCTTTTCCAAAGTGTCGCCATCGATCTGGACCACCGTATCGCTGGTGATCAGAATCTCATCCGGTTCGAGTGTTCTGATGGCGGCCCGGGCTTTCAGTGCGCTGATGTGCCTGGGAATCGCCGATCCGGTCAGTCCATCGGGGTAGCGTTCATCCACATCCAATGGCCTGACTTCAAATGGAATGCCCAACATGGAGATGAGCTCCTTGCGGCGGGGAGAGGCGCTCCCGAGCACCAGTCTGCGGTTGCGCAGGCCGGGGAGCAGGGGGAGGGTGGAAGGGGCGTCGGGTCGGATGTGCATGGATGTCGTGTATGGACGGTGCAAAACAACACCTTGGGCGCCGATGCGTTGATGTCAGGGGCAAGAGGGGCCGCGCTAATTTTGCCTTTCATCGTGGACGCATGGACAGTATCCTCATTCTTGATTTCGGATCCCAGTACACCCAATTGATTGCACGCAGGGTGCGGGAGTTGAATACCTATGCCGAAATCAAGCCCTGGAATGGAGCATGGCGTTCATTGCTGGAGACCCCGGCCGAAGAGGATGATCAGGGCCGCCGTTGGAAAGGCATCATACTTTCGGGCAGTCCGCACAGCGTTCGGGATACGGATGCCCCGTCGCCCGATCTGGAGGGTGTGCGCGGCAGATTTCCTTTACTGGGGGTTTGTTTCGGGGCACAATGGCTGGCCCAGTTCGGTGGAGGGGTGGTCGAGGCCAGTGACAGCCGCGAATACGGGAGGGCACATTTGACACATGTGGATACGGGCGACCGCCTGTTCGCGGGCATGAGTGAAGGCAAGCAGGTCTGGATGAGCCATGGTGACACCATCCAGGGGGTCGGTTCCGGAGCACGGGTGACCTGTTCCACCGCTGATGTCGAGTTCGCGGGCTTCTCTTACGAATCCGAGCCGACTTGGGGCATCCAGTTCCATCCGGAAGTCTATCACAGTGAGGAGGGGTTGATGCTGTTGCGCAACTTCGTCCATGGCATCTGCGGGTGTGCAGCTGATTGGACGCCGGCCCATTTCGTGGACACGACCGTCGGCGAGCTGAAGGAGCGGCTCCAGGATGACCAAGTGGTGCTGGGCCTGAGTGGAGGCGTGGATTCGAGCGTTGCGGCCATGTTGCTGCACCGCGCCATTGGAGACCGTCTGCACTGCATCTTCGTGGACAATGGGCTTCTGCGGAAGCACGAATTCGAGGAAGTACTGGAGGGCTACGAGGGCATGGGGCTCAATGTCAAGGGGGTTCGGGCCGCGGAGCGTTTCTATTACGCCCTCGCCGGCAAGACCGATCCCGAAGCCAAGCGCAAGGCCATCGGTGCCACCTTCATCGATGTGTTCGATGAGGAAAGCAACATGCTCGACGGCGTGCAATGGTTGGGACAGGGCACCATCTATCCCGACGTGATCGAAAGTGTTTCGGCCACAGGCGGTCCGAGTGCGACCATCAAGTCCCACCACAACGTGGGCGGCCTGCCGGATTTCATGAAGCTGCAGGTGGTGGAGCCGTTGCGCATGCTGTTCAAGGATGAGGTCCGCCGCGTGGGCCGGGAAATGGGAATGGATTCCCGGTTGCTCGGGAGGCACCCGTTCCCCGGCCCCGGTCTCGGCATCCGGATCCTGGGTGAGGTCACCCCCGAGAAGGTCCGGCTGTTACAGGACGCGGACCGCATCTGGATCGACAAGTTGCGCGAGCACGGTCACTACGACAGGGTGTGGCAGGCAGGCACCATCCTGCTGCCCGTGCAGAGTGTGGGTGTGATGGGGGATGAGCGCACTTACGAGCAGGCGGTGGCCCTGCGCGCGGTCAACTCGACCGATGGCATGACGGCGGATTGGGTGGACTTTCCCCATGCCTTCCTCGCCGAGGTGTCCAACGCCATCATCAACAAGGTGCGCGGCATCAACCGTGTGGTCTACGACATTTCCTCCAAACCTCCTGCCACCATCGAATGGGAGTGAGGGGAGTGACAAAGCGCGTTCTACTCGTTCTGGGCGGCATGCTCATGACCTGCCACCTCGTGGCGCAAACCGTGGTGACGCACACGGTGAAGCGCAAGGAGACGGCGTATTCCATCGCCAAGGCATATGGGATTGACCTCAACAGCCTGTTCGATTCGAATCCATGGGCCGAAGGGGGCATTCGGAAGGGGGATGTCTTGCGGATTCCCCGTCCCGCCAGGCAGGATCCTGCGGTCGACCCTCCTGGCGGCCATCCACCGGACGACGTGGAAGATGCTGTGCGGTGGCCAACTGAAAGCGCCGAGGACGGGGTTCAAACGCCTGTGGGCTCGGACAGTTCACAGGAAGTCGGGGAGGGCGATTTCCTTTCCATTCCACGCGGGCGACCGGTTCCGCCGTCATGGTCGGCGGACACCATCAGGGTTGCAGTTTTCCTGCCCTTCTATTCCGGTAGGGACAGTTTGGGGCGTCAGGAGTCCCGCCTCAGGGAGATTGCCCGGGATTGCGCCGCGGGAATTGAAATGGCCCTCGACACGGGACGCCGAGTCGGTGCCCTGTGTGATGTCCGTTTCCTGGACACCGGAAGGGATACTTCGGGACAATTGAGCTGTGGTCCGGCCGACCTCCGGAACTGGGGCGGTCCGGTGGATTTGGCCATCGGGCCCTTGAAGCGCTCTCAGTTCAGGGATGTCCGGACATGGGCCGGGATGGAACGTGCGGTCCATCTGGCGCTGACCGACCTCGGAGCGTCCCTGCTGGAGGGAGCTGAAGGCGTATTGATGCCCTACGTCCCCGTGGCGAAGCGCATGGAAGGGCTGGCTGCCCATGTGGCCCGCATACACAGTGGGGAACAGGTGTTGTTGCTCGTCACCGGGGATGTCCGCAACCTCGAGGCGGAGGATGCATTCCGGGGTGCATGGGCGCGCCTCGCTGCTTCGGACAGTTTGCTGATGTTGGAAGAAGTGGAGGTCTCGTCGAAAGGATTGGGCACGCTGAGGGAGTCGCTGACGGATGTGCGGCGCAACGTGCTGGTGGTGCCCGGAGGAAAGGCCAACCGCTCCTTCGCGGGGGTGTTGCAGACGGAAATCCAGCTGGGCGATTCCCTCGATTTCGTGCTCTACGCCGATGACGCGTGGAGGACGTTCGAATTCCTCGACCCGGAGGTGCGGGAACGGACCGGATTCACCGTGGTCGACGGTGGTGGTTCCTTGCCGGATTCATCGGTGTTCGGTCCCCTCGACTCGGCTCACTTCTGTCTTGCGCGGCGATTGGCGGTATTGCGCGGCGGGGATGCGGGATCCTATGGTTGGATGGCCCATGACGCCGTGCGCAGTGCATTGGAATGGACCGCAGGACACGGAACGGATTGGCCGCATCGCATTGACTCGGGGGAGCATTTGATTCGTCCGCAGGCACAAGAGGCCAAGGGCTTGCATCCATTCGCCTGGATGTCGGCTGGAACGTCACCCGGAGGTTTGTTGAACGGGGCCATCCGCATCCTGCGCCAGGAGGATTTCCAGTGGGTTGAGGTGGGCAGGGATGTCATCGGTGTCATGGAAGCACCCGCTCAGGGCCAAACCGAATGATGGACACCTCCTTTCTGGCAACGGTGGAGTCGGCATTCAGGTCGGTTCAGGACACCCAGATCGAGGCGCTGCAGGCATTCGATTCTGAGGTGGCGGTGACGCGCGACCTGTGGGACCGCACGGGGGGAGGGGGCGGAGACACCAGGATCCTCTCCGAAGGTCAGGTCATCGAGAAGGGAGGGTTGAATTTCTCCGCCGTACAGGGAGAGGTGACGAATGCGCTCAAGCAGCAGCTCGGTACGGGTGCCGGGCGGTTCGCCGCTACGGGGGTCTCGAGCGTATTGCATCCCTGCAATCCCCACGTTCCGATCATCCACATGAACGTCCGATACTTCACATTGGACGACGGCACCTGGTGGTTCGGCGGTGGCATTGACCTGACGCCGCATTACGTCATTCCCACCGAGGCCAAGGCCTTCCATGCCGACCTCAAAGCAGTGTGCGACCGCCACGAGGTGGCCGATTATGACCGGTTCAAGCCGTGGGCCGACCGCTATTTCTACAGCCCGCACCGGGGCGAATCCCGCGGGGTGGGGGGCATCTTCTTCGACCACGTCGGCCGTGAGGGTGATGTGGACCGCGATGCGGCCCTGGCTTTCTGCGTTGACCTCTCCAGCCAATACGCGGCCATCTATCGCCGCCGCGCGGAGCCGTTCACCCACCAATTCGTGGACGCCGAGGATGTCGCATGGCAGGGCCTGCGGAGGGGGCGGTACGTCGAATTCAACCTGGTCCATGACCGCGGTACCCGCTTCGGTCTCGTTTCGGGAGGGCGCACCGAGAGCATATTGATGAGCCTCCCCCCGCGTGCCGATTGGACCTACGACCACAACCCACCCGATGGATCCCGACAAGCCGAGACGCTCGCCTGGCTCCGCAAGGGGGCTGAAGGGGTGGATTGGTTGTCCTCCTGATCAGGGAATCCCGATGAATTTGTGGGTCTGCAGGCTGATGCGCCAACCGGGCCGTGATGCGATCCAAGACAGGATCCAAAAGGTCGCTTCGTCCCGTTTGTCCCACTCCGGCTGAAGGAAAAGGGCACAGGCGGGATTCACCTTGCCGGCGTGCCCTGCTGCCCATTCGAGGTCGCTGCGGTGGAAGACCACGACCTTGAGTTCATCCGCCAGCGAATACACCTCATCCCGGCAGGCCTTGAACTTCTTCGGACTCAGTGTTACCCAATCCCAATCGCCCGTCAATGGATGGGCACCGCTGGTCTCGATGTGGGTGCGGAGTCCTGCGTCATGCAGTGCCTCGGTCAGGGGGGCGAGGTCGTACATCGCAGGTTCTCCCCCGGTGACCACAACCACCTGACGCCCGCTGTCGACCGCAGCGGCGACGATTTCCTTCACGCTTTGCCGGGGATGTGCATCCGCGTTCCAGCTCTCCTTGACATCGCACCAGACGCAGCCGACATCGCAGCCTCCAAGCCTGAGAAACCAACTCGGTGTCCCGGTGTGCGCACCCTCGCCCTGCACGGTGGCAAAGGCCTCCATCACGGGGTAGGATGCATCAGGACTCATGCCAGTTTTCCGAAGAGGTCGAATTCCGTGGCGGATTCGATGGTCACATCCGTGAAGTCTCCAATCCGAACGTAGGTGTCAGCACCGCCTTCGACGCGCACCTCACAGTCCACATCGGGACTGTCGAATTGCGTGCGGCCGATGAAGACACCGGCGTCGTTGCGGTCGAACAGCACCTTGAAGGTCTTGCCCACCTTCGCCGCATTGAGCTCGGCGCTGATTCCGGCCTGCAGCCCCATGACGTCCTCCACGCGCCGGCGCTTGATTTCCTCGGGCACGTTGTCCTCCATGGTGTAGGCGTGGGTGTCCTCCTCGTGGCTGTATGTGAAGCACCCCAGCCGATCGAACCGGCTCTCTGCAACCCAGTCCATCATTTCCTTGTGGTCGTCCTCGGTTTCGCCGGGGAACCCGCAGATGAGCGTTGTCCGGATGGCGATGTCGGGCACGCGGGAGCGGATGTCCGCCAGCAGTTTGGCCGTCTTCTCACGCGTGATGCCGCGCCGCATGTTCTTCAGGACCTGGTCGGCTCCATGCTGGAGCGGCATGTCGAGGTAGTGGCAGACGTTGTCCCGCTCGGCCATGACGTCAAGGACATCCATGGGGAAGCCGCTGGGGAAGGCGTAATGCAGGCGGATCCAAGCGATGCCGTCCACCTCGCTGAGGCGGCGGACCAGCTCGGCCAGCCTGCGCTCCTTGTAGAGGTCCAATCCGTAGTAGGTCAGGTCTTGCGCAATCAGGATGAGCTCCTTGACGCCCTGCTCCGCGAGACCCTCCGCCTGCTTGACCAGGTCCTCGATGGGGGTGGACCGATGCTTGCCCCGCATCAGCGGGATGGCGCAGAATGCACACGGGCGGTCACAGCCCTCGGCAATCTTGAGGTAGGCGTAGTGCT
>CAXQGL010000068.1:0-6135 GCA_964223495.1 Candidatus Nitrosopumilus sp. | reverse complement strand
ATGAACACAGGCACCAAAGCCGTAGCCAGCGAGCACCGCCTCCTGACCACCGTCGCCTGGCAAATCGGCGAAGAGACCCACTACGCTCTCGAAGGCAGCATCTTCATGGGCGGCGCGACCGTCCAATGGCTGCGCGACGGCCTCGGATTGATCACCGACTCCGGTGAAATCGAGGGGATGGCCGCCTCGGTTGAAGATGCCGATGGCGTCGTCATCGTCCCGGCCTTCGCCGGGCTCGGCACCCCCCATTGGAACGGGCACGCCCGCGGCGCCGTCTTCGGCCTGACGCGCGGCAGCACCCAGGCCCACCTCGCGCGGGCCGTCCTCGACAGCATCGCCCACCAGACCGTCGACGTCATGCGCGCCATGGAAGCCGACGCCGGTGTGCCCATCGCCCAGCTGCGCGTCGATGGAGGCGCCACCGTCAACAACCTCCTCATGCAGTATCAGAGCGACATCCTCGGCTGCGAAGTCGTCCGGCCGGAGGTCACCGAAACGACCGCCCTCGGCGCCGCCTACCTCGCGGGGCTCGCCGTCGGCTACTGGCCGGACCTGAGCACCATCAGCGCCCAGTGGCAGGCGGAAAGGACCTTCCATCCCGAAATGAATGCAGCCGCCCGGAAGGCAGCGGATACCGCATGGAACCGCGCCGTTCGCGCTACACTCGCCTGGGCCGAAGACCGCTGAACCATGAGCCTGCACCGCCCCACCATGATGCAGCGCCTCCGGGATGGAGGCCCATGGGACGTGTGCGTCATCGGCGGCGGCGCCACCGGACTCGGCATCGCCTTCGAAGCCGCCTCGAGCGGATTGGATACCCTCCTCATCGAGCGCGCGGATTTCGCCAAGGGCACCTCCTCGCGCAGCACCAAACTCCTCCACGGAGGTGTCCGCTACCTCCAGCAGGGGCGGATCGGCCTCGTCAAGGAAGCCCTCCTCGAGCGCGACCGCATCCTGCAGAACGCCGAAGGGCACGTGCAGGCGCAGAGCTTCGTCATCCCCGTCAAGAAGCGCTGGAAACAGCTGTACTACGGCACGGGTCTGCTCCTGTATGACCTGCTTGCCGGCAAGCGGCGATGGGGCCGCACCACCTGGGTCTCGAAGCGCGAGATGGAACACCTCTTCCCCACCCTTCGGGAAGCCGGCATGGTGGGGGGATTGCGGTATTCGGACGGCAAATTCGACGACGTGGGGCTCGCCCTCTCCATCGCCAAGGCCGCGGCCCGTCAAGGAGCTGCCTTGCTCAACCACTGCAATGCCATCGGATTCCACAAGAAAGATGGCCGCATCGATGCCGTGGAGGTCGAAGATGGACTCACCGGGAATCGGCACAGGGTGGAGGCCCGGGTCGTGGTCAATGCATGTGGTCCATTCAGCGATGCCGTCAACCGGCTCGACGACGATGGCCACCAGGACCGCATCCGACCAAGCCAGGGCATCCACCTCGTCTTCGACCGCAACATCCTGCCGGGAAAGGACGCCGTCCTCATCCCGAAGACCGATGACGGCCGCGTCCTGTTTGCCGTGCCGTGGCTGGGCAAGGTGCTCGTCGGGACCACCGACACCGCACTCGAGAAGGTCGTTGCCGAACCTGTCGCACTCCAAGAGGAAATCGACTTCGTCATCGACCACGCCAACCGGCACCTCGGGCTCTCCCTCGGTCCGGAAGACGTCCGAAGCGTATTTGCAGGATTGCGCCCCCTCGTCAAAGGCGGGGGCGGTACCACTTCGGACCTGTCCCGCAGCCACCAGATCGAAGCGACCGACAGCGGACTTGTCTCCGTACGCGGAGGCAAATGGACCACCTATCGGAAGATGGCAGAGGACACCCTCGCCTTCATCCAACGACGGTGTGAACTTGATTTCACCCCGGCCAACACGGCAGACAGCCCCATTGTCCAGGGCCTCGTCCACGACCGCAGCACCCTCCCCGACGCCGATGCCGACCTCGAGGCCGCCGTGCGCGAAGCGGTGGAAACCGAGATGTGCGTCACGGTGGAGGACTTCCTGGCCCGGCGATATCGCATCCTGCTGCTCGATGCCCGACAGGCCATCCGACGCGCCGAAACCGTGGCCACAGCCCTGGCCGACGTCCAAGGATTCGACGGCGCATGGGCTGAGGAGCAGACCAAGAGTTTCAAGCAATTGGCCGCGCAGTACCTTCCCGCAAACACCCTCTGATCATGGAACCCTACATCGGTGAATTCATCGGCACCGCCTTGCTGCTCCTCCTGGGCAGCGGTGTGGTGGCCAACGTGCTGCTCGACGAGAGCAAGGGCAAGGATGCCGGCTGGCTCGTCATCTGCTGGGCCTGGGCCATCGCGGTCTTTCTGGGCGTCTATTCCGCCACGGCCCTCGGCGGCAGCGGCCACCTGAATCCCGCCGTCACCCTTGGACTTGCCGCCATCGGGTCCTTCAGCACCGACCTCGTTCCCGGCTACATCGCCGCGCAGATGGCGGGCGCCTTCACGGGCTCCAGCCTCGCGTGGATGGCCTACAAGCAGCACTTCGACGTTTCAGAGGATGCCGACCTCAAGCTGGCCGTCTTCTCCACCGCCCCCGCCATCCGCCACACGGCGTGGAACCTCATCACGGAAGCCATCGGCACCTTCGTCCTCGTCTTCGGCGCCTTGAGCATCACCTCTCCGACCGACAGCTTGGGTTCCCTCGACGCCCTGCCCGTTGCCCTGCTCGTCCTCGGCATCGGCCTGGCCCTCGGCGGACCAACCGGCTACGCCATCAATCCGGCACGGGACCTCGGACCCCGCCTTGCCCATGCCGTCCTGCCCATTCCCGGCAAGCGCGACGGCGACTGGGGCTATGCCTGGATTCCGGTGGTCGGCCCCATCATCGGGGGCGTGCTCGGCGCCGTGCTTTACAGCGTACTGGCCTGAGCCTGTACCTCGGCGAAGTGGACCACCCGGATTTCACCGGGATCCGCCGGTTCGCCTGACGTCCCAAAGAAATGGACCACCCGCCCTTCGCCGGGCAACAAGGTGAATCCATTGTCTTCGAATCGCCCTTCGGCCGCGCTGCGCAGCCACACCCCCACTGCGGGTACATCCGTGGTGAGCCGCACCCCATGACGAACCGTATCGGCTTGAATGACGGCAGGAGTCCAATTCAGGCTGCCCACCGGCTTGAATGTGTGATGCCCGGCATCAATGAGCTTAGCTACGCTATCTGAAGTAGCCCATTGCCAGGTGAGGATGTGTTCGTCCGGCTTGACGGCGGCATCGGACGCTGACCAGGAAGTCGTGGTGAAATCCGCCACGGAGAGTCCGAATTGCCCCGCATCCGCTGTGTCGCCGGCCAAGTCGATCAAAGCCCATTTGAACAGACCCTCGGCGGGAACCGGGCTGTCGTTGACAATCTCGAAAGCCACCACATCGCCCTGCATGCGGTCAGGCATGACGCGGATCGGCTGGTTGGCATGCCGTACGGAGTGATGGGCCAACTTCCAGCGCCCGGCATGATCCACCGTCGACCAGGACACCGTCGGCCAAACGTCGTCGAGCTGCCAATACAGCGAGCCCGAAGTGCGCCCTTTCGAGCAGCGGTGGCGCTCCACCCCTTGACGCAATCCTTCCGCCTGGGTCAATTGGGTCAGGTAAATCCAGGCATCCAGTCGGTCCATCCCCTCCACTTCCACGGTGGCAGGGTCGGCGAAGTACAATCCGGCATAGAACTGCATCATGTCCCAGCCATCGAAGCACGGTTCCAGCCACTCCATCTTGCTGCGCTGACGGAACTGCAACACCGTATCCTCATAGGAACGCACCCCCACTTCCTCGAGCGTGCGCCGGTCCGGCAGGCTCTGCAGGCCGAATTCGCTGGCAAAACGCCCTCCATCATAGGAATAGAAATCGAATCCGGCCTTGCCGAACCAGACCCCCCAATCGTGCTGATCCCCCGATTCCCGGGGCTTCTCAGCATCGAGGTGGTGGGGCGATGACGGCTGGTATTCGCCTCCACCCAGGTCCGCCACCAAGGCGGGCAGGTCCTGTTCGAAGAGCCGGCGATAGGCCGATTCGACCGCCACGGAATCCGCACCGTGCAAATCGTAGATGTCCTGCCAGCCCCACTCGCGCCAAGCCTTCTCCGTCTCGTTGTTGCCCGCCCAGATCGCCAGCGAGGTCCGGTTGCGCAACCCGACCACCGGCTCCCGCGCCTCCGCGAGGAAGTTTTCGCGCCACGCTGAATCGACCGGCACCATCGCACAGGCGTTCATGAAGTCCTGCCAGACGAGAATGCCGTGCTCATCGCAGAGGTCGTACAGCGATTCCTCACCATAATGGGAACCGCCCCAAATGCGGATCATGTTCATGTGGGCCGCTACCGCATCGTCGATGACGCGGCCCCATCGCTCCTCCGCCCGGACGGGAAAGAAATCCGGGGGAATCACATTGGCCCCCCGAACCTGCACAGGAACCCCATTGACCACGCATTGCATGACATTACCGAAGGCGTCTACCCCGCGGTTCCATTCAATCGTGCGGACACCGAATCGGGCCGTGGCAGAGCGCCCGGAGGCATCACACAAGGCGAGATCGTACAGCGGCTGCTCCCCCATGCCGTTGGGCCACCACAACGCCGGATTCGGAATGACCAGGCGCTGATGCCGTTCATCCACTCGGTTCCATTCCATGGGAACATCACCCCCATTGCGTTTCAGCACGGGCCGCACGCCCTCCACCGTGGCATCCCAGATGACGTCGTATTCCGCACGTTCGGGACCAATGGACACCGGAACGAGACGAAACGATGGCAGTTCACGGTCGACCCGAACCCAATGGACGGGCTTCCAGATTCCACTCGTCACGAGACGGGGACCCCAATCCCAGCCGAAGTGGTATTGGGCCTTTCGCGTGAAGACGCTGTTCTGCTGCCCCACCGGCCGCGCCTCGTTGCTGACCGGAATCGGGAACGGCGATTGCTCCAGCAACGCTTGGCCCTCCTTGACTGGACTGCGGAAAACCACCTCGAGGGTATCCTCACCCGTCAGGGTCAATTCTGACCGGGGAATCCGCCAGCGCCTGTGCATGTTGTCCGTCCGGAGCACGCTTGCTCCATTGACCAGGATGTCGGCATGGGTATCCAATCCTTCGAATTCGAGCACCCATTCTCCTTCAACGGGCAACTCTGGAACCGGGCAACGGTAGCGCCAATTCCGCTCTTCCACCCACTGTACCTCCCACTCTGCCGTGCCGTTGAAAGGGTCACCCAATTGGCCAGCGGCCATCAAATCGGTGTGAATGCAGCCAGGAACATCCGCAGGAAGCCACTGCCCCTCCATGTCCTGCCACTCCCAACCTTGCCATTCAATGGTACGTGCTGTGTCGCCCTCGGACAGGCTGCATCCTGCACACATCATGATGAAGAGGCAGAACCAGCAAAAAGAGCAAGGTCTGAGCGGCTTTGACATGGGTGGAATTTACCGATTCCGAGGGCACCGCCACCGCTGACACCTCCGATATAATACACTGAAATGGTACTCATTATGTGTGACTCATACCCTAAATAATGACACTACACACCTGAAAAATGCGGCCAGTAGAACTTGGACAGGGATGTTCTGTTCCCTGATTCCACCATTCACAATCATACCCATGCGCAGCCTGTTTACCCTGCTCGGCCTGTCCCTCGGCATCCTGACCGCGACAGCCCAATGTGACGGAGATTACCATGTCGCCGTCTACAACTACGAATTCCATCCCGCTGAACTCACCATCGAGGCCGGCGAATCCGTGTCCTTCACCAACTATGGAGGATGGCACAACGTCAATGGAGAGACCAATTCCTTGACTGGCGAATCCTTCAACAACCCCGAGGATTTTTCATTGCCCACCAATTACGGCTGGTGGATCTTCGGCAATTGCATGGGCACCGTCACCTTCGACGTGCCCGGCACCTATCACTACGATTGCAGCATTGGTGACCACGCCGCCCAAGGCATGGTCGGCACCATCATTGTCGAGGGAGACGACCCAACCACCACTGTCGTCGATGTCATCGTCAACAGTGACGTGCACAACCTGCTCGAGGCCGCCGTCGGTGCTGCAGGACTCGGAGAAGCCCTCTCCGGCGACGGACCCTTCACCGTTTTCGCCCCGACCGACGATGCCTTCATCGCCC
>CAXQGL010000067.1:0-2008 GCA_964223495.1 Candidatus Nitrosopumilus sp. | reverse complement strand
CACCTGCCGCTCCACCGCGCAGGCTGTTGATCACCACCCATCCCCGCGCCTCGGTTTCCTGGTCGGACCATTCGAACACGATTTCAGGCGGGCGTTCGCTGTAACGGTCGAGGAGTTCTTTCATCATGTCGTGCTGCAGGCTTCCGAACCATTGTCGGTGCCGGCGAAGTTACCGAAGAGCCTGCCGCCACAAACGTCCTTTTCCGCCCCTGTAACAGAGGCCAGTGAAGTGGTCATTCCTTGCGCCGTCCGGTGGGCGAGCCAGGCAAAGGCGACGGCCTCTTTGCCGTCCACCCACTGGGGTTCCGGCACCTCGAGCGTCCAGCCCGACGGCAAATGGTTGCGCAGCCGTTCCATGAGATGGAGGTGGTGGGCCCCGCCACCGGTCACGAGCAAGGTGCGACTGTCGCACTTATTTGGTTCGAGGCTCCCCGCCACGGTCCGGGCCACCCATTCCACTGCTGTGGCAGCCGCATCGCGCGGGTCCGAAATCCCATCGAGGACCTGATGCAGGTGGTCAAGGTCTTCGGCGGCCAGCGACTTGGGTGCGGGTTGCAGGAGGAAGGGCCAATCGTCCAGCAGATGCAGCGCCGGCTGCTGCACTGAACCGCTCCTGGCCAATGCCCCGTCGCGGTCAAAAGCCAGCCCGGCCCGGCGGGCCTGCCTGTTGAGGAGCAGGTTGGCGCCACAAAGGTCTGCCGCCCTCACCGGCCCATCCACAGCTTCCGGAAGCCAAGTGATGTTGGCGATGCCCCCCAAGTTCAGACAGGCGCCGTATCCGGAAAAGACGACCGCATCGAACAAGGGAACCAGGGGTGCCCCCTGGCCGCCGGCGGCCACATCCGCCGACCGGTAGTCGGCCACTATCGGAAGTCCCAACATCCCGCTCAGCAATTCGCCGTCCCCGATGGCCTTGGTTCCCCGACCGCCGGGCTCATGGTACCAGGTGTGTCCGCTGTAGCCTACAAGGTGCACGGGTCCGTGAGCAGGCACCCAGATCCTGAGGCATCCAGCAATGCGGTCCGCGACCCAACGCGTCCATTCCTGTTCCAGCTGGAGGGCCTTGGCCTCGGACAAGGTATTGAGCTGGCGCAAGCGCTCGGACCATTCCAGACCGTAGTCGAACCCCGTCGATTCGAGCAAGGTGACGCTCCTTCCTTCCGCACCGATCTCGACCAGCACGACGTCAAGGCCATCACAGGACGTGCCCGACATGGTCCCGATGACCCTCCAAACCGTGTCTTCTGGACAAGACATGGGGGTGTCGTGGGTTATCTTTGTGGTCCTCACCTTACGAGAATCCTGCAATGATCCTGGAACTCACCGAAGAACAGAAAGCCGTGCGCGACGCCGCGCGGGATTTCGCCCAGAACGTCCTCAAACCCGGCGTCATCGAACGGGACAACGAACAGCGGTTCCCAGCCGATGAAGTAAAGCAGCTCGGCGAGTTGGGCTTCATGGGCATGATGGTGGATCCGAAATACGGAGGGAGCGGCATGGACACCGTAAGCTACGTGCTGGCGATGGAAGAACTGTCCCGGATCGACGCTTCCGCATCGGTTTGCGTGTCGGTCAACAATTCGCTGGTCTGCTGGGGGCTCGAGGCCTATGGCACCGAGGAGCAGAAGGAGAAATTCCTCGCTCCCCTTGCCCGGGGAGAGAAAATCGGGGCCTTCTGCCTGAGCGAGCCCGAGGCGGGAAGCGACGCCACCAGCCAGCGCACGACGGCCATCGACATGGGGGACCACTACCTCCTGAACGGCACCAAGAACTGGATCACCAACGGCGGTTCGGCCAGCACTTATCTGGTCATGGCACAAACCGATGCCGACAAGGGCCACCGTGGCATCAACTGCCTCGTCGTGGAGCGCGGTATGGAAGGCTTCATGGTCGGCGCCAAGGAAGACAAGATGGGCATCCGGGGCAGCGACACCCATACGCTGATGTTCCAGGACGTCAAGGTGCCCAAGGCCAACCGCATCGGCGAGGACGGCTTCGGCTTCAAATT
>CAXQGL010000066.1:0-18381 GCA_964223495.1 Candidatus Nitrosopumilus sp. | reverse complement strand
TGGGGTACTTCCCGAGCAGCGCAACCGTGGAAGAGACTTTGAGCCTCGATCCTGGCACCTACACGATCGTGCTGGGTGACGATTGGGGTGACGGATGGGCCTGGGCTCCTGTAACGGGTGAGGATGCTGTCGTGATTTCCGGCGGTGCTACCGGCTCCCTCGATTTCACGGATGGTTCATTGGCAAGCTTGGAATTCACCGTGGAGGCCGGCGATGAGGTGTCCTTGGGTGGCATTACCGTCGAGCTTGGACCGGACGGCACGGTATCCATCGAACCCGGCGATGTTCTCGCGTCCGCAACGGACAACTGTGGCATCGGTGGAATGACCTTGGACATCAGCACCTTCGATTGCAGCAACCTCGGAAACAACACTGTAACCCTTACGGTGACCGATGTGAACGGCAATTCGACTTCCGCTTCCACCAACGTGTTCGTCGAAGACAACGAGGCTCCCGTGGTCCACATCTTTGATCTCGAGGAATACACCCTGTATGCAGGGGAGACCTGTGTGGACGAGGTGGACCTCTTCGCAGCGGGTCAGCCTTGGTATGAGGCGACGGACAACTGTGACATTGACGTGAACATCGTGTATGATGTGGTCAATGAGACCGGCTCAGCAGGTTGCCGCGAATTCGATCGCCGCTGGATCATCGAGGCTGTGGACGCCTCCGGCAACATGGGCAGCGATACGACCCTGCAGCACATTACCGTGATGGACGCCACGGCGCCCATGGTGTTCTTCGACAACGCTCCGGAGGATCTGACACTCGAGTTGGATGTCAACTGCGAAGTGGACATTCCCGAGGCGGGTACCCCGGCGGACTCCATGGCGGTGACCTTCACCTACACGCTCGATTACTGGGCAGGTGAGGTAGGGTCCATCATCAACGCGGATGACGGAACCGTGATCGAGAATATCTATGTGGAGGGTGGATTTATCAATTCCATCAATCCAATCGACCTCTCTTACACGGTGGATGAAGCGACGGTCTCCAGTAACGGCTACACGCTGATCCAGACCATCAACCTGGCTCCGGGCAACTATGACGTCATGCTTACCGATGATTTCGGTGACGGATGGGTATGGGGCAATGTGGACGGTACGGATGCCCTGGTGATTTCCGGGGGAGCGGATGCCTCGTTCGACTTCTCGGATGATACGTTGGTGGTGGGCTCATTCACGGTGGTGGCTGCCATTGAGTTCGACATGACGGCCACGGCGACGGACAACTGCACGGCGATGCCGGAACTTTCCGCCATCACTTATGAGGACAGCGCTCCGGAAGCCCTTTGCGACGGCGGCGGCAGCTATACCGTCACGCGGACGTTCTCTGCCACGGCCACGGATGACTGTGGCAATGAAACGGTGGCGACCCACGTCCAGACCATCTCGGTACTCGACGTGACACCGCCGCAGATCACCGACAGCGAAGGCATCAGCAACGGCGAGACCCTGACCGAGACTGAGGCCGGCGGCATCTTCGATTGGATCGAATTGCCCGAAGCCATCGAGCTCGACGCGGAGGATGTCTGCAGTGACGTCACCATCGAGTTGGTCGAGACCGAGAGCGGCTTTGTGCCGACGGAGGACATCGGCAACTACTGCGGTGCAGCCACGCCGGCCGCATTCAGTGGAGGAGAGGCTTGCAACGGCAATGCTCCTGCAGCCATCATCCTCGAGGGTGCTCCATTCAACGGTGAGTCCTTCACCATCACGCCGGGCGGCATCAACATCGTCGAGAGCTACTACGACGAGACGTTGCACATCGAGATCGAGGTGACCAATGCCGACGGCACGGGTGGCTTCATCTGGAATGCAGACTACAACGAGGCCTACAACTGGGCCCAGTGGGAAGCGCTAGGCCGCGGTTACAAGAAGGATTGCGCCAACGTCCTGCCGGGGCAATCGCCCTGGACCGGCTGGGAGTACTTCGTCATGCAGACGGGAGGCATGCTCGGTACGGGCATCTATGCCGGCTCCGAACTCAGCCTGACGCACCAGCCTATGAATTACTACTACGGCCTGCAGGTCGGAAATGGTGCCAACAACCAGAACGCCAACTACGGTGCGAGTGCCTGGTTCTACTGGAGCGGCGAGCTGGTCCTGAACGGTACTTCACAAGGCTATGTGGGGTCCAGCGGCGACATCATGCTTGATCTCGATTGCGTGATGCCATGGGCCATGGACTTCAGCTATGCCGTGACGGACGCCTGCGGAAACGAGACGTTGTTCAGCTACGGTGTGACCAATGCTGCGGCCCAGGGCAATGGCGCCAATGTCGGTGGTGAAACGGGTCACCATCCCTATGACATCACGGTGGTGGGTGATCTCAAGGAGCCCATCCGGGTGACGGGACTCCAGCCCAACCCGACCAACAACGTGAGCCAACTCGGCTTCGTGGTGGCCAACAACATGCGCCTTCGTGTCGACCTCTACGATATGAATGGGCAGTTGGTGCAGGAGCTGTTCGACGGCAACGCCATGAGCGATGTGGAGTACTTCCTGACCATCGACGCCCAAGGCCTTGATGCGGGCATGTACCAGATCCGCATTGCCTCAAACACATACATGGCCGTGAAGAAGCTGCTGGTTTCGCACTAAGCCGCAACTTCGAAGCCAATGTTCATGGAAGCCGGCCCCTCTGGGGTCGGCTTCTTGCTATTGGGGCGGCTATATTAGTCCTCCTCAGGACCAGACACCCGCCATGCCGCGTATTTCGACGAAGGGGCAGCAGATGCCCGACAGTCCCATCCGGAAACTTGCCCCATTCGCAGTGGCCGCCAAGGAGGCAGGCCGCACAGTGCTTCACCTGAACATAGGCCAGCCGGACATCGAGACTCCTGAAGTGGCGCGCGTGGCCGTCAAGGAGATGGAGCGTACGGTCATCGAATACAGCCCAAGCGATGGTTTTGCGAGCTACCGGCAAGGATTGGCAGCCTATTATGCTTCGGTCGGGGTGGAGGTCGGACCGGACCAGATCATCGTGACCACCGGAGGCAGTGAGGCGCTCGTCTTTGCCTTCCAAGCCTGTCTGGAACCGGGCGACGAGGTGATCATTCCGGAGCCGTTCTACGCCAATTACAATGGTTTTGCGACCATGGCCGGTGTCAAGGTTGTTCCGGTGACGGCGTCCATAGAGGATGGTTTCGCGCTGCCTCCAGTGGCCGACATCGCGGCGAAGATCACGGACCGGACCCGGGCCATCCTGATTTGCAATCCGGGCAATCCCACAGGCTATGTCTACACGGATGCTGAATTGCAGGCGATCCGGGACCTCGTGCTCGGACACGACCTCTATCTCTTTGCGGATGAAGTCTACCGGGAATTCTGCTATGGGGACCAAGCGCCGACCAGTGTGCTGTCATTGCCCGGGCTCGATGACCATGTGGTCCTGATGGACTCGGTGTCCAAGCGATACAGCATGTGCGGCGCCCGGGTCGGAGCACTCGTGACGCGCAATGCGGCCGTGCACCAGGCGTGCATGCGGTTCGCGATGGCCAGATTGTCCCCACCTACACTCGGCCAGATTGCGGGAGAAGCCGCTTTGCAGACCCCGCGGGCCTATTTCGAGGAAGTGAAGTCGGCCTATGTGGGCCGCCGGGATGCCCTCATCGAGGGGCTTCGCGAGATTCCCGGGGTCACTGTTCCACTGCCCGGCGGTGCCTTCTATGCCGTGGCACGCTTGCCCATTGACTCGAGTGACGCCTTCTGTGAGTGGATGCTGTCTGAATTCCACCTGGATGGAGACACCGTGATGATGGCGCCGGCGAGCGGATTCTATGCCACGCCTGGCGCGGGTCGGGACGAGGTTCGAATCGCCTATGTCCTCGAGGAATCGGCCATCCGCCGTGCCGTGGAGGTCATTGCTGCCGGACTGGCCGCCTACCCGGGCCGCAGGGGCTGATTCCGGGACTCAACGGATGCCCGTGACGATGTAGTCGTAAATCGGGTCGTTCCGGTCCAACAGGGGCTCCTCGAAAGCCACCGGGAAATACCGTGGGGGCAAGAGGAGCTCGCGTTCCACCATTTCACGGAGCACCTCCTCCCATTCGATGGAGCATTTGCCGATGAGCAAGGCGGAAAGGTCCTCTCCCCGGCGCCACATGCGGAGGACCTTTCGGAAGCCCCGCAGGTACAGGTGGTCCTTTGTGAAGCCGCCACCGCGGTAGGCCCGGGCACAGAGGTAGAACGCCTGTTCGACATCCATGCCGTGCTCATCGACGAGCATCGCGAACGTATCGGGAAAGGTGGCACCGCGCACCATGTGGTCGCAGGCGAGAACCCGAAGCCCCAGCTCTCGCAGGCGCTGTAGCGAAATCGTGCCGCTGAGGTACTCACTGAGCACGGCCAATCCCTCCTGTGTCATCGTATTGACGGGGGTTCCGAATGTGGGCAGCTTCAGAGGCTGCAGCGCCGCGTTTTCCGTGGTCACCATGTGCACGCCGATTTCGTGGTGAACGACGCGCTTGAGGGCCTTGGGGGCGAACCGAGCCCCCTTCTTCACCATCACTTTGCGCTGTTGGCCCAGCACCATGGCATCCGCCACCATCCGCGGAGAGACGACGACCTTGGCATTGAAGCCATAACCCGCAAGCCCTTCCCGGAATGCCTCTGCTGCCTCCGCAGCGGAGAGGGTCGCCATGGGTTCCTTTTCCACGGGGGGCAGCTGCATGAGGTAGAGTGCGTTGCGGACGTCCTTCTCGGTCGGCGCTCCGAAGTAGCGGAGGCTGCCATACATGAATCGGGAAGACCCGAGGTCGGAGAGTAGGTCCACCTTGTCCACATAGCCCGTGACCGAGGCTTCATAAAGCGAACGGATGTCGGGATCCGATATCTTCTCAATGGGAATGCGGTGCAGTCTGCGTTTCAACTCCCGCGTATCGAACGCCATCGGGCGGTAACGGAAATCCGGGGCCTTGCGGAACCGCGAACCGAAGAAGGCCCTCCGCTCCGCCGCAAGGTTGATCGGATTGACATACTCGAGCAACTCGAATCCCTTCACGCATTGGTGGATGGCTTGGTCCACCTTCTGCAGATCGGGTTCGGCGCCCTTGGAGAGGATGCGGCTGGATGCACCATCCGGAATCGAGGTGAACCGCTCGCAAAAGGCCGAGGCATGCTGGCTCAATGCCTCTTTCAAGCCCCCTGCTATGCCCTCGATCACGGCGGGGAACAGGGTGCCATCCTCCTCGTTGCAGTACACCTTGGCCACCTCCAATGCCAGATCCACCACCTGGGGGTGACGCTCGCTGACCCATCGGCATTGGTAGCCATGGCCCTTGAACACATCATTGGAAGCCACCGTGCCCGGAACCTCGGATGGCCATTCCACCCGGTCGAGGGCGTCGACCAGGCTGAGGCACACGTCACCGTAGCGCTCCTCGTCCACCAGGTCCCAGCCCAGATTGAAGGTGGGGACCTCGCGTTCCCATCTCAGCCGATTGTAGCTGTGCAGGTCGTATACCACGGCACCTTCGAAGCGGGACACGAGCTGTCGGAGGAGCGCGTCCAGCACCTGGTAGTATTTCGCGTGCTTTTGCAGACTGAGCAGGCGGTCGGTCTTGGTGAGCGGTTTGCGCCACACTTTCCGTCCCCACGCCACATCGTAGACCGCCTCGGCCGGTGGCCGGTTGAGGTCGTATTCATAGCGGGTATCGAGGCCGATGAGGGTGATCGGCAGGGCTTCGATCATCGCGGCCGTGCACGGGTCTTCCTCCTGCCAACGTTCCAATTCCGAAAGCCGGCATTTGACCTGCAGCTCGGGTCGGAGACGGTGGCCATCGTGGATGGCAGTGCCCACGACCGGTTGCCATTCGGCAATACGGACGAAGAAACCGGCATCCGTGGCCTCCGCCTGGAAGGTCCTGCCGGCCGAGATGCGGCGGACGATTTCGTCAGTCGTCAGTTCGAGCACGTTGGCTGGATCAGGCGTTCTCGACCGTGTTCCGGTATTCAAGTCTCCGCTGGGAGTCCATTTCCCGGAAAGCCACCGTATCCTCGAGCCAATCGATGATGCGCTTCTGCAGCCGCACCTTGTTCAGCCGGTTGATGTTGACGATGCCGCCAGGTGAGAGCACATTGACTTCGATGAGCTTGCCACCGATGATGTCGAGTCCAACGAAGTACAAACCGTCGGCCACCAGCTTGGGGCCGATCATCTTGCACACGCGGCGCTCTTCTCGGGTGAGTTTGTGCTTCTCCACGCGACCGCCTGCATGGACGTTGGATCGTGGGTCGTTGTTGCTGGGCACCCGGCGCATCGCGCCGATGGGTTCGCCTTGCAGCATCATGACCCGGACGTCGCCCTTCTCGGCCCCCTCCACATAGTCCTGGAGGATGACATAGTTGGACTCGCCCCGTCCGTCTATGTAGAAGTCCAGCAGAGAGCTCACATTCTGGTGGGCATCAGGTTCGATGACGATGACGCCACTTCCACCGAAACCGTTGAGCGGCTTCATGATCATCTTCTTGGCCGAACTGTCGGCGATGACCCGCTTCAGGTACTCCTTGTTCTTGGAGACGTACGTCTTGGGGATGATCTGGTTGGAAGGGTCGTAGAAGGCCGCCGTATACAGCTTGTTGTTCGCCTCGCGCAGTCCCTGAACGTCATTGACCACGAAGACGTGGTTCTTCACCGAATCCAGGAAGTTGAGCACGATGCTGTCGAGTGGAGGATCGGACCGCATGAAGATGGCGTCGAATCCAGCCAATGGAAGCATCTGCTCCTTGAAGGAGACTTGCTTGTACCAGGTCTTGGCCGAGGGGCTCACTTTGAGACGCTTCTCGATGAGCCTGCAGAATGACATGGTCACCGAGTCCCGGATCGTGAGGTTGGCTCCCGTGGTCAGGGCCACTTGATGTCCTCGATGGACGCATTCGTGGATGAGGCGCAGCGTGCTGTCCGAGGTGGGGTCGACCCGCTCCCAAGGGTACATGATGAACAGGATGTTCATGGCAATCGGTAAAAAAGGCGCGCAAAAATAGCGCATACCGGTATGCCACCACCCACGTATCGAGACGGTTGCAAGATTTCATGCAGGCTTAACTTTTGCCCATGATTCAGCCTGTCCTTCGAGCGACCGCTACCCTTTTCTCCCTCGCGTTTTTCACCCTCGTCACGCTGGCCGATACGACGACCGTGCAGACGTACACCTTCGAAGCCCAGAACAATCCCGCAACGGCATACGACAGCCCCGGGCGTCGCTGGTTCGAATTCCCCGCTTCGGACAACGGGGTCCAATACGGCAAGGTCATCATGGAGTACACCCTCAAGTGCTTCGAGGACGGCACGGCCGGCAACCTCGGCTATCCCTGCGGCGAGTGGGACTACCTGAGCTATACCTACCTCTTCGACCACACCGGTATGCTGGACAGTGCCGCACTGCAGCACCCCTTGCAATTGCTGGCAGACGCCCCATTCGATACGGCCAACGTCGTACCCTACGTCGATGGCGTGCAGGACTCGATCTACATCCCCGCCGCCCAGTACCTCGTGGATGAGGTCCTGACCGAAGCCACCGTACAGCCCGGTGAAGTCGTCTTCAGCGAGCCCCTCTTTGCCGAGGCGGCATCCAAACGGGCCCAGTACATGTGGACTGCGGATGAGCTCGCTCCCTTGGGGGCCGGCTCCATCGATCGGCTGTACATCCCCATGTTCGCAGGGGCACCCCAGGTGAGGCGGATGGACCTCAAATGGGGCCTGACGTCGGATACGGCGTTGACCGGTTTCCTCGACCTGAACAACACCGCATACCAGTATGGATTGTCCTCCTGGCAGTTCGGGGACAGCCTCTCCCTGCGCCTCTCTCCGCCCATCGATTGGGACGGTGAGAGCAGCCTGGTCCTGGAGTTCGCATTGGAGGACGTGACCGTCGAGACCGATGGGGTGCAGGACGGCCACGTGCTCGCCACCGACGGTGCGGGCAAGGCCTGGGTGTCGGGCGCTTCGGACGGAGAAGTGGAATTCACGGCGCCGGACCGCATCGAAATCGATGTGGACGACCTGCAGGGGCTGTCCGACCAGATCACGATCGAATGCTGGGTGTTCGGCAACCCGGAGAGCCAGCCGCAGAACGGCACGCTCTTCGAGGGCATCAATGCGGCCGGTCAGCGGGTGGTCAATGTGCACCTGCCGTGGGGCAACGGCCGCGTGTATTGGGACTGCGGCCAGGACGGCGGTTATGACCGGATCGATGCGCAGGCCCAGCCTGCGGATTACGAGGGGCGCTGGAACCACTGGGCCTTTGTGAAGAATGCATCCACCGGTGTCATGGAGATGTACCTCAATGGGGAGCTTTTCCACAGCGGCAACAACAAGGACAACCCCATCGAAGGCATCGTCAAGATGAATCTCGGGGCTTCAGGCAACGGCAACCTCCGGTACAACGGCCGGGTCGATGACTTCCGCATTTGGGGCAAGGCTTTGGACGGGGCCACCATCGCATCATGGATGAACCGCCAGCCGACCGCTTTCCACCCCGATTGGGATGACCTGCTCGTGGATTACCGGTTCGATGGGCCCAACGCCACCCCCGAGCTGAATTTCCATCCGGACGGAAGCCCCGGCATCCACCACGGCAGCACCTTGCGCCGTCCCACCCCGGCGAGGGAACAGGCCAAGGGACTGGACCAACCACTCAGGCCTTGGGTTGGCTTTGGACGCGGCGAATATTTCGAGCTGGTCGCGGACGGAACCATCCTCGATCTGCAGCCGGTGGCTCCCCTCAGCCTCTCCACGTGGGAGGTGCAGGGCAATGGGGTCGCCATGACGGACATCAGCTACCATTTCGCTCCGGGCGAAACGATTGAGGTGCCGATTTTCTGGGACACCATCTACCATCCGATTCCCGGTGTGGTTTCCGAGATCATCAGCGATACCCTGGATTACTTCGGCGTTCCGTTCGAGGTCATTGACCGTTATGAGCTGTACCGTTTCATCACGCCCTATGGCATCGGCCTCGACCTGGATGAGGATGGCTGGACTTGGAAGTACGATGTGACCGATTACATGCACCTGCTCCGCGACAGCGTGGAACTGCAGGCCGGGAACTGGCAGGAACTGCTCGATCTGAAGTTCCATTTCATCGAGGGCGCGCCCGCCAGGGAAGTACTCGGGATGGAGGCTTTCTGGAAAGGCCAATACGGCCTGGCCAACTTCGACGCCAACATCGTGGACCATCTCTACACACCGGGACCGGGTGAGGAGATGTGGAGGTTGAAGACCCGGGCTTCCGGACACGGGTTCGGCAGCGGAAACAACTGCGCCGAGTTCTGCTACAATACCCATCGCGTCAAGGTCAATGGTGAGGAACAGTGGTCGTGGGAAATCATGCAGGAGTGCGCGGACAATGCGCTCTTTCCACAGGGCGGTACGTGGATTTACGATCGGGCAGGTTGGTGTCCCGGCGCCCCGACGGAGACACGGGACATGGAATTGACGCCACTTCTGGATGGAGGGGTGCCCTTCACGGTGGACTATGACATCGACTACGACCCGGACGGCAACTACCGTTTCGAGGGGCAGATCGTGGCTTATGGACCGGCGCTTCATGCACTCGATGCCGAAATCGTGGAAGTCATCGCGCCGAATGGATCGAAGCTCTCCTCGCGCACGAACCCCATCTGCGACAGGCCCCAGGTGCTGTTGCGCAACAGCGGCAGTACCCCATTGACCTCCTGCACCATCACCTTCGGCCTCGAAGACAATCTGCAGTCGTACACATGGACCGGTGAGCTCGGCTTTCTCGAAGAGGAAGTGGTCGACCTTGTGGCGCTCGATGCGAACCTCTGGGACGGTGACGAGGAGGAGGACCTGACTTTCATCGCCCGCGTTTCAGCACCGAATGGCGGCACCGATGAAGTGGCCTGGAACGATGAGGTCCGGAGCACGTTCCGCCGTCCGCCCACCTATACATACATGGAGGATCCCGGAGATGAGGACGACAACCGGCTCATCATTTTCGTGCGGACCAACACGGCGCCATGGGAGAACAGCGCGAAACTGACCCACCAGGACGGGACAGTCTACCTGGACCGCACCTATCCCGAGGCCAATACACAGTATCGGGATACGGTATACCTCAACCAGGGCTGCTACACGTTCGAATTCCAGGACTACGACGACGATGGCATCAGCTTCTGGGCGAACAACGACGGGGGCGGTTTCGTCAGGCTGCGCAAGGTGGGGGGCAATTGGATCACCTTCGAGGCGGACTTTGGCAAGTCCATCATCCACAATTTCCACTTCGAGACCAACCTCGTCAACAGCATCCATCCCGAACCCCATGCAGAAGGAACGGTTCGGGTATTTCCGAACCCGGCATCAGGTGCCGTGCAATTCGAATTGGACGGCTGGCAGGGCAAATTCGATTGGCGATTGGAGGATGCCGCAGGAAGGAGGATGCGCTCGGGTTCCGGCGTGGCAATCGAAGGCACGGCACTGCAGGGAAGGATTCCCCTCGATGGACTGCCTTCAGGGGTGCACATGTTCATCGTGACACAGCCGGGTCAACTGGTGCGCAAGCGCATCGTTGTATTCTGACGAAATCGAAGCGATGGCCCCAAAATGAGGGGTTGATGTAGGAAAAAGTCGATTTTTTCACAGGAAGACCCTTCGAATTGGGGGTCACAGAGAAAAAAACGGGCATTTTTTCGAAAAGACCCCCTGTTTTGGGGAGGGGGTGCTGTATTTTTGCCTTGCAGTTACAGCAAAATCATGTCTACCTACCGCATTACCGCCATCGAGGACGTCCTCGAGCGCGCCCCGAAGGCGACCGTGCCGCCTTCTTCCAAGATTTCCGAATACTATGGCGACCTCGCCTTCACGTTGAGCGCCATGCGCGAATACCTGACGGAGGAGGCCTACGACCACGTCGTGTCCGCCATGGTGGACGGCACCAGGATCGATCGGAAGATCGCTGACCAGGTGGCGAGTGCCCTCAAGGAATGGGCCATGGCACGCGGTGCCACGCACTACACGCACTGGTTCCAGCCGCTGACCGGCAGCACCGCCGAAAAGCACGACAGCTTCATCCAGCCTGACGGCCGTGGCGGTGCCATCGAACGATTCGACGGCAGCCTCCTCGTCCAGCAGGAGCCCGACGCCTCCAGTTTTCCCAACGGTGGCATCCGCTCGACCTTCGAGGCCCGTGGGTACACCCTGTGGGATCCGAGCAGCCCGCCCTTCCTGATGGGCCAGACGCTGTGCATCCCGACCATTTTCATTGCGTACACCGGTCAATCCCTGGACAACAAGGCGCCGCTCCTCAAGGCACTTTCCGCGGTCGACAAGGCTGCAACCGATGTGTGCCAATACTTCGACAAGAATGTCACCAAGGTGGTGGCGACCCTGGGCTGGGAGCAGGAGTACTTCCTTGTCGACAAGGCCCTCTACAATGCCCGTCCGGACATCAGCCAGACCGGCCGTGCCCTGCTTGGTGCCGCTCCGGCGAAGGGACAGCAATTGGACGACAACTACTTCGGCAGCATTCCTCCCCGCGTCATGGCCTTCATGCAGGAGTTCGAATGCGAATCCCACAAGCTGGGCATACCGGTCACCACCCGTCACAACGAGGTGGCCCCGAACCAGTTCGAGGTGGCCCCCGTTTTCGAGGAGGCCAACCTCGCCAATGACCACAACCTGCTGCTCATGGACCTGTTGGAGCGCGTGGCCCAGCGTCACGATTTCCGGGTGCTCCTGCACGAGAAGCCCTTCGCGGGCCTCAACGGTTCCGGCAAGCACAACAACTGGTCACTTGGAACCAACACAGGGGTCAACCTGCTCAAGCCGGGGGTCAATCCCAAGACCAACCTGCGTTTCCTGACCTTCTTCGTGAACACGATTGCCGCGATCCACAAGCACGCTGATGTGTTGCGCGCGGCCATCGCCAGTGCCGGAAATGACCACCGTCTCGGTGCCAACGAGGCCCCTCCTGCCATTATTTCGGCCTTCATCGGCTCCAAGCTCACGGAATTGCTCGATGCGGTGGAGGAGAATGTGACCGCAGGCAAGATGAGTCCCGATGAGAAGACGGCTGTGAAGCTCGAGATCGGACGGATTCCAGAGGTGCTGCTCGACAATACCGACCGCAACAGGACTTCTCCTTTCGCATTCACCGGCAACAAATTCGAGTTCCGCGCTGTGGGCAGCACCGCCAACTGTGCAGTGCCGATGACGGTCCTGAACACCATCATGGCCGAGCAGCTCATCGAGTTCAAGGCAGCCGTGGACGCCCGCATTGCCAAGGGTGACAAGAAGGATGAAGCCCTGCTCAAGGAAATCCAGAAGCTGATCAAGGAGAGCAAGACCATCCGCTTCGAAGGCAACGGTTACGGTCAGGAGTGGGTGGATGAGGCCGCCAAGCGCGGGCTGTCCAACCTGCTCGATACCCCGAGCGCGCTGGCGGTATGGGACCGCAAGGAAACAGTCGCTCTGTTCGAGGGACTCGGTGTCCTGAGTGCCGAGGAGATCGCCGCCCGCACGGAGGTGGAGTTGGAGAACTATGTGATGAAGCTTCAGATTGAGGCCCGCGTGCTGGGAGACATGGTGACGAACCAGGTGCTTCCCGCCGTGATGGATTACCAGGGGGACCTGCTCGCCAACATCCAGGGTTTCATGGACGTGTACGGCGACGCCAAGTCCGAGGGCATGACCCGCGCCCAACGCGGCATTCTCGAGGAATTGTCAGCCGGGCTCTCTGCGACCTATGAGGCCATGGAAGCCCTGCGTGCCGAGCGGGCCAAGGTCAATGACATTGAGGGGCTGCACGAAAAGGCCTCGGCCTATGCCGGTGGCGTCAAGCCCTTGATGGATGAAGTCCGCGTTCAGGTGGACCAATTGGAGAAGCTGACGGAGGATGGCCGCTGGCCTTTCCCCAAGCTTCGTGAATTGCTCTTCACCCGCTGATTGCTGAGTTAATTGTAAAGAAGGCCCCGGATTCGTTGACGCGAAGTTCCGGGGCCTTCTTACATTCGCCCGTAAACCACATTTGGGAATGTTGAACCTGCACTTCGGGCGTGAAACCGCCCTGCGCTCCACGCTCGCCTTTGTTTTTGTCCTGTTCGCCCTCGGCGGCATGGCGCAGAATGACATCACGGCCGACGCTGATGCCGCCTTCGATCGCGGTGGCTATTTCGAAGCAGCCAAGGATTACCAGGCTTCCTATGCCAAGCTGAAGGGTGACCTTGAGGAGAAGGGCCGCGTCTGCTATCGGATTGGCGAATGCTACCGCCTGAGCCGGGCGCTGGCGGCTTCGGAGGAATGGTACAAGCGTGCCGTGGACCTCAAGTGGGCCGATGACAATCCCGAGGTGTTCAAGCATTACGGCATGGTGTTCATGGGGCAGGGAGAGTTCGACGATGCGGTGGAGCAGCTCCAGAAGTACAAGTCTGCCGGAGGTGACGCCGCCATGGCCGATGCCATGATCGATGCGTGCAATGCGGCGGCAGAGAGCTTGATCGTCAGCGAGAGCCGTTTCGTGGTCGAGCCCCTCGTGATGGTGAATTCACCCAGCTTCGATTTCGCAATGACCTTCGCCGACAAGCGTGGCGAGGAGGTCATTTTCGCTTCGAGCCGCAGCAGCGCTGCGGGCAGCGGTGAGGACCCGATCACCGGCGAGAGCTACATGGATCTTTTCTCTGCGGAAGTGGACCGCAAAGGGAAATGGAGCATTCCGGAGCCCCTCGGCAATGCCATCAACAGCCCCAGCAACGAGGGGGGCGTGGCATTGGATTCGAAGTTCAAGACGCTGTATTTCACCCGTTGCCTGATCGAGAAGGACAACAACTATCCCTGCGATATCTACACATCACAGCGCACGGGATCCAAGTGGGGAGCCCCGGAGGATTTCCCCATTGTGGACCGGGACACGGACGACAGCTCCCAGGTCGGTCAGCCCGCCCTGAGTCCGGACGATCAATACCTGGTTTTCGTGAGCGACATGCCCGGTGGACAAGGAGGCCGCGACCTCTGGTACCTCAAGTGGAACAGCGCCTCCGAGGAGTGGGGTTCTGCCGAGAACATGGGCCCCGGAATCAACACCGCCTCGGACGAGTACTTTCCGCACATCCGCAAGAATGGCGATTTGTATTTCGCCTCGGACCGTCCCGGAGGCATGGGGGGACTCGACATCCTCCACGCAACCTGGAAGGGCGATGGCATGAACTTTGAGACGCCGGAGTTCATGGAGTACCCGATCAACACGACCAGTGACGATTTCGCCCTCGTGTATCACCCGAAGGATGAAAAGGGATACCTCTCCTCCGACCGTCCCGAGAGCAAGGGAAAGGATGACATCTTCTCCTTTACGATGCCGCCACTTGAATTCGATTACGTGGCTTATGTGTACGACTATGACACCGGCATGCCCATCGAGGGAGCGACCGTGACCGTCACGGGCAGTGATGGCGAGAGCAATGCTGCCGATACCGACGGAGAAGGCGGAGCGGAGGAAGGTGATTGGAGCATTGGCTCCGAGAGCACCTACTCCGTGGACATCTCCAAGGAGGGCTACATCAGTGCCGGTGACCAGTTCAGCACGGTGGGCCTCTCGAAGTCCACCAATTTCATCAAGGAGTATCTGCTCCGTGAGGTGGTGACCAATGAGGACTACCCGATGCCGCTCGTGCAGTACGAGTTCGCCAAGGCCGATCTGGTGGTCAATGCGGAATGCAACTCGAGGGATTCCCTCGACTATCTGGTGGATCTGCTCGAGCGCAACCCCACCTTCGTCATCTCCCTCGAGGCCCATACCGATACACGGGGTGGAGACAGGGCCAACGACGAGCTCAGCCAGCGCCGAGCCGAAACCTGCGTGAATTACCTCGTGGAGCGTGGCATCGATCGCCAGCGGCTTCAACCGACCGGTCGGGGTGAGACCATGCCGCTCGTCAGCGATGCTGAGATTGCGGCGCTCGCGACGGAAGAGGAGCGTGAGGCGGCCCACCAGATGAACCGACGCACGGTATTCCGCATCACGAGTTTCGACTACGTGCCGGAGTGACGGATAGGTTGGTGGACACGCCAGTGCAGGACCGATATTCCAAGCGGGGCGTGTCCTCCGGCAAGGAGGAAGTTCATGCCGCCATTGCGGGCATGGACAAGGGGCTGTTCCCCAAAGCGTTCTGCAAGGTCGTTCCGGATGCCCTGACGGGCAGCGATGCGCACTGTCTCGTGATGCATGCCGATGGAGCGGGCACCAAGAGTGCATTGGCCTGGATCTATTGGAAAGAGACGGGAGACCTGACGGTTTGGAAGGGCATCGCGCAGGATGCACTCGTCATGAACATCGATGACCTCCTGTGCGTCGGAGCGACCGGTCCCATCATGGTGAGTTCCACCATTGGACGCAACAAGCGCCTTGTGCCAGGCGAGGTCATCTCCGCATTGATCCAGGGCACCGAGGAACTCATGGCCCAATGGCGTGATTGGGGCCTCGATGTCCGGGGTACAGGTGGAGAAACGGCGGATGTGGGCGACCTCGTGCGCACGGTCATTGTCGATTCGACGGTGGTATGCCGGATGCGCAGGGATGAGGTCATCGACAATGCGCGGATTGCAGAGGGGGATGTCATCGTGGGGCTGGCCAGCCACGGTCAGGCCCATTACGAGGATGCCTGGAATGGCGGAACCGGAAGCAATGGCCTGACCAGTGCGCGACACGACCTTTTCGGGCCATCCTGGCGGGAGAAGTATCCGGAATGCTTTGACCCCGGAATCCCCTCGGAATTGGTGTACGCAGGGCCTTTCGATGTGACGGAGGCCATCGATGGTGTTCCGCTCGATGCAGGAAAACTCGTGTTGTCGCCCACACGGACCTATGCCCCCGTCATGGTCGACCTGTTCCAGCATGGAAGGGAGCATCTGCACGGCATCGTGCATTGCAGTGGAGGGGGCCAGACGAAGGTGCTCCACTTTGCTTCTCCGGAATTGCATGTGGTCAAGGACAACCTTTTCGAGGTGCCGAAGCTCTTCTCACTGATCAAGGAGCACAGTGGCACCTCGTGGAACGAGATGTACAAGGTCTACAACATGGGCCACCGGATGGAGGTATACACCACTGCAGAGCACGCGGCCCGTGTGATGGAGACCGCTGCCGCCCACGGGGTGGAGGCCCGCATCGTCGGAAGGGTCGAGGCCAGGACCGGGGATGCCCCGAGGTTGACCATCCACGGTCCTGAAAGCATGGAGACCTACACCTGATATGGAGGGGCTGCTCGAACGGCTGGCGGTCCTCGAGGACCGGTACCGGGAGTTGTCCCTCAAGGTGATGGACCCTGAGATCCTGTCCGATCCGGGGGCATATCGGTCTGCAATCCGCGATTTCAAGGGGCTGGAGCCCATTGTGGAACAGGTCAGGTCGTATCGCGGTCTGTCCCACTCCTTGGAGGAGGCGCGAGGAGAGGTCAACAGTGAGGATCCCGAGCTCCGGGAAATGGCCAAGGAGGAAGTGGTCCGGATTGAAGGTGAATTGGCGGCACTGGAAAGGGCGCTGCAGGAGGCATTGGTTCCCGATGATCCCAGCGATGGAAGGGACTGCGTCCTGGAGATCCGCGCAGGGACCGGAGGGGATGAGGCCGCCTTGTGGGCGGGGGATCTGTTCCGCATGTACCAGCGGTATGCCGAAGGGCGAGGATGGAAGTTGGAGGTGGTCGGGGCCCATGCCGGGACTGCGGGCGGGTTCAAGGAAGTGGTGGCCCGGATTTCGGGCGAAGCGGTCTTCGGTCATCTCAAATACGAGAGCGGCACCCATCGCGTCCAGCGGGTCCCTGCCACGGAGTCACAGGGCCGCATCCATACGAGTGCGGCAACGGTGGCCATCCTGCCCGAGGCGGATGCCGTGGATTTCGAATTGAACCCCAATGACATCCGAAAGGACACGTTCAGGGCGAGTGGAGCGGGGGGGCAGCACGTCAACAAGACCGAGAGCGCCGTTCGATTGACCCACGTACCCACCGGTGTTGTGGTGGAGTGCCAGGATGGCCGATCCCAGCACCAGAACTACGAGCAGGCGCTGAACGTCCTTCGAACACGCCTGTGGGAGGCCGCAGACCGGGAGCGGCGGGATGCCGAAGCTGCAGAACGCAAATCGCAGGTGGGCACCGGAGACCGCTCGGGAAAAATCCGCACGTACAACTTCCCGCAGGGAAGGGTCACGGACCACCGCATCGGATTGACCCTTCATGCATTGGATCGGGTGCTGTCCGGAGCGTTGGATGAGGTGGTCACGTCGCTGCGCAACGTGGAACGTACGGAACGATTGAAACAAGCCGGCTTGTCCACGGGTGATGGGGGCGCCGATGCCACACGGTAAATTCGCGGCCCATGGACCAGGAACAATTGATTGACTGCATTCGGAGCAAATCCTCTTTCCTCTGCGTGGGGTTGGACCCGGACCCGGACCGGATTCCGGCCCACCTCGGGTCGGGCCCGGAGGCCGTGCTGCGTTTCAATCTGGCCATCATCGAGGCCACTTCGGACCTCGCGGTCGCATACAAGCCCAATGTCGCATTCTACGAGGCCCTTGGAGAGTCCGGATGGGGGGTATTGAAGGCCACCATGGATGCCATTCCCGAAGGCTGCCTGCGCATCGCAGACGCCAAGCGCGGCGACATCGGAAATACGGCCACACGTTATGCCAAGGCGGTTTTCGAAGCTTGGAATGCCGATGCAGTGACGGTGGCGCCATACATGGGAAGGGACAGTGTGGAACCATTCCTCGCTTTCGAGGACAAGTGGACCATCCTGCTGGCGGCCACGTCGAACCCCGGTGCGGAGGATTTCGAGTTTCACGGTGCGGAATGCGGACAGCCCTTGTGGCAGCGTGTCCTCGAGGTCAGCCGCAGTTATGAGGGGGCGGAGCGACTGATGTACGTCGTGGGCGCCACGAGACCCGAATTGCTCGCCGAATGCCGCAGTGCCGCTCCGGACCGCTTTCTTCTGGTGCCCGGCGTAGGGGCGCAGGGCGGGACGATGGAGGCCGTATGCGAGGCGGGCTGGGCAGCCGGGCTGGCTGGTGGACTGCTGGTCAATGTGGGGCGCAGCCTGCTCTATGCATCGGACGGTCCCGATTTCGCAGCCGCAGCCCGAAGGGAGGCGGCAGCCATCCAGCAGGTGATGGCGGGTGTTTTGGCCGCCAACCGCTAATTTCCGGTCGTGTTCTACCGGTTCAAGTCCTTTTCCCGCATCGCGTTCTCCCTGTCCATCGTGGCGGCGGTCATCGTGGTCGGAAGTTTGGGATTCATGCTGTTGGAGGGGTACACCTTCATAGAAGCGTTCTACATGACGATGATCACGGTGAGCACCGTGGGATTCCGGGAAGTGCACGAACTGAGCCCCAACGGGATGGTGTTCACCTCCCTGCTCATCATTTTCTCCATCGGT
>CAXQGL010000065.1:0-25255 GCA_964223495.1 Candidatus Nitrosopumilus sp. | reverse complement strand
CGGTGTCGGCCTCGACCGCGAAGCCGACGATGCTCGTCTTGGCTTGTTGGTTGGGCTGCATCACGGCGAAGAGCGGATTCTTGGCGCGGAGGGTCTCGGTGTCGAGCGTGCTGTCGGCCGGGGCGTCCTCGCCGAAGAGGTCCGGGCGCAGGGCACGGCCGGCGGCCGCGTTGGCGTCGGCAATGCGCTGGACAATCTCGTCATTGAACCAGGTCTCCCAGAACTCGAGGTTGGCCGTGGACTTCAGCTGCTTCCGTGCGCGGGCCGGGTCGTCGATGCCCGGCAGCTCCACAAGTATGCGGCCGCTGAAGGACAGCTTCTGCACGTTGGGCTGGGCCACGCCGAGTTGGTCAATCCGCTTGCGGATGATGTTCTCGGTGTTGTTGATGGCGGTCTCCGCCTCGGCACGGAGGATGGCGAGGACTTCCTCGTCGGTGCTCTTCTTGGGGAAGAGGTCCGGACTCTCCATGCTGTACATGATGCGCCACAACTCATCGGTGGTTCCGTTGGCGGCCCAGGCTTGCCCGAACAGCGTCACGAAATCCGCGTTGGATTCCTTGCGCGCTGCTTTGGCTTCGTTGATGGCGGCCCGGAAGCCTTCATTCGTACTGTAATCCGCCAGGGCAATGATGAGATCGGGAATCGAGACCTCGAGGGTCACGCTCATGCCACCGCGAAGGTCAAGGCCGAGGTTCAGCTCGCGCTCCTTGGCCTCCTTATAGGTCTTGCCGAAGATGGGCACAATGGCTGAATCGCCTTTGGCACGGAGGTAGGATTTGGCTTCCTCCGAAGCGGTGGCATCGAATGCATCCTCGGTGATCGCACTGTCGGCGAGAAGCTGTTCCGCCTCATAGACACCCTGCAACTGCGCCTCCTTCTCGAACTGTGATGAGAAGTAGTTGAAGCTCAGCGTATACAGCGTGGCCAATGCGAGCAGCACCGTAAAGATCAGGACGGCACTCTTGTTCTGCATGGTTCAGGTGTTTTTAAAGGTGCGCAAAGATAGATAAAACCGGTCGGCATGAACGGCCGCTTCTACCAATGGGCAAGGGGTTTGGATTAACTTCGCCAACATGGGGCAAGCACTCGGTTTTCGAGGACGGACGATACGCCACGATTTCGGGAAAGGTTGCGGCCTGAACCGTCTTTTTTTGGTCGTGGGGTTCATCGCCGCGTTTGGCAGTCCCTGGAATCTTGGAGCCCAAGCCGTGCAGGTGGCCGTGCTCCAATACAAGGGGGGAGGGGATTGGTATTCCAACCCCACGAGTGTGCCCAATCTCGTGGCCTTCTGCAACGAGGCCCTTGGAACACGGATCGATGAGGAGGTGCCGTATGTCGAAGTCGGCTCGCCTGCCCTCTTCAATTACCCCTTCGTCCACATGACCGGCCATGGCAATGTGGTCTTCAGTCCTTCCGAAGCCCGCAATCTGCGGCTCTGGATGGAGGCAGGGGGCTTCCTGCACATCAGCGACAACTACGGTATGGACGTGTTCGTAAGGAAGGAGATGCGCAAGGTCTTTCCGGACCTCGAATGGGTGGAGCTCCCTTTCCAGCACCCGGTGTACCATGCGGCGTTTGACTTCGATGCGGGTCCACCCAAGGTCCACGAGCACGACGGCGAAGCGGCCCAGGGCTTCGGATTGCTACTCGATGGCCGATTGGTGTGCTACTACGATCATGAGTGTGACCTCGGAGACGGATGGGAGGACTATGCCGTCCACCGGGATCCTGAGCCCGTCCGCCGTCGCGCCCTCGAGATGGGGGCCAACCTTGTCACTTTCGCCATGGAAGGCGGTCGCGACGATTGAATCCGCACCGCGTTTCAGCCGGGAAATGCAGTCAATTGAGGGTGGGCAAAATGCCCATGGCCTTGTGGAATGTCCAGTGTGTGCATTTCCGGGTGGACGCCGTCGCGGAGCCATTGGACCTCGAGGGTGTTCTCTTTCTGTACCGCGTTGTCGACCACGTCGCCGCGGCGCAGGCCCACCTGCCATGCCGGGCTGTCCGGCCAGCATGCCTTGACTTCCGTGCGGCCTTCCCGGCCTTTTCCGCACAGGGCGCCACAGCGCGCCAAGGGATTCGTGTGGGGTTCGAGCGATGCTTGTACGCCCTGATGCAGCAGGGCGTCCACGAGGTCGGGCCAGCTGTCCGCGGTGCCTTCACAGAATTCGGAGCGGAGCCGCGTGATTTCCTCGGCGCCTTCGGGGCCGCGGGTGGAAGCTCTGCGCTCCAGTGTGGACCACCAGGCTTCCTCGGTGAGGGCACGGGCCTGATCGGGCCCCGCCACTTCCGCGAGGGCGTCGATGAGCCAGCCTCCTCCCGCGCGGTTCAGGGCCACGTCGCACAGGAAGGAGAGCACCGCCCCTTCCACATAGATGTTGCCACGGCGGTGCGGAACGCCGATTCCATAGCCGTCGAGCCACGTGTCGAAGCTGCTGTCCGCGACGGAGGTGGCGAGGCGTCCGGGGTTCCATAGGTGCCGGGTCAACAGTTTTTCGAACCGACGCAGCCAGCCCCCCATGTCGATGACGCCGGCCTCGAGCAGGAAGAGGTCGCCGAGGTAGGTCGTGACGCCCTCCGCCACATAGCCCAGCCGGCTGGGGGAGGGGCCGGTGAAATCGTACGGCATCCATTCCTCCGGCCTGAGCCGTTTGACGTTCCAGGTGTGGACCAATTCGTGGCTGGCGATGTCGATGACTTCCTCGTAGCCCGGTGAAGGCCCATCAGAATCGAGGGTCAGTTCATCCGCGGGTCCCCATGCGATGACGGTGGAGGCTTCGTGCTCGACGCCATGCCTCGCCGCGAAATCGGGGAACAGGTAGAGGAAATGGTATTCCGGTACCGGCAACCATCCGAAGGCCTTCATCTGGGTCTCGGTGAATTTCTGATGGGTCTTGAGGAAGGATGTCGGATCGAAATGGAGCCGTCCCCAGACATGGACGTGGAAATCGTGCTCGTCCACCGTGTATGAACCGTGCCAGAGTTCGTCCGGCGGAGCGGCGATCCAGGGGCTGTCCATCAATTGCTGGGTGCCACTGGCGTGCATCTGCCAGCCGTCAGCGGCCCGGCTCGTCAGCAGTGCCGTGGCGATGGACCAGTGGGCTGGAATGTCGGGCAGGGAAAGGGTCACGGGGACAGCCGAAAGGTCCGGATGGAACAGCAGGCAGTTGATCGGATTGACGTACAGGAGGCCATCGTCGGCCCAGGTGCTGCCCGCGTCCAGCTTTGCGGCCGTGAAGTGATAGCGCAATTGCACCGGAGCGTCCGGTTGTCGGGAGGCGAGGCAGTTCCAGACGTGCAGGCTCTCCTTGCGCAGGGGTTGCCAATCCGACCCGTCCCATTGGGACATGCCCCGGACGTATTGTGCGAAGTCGCCACGTTCATATCGGCCTGGGCGCCAGACCGGGAGATGCACCTGCGTGGTGCCCGGAGGGAAATGGGATTCGATGGTCAGCTCCTGCCGTCCGGCCCTCGCAATGCGGTGGTGGATGCCCTTCATTCGTCGAACATGACATCGATGGGGCGCCCTGTGCAGCCACTCGGACGCGGAAAGCCCAACAGAGCGGAGAGGGTGGGGGCGATGTCCCTGATTTCAGTGCGCAGGTAGGTGCAACCCTCCGGAACACCTGGGCCCATGATGAGAAAGGGGACGTGGGTATCGTAGGCGTATGGACTGCCATGGCTGGTGCCCGTGCGTCCGTATTCGAGGTATCCCGGCTTGAGCATGATGACGACATCGCCCGAAGCCTTGGGATTCCAGCCCCTCAATGCCTGGGCTTCGGCACCTTCGTGGAAGTTTCCAGAGCGGAGTTCGGATGCGGTGAGGGTGCGTTGGACTTCGGGTGCCTCTTCGGCAACGCCCGCCACGAACTGCGCGACTTCATCCGCATCCAGTCCGGCAGCCCGCATGAGGGGACGGTCGAGGAAGAACTGGTCGTTCGAGTATTGGAGGATGAGGTCCTGCCGGCCATAGCGTTCCATCAGGGCCGTGTCCACGCGGGCCTTCATCGGTTCCGGGTTCCAGTAGTCCACCGGAAGTCCTCTGTTGCGTTCCATCCCGGGTACGGTCACTGCGCCGTGGTCCGCCGTGAGGAAGGCCATCCAGCGTCCCTTGCCCACCTTGTCGTCGAGGGTGTTGAAGAGCCTGGTCAGGTCACCGTCCAACCGGCGATAGGTGTCCTCGGTCTCCATGGCATGGGCACCGAATTTGTGTCCCACATAATCGGTGCTGCTGAAGGAGATCGCCAGGACATCCGGCGTGGCGTCCCGGCCCAGTTGTTCGCCTTCAATGGCGGCCAGCGCAAAGTCGACGAGCAGCGTGTTCCCGTGGGGCGTCCCCTTGATGATGTCCTGTCCACCATTGGCTTCCGCCAAGGCTGCGAGGTCATAGGGGAAGGTGGGCCGCTCACCACCCGTCCAGATCCCTTCGAAAGGGGTGTTGTCGACGGTGCTTCCGCTGTATGAATCCGGCGCGTCGCGTAGCGGCCAGCCGCTTTGGATCAGGCTTTCCACCGCGTCGGATGCATTGAATGCCCGCACCCAATCCGGCAAAGCCTCCATATAGTGGCTGCTGGTGATGAAGTCGCCTTGATTGAGCCAGTAGGCGGCATCGGCTGCATGGCCGGCGGGCATGATGGCTCCTCGGTCCTTCATGCTGGCGCCGATGACCTTGGGGACGTTCCCGCCACGCCCGGTGAAATGCAGCTTGAATTCGTCGGCCCATGTGCTGGCCGTCATGCGCACGGGGGACATGCGCCCCTTGTCTCCCGGATCCGTTCCCGGCATGCCGACCGGTTCGACCGACGGGTCTTCGGCGCAGTAAACGACGCGCTGTTCGGTGCGGGAATACCAGTTGTTTCCGATGATGCCATGCACGGCCGGCGTGGTGCCTGTGGCGATGCTCGCGTGGCCTGGCCCCGTATAGGTCGGGGCATAACTGAAATGGTGGTCCATCGCCGCGAATCCGTCATCGAAGAAGCGGAAGAACCCTCCATCTCCGAAGCCCTCCGCGTAGCGGTGCAGGTAGTCTGCACGCATCTGGTCCACCGTGATGCCGACGATCAATCGCGGGGCTTCGCCCTTGTGGTCGATGGCCTGTGGTTCCTGTGTCACGGATTGAAGTGGAGCCGCACAGATCGCGGAAAACAAGAGGGCCCGGAGTTGGCGTGTGAGCAGTGGATGGGTGCACATGTGCAGTTTGGATCGACCGTGAATTTAACGTCGCAGAAGCCCGCTCATCGTGGCGAAAATGATCAGGCAACCCAGCACACTGAGGAGCACATTCGCAATGGCCCAAGTCCACTGACCATCCGCGATGAGGCGGTGGGTATCCGCACTGAACGTGGAGAACGTACTGAAACCGCCACAGAAGCCGATGGCCATGCCGGCGTGGAGCGTCTGATTGTCGGGCCATTTGGCAACCAGCCGGGTGGTGACCCAGGCGAGCATGGCGGTGGCGAAGAGGTTGGCGAGCAGGGTGCCCCAGGGCAGTGCCGTCCTTCCGTTGAGCCAGACGCCGAAAATGTGGCGGGTCACGGATCCGAATCCACCGCCCAGGAAGATGGCGGCGATTACGGTGGGAGTGAGGGGATTCATGGGGTTGGATCGGGGGTTGACAATGCGGGCAGAAAGCGCCGGAACAGGGTGAAAGTAGCCGTGGCGAAACCTAAGCCGAAAACCGCCCCAAAGACGATATCACCCGTGTAATGTACCCCTAAATAGATCCTGGTCCAGCTCACGGCCGCCGCCCATATCCACAACCATCGAAGCCGTGATCCGCCCAACAGGAGAAGGGTGATGGAGGCCAGTCCGAACGTGTTCGCGGCATGGGAGGATACAAAGCCGAAACGGCCGCCACGGTACAGGGTGCCATCTTCGTTTTCGTGGAGGATCAGGGTGCCTTCCAGGGCGGGATTGTGGCTTGGTCTCAGCCGCTCGAACCCGGGTTTGAGGACCCTGCTGCTGATGGCGTCCGTTCCGGCAAACGTGATGAGTACGGCGGCCAGTCTGAGGGCGCCGATCCGAATCCCTGTTCCGGCGAAAAGCCGCCAGATGACGAACAGGTAAACTGGAGTGGAACACCAGGGATTGGTGAGCCACCACGCCACTGGGGCCAGGCTTTCGGGCGCACCATTGAGCAGCAGGAGCAGCGCCTCGTCCCAGGCCTGCAGGATGTCCGTCACCTCAGCTGTAGATGGACTCGATCAGGTCGCCGTATTTGGCGAGGATCGGCTTTCGCTTCAGCTTCAATGTGGGGGTCAATTCTCCACCATCGATGGAGAACGGCTCGGGCAGGACCCGAATCTGCTTGACCCGTTCCCAGGATGCGAAGGGGGCCATGAGGCCTTCGATGTCTTCCTGTATTCGGGCGCAGATCTCCTCATCCCCGGGGATGTCCGACATCGCCGGACACGGGCGGTCGTGGCGGGCACACCACTCCTCCATCACTGCCATGTCGGGGACCACGAGTGCGGACGGGTGCTTGCGGCTCTCGCCGATGACCATGACCTGTTCCACGAAGCGGGAACCCTTGATGGCGTTCTCGAGCAGCTGGGGTGCCACATACTTGCCGCCGGAGGTCTTGAACATCTCCTTCTTGCGGTCCGTGATGCGGAGGAAGCCGTCCTCGATGACGCCGATGTCTCCAGTGTGGAACCAGCCATCCTTCAGGACTTCCGACGTCTTTTCCTCGTCCCTGTAGTAGCCCATCATGACCTGGTGGCCCTTGACGAGGATTTCGCCGTCCCCGGCAATGCGGACCTCCGTGTCCGCAATGATCTTGCCCACGGTGCCGATGCGGAGCATGCCGGGGTCGCGGGTGGTGCTGACGGAAACGACCGGAGAGGTCTCGGTGAGGCCGTAGCCTTCCCAGACCGGGATGCCGGCGCCGTTGAAGAAGTGGGCCAGTCGCGGGGCGAGTGCTGCTGATCCGCTTGCGACCGCCATGATCTGGGTCAGGCCCAGGGCCTCCTTGACCTTGTCGAAGACCAATTTGCGTGCGATGCCGAGCTTCCATTCATAGAAGGCACCGTTCTGGCCGTCGGGTTGCCATTGCAGGGCCAAGTTGACCGCCCAGTTGAAGATGGCGGCCTTGGCACCTCCCGCAGCACGGCCCTTGGCCACAATGCCGTCGTAGAACTTCTCGAGCAGGCGCGGCACGGCGGTGAACATGTGCGGTTTGGTCTCGATCATGTCGTCCTTGACCGTTTCAAGGCTTCCACCGAAATGGATGAACACGCCGCAGTACATGTAGAGGTAGTGCAGCATGCGCTCGAAGATGTGGCAGACGGGGAGGAAGCTGAGCACCCGGTACTCGGTGGTGGGGTCGAAATCGGGCAGTCGGGGAATCGAGTGCAGGATGTTCTGGGTGATGTTCCGGTGCGCCAGCATCACGCCCTTGGGAAGGCCGGTCGTGCCTGACGTGTAGATGATGGTGGCCATCTGGTCGTCCTTCACCCCATTGCGGCGGCTGACGAGTTCTGCCTCCTGTGCCTCACTGCCGGCGGCGATCACCTCGCGCCAGGACTTGGCTCCGGGAACCTCCTCGAAGGTGAAGACCTCTTGGAGGGAAGGCACCTGCTCGCGGATGGATTGCACCTTCTCGAAGAGTTCCTGATTGGAGACGAAACAGAACTTGCTCTCGCTGTGGTTCAGGATGTACACGTAGTCCTCCGGCGTCATGGTCGGATAGAGGGGGACATCGATGCCGCCGGTCTGGAGGATGCCGTGGTCCATGAGGTTCCACTCGCAACGGTTGTTGTGCGAGATGAGCGCCACCCGTTCACCCGGCTGCAATCCCATGGCGATGAGGCCGCGGCTCACGGCGTCCATCTCGTCGACGAATTGCTGGGTGGAATACGTGACCCGGTTGCCCTCGTTGGGCATGGTCATCATTTTATCGAGTGGCTTGTTGGCCAGCTGGTATCGGGGAAAATCAAATAAGCGTGTGGGCTTGTCCATGACAGATTCTACGTTCGAGGTGCCCCAATGTAGGGGATGGACGTTGCACTTTCGCAGGGTGACTCCGGACAAGGCACATATGGACCCTCGTCTGACGTGGCCGGAACTGTCTTTTCCGCCTTGTGGCGCTCAGGTGCGTCGGGAGGCGGGCCGCTGGCAGTTGCGCTGTGCCGTGCGCCGGAAATGGGTGGCACTGGAGCCGGAGGAATGGGTCCGGCAGCATGTGGTCGAGGCCCTTGTCGGGTCTGGTTGGCCCCTCTCGCGCATGGTGCTGGAGCACCCCGTGCGGTTCGGAAGGGTTGATGGCCGCATCGACATCGCCTGTTTCGACCGGTCCGGCCGGATCGCCCTCGCGGTCGAGGTCAAGGCTCCCCATGTCAAGCTCGACGCCCGGGTCGTGGACCAGGTCGCCCGTTATGATCTGGCAGTGGGTGCCCATTGGTTGATGATTTCCAATGGATTGCGGTCTGCGGTGTGGCAGCGGGATGCTGAAGGCCAGGCCCGCCAATCCAAGTTGTGGCCTGTTCCTTCCGACGCCTGACGGGGCGTTTTGTGGAATACGAGGCCCCTTCTGTGGGAAAGCCGAGGCATATGAAATCGCCCAAAAGGTGCGTGAACCGTGGAACAACGGTAATTTGGCAACATGCAACCGAAGGACATCCTGGCCATATCCGGTAAACCGGGGCTATTCAAGGTGCTCAATACGACCCACCGCGCCATCGTGGTGGAGAGTCTGGGAGAAGGAAAGCGGAGTGCGGTGCCCTCATCGGCTAGGGTGTCGAGCTTCGAGGACATCAGCATCTTCACCTATGAGGAGGATTTGCCCTTGGCGGATGTGCTCAATACGATGCACGGCCACCTCGAGGGCAAGGAAGCACCATCAGCAAAGGAGTCACATGCCGATTTGCGCACTTTTGTGACGGAAGTGGTACCCGATCTCGATCAGGAGCGTGTGTATCACAGCGACCTCAAGAAGCTCTGTACCTGGTACAATGCTCTGAACAGTCTTTCCCTGTTGCCTTTTGATGAGAATGGAGCGGAGGACGAGGCTTCCACGTCTGATGCCGCCGAGGCCGAGGCCGAGACGGTCGGGGAAGGGGAAGCCGAGGACGAAAGCAGTGCGGAGGAATGAGCGCTGACTCCCGCAACGTGGCGGTGATCGGGGCCGGAACGATGGGCAATGGAATCGCCCATGTGTTCGCGCAATCCGGGCACCGGGTTTCCTTGGTCGATGTGAATGCGGCTGCCCTCGATCGTGCATTGGCGACCATCGATCGCAACCTCGACCGCTTGGTGGCCAAGGAGAGAATTTCGGCCGAAGACAAGGCAGCGACCTTGTCCCGCCTCACCACTTCGACGGAGATGCACGGGGCCGTGTCCGATGCGGACCTCGTTGTGGAGGCCGCTACGGAACGGCTTGACCTGAAGCTCAAGATTTTCGAGCAGATCGATGCTTCCGCTCCGGCGGGCGCCATTCTGGCTACGAACACGTCGAGCATTTCCATCACGCGCATCGCGGCCGCGACGAAGCGGCCCGACAAGGTGATTGGCATGCATTTCATGAATCCGGTGCCCATCATGAAGCTGGTGGAGGTTATCCGCGGCTACGACACGAGCGATGCGACCACCGCCGAGGTGGTGGCGCTTTCGACGCAGCTGGGCAAGATTCCGGTGGAGGTCAATGACTACCCCGGCTTCGTGGCCAACCGCATCCTGATGCCGATGATCAATGAGGCCATCTGCAGCCTCCACGAGGGGGTGGCTGGCGTGGCGGAGATCGATGAGGTCATGAAGCTCGGCATGGCCCACCCCATGGGGCCGTTGCATCTCGCGGACTTCATCGGCCTCGATGTGTGCCTCAGCATCCTGCGGGTCCTGCATGACGGCTTCGGCCAGCCGAAGTACGCGCCGTGCCCGCTGCTCGTCAACATGGTGACGGCTGGCAAGCTGGGCGTGAAGTCCGGCGAAGGTTTCTATACCCACACCAAGGGAAGCAAGGACATCACCGTCGCCCCCGCATTCAGCTGATCATGAAGGGGTTCCAGCCGTTGCTCGACGACATCCGGGAACGCCGCTTTGCGCCCCTGTATCTGCTCGGGGGCGAGGAACCATTCTACCTCGACTTGCTGTCGGATGCCATTGAGGCCCACGCGATGGAGGAGCACGAGCGCGACTTCAACCAGACCATCCTCTACGGGCGGGACAGCGACCTGGATCAGGTGCTTGCCGCCGCGCGTCAGTTTCCGATGATGGCCGAACGCCGGTTGGTCATCGTCAAGGAGGCCCAGGAGCTGCGCGAATGGAAATCCAAGGAGAAGCTGGAAAAGCTGGCCGCCTATGCGGACAAGCCCGTGGGTTCGACCGTGCTCGTATTGGTTCACCGCAACAAGATGCCCGACAAGCGTCTGGCTGCCGTCAAGCGCATCCAGGGGGCCGGCATCGTTTTCCAATCCGACAGGATTCGCGATTACAAGCTGCCCGAGTGGATCGAAGGCTTCGTGCATTCCAAGGGGCGGCGGATTGGTCCCCGGACCGCCCAGGTCATGGCGGAATACCTCGGTAACGACCTCAAGAAGGTCGCCGGTGAATTGGAGAAGCTCTTCATCGCCCTCCCCGAGGGTGGGGAAGTGAGCGACACCTTGATTGAACAGCACATCGGCATCTCCAAGGAGTACAACATCTTTGAATTGACTGGGGCCCTCGCAGACAAGGATGTGGGCCGTGTGACGCGCATCGTGCAGTACATGCGGGCCAACGAAAAGACCAATCCGGTGCCGCGCATCCTGCCGGTGTTGACCAACTATTTCGGGCGTGTCCTGAGCTTCCACCACTTGCCGAGCCATGACCCCTCGGCCGTGGCGAGTGCTTTGCGCGTGCACCCTTTTGCCGCCAAGGAGTATGCCCGGGCGGCACGGAATTACCCCGCTCGAAAAGTGGCCCGGATTTTCGGCTATCTCCGCGAATGCGATGCCAAATCCAAGGGCATCAACAACGCCACGGTCCAGCCTTTCGATTTGCTTGAGGAGGCGCTCTTCAAGACGCTCCACTGAGGTCAATGTCCCTGCCGTTCCGCAAAGTGAACCCATGCCCGACCCCGTTGTTGCCCCTCAGATGACCATGCAGAACGACTTGCTTCTTCGTGTCCTTGCCGGCGAGCCCACGGACCGCCCACCTGTCTGGGTGATGCGCCAGGCCGGTCGGATCCTGCCCGAATACAGGGCGGTGCGCAGCAGGCTTTCGGGATTCAAGGAGCTGGTCGAGACGCCGGAGCTCGCCTGCGAAGTGACGTTGCAACCGGTTGACCTCCTTGGGGTCGATGCCGCCATCCTGTTCAGTGACATCCTCGTGGTGCCTGAAGCGATGGGGTTGCCCTACGAACTCATCGAGAAAGTCGGACCGCGGTTTCCGGAAACCATCGCCTCGACAGGCGATCTCTCGAGGCTGCACCCTGTTGAGCCTGAGGAGCACCTCGGCTATGTGATGGAAGCCATGCGCATGACGCGCCGTGCGCTGGACGGCCGCGTGCCGCTCATCGGATTTGCAGGGGCACCTTGGACGATCTTCTGCTACATGGTGGAAGGCGGTGGAAGCAAGGAGTGGAGCCGTGCCCGGCGCATGTTGCGATCCGAACCCGTGCTCGCCGAAGACCTGTTGGATCGGATCACGGAGGCGACCATCGCATACCTCAATGCCCAGGTCAAGGCCGGAGCCCAGGTGTTGCAGCTGTTCGACAGTTGGGCCGGTGCGCTCGATGCCGGTCTGTTCGAGCGGTACAGCATGCCGCGTCTGCGGCGGATCTGTGAGGCGGTGGAAGGAGCGCCGCTCATCGTCTTTGCAAAGGGGGCGGGATGGCACCTCGACCGGTTGGCCACCTTGCCCTGTGCCGCCTTGGGCATCGATTGGCACACCCCCATTGCAGCAGCCCGTCGCTGCGCGCCGAAACATGTGCTCCAAGGCAACCTCGACCCTTCGACCCTGTATGGAACGGAATCCGAGGTGCGCGCCGCGACCCAACGAATGTTGTCGGATTTTGGGCGGGGAGGTCATGTGGCTAACTTGGGCCACGGTGTCTATCCCGACATCGACCCCGACCGGGTAAGGGCCTTCATTGACGAGGTCAAGCGGAGTGGCGTCGAAGGGTGAACCCAAATGAAAACACCATGCGGAAATTGATCACGACTTGCGCGAGTCTCGCGCTGCTTCTGCCGGCCATCAATGGCCACTTGACCGCCCAGGAAGAGAACCTGGTGCCCAACGGCAGCTTCGAAAACGGCGACATCAAGAAACTCAAGGCTTACGGGCAATTGGAGGAGATCACCACGGACTGGTTTCCATACACGGACGCTCCGCTTGACCTCTATTCAACGGATGTCAAAAGCGAGAAGGTGGCCGTTCCGGCCAACAGTTACGGATACGAGGACGCTTCCGATGGGGTGCGCTATGCAGGTTTCCGTGCGCACACCAAGTCTCCCAAGCTGGCCCGCACGTACTTCCAGGTGCGCCTGAATGAGAACCTCGAGGAGAACCAGCTCTACTGCGTGAGCTTCGACATTTCGCTCAGTGACCTCTCCAAGTATGCCGTGAACGGCATCGGTGCTTATTTCTCGGACCGCAAGGAGATGCAGTCCAACCTCGGCATCGTGGACCGCGATCCCCAGGTCAAGCACAGGTCGGACAAGGTCATGCAGCTCATGGAAGGTTGGGAGACCGTCTGTGGTACCGTGCTGGGAACCGGACAGGAAGAGTACATGACCATCGGTTGTTTCAACGGTTCACGTGACCTCGAGGAGGAAAAGGTCAAGAAGCCGAGCTCCATTACCGGAACGCAGCAGTTGCAGGCTTACTACTATCTCGACAACGTGAAGATCGTTCCCGTGGATGCCAAGAGCCAATGCAATTGTTCCCGATCATCCAGCACGGAGCCGGATCTGGTCTATGGTGGACCCGCACTGCCCGGGGACATGTCCGACCGGGATGTGGTCGGGCGCACCTCGGTGTACTACGCATTCGTGAAGCGCTCCTTCACGGAGGGTGGCAAGGCCGCATTGGACCGCATTGCCGGCATCATGCAGGCCAACGCCTCATGGACCCTCGAAGTGATGGGCCATTGTGACAACGATGAGGTGTCGGAAGGCAAGATCAATCCCCGCTTTGCGGAGATGGGACTGAAGCGTGCCGAGCAGGTGAAGCGCTATCTCGTCTCCCAGGGTGTTCCCGAGGGGCGCATCAGTGCGGTGGGCATGGAGAACTCCGATCCCGCGAGTACCAAGGCCACCGACCTCGCCCGTGCCAAGAACCGGAGGGTGACCTTCCGGATCAAGTAAGTTCTGATGATGCGCCAGCCGGCCGTCAGGTTGGCCCTGGTGTGCCTGGTGGTCCCGCTGGGGCTGTGCGCCCAGGACATCCCCGGGGTCCTGAATCCCGCCAGTCTGGTGTTGGATGGAGGCTTCGAGCGGCGCTCCTTCTGTCCCGCGGATTACAACCAGCGCAAGCTGGGTACGCTTGAGCATTGGCAGCAGCCGACGGGGGGTACGCCCGACCACTTCGCCGCGTGCAGCAACCAGGCAGGTGTGCCGACCAACAGGTTTGGTGTCGAGGCCGCCCTCGAAGGGGAGTCCTATGGTGGTCTGGTGTTGTTCAGCAGGGCCAAGTGGCGATACCGGGAGTACTTGACCACGGAGCTTTCAAGGACCCTCTCACCGGGTGAGTGGATCTGCATTTCTTTCTGGTATTCTGCCGCCGAGCAGGCCGGAGTGGTGGCCGACGGCCTGGGTGTGCTGCTCTCCGAGGACAAGCCGACCGGCGAGCGGGACTATACCCTGTCCTATGCGCCGCAGTTGGAAAATCCCATGGGCCATTTTCTAGAGGTGACCGAGGGTTGGGTGAACCTGTCCGATGCGGTGCAGGCTCAGGGAGGCGAGCGGTGGTTGACCCTGGGCAATTTCGATCCGAAGGGCACCACCCGCATGGCGCTGTCGGCCAATGCACCGAGGGATGCCACGGATTGGGCCTACGTATACGTGGACGGGGTGGAAGTGGTCCCGGTCGATCGACCTGGGGATTGCGCCTGTCTGAATCGAAAAATCGCCGAAGAGATGCAGGATCCACCCGAGCCCTTGACCCGGGTGAGGGAATTGGAGCGGGATACCCTGCACTTCGATTTCGACGAGGATGTCTTGAAACCGGAGGACCGGACGAAGCTCGACCGTTGGGGCGCCATGTTGCGGCGCAACCGGTTCCTGCGCCTCGAGGTGCACGGCCACACGGATGCGGTGGGCCCGGAAGGATACAATGCGGGGCTGTCTGAGCGCCGTGCCCAGGCCGCATTCGAGTACCTGATGGATCAGGGAGTGGCTCCCGACCGTATGCGGACAGCAGCGCATGGTTCGGCACTGCCGGCCGCTTCCAATGCCCAGGCAGCTGGCAGGGCACGCAACCGGCGGGTGGAGTTCCGCCTGGTCGAGCAGGCGTTCATCGAGGTGGAATGAGCCCCCGGCTCAGCCCAAGCCCGGTTGGAGTTTGTCCTCCTTTGGAATGGAGAAGAGCACGATCAGCGCCACTGCGAAAAAGCCGATGATCACCAGGATGCTGTTGCGCATGCTGCCGGTCAGGCCTTCGACGTAGCCCCAGCTGAACATGCCGATGACCACCCCGAGCTTCTCGAGTACCTCGTAAAAGCTGAAATAGGATGCCGTGTCTTCGGTGTCGGGCAGCATCTTGGTGTAGGTGGACCGGTTCAGACTCTGCGTTCCGCCCATCATGAAGCCGATCATGCCGGCTGCGATGAAGAACATGGTCGAGCCATTGACGAGCGAATAGGCGAAGGCACAGGTGGCCCCCCACAGGAAGGTGGCCACGATGAGCACCCGGATGTTGCCGTATTTGCCGCTCAGGTAGCTGAACAGGAAGGAGCCTGGAATGGCCACGATCTGGACGAGGATGATGGCGACGATGAGTTGGTCGTCCGGCAGGTTGATTTCCTTGATGCCGAAAGACGAGGCCATCAGCATGATGGTCTGTATGGCCATGCTCATCACGAAGAAGCTGATCAGGTACCGGGTGACCCGGGTTTTCCCATTGAGATCCAGGGCGACCCCCTTCAGTTCCAGGAATCCTTGCCAAAGGAGGTTGCCATCCGGACGGTCCTTCACTTGGACGGGCATGCGGCGGAAGGTGATCTGCGCCCATCCGGCCCACCAGAGTCCGACGAAGACGAAGGCCCACCGGGTCAGATGATCTCCGACGCCCATGATGAGGGCAAGGCAGAGCAAGAGGATGATGACGGAGCCGGTGAATCCCCAAGAGTATCCCTTGGCGGAAAGCAGGTCGTGGTCCTTGCGCGGGGCGATTTCCGGGAGGAAGGCATTGTAGAAGCCCAAGCTCCCCCAGGCGCCCACGTTGGCCATGAACAGGGCCGTCATGCTCCACTCCAGGTGCTGTGGGTCGAACCAGAACAGCCCGATGCACCCCGTGGCACCCATGTAGCAGAACATCTTGAGGAAGAGGAGTTTCCGCCCCAGGTAGTCCGCCATGCCCGCGAGCAGCGGCGACGCGATGATGACGATGAGGAAGGAGGCCCCGAGGATGTAGCTGTACAGCTGGGTGTTGATGAATTCGCGGCCGAGGAACATCACCTTGTCGCTGACGCTGCCATCCGGGCCTTCCGTCGCCGTGATGGCGTTGTAGAAGATGGGGAAGATGGCCGTGGTGATGACGAGGAAGTAGGCGCCATTGGCCCAATCGTACATGAGCCAGCCCATGCGGACGGCCTTGTCGGAGTATTGGCGCGCCTTGCGCTGGAGTGAACCCATGGCGGGCAATATAGGGCGGCGGTGGCCGGATGGTCCGGTGGAGGACGAGCGGTGCAGTCCGGTCAGCCGAACAGCCCCTGCGCTTCGGCCGCGTCAGCGATGTGGTCGCCGATGGCGAGGGAGGCCGTGGCCGCAGGTGAGGGGGCGTTCAGCACGTGGACACTGCGACCCTGAGATATGATGCGGAAGTCGTCCTTGGTGTCGCCGTCGGGGCGGAGCAGCAAGGCCCGTACCCCGCTTCGGCCCGGGCGGAGGTCGTCCATCTCAAGGGAGGGAACAAGGCGCTGCAGCGTCTTGAGGAAGAGCCGCTTGGAGAATGCGCGGCGGTATTCGTTGATGCCGAATGACATGTTCTTGAAGAACAGCTTCCAGGTGCCGCCATAGCTGAGGGCATCCGCAGTGTCGCGGAAGTTGAAGTCGGTCTTGCCGTAGCCTTCGCGCTTGAAGGTGAACACGGCGTTGGGGCCGCATTCGATGTCGCCGTTGGTCATCCGGGTGAAGTGGACGCCGAGGAAGGGGAATTGCGGGTTGGGAACGGGGTAGATGAGGTTGCGCACCTTGTGCTTGGCATGGTCCTCGAGTTCGTAATAGTCACCGCGGAATCCGACCACACGCTCAGGCAATTCCACACCATCCTTCCGCGCGAGGCGGTCGGCCTGCAGCCCGGCGCAGACCACGAGTCCGCCTCCGGTGAAATCGCCTTGCGCCGTGTGGACGGTCACGCCGTTCCCGTCCTGCGTGAAGTTGCGTGCTTCGACACCTGTGAAGACGGCGCTTTCCGGTTGGATGCCCCTGGCGACCTCCACCATTTTGGCGGTGGCGCCCCGGAAGTCGATGATGCCCGTGCAGGGTACCCACAGTCCATCAATGGCGCGGACGTGGGGTTCGATCTCGCGGACGGCATCGCCCGAGATGCGTTCGAGTCCCTCGATCTCATTCTGCAGTCCCAGGCCATGGATCTTCTCGAGCATGGGCAGCTCATCCTCGGTGGCGGCGGCGACCACCTTGCCGCAGACATCGTGGTCGACCCCGTATTCCTTGGCGAAGGCGACGAGCTCATGGCGCCCCTTGACGCAATTGATGGCCTTCAGGCTGCCCGGCGGGTAATAGAGCCCGCTGTGGATGACGCCGCTGTTGTGTCCGGTCTGGTGGTCGCTGAGGATGTGCTCCTTCTCCAACAGGGCGATGCGCGCATTCGGTTGTCGCCGTTGGATCTTCAGGAAGGCCGCCGCGCCGACGATGCCGCCTCCCACGACGATGAGGTCGAATTGTTTGCCTGTGCTCATGCCTTCAGTGCGGCCGCGAAGATAGACTCCGCCATCGGTGCGGAATGGAGCAGGGGGGCAGGATGGTGCCTGGTGACCCCGGGTTCATCGCAGGACGTGGATGTGGCCTCGGCGTTCTTCGACGATGGGAACGCCCAGTTCTCCGTATTTCCAATACAGGCGGTAGCCGTAGACACCGTCGGGAATGAAGTGCTTGCCCTCCATGGAAGGGCCGTCCAGCCCTTGTCCGGCCCATGGCCGATCCGGGTTGTCGGTGGACCATACGAGTTCGCCCCAACGATCGTAGACCTGAAAAAGGAACTCATCGAGCTCAGGACAATTGGTTTCGACGCGGTAGCCGTCGTTGATGCCATCGTTGTCCGGCGTGAATGCCGTGGGCACCCACATGTCACAGCCGCAGTATTCCTGGGTGACTTCCACGAGGGCGGCATCCCTGCCACACGCGTTCTCCGCTTCGAGCAGATAGGTGCCGGCGGGCACGGTCGGGTTGAGTCCCTCCACCGACGGGTCCGACCAGGTCAGTGTGTAGGGGAGTTCATCGATGTCGGTGCCCTCGACGGCGCGGACCTCGGCAAACACCTCCGTGCTTTCTCCCCAGCAGACCACACCGAGGTAGGGGGCGGCATCCACGTCGAGGTTGGGCAGGACATCCACCACGACGGAGGTGGAGTCGGCGCAGCCCGTCATGCTGTCCAGAATGCGCACGACGAACTCGCCTTCCGTTTCCCAGATCGGTCCCCCGGTGGTGGTCAGGCCGTTGACGCTCCAGACCCACCATCCGACGGCCGGATCCGCTTGCGTCGGCCAGGTCCATTGCACCGCGGGATCCAATACGCAGCGGATGACGGAATCGGGGAGGTTGCCCACCGAGGGCACCGGCCACCATGCTACATCGGTGGAGGCGGTCTGCGCACATCCATCGAGGCCCACTTCCACCGAGAAGGGACCGTTGCCGTCATCGGCACCGAGGGTGATGGCCGTGGTGGTGGCACCATTGGACCATTCCAGGGATTCCATGTTTCCGCTGACCGAAAGGGTGACCGAATCCCCGATGCACGCTCCCTGGGGTCCTTCAAGTGAGAATTGGATCGGGGGCAGGGCATTGAGGAAGTACATCACTTCGTCCGTGCACCCGTTGTCTTCGACCAAGAGTGCAGTGTAGGTGCCGGTGCCGGCCTGGTTGGGGGCGGGGGTGCCTGCCGGGAGTATCCAATCCTGAATGGTGGTGCCGCTTTCCGGTACGGCGTAGACGAGGCCGGTCGTATTCCAGCACAGGACTTCGGGGATGGAACCGATGGAGGCGCTCGGAAGGGGAAGGAACTCCGCCTGGAGGACTTCCGTATTGCCGGCACACCCGTTGGCCTCGGCTTCGATGATCCAGTTGCCGTCCGCCGTGATGGTCTGCTCGTTTCCAGCCAAGGGCAGACCATCCTGATACCAGGTGATGCTGGCGGGAATGTCCGTCGTGGCGGTGACCACCTCACTTTCGCCATCGCACAGCGTCAGGTTGTTGTCGGGATTGAGGGTGAGGACGGGCAGGGGTTGGGCGATGACCTCGACCGTGACCTCCTCGACACAGGCGGCGATGGTCGCGGTGACCGTATGGGTCCCCGTTGCATTGACCGTGAGGGTGGGACTGCCCGTACCGTCCCAATCCAGGTTGGCGTTCGGGTTGGCGGAGGCGGTGAGGATGGCCGTTTCTCCATCGCACAGTACCACGGGACTGGGGGAAGAGAGGTTGGGCGCGGTTTCCGACCCTACATTGACCAGATCGGTGGCCGGACAGCCGTTGGCATCGACGGCGTTGACCACATAATCACCAGGGACGGATACACCGATGGTGCCGGTGCCGGTCTGTTCCCAGGTCGGGTCCCATCCTGGATCGGCGGAGACGGAAATCGCGATGGTCTCGCCCAGGCACAGGTCGATGGGGGACGGAGGGTTGGTCGAAAGTCCGGGGATGTCCATGAACCGCTGCAGCTCGATGAGGCAGAAGCTCTGGTTGTTGGAGGCGCCGCCCGTGCTACCGGTGAATCCCCACCAGACCTCGCTGTCTACCACGAAAACGTCTCCGACGAGGTCGATCACGGTGTTGATGCGTTCCACACCATCAAATTCCATGCGGAAGACCATGGTGGCCGGATCCCATTCGATGTGGACATCGTGGTCCTGTCCGTCCTCAATGTTGCCGTTGGTGGCACTGGCCTGTATTGAATTCGGTGGGCATCCCTCGAGACAATCGAGGCTGTTGTGGTTGTTGGTGCCGTCCCGATGCAGGGCGACGTGGTCGTAGGACGGATCACCGAAGTTGCCGTTCTGCCAGGTGTCGAACTCCAGTACGATGGACGGATCGAAGAAAGGGGGACCCCAACTGTTGGTGGCGGGGACGTACATGCCGTATCCCATGTTGCCCCCATTGGAGGTGGCCGGTGCGGAAGGGCCATTCTGCTGCATGATCCAGGCAATGCCATCCGCTCCGCCATTGTTGGCCCCGAGGTTCACCGTGAGGTCCAAGGAGAAGCCGAATGTCACATCCAGGGTGCAGTCGTGCCATGCGGCGCCGCGCTGGGCATTCTGGGCGGGTGTGAGCTGTACGCAGTTCTGGGTGAGTACGACGGCATTGTCCAAGACGGTGAATTGTGCCTGTGCCCGCATCGGCAACAGAAAGGCCAGGGAGATCCAGACAGGATGCCGCATGACGCAAAATAGAAAAGCCCGCATTGCGGGCTTTTCTGAATGTGTTATGAGGTCGAAGCTCAGAGGTCGCCCTTGGCGGGTCCAACCTTGGCCTTCTTGTCGGTGCACTGGCCCTTCTCTTCGGAAGTGACAACAGCACGGTCCAAAGGCTGCTGGCTCTTGCCCTGCTCCTTGTCGGCCTTCTTCTTCTTCTTCTTGCCCTTCTTCTTGGAATCAGCGGAACAGCACCCGGAGGCTGCTTTTCCTTGGCAGCAAGAGGAGGACTTGCCCTTGGTGCATTCGGTCTTGGCCTTGTCGCCGCCGCTGCAGGCAGGACTGCTCTGGGCAGATGCGGTGGCGCCGAACAAAAACAGTGCGCCGAGGAGGAGGATGTGCTTCATGATGGTCAGTTTATCTGCAATAAAGATACTGTATTGGACTTTAACGAAGGACGACCCCCCTTATTTTGTAGGCGAAACATGTCCTCTTCCACTTCACCCCAAGAGGGAAATCCGATGGGCCGACGGGAGCGGTTCGTCTGGCAGGCGGCCATCGCCGCGCTGGTTGCGCATGTCGTGGTGCTGGCGGCCTTGGTGCATTGGGGGGGATTGTCGGCTCCGAGGGGAACCGCTTATGCCTCTGTGGATTTCGTCGATTTCGCGGTGCCCGAGCGGACCCGGACCATGGAGGAGGCCGTGCGCGAGCGCATGGAGCAGCGGATGGAACAGTTGCGCAATGTGGCCGCCGATGCCCGGGCGGGGGGAACCGATGAGCTCAGAAGTTCGGTCGCGCAGAACGATCGGATTGCACAGGATGTGGAAGCAGAACTCAGGGCTTTCGAGCAATCGGCATTCGGTGCCCTTGCCGATGGCCGTGAACCCGATCGGAATGCGGATGTCGACAAGGGGGATGCGGGGCCATCCGAGGTTGACAACCGCTATGAGGGGTGGGATGCCCGTTATGCCGGTCAGGTCACCGCGGAATTCAGCCTGGAGGGCCGCAAGGGCATCCACATTGACATTCCGGGATACCGTTGCAGGGGAGGCGGCGTGGTCGTCGTGGCCATTTCGGTATCGCCGGGTGGAGAAGTCCTCGAGGCCCAGGTCCAATTGGCACAGGCAGCCGATGGTAAGGCCATGGCGGAATGCCTGACGGCAGAGTCGTTGCGCAGTGCGGGCCGTTGCCGCTTTCAGTCATTGGCCGATGCGCCCAAGCGGCAGGCTGGTACGTTGACCTACCGGTTCATCGCTCAGTGAGCCCTGCGTATTCGGCGAGGTAGGCGAAAGGTTTGTTGAGTTTACCGGCCAATGTTGTTTCCGATGCCCGGTCGAGGATGCCTTGTGCATCGCCCTCGACAACGAGCGGGATGATCTGTTCGAGCAATGTCCGTCCGAAGTCGGCGCTGGCATCGCGCGGCAGTTCGCAGGGCAGGTTGTCCACAGCCATCACACCGATGCTGCCCGCCGTCCGGAAGGGCACCCGGCATTCGCCCATCGGGTCGTAGCCATACATGGGATCGGCAATGGTGGAAGGTTCCACGGTGGAGGCCACCGGGCCATCGATGTCACAGCTGATGTCGGCCACTACGGATATGCGCCAATCCTCATCGCGCACGTTTTCACGCGTGAAGAGGAACGGTGACCCTTCCGCCCAGAAATGGCCTGCGATGAACAAGTCCGTGGCGCGGGCAAAAGCCATGAAGGTGCTTTCGTAGTCAATCGGGTCCTCGCAGAATTCGTCAAAGTCGAAGCCACCGTCATTCTTGCGTCGATTGTAGTCTTCGAGATCGAGGTGGGTGAACACGGGCTCGCCGAATTCCTCGCGCAGGTAGTCCACGGGGTGCACCTCACGGATCTTCATGGCTTCCAATATCTCCCGGGCCCCATTGCCGACGCGGCCATGTCCCGTCAAGGCGATTTTCATGTCAGGTTCGAGGATGACCTTGGCCAAGTGTCCCTCCATTTCCCTGCGGTCCTCACAATCCACTGCGCGGGGCAGATCGTAGGTGCCATGGTGCGCGCCGAAGGTGCGGAAGGCGTTGTACGTCCCCACCACGCCTGCGTAACGCCCGAAACCGATGATGCGCCGGCCTCCGGGCCGCTTCAGCAACTCATAATCCACCAGGCGGACGCGCTTGTCGATGCACGCCCGGAGCAACTTGGCATTGTAGGGCTGCAGTTTGAAGGTGTGCGAGAAGAAGAAATAGGTCTTGTCCGGAATCAGTTCGTCGATGGGCACTTCCTTCACGCCGAACAGGACATCGCAATCCGAGAGGTCATCGGCCATGTCGATTCCAGCAGCGATGTATTCCTCATCGGTGATCCGCCTCACTTCACTGCGTTGCACCACCAACTCGACGTAGGGGAATCGGTCGAGCAAGGCCGCGCACTGCTCCGGGGTCAAGGGCACCCGCTGGTCCGGTGGGGTCTTTCCTTCTCTGATGATGCCGATCCTCATGTCTTTCCAAGAACGGGGTACAAAGTAGCCCGGTTGCATGCTGAATCACCACCTTCATTTCGCGGTCGTCGGGATTTCTCCATACTGGGCATTGGTGAAAACCTCCTCCGTCCAAAATCTGTTTCCGTAAAGGCAGGGGCAGAGAGCATTCGCCGCCCGTGCCCACCTTTGAAGTCCCATGCACAGAATTGCTGTCCTGTCTTTCGCCATCGTTCTGCTTGCCGGTTGCAAGCATTATGAGTCCGTCGTGGAGACAGGGCTGCACGTCGAGCGCATCGCGCCTTCCCTGGAGCCCATTCCGCTGCCTCCTGATTATGCCAATGAGCTGCACTGGGCAGCCCTTCCATGGCGGGAGGATGCAGCGGACCTCCTGCCGAAGGGGCGCGAGGTGTCATCAGGTCCGGGAACAGCCGATGTATTCTACTTGCACCCCACCATCTTCGAGGAGGGTGCGGCGTGGAATGCTTCGCTGGACAGTACGGAGCTCAATGACAAGGTCGACCGCTGGCCGGTGCGCCACCAGGCGGCCATCTTCAACGGGGCGGGCCGGGTCTTCGCCCCGCGCTATCGACAAGCCCATATCCGGGTATTCCGTGTAAAGGACACGCTCAGCCTTGGTGCCCTCCAGATTGCCTATGCCGACATCCGGGCAGCCTTCCAGCACTACTTGAACCACTGGGACGATGGCCGACCACTGGTCATCGCGGCCCACAGCCAGGGCAGTTGGCACGCCCGGTGGCTGCTGCAGGAGTTCTTCGATGGGACGCCGCTGCAAGACCGCCTCGTGGCGGCCTATATCCCCGGCATGGACATCTACCCGACGGACTTCAAGTCGCTGCCGCCCTGTACCGGCGCCACGGACCAGCACTGCTATTGCACTTGGATGAGCTATGGGACGGGCTATCTGCCGCCTTGGCTGGCGACCAAGCCGGCCGCGCCGAGCGCGATCCACCCCATCACCTGGACCACACAAGCTGATCTGATCAACGGAAGGGAGGCCCATGGGGGCGCGGTGCGCGAGTCGTTCCGCAACAAGAATCCCGGCAGCATCACGGCCCGTGTCACGTCGGACGGTGTGTTGTGGGTCGACCAGCCGCACATGTTCCTCGTCGGGAAATGGCTGCACCGCGACAATTGGCATGTGGGCGATTTCAACCTCTTCTGGTCCGACATCCGTGACAACGTGCACGAAAGGGTGGAGGCTTTCAATGCCGAACCGTGAATTGTGGTGTATCATTGACACATGCTTCTTCAACGATATGGAGCCCTTCTCGCAGGGGCTTTTTTTATGTCCTTGTTTTTCGTGGCTTCCGCCCAGGTGAGCCTGCCGGTTGATTTCGAGTCCGGTACGACCACGGAGGCCTTCACCGATTTCGACGGCGGTTTGGCGGAGGTGGTGGCCAACCCGGCACCTGACGCGTTCAATGACAGCGAGACGGTTGCGCGCATCGTCCGGGAAGGCGGACAGGTCTGGGCGGGTTCCCTGCTGCAGCTCGACGGTTTGCTTGATTTCTCCACCGAGAAGTCGATCCGCATGAAGGTGTGGTCCCCGCGCCAAGGCGTGCGCATCAAGCTCAAGCTGGAAGGGGAGCCCGATCTGTCCTACGAGGTGGACCAATGGAACACCACGCAGGGCGGCTGGGAAGAGATGCATTGGAATTTCAGCAATGCGTTTTCCATGACGTTCGACAAGCTGGTCTTCATGTTCGATTTCGAGACCACGGGTGACGGCACGGAACAGTCAACGTTCTATTTCGATGACATCGAGCAGGTGGACGCCAGCGGTGGCTTGGCCCAGATGGACCTCCCCGTGACCTTCGAGGACGCGACGATGGATTTGACGACCTACGATTTCTGGGGCAATGCCTCGGAAGTGGTTGAAGACCCGACGTTGCCCGGAAACAAGGTGGTCAAGGTGACCAAGATGCCGACCGCCGTCAGCTGGTCCGGTACGATGATCGGCACGGTTCAAGGCTTTGCCAACCCGATTCCGTTTACCGAGGAGGAACAGTCCATCAGCATCCGGGTCTGGACGCCGGAGGCCGGCACGCCCATCCTGCTCAAGGCGGAGATGATCGGGGGCAACCCGTTCTACACGGAGACCATCCAATACTCCAGCCAGGCGGGGTGGGAGACGCTCGAGTTCAATTTCGGTAACGAGTTGCCGGGCACCCCGGAGCTCGAGCCCGCGTTTCCGCATTACCTGCTCGTCATCTTCTTCGGCTTCGGCGACGAAGGCGTCGAGGGCGGTACGACCTACTATTTCGACGACGTCTACTTCGGCGAGGCGCCGGTGGTCGGCATCGGCCCCATTCCTGCCGAGGAAGTGGCGCTCTTCCCGAATCCGCTCACGCAGGGCCAACCCTTGATGGGCAGCGGCTTCGGCCAGGAAACGGACGCGCTCATCCTCGACGCGATGGGCCGCACGGCTTGGCGCGGAACCCTCGACCACAACGGGACCGGCCTCGGCCTCGAGAGCGGCGCCTACACGGTGGTCTTCCAAGGGCCGCAGGGCCTCGAGCGCCAACGTTTGCTCATCCAGTAACCACGGGGCTTCCCGTTCCGTATCTTCGCCGACCGCCCCGTCCTCGACGGAGCGGCTCCGCGGACTGCCGCGTTGTTCCTTGACATCCCGCCACCGGAGGTGGAAACAGCAACAAAAAAACTGGGGCCGATTTTGGATTTGACAGCAAGTCTGAACGTCGCAGTCAGCATGCCGAGTGCGTAGGGTGGCTACTCGTTAATCAAGAAACCCAAGCCATAACTGGCAACACTTCCTACGCGCTCGCGGCCTAATCCTCTAGGAGGATTCGCCTAATTCTAGCCACAGAGTGGCAGAACGAGCTGTCCCGTCTCGTCGTTCGGATCCTATCCGCGAGGCAATGGGGCATCAGGAGAATGGATCTAGCGAAAGGGGCGTCTTGACCCTGTAGCGAAATTTTACAAGGCTAAGTCAAGGGTGGGCCGTCCACGGTCAGCCCCTGGTCGAAAATCAATCGTGGACTGAGCATGGAGAACGCTGCAGGCGTTGCTTGTTTGGACGGGGGTTCGACTCCCCCCGGCTCC
>CAXQGL010000064.1:0-22150 GCA_964223495.1 Candidatus Nitrosopumilus sp. | reverse complement strand
GTGCCAGCATTACCGATGCCGATGGCAATGAAATCGCCACCTATGATCTGGGCTACTTCCCGGACAACGGCACGACCATTGAGACCCTGACCCTCGATCCCGGTACCTACACCATCACCCTGCTCGACGGCTGGGGCGACGGATGGGCCTGGGCACCTGCTACGGGTGAGGATGCCGTGGTGATCTCCGGTGGTGCCGAAGGCTCGCTCGACTTCATCGATGGCAACATGGTCTCCATGGAGTTCACGGTGGAAGGCAGCGGCGGTGGTCCGACGACCACGACGGTCTACCTCGACGAGAACTGTGAAGTCGACCTGAGCCCTGAAGCGATCGGTTATGGTACGTTCGAGTACTCCGATGATTGTGATCCCGATCCTACCGTGGACCTCAGCTACATCGATGGTCCTCCCACCTATGCTTGTGGTGAGCCCATTGGTACCTACACCTTCACCCGCACCTGGAAAGTCTCGGTCACCGACCAGTGTGGAAACGAGACTTCCGTCACGGGTGAGCAGGTGATTACGGTGATTGACGACAGTGCTCCTATTCTGACCTTGGACTGCCCGAACGGTGCGAACCTCATCAACGTATGCTTCGCTGATGTGGATACGAGCCTGGCCGCCCTCGGCGAGGTAGAGTGGACTGCCACGGACAACTGTGACACCCACCTCGATGTGAGCTACACCTACAGCGATGAGGTGGACTTCGACTGCAACCTGGTCGGCGTTGATGCCAACCCGGAGGGCAGCTACAACTTCGTCCGGACGTTCACGGTGACGGCGGTGGATTGCAATGGCAACAGCACGACGGAGGTCTGCACTCAGACCATCAACACCTTCGACCTCACTGCTCCGACCATTGAGTTGACCTGCCCGGATACGGCTACGGTCCAGTTGGACGAGAACTGTGAGACCGATCTGGATCCGTCCACTACCGGCAGTGCCTTCGCTACCGCGACGGACGACTGTGATACGGATGTGACCATCACGTACAGCTACAGCGATGGTGCTCCCGAGTACACCTGCGGCACGAGTGGTTACCAGTTCATCCGGACCTGGACGGCTTCCGCCGGTGACGACTGCGGCAACACTTCCAGCGAGAGCTGCGACCAGTTGATCATCGTGGAGGACAACATTGCTCCTGTGGCCAGCATTACCTGCCCGGCAGATGCCATCGTGGACGCTGACGAGAACTGCGAGGCCGACCTCAGCACGGATGCCCTTGGAATGGCAGCTGGTGAGGGTACGGACAACTGCGACCTCAATGTGACGGTCGAGGTGACCTACACGGATGGTGCTCCTACCTACATCTGTTCCGGTGATGATGATCAGTTGGACGGTTCCTACAACTTCGTGCGGACGTTCACGGCCACGGCCACGGATGACTGCGGCAACAGCCACAGTGTGTCCTGCGACCAGACCATCACCGTCAATGACGAGGTGGCTCCGACGCAGACGATGACCCCACTGCCGACGGATACGCTCTATCTCGACCTCAATTGTGGGGCTGATCTGACGCCTTCCGTCAATCCGACTGTGGATGCTGCTGACAACTGTGACAGCGATGTCAACGTGGCCATCTCCTATGAGGACTACGCCGCCAACTTCGAGCAGCTGTTCGGAACGGTGGGTGTCAGCGTGGAGGCCTACGCAGAGCATACGGACGGTGACCTCGCCGGAATGACGACCTACCGCGTGTATGTCGTGCTGCCGGAGGAGGGAGACTTCCTCAGCTCGGTGAGTGGTGAGGGCAGCTTCAGCACGCAGTTGCGCACGACGACGAGCTTCTACCAGCACCCGCTCGGAAGTCACACTCCGAACTTCCTGAACCCGGCCCTCTTCGGTGGATTCCCGGAGCTGGAGTACGACAGCTATGTGACGATCGGTCTTGACCAGATGCCTGACCTCGGTGCTGGTGAGGGAACCATCGACGCGGTCCAGACTCCGGACGCCCCTTGGTACAGCAACTTCGAGAACGGTGATGACATCGTGATCGGCAGCCTGTTCGGTGGTGCTTACTTCACCCTGAATGGAAACGCCAACGGATATGCCGGAGCGGATGGCAAGGTCCTCGTGGCCCAGCTGACGACGGATGGTATCCTGAACGGACAGCTCTTCGTCCAGTACTTCCCGCAGGGTGATGGTAGCCAGCAGCAGCTGCGCACCGTGACCATCGGCGACGGCTGTGAGGGTGACGACTCCAACATCGAAGGCAGCTACGTGGTGCCCCGTACCTGGCAGTCCATCGTCACCGACGATTGTGGCAATACCGATACGGCCTACACCTATCAGTACCTCGTGGTGCTCGACACCATCGCTCCGCAGTTCACCAATACGTGTGACATTGAGAACGGTGAGACGGTGGAGTACACCTGTGGTGATGACAATGGCAACGGCGTCAACGATATCTTCGACTTCATGGAGACTCCGGCCGCCTGCGCCCCGTCTTACGTCGAGAACTGCGACAGTGAGGTTGCCCTCACGATGACGGCGGACACGATGGGTTATGTCCCGACCGGTGACATCGCCAACTACTGCATGCCGAGCGACGTCGAGGCCCTCGCCAATGGTGAGACCTGTGATGACCGTGCTCCTGAGGCGATCCGCCTGTTCAACTTCTCCGGTGGTGAGTCCTTCACCCTCGTGGATGGTGGCAGCAGCCTCGTTGAGATCATGCAGGACAGCACCATGCACATCGTGCTCGAAGTCGAGAACGCAGCGGGTGATGCCGGCTTCATCTTCGACGCCATGTATGACGGTGGACACGACTGGAACGAGTGGCTCGCCCTGCCCGGTCTCCACAACTACAAGAAGGACTGTGCCGAGATCTTCCCCGGCATCGAAATCTGGACGGAGTGGATCTACTACATCATGGACGGTGGTACCATGAGCGGTACGGGTCGCTTCGCCGGCTCCGAGTTCGCGCTCCAGCACCAGCCGCTGAATGCCTACTACGGCCTGCAGGTGGGTGAGGGTGCCAACAACAAGAACGAGAACTACGGTGCCAGCGCTTGGTTCTTCTGGACGGGTGAATACGTGCTCGACGGTGCAAGCCAGGGTACGATGGCCTCCAGCGGTGACATCTTCATGGATCTCGACTGCTGCCTCGGATGGCAGATCGACTACAGCTACAATGTGGTCGACGACTGTGGCAACAGCAATGGCTTCAGCTACACCGATCTCGGAACGGGTACGTTCGGAGACAGCGGCAACAGCACCGTGAGCGGTGGCCACACGCCTGTGGACATCACTTCCGGTACCAGCAGCCTGAAGGATCCGATCCGCATCACGGGTCTCCAGCCCAACCCGACCAGCGACATTTCGACGCTCGGATTCGTGGTGAGCAACAACATGCGCCTGCGCATCGACCTGTACACCATGAGCGGTGGATACGTGGCGGAGTTGTTCGACGGCAATGCCAGCGAGGATGTTCAGTACGTCTTGGACATCGATGCGAGCAACCTTGCCAGCGGCATGTACCAGATCCGCATGTCGAGCAACGATTACGTGCTCGTGAAGAAGCTCCTCGTCAGCGAGTGATCTTCTGATTGAATCGAACTGAATTGGAAGGCCGTCCCGGAAGGGGCGGCCTTCTGCTTTTCAAGGGGTTCCGTGCTCCCTGCGAGGATTCCGATGGCGGGTTGACACAAGTCATCAGAGCGGATGACGCCAGTTTGCGCCAGAGGCAGACCACGTTCGCATCTTCGACATGTCTGAAAGGGGCAAACGAAGCGCAACGCTTCCCTGATCGCCCCATAACATCAGCAAGCATGGTTTTGGTTTCTTCCTAAGGGGAGGTGTTCGCAACGGTGTTCACCTCCCCGCTTTTTATGGGTAAGTTTCGGTTCGGCATGACATCATCATCAAACGTGTCCTCCACATCCGGCAATGCCGGTACTGAGCGCAAGGTTTATCCCTTGAGCCTGGTGACGGATGCCGTGAGTGCGATGCTCAAGGAACAGGCCGGCAGCAAGCTGTTTTGGGTCAGGGCGGAGATCAGCCAGTGTGGTTTCAAGAACGGCCATGCCTACCTGGACTTGGTCGAGGAGCACGATGGCAAGCGCAAGGCCCAATTGAGGGGCACCATCTGGTCGGGTCAATTGTCCATCATCCGCAAGTCCCTCGGAAAGGAATTCGACGAGGTGCTCAAAGCGGGGAGGGAAATCGTGTTCAGCGCCCACATGTCCTTCCACGCAGTCTGGGGATTCTCCTTGAACATCCAGCACATCGATCTGGATGTCCTCCTTGGTGAGATGGAGCGCAGGAGGAAAGCGACGCTGGAGGCGTTGCGCAAGGAAGGAGCCATCGGAAGGAATGGAAGGCTTGTTCTGGCCTCCGTGCCCCAACGGCTCATCCTGATCGGATCTGCGGGTACGGCCGGCTTTACTGATTTCATGGCGCACCTCCAGGAGAACGATTGGGGTTATGCCATGGATGTGGGGGTGATCGATGTGCCGGTTCAAGGCGCCAATGCTCCGGAGGCCCTCATAGGGGCCCTGCATCGGGCGGGACGGGTGGCCATGCGGACTTCAGTGGACGCCGTCGTGATGTTGCGTGGGGGCGGTGCCAAGTTGGATCTGGATGTGTTCAATGACCTGTCCCTTTGCCGAACCATGGCGGCCATGGATGTGCCGGTATTGGTCGGGGTGGGCCATGAGACGGATCAGACCCTGGTGGATGTCGTGGCCCATACTGCCTGCAAGACGCCGACCGCCGTCGCAGACTTCGTCATCGATCGGATGGCGGAATTCGAGGCTGTGGTGGGACGCGAAGGCCGGTCCATCGCGGCGGAAGCCAAGTCCGAACTGTCCGAGAATCGCGGATTCATTGCCCAGTCCGTGACGTTCGTCCGGGAAAGGCCCCTGTCCCTCGTTCGAGGGCAACGGGGGGCACTTCACACCGGTGCGAATGCGGTGGTGCGGCGGACGCGCATGCTCTTGTCCGAGCAGCAGCACGTGATGGGGCGCATCCGAACCGGGTTGTCCACGGCTGCTGCCGCCATTCCGATGACCCGGAAAATGGCCCTGGATGATCTTCAGGAGCGGTTGAGCCTGGAGGCGCAGCGTCAGTTGCGGCAGCAGGAGGAGCGCATGGGCAACCTGAAGGGCACCCTCGCCCTGCTGGGTCCGGAACCGACCTTGAAGCGTGGGTTCTCGATTACCCGCAAGGGCGGGCAGGCCGTGCGGAGTACGTCGCAGTTGGAGTCTGGAGATGTCATCGTGACCCAACTCGCGGATGGGGAAGTCCGTTCGATTGTGGATGGCCATGCCATGAATGAAGACCATTGAAATGAGCAAGCAAGAACAACCCGACGGCTACGATGCCGCGTTTATGGAATTGAAGTCCATTCTGGACGCCCTGCAACAGGATGAGATTGGTGTGGATGCGCTTGCCGAGAAGGTCAAGCGGGCCGCGGATCTGATTGCATTCTGCAGTGCACGGCTCCGTACAGCGGAAGGCGAGGTCCAGAAGGTGCTGGACGAGCTGGGGGAGGGGGATTGATGCCGTCAGGAGGGGGTTTGTGACCTTCATTTACAAATCCGTTCCACGCATTAGCCTCCTTGGAAACAAGGCATGTTCGGGCTGGTTGTTATATTGAAAGAACCATGGACCGGACCAAGCTCGCTTGTTTGATGTTGTGGTGCATCCTTTTGCCGTTCAACGGCTTGGATGGCCAATCCAATCAGGTAATCCCGACCGTTTACGGGAGTTCTGTTGCCGCGCGGGCCGCTGCGGTGGAAGAGACCGTGGCCAGGCAATGGAGTGAGGTGCTGCTGGAGGCCATCCGCGGAGACTTTGCCCGCCCCACCGTGCATGCCCGTAATCTGTTCCACGCGTCCATCGCGATGTACGACGCCTTTGCGGTTTATGATGGTCAGGACGCCACAGTTTTTCTGGGTAAGACGTGGCAGGGTTTCGATTGCCCCCTTGATACTGCATTGCTCGAGGTACCGGCAGATTCCATCCTGCGCAGGGAATATGCAGAGACGGCGCTCAGTTTCGCTGCATACAGGTTGCTGACCCATCGTTTCGCGGACAGTCCCGGTGCTTCAACTTCCTTGGCCGGCTTCGACGCCCTGATGGTCGAATTGGGGCACGACCCTGCCTTCCTCTCCGAGAACATTGCGGACGGTCCGGCTGCCCTCGGCAACTATCTGGCTGCACAGTTGATTCAATTCGGTCTGCAGGATGGGGCCAATGAACACCTCGATTACGCCAATGTCGATTATGTCGCCGTCAATCCCGACCTGGAGTTGGCTGAGCCCGGCAATCCGGATCTGATCGACCCCAATGCATGGCAACCCTTGTCCATCCCCGTCTTCGTGGATCAGGCCGGCAATGTGTTGAGCGAGACGCCGGACTTCCAAGGAGCGGAATGGGGCAATGTCCTGCCCTTTGCCCTGGATGATTCCGTCAGGTCCGATGTGATGCGGGGAGGCGTCAATTGGCCCCTGTTCCTCGATTGCGGTGCTCCCCCATATTTCGGGGAAGGAGAAGACATCGGCGGCATCGCGGACCCTTATGCCTGGGGCTTCACGATGGTGGCGCTCTGGAGTGCCCACTTGCACCCGGCTGATGGTGTCATGTTGGATATCGGTCCCGGAAGCCAAGGCAACCTGGAAACTACCGGTCCGGACGGATTCGGTCAGATGGACACGTTTTATGATTGGTTGGAAGGGGGGACACCGAGTTCGGGACATGCGTTGAATCCGGCCACGGGTGCTGCGTATGCATCCAATGTCGTGCCGCGGGGTGACTATTCACGCGTACTGGCGGAATTCTGGGCCGATGGCCCGGAAAGCGAGACCCCCCCCGGGCATTGGTTCGTCCTGCTCAACGGGGCCATGGATCATCCTGATTTCTCAACGGCTTGGTTGGGCGAGGGTGAGCCGCTCGAGCCCCTGCGCTACACGGTGAGGGCATACCTCACCTTGGGTGGGGCCATGCACGATGCCGCCATAGCGGCTTGGTCCCACAAGGGTCTTTATGACTACATCCGTCCAGTTTCCGCCATCCGCTACATGGCAGACCTCGGACAACGCTCGGATTCCACACTGGCCTCATACCACCCTGATGGGTTGCCCCTGGTTCCGGGAAGAGTCGAGTTGGTGGAAGCCGGTGATCCTCTGGCTGCAGGTGGAAACGAGGGAAAGATCAAAGTGCTCGCTTGGCAAGGACCCGATGCCATTCTGTCCCCGATCTGGGACGAAGCAGAAGTGGGGTGGATTCTTGCTGAGAACTGGTGGCCTTACCAGCGACCCAGTTTCGTGACACCGCCTTTTGCTGGTTACGTCAGTGGTCACAGCACATTTTCAAGGGCTGCAGCTGAAATCATGACGGTCATTACAGGCAGTGCCTTCTTCCCCGGAGGTATGGGTGAATTTCCTGTGGTGCAGGATCAATTCCTCGTTTTTGAGGACGGCCCGAGCCAGTCCTTCAGCCTGCAATGGGCCACGTATAGGGACGCCGCCGACCAATGCAGCCTGTCTCGCATCTGGGGGGGGATCCACCCACCGGCAGATGATTTTCCGGGCAGACAGTTGGGCATTGAGATTGCCGAAATGACCATGACCAAAGTGTCCGGGTATTTCGCCGGTCCGGATGTTCCCGCCCCCTGTCCGCTGGACCTCGATGGGGACGGCCTCGTGGGGGCCACGGATCTGTTGGATGCGTTGTCGGATTTCGGAGTATCGGGCCCCAACCTCCCGGGAGATATTGACCAGAACGGAATCGTAGGGGTCAATGACATTCTGGAGCTCTTGGCGAGCTACGGAGAAGCATGCGATTGAACCCGTTGAGAACGAAGGCATCTATGCCCTAATTTTCGGCATGCGCTTCCCCTTTTTCCAAGTGCCATCCAAGTCCGGCATCGCATGGCTGTCCGGTCTCGTTTTCTTGACTTTCGGAGGGCTTCGTGCCCAGGTTGAATGCGGATTCCTGACCGGCCCTGAAGGCCTCTCCGCAGGGTGTCAGGATTCTTGTGTGTGGGTCGTTCCGGATTTCGAGCGTTCAGCCGAAACCACGGGGTACGATCTCGACTCCATTGCCTATGCACCACCGCTCGCTATGGGAACGGGCGATGTGCAGAGTATTTCTTCCAACAATTTCACCGGCAACATCGGATTGCCGTTCGGATTCAGCTTCTTCGACACGGATTTCTTTTACGTCAAGATCAACCGCAAGGGGTTTCTGACTTTCAACACGGGGCTGACGGGCACCTTCAATTACCCCAATCAGTCGCTGGGCTCGACCGTGCTGCCGAGCAATTCGATCATGGCGCCCTACGCTTACATCAGCAACAGTGGCGGGGAGATCAGAACGGCAGTGCAGGGCCAGTTTCCTTGCAGGCGATTCATCATCAGTTGGGAGAACCTGCCCCAGACGGGTTGTGGGTCCAATGAGCTCGTGACGCAGGTGGTACTGTATGAGACTTCCAACAAGGTTGAAATGCACATCGGTCAATTCGAGACGTGCCTGGGCATTACCGCAGTCGTGGGAATCCAGGGTGGTGCCGGTGAGGGTGCCTATGGACCTGCCCAATACGATACCGGTGAATTCGGCATTACGGAGGAGGCGTTCAGCTTTACACCCAATGGTGCCACGCAGACGGAGCTCGTTTACCTCGTGGACGAAGAGATCGTCGGCACGGGTGACAGCATTTCGCTGTGCATCGATGCTTCCACGGAAGTGGTCATCGGAGCGAATTTTCCCGAGATCATCGCGCCGCCGCCGGCTCCGGGCAGCTGTGATGCCATCCCGGACGATGCTTGTGACACGTCCATCGTGTACAATTTCAACCTCGGTGCCGCGCAGACGGGGGTCATCAATTTCCCCTTCGATGGGGACCTGCTCGGTTTTGCCGTGACGAACAACTGGACGACGGCGGGGGGCAGTTGGCCCGGAGACATGGGTTTGCAGATCTGCGATCCCGGAGGGACCTGTGGCTACATCCAAGGATTCAACATCAACCTCTCCGGAACGAACCTGGGCGATTGGCCCTTCAATTGGAACACCACGGCCACCGGGTTCTACGAGAGTTGCTTCGCCATTCCGCCCATCCTCGACGGAGATGGCACGTGGACGATGACGATACAGAATGGTTGGACCGGCTCCTCAGGTGGTGTCAACTTCGACGGAGTGGTCACATTGTTCTATTTGTGCAACCTCGAACCTGAAGAGCCGGACACATCGCAGTTCATGGCCGCGGATACCATCATGGTGCAGTTCACCTTTGAATCCCAGAATGCGGATTTTGCCATTCTCGATCTGGACGGCAATCCCACCGATGTCCTCTGCAGCGGAGATGAGGCCATCAACCTGTCACCAAGCGATCCCGGAGGAACCTGGTCCGCCAGTTGCCTGGGATGTCTCGACCCCGCCGGTTCAATCGATCCGAGTCAAGCGCCACCGGGCATTCTGGAGGTAGCCTATACCATTCAGGGCGATTGCGGGGATGTGACGGAAGTCCAAGAGGTCCAGGTCGGATTGACCCCCAATGTGAATACGGGCAATGTTGGTGCCCTTTGTCCATTTGCCGATCCCGTTCAGTTGATTGCCACGCCGGGTGGGGGTGAATGGACTGCGGATTGTGGAGGCTGTGTGACGCCGGAGGGCATTTTCGATCCGGGCATTGGTTCCGGGGCCTATTCCGCATCCTACACTTTCGGGACGCTCTGCACCGCCACCGGAACAGTGGAGGTCAATGTTGGAGAGGAAGTTTCCGCTGTACTGGAGGATGTCAATTACTGTGAGTCCATCGGTTCGATCCAATTGGATGACGATGGTCTGGCGGGCACATGGACCGCGGATTGTGGTGGGTGCGTGCAGGCGTCGGGCACATTCAACCCGCCGGGGCCCGGAACGTATGTGGTGAGTTTCATGCCGGGCGCAGGCTGTGGTGTGGAATCTTCTGCTTCGGTCACCGTGGATGAGAGCTTGCCGATCGGTGGCGCCAACGTGCCCGATGCCCTGTGCGTGGATGCTGCACCGATTGCGCTCGAAGCCGATGTTGCGGGCGGTACATGGACGGCATCCGGGACCGGATTGAATGGCGACAATTTCAATCCTGCGGGCGCGCCACTCGGCATCAATGTGCTGAGTTACACTGTGGTCAATGGTTCCTGCACGAATTCGGCCTCCTTCTCCACGGAAGTGCTGCCGATCCTCAATGTGACGCTGCAGGAGGAGGACCCGTTCTGTGTGAACAATTCGGGAAGCACCATCAATGCGGATCTGGATCTCGACGCCGAGGCGGCGTGGAGCGATGTGCCCAATCTGGTGTGGGACGCGGATTGCGGCGGATGCATCAATGGCAGTGGCTTCTTCGATCCCGGCGATGCTGGTGAAGGGACGCATACGGTGACCTTGTATTATGACGACCCACTGGGGTGCAGCATCGGCGCTACCCTTGAGGTGGTGGTCGCTCCTGCGGTGGATGCCACCATCGATGACATTCCAGACCTCTGTGAATCGGCCGGGGTCGAGATTTTCTCCGCTGCCGAGGGTGGTGGAACCTGGACCGCATCCTGTGGTGCGTGCATTACGCCGGCCGGAAGCTTTGATCCGGGAATCGGAGCTGGCAATTACACCATCACCCACACGATCAGCGATGTGTGTTCCGATGTGGACGCCGTGCAGATCACGGTGGTGCCCCAGCGCGATGCCGCCATTCTCGTCGATGTGCCCAATGATGAATTGTGCATCGGGGTGGAAGAATGGCAACTCGGGTCCATCTGGGCGGGTGGAGTCTGGAGTGTCCAGGGACCCTCAGGTGACCAGGGGATCCACCCGGAAACGGGATTGCTCGATCTGGAGGCGGCCGGAGTCGGTACCGTGACCATCACGCACGTCCTGCAGGGACTGTGCGGCGATACGGATACGCATGTCCTCGAAATCCTGGGCTGTGAGGTGGAGCTGGTCAACATCTTCACCCCGAACGGAGACGGCAAGAATGACCGGCTCATCTTCCGTTACATCGAGCTCTATCCGGACAACCGCCTCACGGTGTACAACCGGAATGGGGCCGTAGTGTATTCAGCGGATGGATATTCCAATGAATGGGATGGGGATGGTGCGGCCGACGGCACGCACTATTTCGTGCTCCAATTGCCCGAAGGCGTGGAGCATGCAGGGCAGCTGATGATCCAGCGCTGAAGGTCAATCGCTGCCTTGGGGCAAGTATTCACTCTCGAAGGCGGAGCGCCTGAGTGATGTCCGGAGGAGCCAGAGTGATTCCTCCTGGAATTGCATGAGTTGTGCTATGCATTGTGCGGTGACCTCGTCTCCGGCATGTTGTGCGGTGGTCAGGAGTTCCCGCTCCTGTTTGAGGATGTGTGTGAGGGATTCGCTCAGCATGCGCATGCAGGCCCTGTGGTGGAAGGTCCCATCGTGGGGCTTGAGTGTGGCCAGCGCCATCATTTCTTCCATGGTGGATGGGGGACGCCCCTCCAGGCAGCGTATTCTCTTGGCGAGTGAGTCGACGGCCGCCTCCGCATGGTTCCTGAAGGCGGGCAGGGAGTCGAGCATCGCTGAGTAATGCTCTCCCCATCCATTCCACATGGCGCCGCGGACATTGAAGCGCAGTACTTCGAAGTCCGCGAGCAAACGGTGGAGCCCCGGCGTGAGCACGTCGGCCCAACTTCGGTCAAGTTGATTGGATAGGGTCGGTGTGGCACCGGTCATTCAGGATGTGATAAGGAGCTGTGAATCAGAGAAGCACCATCATGAAATTGAGGAAACTTGTTCGGAACCACAATGACATTCATCAGGGAAAACCATGACGATTGTCATTCTCGGACAACCTCTTGTGGTGCGCGTTGTTTATTGCACAACAGAATTCGATACCATGAAAACTTCGTCCATCCCATCCCTTGCCTTGTTGGCGGTTTCCACAGTATTCCTGATGTCCAACTCCAATGGGGTGGCTCACCAGCAGAACAAGGACCGCACCGGAGCGCCAGGAAGTGACAATACCTGTGAACAGTGTCACGCCGGCGGGTCATTCGCTCCGCAGGTCAACGCATTCCTCGTGGTCGAGGGAGATGTCGCGCTGGCCGGAGAGTACATTCCCGGAGCGACGCACAGCCTGATGGTGGAGGTGTCCGGCTCGGGTTCTCCTGCTGGTTTTGGGGTCCATGGCACGGTGGTCTTCGCGGATGGAACCAATGCCGGAAGTTTTGCGGATCAGGATGCCAATGACTGCATTTGGCTCGATGAAGTGGATGGAAGGCACATTTTTGAGCAGAACGACCTGTGTTCATCCGGGATGTTCGAGATTGAGTGGACGGCTCCGCCAGCCGGAAGCGGGACGGTGGAGCTCTATGTCGCGGCCATTGCGGCCAATGGCAATGGCGTTTCTTCCGGTGACTCCTTCGTCGGGGGGCAGTTCAGCTTTGCGGAATTGGTATCGGGCATGGAGGACGTGGAGCCCACGATGGCGATGGAGGCCACTTCGCCTGCGGAAGGTCAATTGCAGGTTGTGATGGCCCAGCCTATGAAGGCCACGGTCCTGACCCTGGATGGAAGGGTGCTGTACGATGGCGAGTTGGAAATGGGACGACACATGCTCAACCTCGGACACCGTGGGTTGGTTGTCGTCCACGGCCTTTCGGCTTCAGGCAGTGCAACTACCCATAAGGTATGGCTGCGATGAGGCATTGGGTCCATGCCGTTCTGTCCATCGGATTGCTGGGTTGGATTGGGTGCATGACTCCCGCTTCCCGGTCAGATACCGCTGGAAATGTGGAGGAGCAGGATGCCATCCTCGAAACGGTCCACGATTTCTTCCAGGCCCTGGAGGCCAGGGAGGCTTTTCGGCTTCAAGCCCTGCTCCACGAGGATGCCGTTCTGACGAGAATTGATGCGAGGGGCGATACACTGAAGGTGGCAGCGGGTGCGGGAACCGAATGGGTGGCATCGGTTTCGAAACCCGGTGAGCCGCTCATCGAGCGGATGGAGAATCCAGTCGTCCACCATGCCGGCAGGTTCGCGGATGTGTGGACGTACTATGATTTCCACATCGGCGAAGCGCTGAGCCACTGTGGATACGATGCCATCCAATTGGTGAAGGAAGACGGCCGTTGGCGTATCCTTGGGGTGACCTACACCATTGAAGCGTGTTCATGAAGCAGATTCTCAGTGTTCTGGCCATTGTTGCCTTTGCAGGCAACGCCCTTGCCCAAGCGGAAACCGATGACATCGATGCCCGCAGCCTGCTCAAGCTCAACCTGAGTGACTGGTATTTCGCGCGGTATGAGCTGTGCTACGAGCATGTCCTCAATGAATCGACTTCATTCCAGATGGCTTTTGCGGGCATTGCCGCGTCAGAGGATTTCCGCAGGTACAACTATAACAACTGGACGGGAATGGACACCTGGAACGATGTTGAAATCAACCAGGGAGGATGGCGGATTGCGCCGGAAATCCGGCGATACGCATGGGTGTACGGAGGCATGCCTGAGGGCATTTTCGTCAGCATTCAAGGGCGGGTGGAGCAATGGAACCTTGAAATCGATGAGGACATTGATGACTTCGGAGGCATTTCAGAAGGACAGTTCAATCAGGAGCTCGATGGCCGCTTCTCGCAATTCCATTGGGGTGGTGGCGTCATGGTCGGGTATCAATGGTATTCAGACAATGGCATCAGTATCGAGGTCTACACCGGTCCCATGTTCAGGAGTTTCAGCCGGTCATGGAGGCATGAGGGCCCGCTCACGGACGACGAACAGGAAAGTGCTGAGGATGCATTGGAGGAGCGGGTTTTCCCGAATTCCCGGTGGGCCCCCTTTCTTGAGAGCAACAGTGGGCCCGGTTGGCGATTCGGTCTAACGGTGGGACTCGGATTGTGATCGGCTTTCCCTGCAGTATCGCGTGCAGGAGGCCGGATTGACAAAAGTCATCTTTTGGGATGATGTTGGTCAGTTCGCGAAGCAGGTCTGGCATGCAGATTAGGATATGAACATTGGCAATGCGCGCAAGCGCATGACAAGACAGGTTTTGGTTTGACGGCCCGGGACGAACGCGTTCCGGGTCGTCTCTTTTTGGAATAGATTCGAACATGCGGAATCGAAAGACCTTGCGCGTCGTGCTGCCAGTGGGTATGGCTCTGCTTGCCGGTGTGGGCTGGATCCTGATGGAGCGTCCCCACAGGGATGTGGGCGCCGAGGATGCCCGATTCAAGATGGTTCCCAGTGAATTGGTGATGGCGCTTGCCGAGCAGGATTCATCCGCGGCAGCATATCTGGATGCCGTGGTGGAATTGTACGGTGTGGTCGCTTCGGATGATGGGCGCCGTGTGATGTTGGAAGGTGGCGTCGTGGCTACATGGGATACGACCAGGGAACACAGGATGTTGGCGAAAGGAGAATTGCTTCGGGTCAAGGGCCGGGTGACGGGTTACGATGGGTTGTTCGAGGAAGTGAGGATGGATGGATTGGTTTTGGTGGATTCAGGGCAGGAATGAGCGTCATCCGCGGATTCATAGGGGTACTGTTCGTGGGCTTTTGGTCTACGTGTGCTGATGCCCAACAATCTTCAGGCCCCTATACCTTCGAGTGGGAGGTGGTGGCCGTGGACAGCATCCCGGGCATGGCGACGGTGCGGTTGTATGCCAAGCTGGTAAATCCTACGGACTACTTGACTTCGGTGTCGGGTTGGGATGGCATGGAAGGCTTCATCGAGACGACGACGTCGTTCTACCAGCATCCGGATGGATGGGCCACACCCAACAACAACAATCCCCTTCTGTTCGGTCCACTCCCCGAATTGGAATGGGATTCCTGGGTCACGATTGGAATTGATGCCGCTCCTGATGGAGCGGCCGGAGAGATTCCCGTGGGCTTGTTTCCGCCCCAGACGAGTTTCTGGGTGGACGATTTCGAGGCCGGCGGCAATGTGAGCATGGATGTGGACGGTGCGTGGTTTGTGACCTTGGGCAGTTCAAACGGTCTCGCGGGGGAGGACCTTCGCGTGCTGGTGGGACAATTCACGACGGATGGGGTACTCAGTGGCATGCTGAACCTTCAGGTGTTTTCGGAAGGTTCAGCTTCTGAGGATTTCATGGATGACGTGTACAGTGTGCTGATTCCGGAATTCGATGCTACCGGATTGTCCAATTTGTCCGGACCGCGGATTCCCGTGCGGTGGGAAAGTGCGATGGGAAGTGCCGGAGTATGGTGGCACACGGTGGGCAGTGGGGCTGAAACATGGCAACTCTATGGTGTTACTGGAGTACTGCTGGGATCCGGTTCCATTGGGCAGAATCGATTCCGAACAACGGAACCCGGCATCGTCCTTCTGCGCGATGCTGGTGGAATGGTCTTGGCGCGCCGCTTCTTTCCCTGAAGCGGTGGATAACTTTCGTTTCATCAGACTCTTCCTACGCAGATAGAGTGCCTTAATCGTTATTTTTAATTCGTTCATGGGTATACCAGTGCCCAGGAAGACGACGCCATGGAATTGCAGACAGTCAGGAAGCTATGGGCCACACACGGCACGACGGGAGTTTTGCTCATTGGTGGTGGCTTGGCTGCCATCTCGGATGCTGCTTATCGGAGGTTTTCAGAAGAGATTGCCGAAATATGGTGGGTTGAGGGCACGGTCGGCTTGGTGCTGTTCATGACGGGGTTGTCCTTCTTTGGTAGTGCCGTTCGTTACATGGTGCACATGGACCGCATCGCTGAGTACAGTGAGCGAAAAGCGCGAAGGCGCTCCAGAAATCAATCGGAAATTCGGGACAGGTCCAAAGCGGAACTGATTTCGGGAGATGAGATCAAACTCAAGCCCATCAAGTCAGCCTCGTACTGAAACCTCTCTGAACCGAACCATCAAAAAAGGCGCCTCCAGGCGCCTTTTTTGATGTGCTTCCAGCTCCCAATCAAAGGTGGATGACCTCATCATAGGCCGCAGCCGCGGCCTCCATCACGGCCTCACTCAGGGTCGGATGGGGGTGAATGGTCTTGATGATTTCATGTCCGGTGGTTTCCAATTTTCGGATGGCCACGATTTCCGCGATCATCTCGGTGACATTGGCTCCGATCATGTGGCCGCCGAGAAGCTCTCCGTACTTGGCGTCGAAGATCAGTTTGACGAAGCCATCCTTGTGCCCTGCAGCACTGGCTTTTCCAGAGGCGCTGAAGGGGAATGTACCGACTTTGATGTCGATGCCTTCATCCTTGCAGGCCTGTTCCGTCTTACCCACACTCGCCACTTCCGGGAAGCAGTACGTGCATCCGGGAATGTTGCCATAGTCGATGGGCTCCACGACATGGCCTGCGATCTTCTCGACGCAGAGGATGCCTTCCGCACTGGCCACATGCGCGAGCGCCGGGCCGGGGACACAGTCACCGATGGCGCAATAACCGGGTATGTTGGTGCGGTAGAAGTCGTCGACGATGACCTTTCCGCGGTCCGTGGCGATGCCGACCTCTTCCAATCCGATGTTCTCCAGGTTCGAAACGACCCCCACGGCGCTGAGGACGACGTCGGCATTCAGTACTTCCTCGCCCTTCTTGGTCTTGACGGTCACCTTGACACCTGTGCCCTTGGTGTCCACTCCGGTCACTTCACTCTCAGTCATGATGTTGATGCCGGACTTCTTGAAGCTGCGGGCCAGCTGCTTCGATACTTCCTGGTCTTCAACCGGTACGATGTTGGGCATGTACTCGACGATGGTGACTTCAGTACCGATGGCGTTGTAGAAATAAGCGAATTCCACTCCGATGGCACCGGAGCCCACCACGACCATTTTCTTGGGCTGCTTCGGCATGGTCATGGCCTCGCGGTATCCGATGATTTTCTTGCCGTCCTGGGGCAGGTTGGGCAGGGTTCGGCTGCGGGCACCGGTGGCGATGATGATGTGATTTCCCTCGACCGTCTGCCTGCTGCCGTCTTCGGCAGTGACTTCAACCTTGCGGCCCGGCATCAACTTGCCGTTGCCCATGATGACGTCGATCTTGTTCTTCTTCATCAGGAACTGCACGCCCTTGGACATGCCATCGGCGACACCGCGTGAGCGGTCCACCATGCCTCCGAAATCAACTTTGGGCTTGGCCACTTTGATGCCGTAATCCTCTGCGTGTTCGATGTATTCGAATACGTTGGCGCTCTTGAGCAGCGCCTTGGTCGGAATGCATCCCCAATTCAGGCAGATGCCCCCGAGTGCTTCCCTTTCGATGACGGCGGTTTTCAAGCCCAATTGTGAGGCCCTGATCGCTGTGACATACCCGCCCGGTCCACTGCCGAGCACCACGATATCATACTTCATGTCGCTTCGTTTCGTTGGCGAAAATAGGGGTCGTATCTTAGGGTTGATGCGGCTTGAAGTACCTATTTCGGATGTTTTCCGGTCTCATTCATTGGGATTGTCCGGTTTCCCCTTGGTTGCGCTGTTGGTCAGCTGTTGGATGTTGATGCCGACCCTCCTTTGCGGACAAGGTGCCATTCAGGATCCACCGCCGGGAAGGGGAGACGGTATTACGGTGTTGGCGCCTGATCGGGCGCATTTCCAATTGCGTGCACCCTCGAAGGACCATGTGAATCTGCGTGGTGATTTCAACGATTGGCAGATTGACGATGCCCATCTCATGAACCGCTCAGTGGATGGGAATACCTGGTGGCTCGAGGTGGAAGGATTGGATCCGGGGGCCTGGGTCCGTTTCCATTACCTCGTCGACGACACGGTGGAAGTGGCGGACCCCTACGCTCCGCTCATCCTGGACCCGTGGAACGACGGTTACATACCATCAGAGACCTTTCCGGCACGTCCCGTCTATCCATGGGAGCATGCATCCTGGCCCGTGGCCGCCTTCCGCACCGTCGAAGCCGATTTTGAATGGACCGATGGCGCTTTCCAGCGGCCGGCACAGGATCGGCTCGTCATCTATGAGTTGCTTGTCCGGGATTGGGATGCCGAGCGGGACCTCGATGATGTCATCGACAGGTTGGACTATCTCCAATGGTTGGGCATCAATGCCATCGAACTCATGCCTGTCAGTGAATTCGATGGCAACACGAGCTGGGGATACAATCCAGGGCCGAGGTTGGCATTGGACAAGGCGTATGGAAACGCGGATGCTTTGAGGCGTCTGGTGGATGAGGCCCATTCGAAGGGCATCGCCATCATACTCGATATCGTACCCAACCACAGTTTCGGCCTGGACCCCCTGGTGCGGTTGTATCAGGATTCGGACGGGGGTGTTTCAAACGGCAATCCCTGGTTCAACGAAGACCAGATCCATCCATACGGGCTGGGTTTCGACTTTGACCATGGGGATCCATGGACCCGGCAATTCTGGAAGCGGGTCATGGAATTCTGGATTGATGAATTCCACATCGACGGTTATCGCATCGACCTGTCCAAAGGATTGACCCAGAGCTACACCCTTGGAGATGTAGGGGCCTGGAATTCATACGACCAAGGGCGGGTGGACATTCTGTTCGATTATGCCAACCACATCTGGGCGGCGCATCCTGGGACCTACATGATCCTGGAACATTTGGGGGACAATGTCGAGGAGACGGCCCTCGCCAATGGTGGGTTCATGTTGTGGGGCAAGGCCACCTCCAGTTTTGCGGAAGCGACCCTGGGATATGGTGGTGATTTCAGTTGGGCTTCGTGGCAATCGCGGGGGTGGAATTGGCCCAACCTCGTGGGCTATATCGAAAGTCATGATGAGCAACGCATCGCCCATGACCTGTTGCTCTATGGCAATGCCAGTGGTGGCTACAACACCCAGGATCTGGGTACTGCGATGGACCGATTGGCCATGGCCCATGCCTTCCTCCTGGCGATGCCAGGTCCGAAAATGATGTACCAATGGGGTGAATTCGGGTATGATGTCTCGATTTACGATTGTCTCAATGGCACGTTTGCCGATGGGTGCAAGCTCGATGAGAAGCCGGAACCATGGGAAGACCGCGCCCTTGTGCCCGAAAGGCAGGGTCTGGCCCGGAAAATCAAGGGGCTTTGCACTTTGAAGCGCAACGAGCCCGTGTTCGGGACTTACGATTACAACATCGATTTCGGCGGTCAGGGCAAGCGCCTGCAACTGTATTCACCGGACCAGAATGTGGTGTTGTGCGGCAATTTCGATGTGGTGGGATTCGGGATGGTTCCCGGTTTTCCGCATACGGGTGTCTGGACTGACGCGATCACCGGGATGACCATGGACGTGACGGACCTCGGAGCCGATTTCTTCTTTGCTCCCGGTCAATGGCATCTGTGGATCGACACACCGGTGGACATCGTTTCTTCCAATGAACCACTGCCGCTCTCCCTGGTCTGCAATGATGCGGGCGCATTGAATTTCGGGGCCGACGGTGCTTGTGAATACGAGGTGGTGATCGCGCTGGATGCTACGGATTTGATTTCCGGCCCGGGCATCGCGGCCGGCGGCCTCCATGTGGCTGGTTCCTTCCAAGGGTGGAATCCCGGTGGAACGCCCTTGGAGGATGTGGGAGGCCATGTCTGGCAAACTACCGTCGTGGCAGAGGCCGGGGCCTTGTTGGAGTACAAGTTCATCAATGGCAACTCGTGGGGAGATGCCGAAGTGGTGCCCCTGGGATGCGGTGGGGAGGATGGCTACGGTGGTTACAACCGTCAATGGGTCGTGGACGGTGCTGCGGGGCCGGGACCGGTTTGTTTTGGTGGATGTGCCGCTTGCAACTCCAATCTTGATTTTCCGGGATGTACGGATGGGGCGGCGAGCAACTTTGATGATTGGGCCACTTCGGACGATGGAAGTTGTGCCTACAGCGTTGTGTTCCGAGTGGACGTTTCGGAATTGGATCCGGCTCCGGATGCGGTGTATCTGGCGGGCAGTTTCCAAGGCTGGAATGTGGCGGGTACGCCGATGAATACAGTGGGTGACGGTGAGTGGTCGGTCCAACTCGATGTGTTGGGCGGAGGGGCTGTTGCGTACAAATTCCTGGCGGGTCCGGACTGGGCCTTGGAGGAGTCGGTCCCGGCCGCTTGTGGCATGGACAACGGATTTGGCGGATACGATCGCGTCATGACGCCAGATGCCACCACCGGAGTACTTCCCCTGGTTTGCTTCGGGGGTTGTTCCGAATGCAGTGGTGTGGTTGACCCACCAGCCGAGGGATGGGCATTCTGTGGGCCGGGGACGGTCTGGGATGATGGGCTCAGTCTGTGCGTGGGCATCACGACCTGTTCCGAGGATGTGGACGGTGATGGCCTCGTGGGCGTTTCCGATGTTTTGGCCCTGCTTTCTGCATTCGGCGGACTTTGCCCTTGACGGATCGAACGGCAAGAGCCCAATGAAAAAGCCCGCTTGTGCGGGCTTTTTCATTCAAATGGTCCGTTGATCAACGGTCGATGAGGGGTGCGCGGAATGCGCCATTTTCGGTGACGCCCTTGACGAAGTAGGTCCCGGAGGCCCATTGCTGCACGTCCAGCATCATCCGTTGGGGTCCAGCCGTCATCTGACCGTCGTGGAGGATGGCCACTTCTGCTCCCCGCGAATCCATCACGCTGATCCGGACCTGGCCTGAATGATGCAGGTCAAAGTGCATCCAGGTCTCAAACTCCGCCGGAACAGGTGCCAGGGACAGCGAGGAAACGGCTTCAAACGAGGCGACGCCGTTCGCCTCGGAGGCAAAACGGATGATCGGCAGGACATCGCCTCCCTGACCCCATTCGTCTCCATTTTCGAGGGCCATGTTGTCCTCAGAAAGGAAGACTTCGCCGTCCACCCAAAGCTTGAACGAAACGGTGGCAGGGCCGTTCATCTGAATGGCCATCTGGGCAGCAGTCAGACCATTTACCGGCACTACGGAACGGGCGGCTGCGCATGCACCATCCACGAAGGCACCGATGTAGGCCTCACCCGAGACGGGCATTTCATCCAACAATACCTCCAAAGCCACGGCTGCAGCTCCTGGAGCCCTGACCACGTTCCATCCGGTCATGTCCTGGGCCGCCTCGTCACCATTCCGGCTGTCCGCGAGCACCATGCCGCTTCCATCTGCTTCGGCTTCAGGATAGGTCAGGGTGCCGGCTTCGATCATGCGCAGCCAGTAGGAACGACCGGGTTCCAGGTCGAGGAGCGTATTGAATTCGTTGGGGTTTGCCGGATTCCATACTGTGCCATTCTGACCATCGATGACGGTGCCTACGACGCCATCAATCGAGGCGAGTGCTTCTTCGACCGACATGGGTGATTGCGGAACGAATCCGATGATGTTCCAGCCTTCATTCAGGTCGAGTGGTGTGTTGGCGGCATCCAGTGGCGATCCGCTGCTCGTCCAGATGCCGTCGGCATCCACCTTGATCACATATCCTGCAGCGTCCGTGTGCATCTGCAGCGAGTTGAAGACACTTGGAATCCCCGGGGTGTAGCTCTGGCCCAGCGCGAAATCATCGTCACCCAACACCTTGAGCAACATGCCATCGAGCGCATCCTCAAACAGGCTGGCGATGGCGTAATTGTCGGGGATGAGGTTCGTGGATACGTAATTCCAGCCTTCGGCCAGGGTGACCTCCAGTACGGTGGCGCTGCAGTTGGCATCCAGCATCAGGGGTTCGTCGAATGAGCCGTATTCGCCGAAGCCCATGACGGTCAATTCAGCATCCATGGGGCAGGTGGTGCATTCATCCGTGTTGAAGAAGGAGAATTCCATGGTCTCTTCACCGCCGGCGAGATAAACCGTCATGTTCACATAGGTGCCCCCTTCGTATTCGATGATGTCCCCGGTTCCACGGAGTTCACCATTGATGAAGGCGCCCACCGCATCGTCCATGCCGGCATTCTCACCGTCCACCGTGATCTGTGCCAGCACGGTCGCAATGGAAGGAAGGGTAATGGGGGTTCCCCATTCCGGACCGCAGCCATAGGTGCAGCTGCCGTCGTCATCGGTGGCTGAGGCGTCGTAGTTGTTGGCCTCCATATCCGTACATCCGGCGATCTCGTCCTCATCACAGATGCCGTCGGCGTCGGCGTCGTTCAGGCAGTTGCCGTCGCAGTCGAGGTTGTCGGCGGCAGGATAGGTGCAGGAGCCGTCGTCGTCGGTGGCCGCCTCGTCATAGTTGCAGGCGTCGATGTCTTGACACCCTGCGATTTCGTCCTCATCACAGATGCCGTCGGCGTCGGCGTCGTTCAGGCAGTTGCCGTCGCAGTCGAGGTTGTCCGCGG
>CAXQGL010000063.1:0-3368 GCA_964223495.1 Candidatus Nitrosopumilus sp. | reverse complement strand
CTCGACCTCGTTGCCCTCAGCATCGCCTCCGACCTGGTCGAAGTGACGGGAGAAAACCGCATTCTGCTCCACCACGGTTTGAAGACCATTTCAAACAATACGCGACCGGGCATCCGCGCCCTTTTGCAGGTGGTCAATTGCTCTCCGGATTTCCTGACGGTGCGCGACATCATCTCCCGCATCAGCCCGCGGATCAATGCCGCCGGGCGCATGGCCCGCGCCACCGAGGCGGTCAAGCTCCTCGTGGAGAAGTCGGACGCCAAGGCCAACGATCGCGCCGATAAGCTCGACCGGTTGAACCAGGTTCGCCGATCCTACGACGAGACCACCACCCGCGACGCCATCGAGCAACTCGAACGGCGCACCGAATTCAAGCACATCAACATCGTTTGGGGCAAGGGATGGCACCGCGGCGTCATCGGCATCGTGGCCACCCGATTGATTGAACACCGTTATAGACCGAGTGTCGTCATCAGCGACGACAATGGCGTCCTTGTGGGCAGCGCCCGTTCCACACCAGGGCTGGACATCCATGCACTCATCCGGGGCTGCTCGGAACACCTCGAGCAGTTCGGGGGACATGCCATGGCCGCGGGCATCACGGTCAAAGCGGGACAAGCTGAAGCTTTTGCGATGGCGCTGGACACGGCAGTGGGCCAGGAGCTCGCGGCCATCAGCAAGCGCGAGCCCCGCTACTTCGACCTCGAGGTGCCGTTGGCCGTATGCTCACCAGACCTGTTGCTCGAATTGCGTCGGTTCGAGCCCTTCGGACCGGGCGCGCCGGCACCCGTGTTCCTCGTTCGCGATGTCTCGTTGGCCATGCCGCCCCGGAAGGTGGGCAAGGATGGCCGGCACGTCCGCATCGCCATGCAGATGCCGCATGGTGCCTCCCCCCTGTACTCCGTCGGATTCGGGTTGGGCCACAGGTACGACGCCCTCGCATCGGCTGCCAGGATGGATGTGGTGTTCAAGGTGGAGACCGAATGCTACCGCGGCGTGCTTCAACCGCGCATTACCCTGCTGGATTTCTGGACCGAGCGGCATTGACGGGGGTCAACCCCTGAGTGCGGCCATGTCCTCCTCTCCGAGGCGGCCCAATACCGTGCTGCCGAAATGGGCCGCAATGCGGCTGATCCGCTTGGTGACCGCGATTTTCCTGCTGAGCAGTTCCCGCTCCTCCTGAATAGGATCCTCCGATGTTTGCGGATCCTCTGCCAGTTCCTCGAGCCTGCGGTTGATGCGGGCACCGTCCGACCGGGCCTCGTCGAGAAGCAGTCGGTACAACGCGCCCTGCAGTGCCTTGAGCAACATTGTGTCCTCCGTTTCGGGCAGGATGCGGTGGCGATTGTACCAGTTCTCGCTGAGGGTGTACTCGCTGACCAGGATGTCCGCTGTTACGGCTGCCACCTCGGGGCTGGCCTGGCTCCAGTGTTCCGCGCCTGGAACCTCCCCCATGCTCATTCGCTCCCGATAGGTCTCCACCACCTGGTCCACCACGGGATGGCGGATGGCCAGGCCCATGGTATCAAGCTCATGCATCATGACTTCGGCCAATGTGGCTTCGACAGTGGGCTGCTCCCCGTCCTCGCCAGCATGGACGACATCCTCAGGAAGATCGAGGGTCACCTTCTGTTGACCGTATTGGAGCAACAACCGCAACAGGTCCTCCTCTCTTCCCGCGCGGCCCACGCGGCCAACCAACCGGGGCTTTCCAATGGGTCCCGGCCGCTCCTGCTCCAAAACGGGAAGCGGGGCCTTGGCCTCTTTCTCCAGGCGCGACCGCGCCTGGCGCGACAATTCGGCGAGGAGGTCCTCCGCGTCCATGCCCAACCGACCAGCACTTTCCTGGATATAGACCGTCCGTTTCAGCTCGTCCGGCACATGGGCGATGCTCTGAACCACACTGCGCACCAGCTCGGTGCGTTTGATGGGGTCATCGGCTGCCTCCTCATCGAGCAGGTCGATCTTGAAGCGGATGAAGTCGCGGCTGTTTTCCTGCAGCCACTCCATCAGCGCCTCCCGACCCATCCGCTTGGCGAACGTGTCCGGATCCTCTCCGTCGGGCAGCACGGCGATTTTCACGTCGAGGCCCTCTCCGAGGACAATGTCCACACCGCGGATCGCCGCCCTCAACCCAGCCGGGTCTCCGTCGAACAGCATGGTCATGCGCTTGCTGAACCTGCGCAGCAGGCGCACCTGTTCCACTGTCAGTGCAGTACCTGAACTCGCCACGACATGCTCCACACCCGCCTGGCGCATGGCCATGACATCCGTGTAGCCTTCCACCAGGATGGCGCGGTCCTCGCGAATGATGGCGTTCCTGGCGAGGTGGATGCCGTAAAGCGCCCGCGACTTATCGTATAGCGGGCTCTCAGGACTGTTGACGTATTTGGGAACCTTCTTGTCCGTCTTCAGGGTACGCCCCCCGAAGCCGATGAACCGGCCGGTCACATCGCGGATGGGGAAAATGACCCGCCCGCGGTAGAAATCGTACAGCTGACCATCGTCACGCTGTTTGCACAGACCACTGGCCAGCAGCCACTTCTCCTTGTACCCCGCCTTCCTGGCCGCCTCGGCCAGCGCCCCCTCCTCACCCCACGGACGTTCGGGGCAATACCCGAGGGCGAATTCCTCCATGGTGCCGTCCGTGAAGCCGCGGCTCCGGAAATAGCCGATGCCGACACTCTTGCCTTCACCCGTCTCCTTCATCTGCCCCGTGAACCACTTCTGGGCCCAGGCCGCCAGGTTGGAGAGGCTCTCCCGTTCGGTCTGTTCCTCGAGCTCCTCGGGGGAGAGTTCCCGCTCCTGGATTTCGATGCCGTACTTCCTTGCCAGCCATTTGAGGGCCTCCGGATAGGAAAGCTTCTCGTGTTCCATCAGGAAGGTCACGGCACTGCCGCCCTTGCCGGAACTGAAATCCTTGAAGATGCCCTTGCCGGGCACCACATAGAAGGACGGCGTCTTCTCGTTGGTGAACGGGCTCATGCCGCGCAGGCTCGTTCCGCTCTTCTTGAGCTGGACGAACTCTCCGACCACCTCCTCGATGATGGTGGCCTGCAGTATGGCGTCAACGGTGTCCTTGGGAATCATGCGAACCGAACCGGGGGAACCAAGTTAACCTCCGAAACGGGGTGGCCGAAGCCGTTCGTCAATTTGTGGAGGAGCGACCGCGGTCAGTCGGCGATCAGCTTGAATCCCTTGCCGTGGACGTTGAGGATCTCCACGCGCGCGTCCTCCTTCAGGTGCTTCCGAAGCTTGGCAATGTAGACGTCCATGCTGCGTCCGTTGAAGTAGTTCGCGTCACCCCAGATGGCATTGAGCGCATACTCCCGTTCCAACAGGGCGTTCTTGGCCTTGGCCAACAGGAA
>CAXQGL010000062.1:0-3639 GCA_964223495.1 Candidatus Nitrosopumilus sp. | reverse complement strand
GTCATCTCCATTCCCGGTGGCGGCATGGTCGTCATGGTGGACCACGGATCCCACCGCACCGTATACGCCAACCTGGCTCAGGTGCTCGTATCGGACGGGCAGGACGTCATCACCGGGCAGCGGCTCGGCTCCGTGCTCGACCTCGGCAATGGACACCGCGCCCACTTCGAAGTGTGGGACGCGAGCGGCAGCACCCCCCTGAACCCGGAATCCTGGATCGCGCGATGAAGTATGCGTTGATCGGAAATCCCAATTGCGGGAAGACTTCATTGTTCAACCTCCTGACCGGTTCGCGCGCCAAGGTGGCCAACCTGCCGGGGGTCACCGTGGAGCCCGTCTTGGCAGAGGTGAAGTCTTCACTTACCCCAAACGGCCGGATTTCGCTGGTGGACCTCCCGGGCACCTACAGCATGTATCCCAAGGCGCCAGACGAGGCCGTGACCCGGGACGCCCTGTTCAATCCGGATCACCCCCACCGACCTGACGGCGTGGTCCTCGTGCTGGATGCCGCCAACCTGAAGCGCAACCTCTACCTCACGCTGCAGGTCCTCGAATTGGGTATGCCCAGTGTCGTGGTGGTCAATGAGACCGCGCCCACGAGCTGGTCCCGTTCCGCCCTCGAGGAAGCTTTGGGCTGCCCCGTTCTCGCCGTGCACGCGTTGAAGGGGACCGGCACGAAGGCCTTGCTCCAGGTGATGTCGGACGGATTGCCCCGGCCCAGTGGCGAGACGCGCCTCGATCCTGGTGCACGCGGTTGGAGGAGCAGGGTCGACCTCGCATCGCTCAATGCCGCCCTCCCCCACCTCGGTGCTGCGGGGGTGGAACTCCTGGTGACTTCCGGGGAAACCCCGGAATGGCTGTCCCGGGACAACGTGGACGCGCTCGAAGCGGCAAGGGCGGCTACGGGATGTGGCTCAGCCGAACTCCAATTGGGCGAGGCGGCACACCGCAGCCGCCAGGTGCGTGAGATCGCCACACGGGCCTTGGGCCAGAACCCCCCGGCCAGCCGCTCGATCACCGCCCGCATCGACCGGGTCCTGACACACCGTTTGGCCGGTCCCCTCATTCTGATGGGGATCTTCTTCCTCATCTTCCAGGCCGTCTACTCTTGGGCGACCTGGCCCATGGACCTCATCGACGCCGGCATGGCCGGGCTCATGGAAGCGTGCCGCAGCGCCCTGCCTTCGGGATGGTGGACGGACCTGCTGGTTGACGGCCTGCTTGCCGGCCTTGGGGGCGTCGTCATCTTCGTCCCCCAGATTGCCCTGCTCTTCGGAGCCATCGCTGCGCTGGAGGAAAGCGGGTACATGACGCGGGTTGCCTTCATGAACGACCGCTGGCTGCGTGCCCTGGGACTGGACGGCCGTTCGGCCATTCCGTTGCTGGGCGGATTCGCCTGTGCCATACCCGCCATCCTCGGGGCCCGGACGATTCCCGGGAAGCGCGAGCGCTTGTTGACCATCCTGATCACACCGTGGATGACATGCTCGGCCCGGCTTCCGGTGTACCTCTTCCTCATCGGATTCGTCGTACCCTCCCAACCGTGGGGGCCCGGCGGCTGGCTCAATCTGCAAGGCGTATTCCTCTTCGGGATCTATGCATCGGGATTGTTCGCGGGACTGATGATGGCCTGGATCCTGAACAAGGGGATTCCCGCATCCGCTCCCACCCACTTCCTACAGGAGTGGCCGCCCTACCGGGTGCCTTCGATGAAACGGACACTCGAACAGGTCTGGATGCAAGCAAGGGGATTCGTGGAAGGGGCGGGCAAGGTCATCGTGGTGGTCTCCATCATCCTATGGGTACTGTCCAACACGGCGCCCGGCGGGTTCGGGGAGGTCGATGATGTCCACCAACCCCGTGTGGAAGCCGTTTCTGGAGCGGAACAGGAACAGGCCGAGCGGGATTGGCAGGCTGCCCGGATGGACGCCTCCTGGTCCGGCCGGCTCGGTGCCTTCATCGAACCGGTCATTGCCCCGCTGGGTTACGACGGTCGGATGGGCGTCGCCCTCATCGCCTCCTTTGCCGCTCGCGAAGTGTTTGTCGGCACCATGGCCACCCTCTATGCCGCTCCGGACAGCGACGAGGGGATCGGAAAGCTCAAGGAGCGGCTCGCCACCGAGCGCAACCCGAAAACCGGGCAGCCCATCCTGACGGCCGCCACGGCCATGTCGCTCATCGTTTTCTACATGCTGGCCATGCAGTGCATCTCGACCATCGCCATCGTGCGGCAGGAATTGGGCAGCTGGAATCTGGCCGCACTCCAGGCGGTCGGCATGACACTCCTGGCCTACTTCGCGGCGTGGGGCACCTTCGCCCTGCTCAGCTGATCGGCTCGACCCACATGAGGTCTGCCTGCTCTTTGCGGAGGGTGACCACATTTCCTCCCGTGGCCACGGCCAACGGATCTCCGAGCGGAGCAATGTGGCGGACCTCGATATCCTCGCCCACGACACAGCCCATCTCCATGAGGGCCAGCATGCCCTCCGGAGCATCGATCCGGGTCAATTTGCCGCGTTCGCTGGCTGTGAGGTCACTGAGGCGTTTCAGGTCCATGATGCAAAGCTCGTGGACGGAACCGAACGGGGCGCTCCCCTTTTCATGGGATTTTCATCTGGGCCGCCCGGATATGAAAAACCCGGCACGATGGCCGGGTTTCCTGTGGGTCATACTGGACTCGAACCAGTGACCTCTGCCCTGTCAAGGCAGCGCTCTGAACCAGCTGAGCTAATGACCCTCTGCTGAATTCGGACGGCGAATATACGATAGCACACGCGTCAGTCCTCCTCCAAGGCGTCCTCGTCCACGTCGCCGATGTCAAAGTCGTCGTCCATGTTCTCCTCCAACACCTCCAACATGGCGCGGTCGATGCGGAAGAGGTAGACGCAATCCTCCGTCCGAACCTCGAGACACTGCATGAGCCGACCATCAGCCAGGCTCAGGGATTGCAAATCGTCATCGGAAAATCCTTCGGGGTAGGCGGCGGCGATGAGGGCGAGGTGTCTGTCCTCGATGTTGTTGTAGCTCTTGATGATGCGTTTCATGTCTTCGTGCTTGAGGCTTACCAATCGAGCAGCCAACCGAAAAAGAGCGGCGCCACGATGGTGGCGTCCGACTCGATGATGAACCGGGGTGTCTCTACACCGAGCTTGCCCCAGGTGATCTTCTCATTGGGCACCGCTCCGGAATAGCTTCCATAGCTGGTCGTGCTGTCCGAGACCTGGCAGAAATAGGACCAGAGCGGCACGCCTGTCCGGCCGAGGTCCTGATGCAGCATGGGCACCACGCAGATGGGGAAATCGCCGGCAATGCCGCCCCCGATCTGGAAAAAGCCCACGCCCTGGCCTGTCTCCTCCGTAGTCCTGGTATACCAATCGGCGAGTTGCATCATGTATTCAATGCCCCCCTTCACCGTGCCCGGCTGCACATCGCCCTCCATGCAATGGGCGGCGAAGATGTTGCCGAGCGTGCTGTCCTCCCAACCGGGACATACGATGGGCAGCCCCTTCTCGGCTGCGGCGTGCATCCAGCTGTCCGCCGGATCGATCTGGAAGGCATCGTCCAACTGGCCTCCAAGCAGGGCGTCGTAGAAGAATTCGTGGGGAAACTTCCGCACGCCTTGCATCTCCGCGGCTTTCC
>CAXQGL010000061.1:0-6948 GCA_964223495.1 Candidatus Nitrosopumilus sp. | reverse complement strand
CCGATTTCCATGCGGCCTGTGCGGGCACATCGCCCTGCCGCGTGCCACTCGAGGACGGCTTGTCCGCCCTGCGCGTGGCCACGGAAGTCATGGAACGCATCGCACAATCATTGACCCCCACGACATGACGAGAAACTGGTTCACCTGCGTGGTGAAATACGTGCGCCACGGCGCTGACGGAAGTGAAGAGAAGACGACGGACCAGCTGCTGCTCGACGCCTACACCTACACCGAGGCGGAGGCTCGGCTCGTCGGCATCGTGACCGAAGTCTGCACCGGTCCGTTCGAAGTCCAGTCCATCACCAAGAGCAACTACGCCGAAGTCGTTCGCTGGGACACCGGCGACAAGTGGTTCCGCATCAAAGTGGCCCTCACCAGCTTCGACGAGCGCAGCGGCAAGGAGAAGGAGTCCAACCAGTACTTCCTGTTCTCCGCGGACGATGTGAAGGACGCCTTCGACAAGACCAAGGAGTTCTTGAAGGGATCCGGTATAGGCTTCGTCATTCCCGCCATCAACTACACCAAAATCAGCGAGATCTACCCCCAGAGCGAGGAGGGCTCGACGAATATGACCGCGGCGGACGGCTATGGCGCCGTTCCGGCGGACCACCCGTCCATCGCCCAGCCCGCGTCCGGAGAAGCCGTTCCGGCCGGGGTCGACCCGGAGACGGGCGAAGTGGGCTGAACGCGGCCATCAATCGGTCAGGCCCATTCCCAGCAGGAGCGGTAGGCTCCGGTCGATTCACAGTGGGTCGTGAACGCCGCGTAGAAGTCATCACTCCCAAGGGTGGCGCTGTCTCCGATGACCAGCAGGTGCATCCTTGCCCGGGTCATGGCCACATTCATCCTCCGGTATTCCGAGAGAAATCCAACGGTTCCATCGGCATTGGATCGGGTCAGGCCAATGACCATGATGTCCCGCTCCTGGCCCTGGAAGCCATCGACCGTCTGGATGGACAATCGGCCTTCCGACGCTGCGCGATCGCTGTGGAGCAACGCCTCCAGCAAGGTCACCTGCGCTCGGTATGGGGCGATGACACCGATGGACGCCCCGGGATGGTCTGAGAGCAAACCGCGCACGCGTTCAGTGGTGAATTGGGCCTCCTCCGGGTTCCGTATGCTCGCATGGGAGCGGCCGGTCTTGTCCGCCTCTGGTGACGAGCGCTCCTCGTCCCATCCCCTCCCCGCAGTATCGATGAACGACAGTGGTGGAAGCACTCCCAAGGTGCGCTGTGCCACCGATTCATGGGCTTGCAGACGGCCCTCATAGAATCTGGCATTGGGAAATGCCATGATGTCCTCGTGCATGCGGTACTGCGTATCGAGCAGGTACACGTTGCGCTCACGGGCGATGGCCTTCTCCAGCAGACTGACCCCCAAACCGGCCTTGATGGCTCCATTGTGCTTCACGGTCGGGGGCAATTGGGCCGCATCACCTGCGAGCACCACCCGATCGGCCATGGCGATGGGGATCCAAGCGGCCGGTTCCAAGGCCTGCCCAGCCTCGTCGAGGACCACCGTACCGAACCGTCGACCACCCAAGGCCCGGTCTGCGGCCCCGACCAGGGTGCAGCAGATGACCTCGGCTCCCTCCACGGTGCGCTCGGCGAGGAAGGACTCGAGCCGGTCGGCCTCCTTGCGCAATGCGCGCGCCTCGGCGTAGGCCTCTCGTCTCGCTGCCCTTTGGTCGGCGCCGAAAGTCCGGAATTTCTTTTCCGCCTCGCGCGCCGCCTCCTCGGCCTGCTTCCGATACGCCTTGACCTGCTTGTGGTCAGGGTCCGCCTCCACGAGGCGTTCGAGCGAGCGGCCCACCACAGCAGGATCGATCCGCATGGGATGGCCGATGCGCACCACTTTCAGTCCGGCAGCCCCCAATCGCTCCACCATCAGGTCCACAGCGGCGTTGGATGGTGCGGAACACAGGACCTTCTCCCCCCGTCGGACCAAGGCCTTGACCAACTGGACCAAGGTGGTCGTCTTGCCCGTGCCGGGGGGGCCGTGCACGGTCGTCACCTCGGAGGCCGTGAGGGCATGGGCCACGGCTGCAGATTGTGAGGGATTGAGGTCCGGATGCGTGTAGGGCTCAGGTTCGGAGGGCTCCGGGCGGGCGTAACCGAGGAGCACTTCCCTCAACGTCGCCAATCGGCTCGCCTTGCCGTCACGACCGGCGTTGAGGACTTCCGACAGGGCACGCGCCATCTCCTGGAAACTCCTTTCATCGAAACGGGCATCGAGGACCCATGTGCGGTGCACCACTTGGTCCGGCAAGTCCGTGCCATCCAGGACCACCTCCGCCTCGAGGCCCCTCGCCGACCTCACAATGCCGCGCTGGGTGACCTTCTCCCCCTTGGCGTCATCAGACGTGAGCTGAACGGCGGATCCCGTCCGGAAGGCCCCGTGTTGGCCCGCATCGGCCACCAATTCCAAAGTCGGACGTCCTCCGACGGTGAATCCTGCCCTCACGACCTTGACGGGTGACCATGACAGGCCTTCCTCCCGCCTGCGGGCGACAGGTTGCCCTTCCAGAATGGACCTGTAACGCTCTTCCTCGGCGCGGTGCTCCAACACCAGGGCCTCCGTCAATGCGGAAAGCTCCGCGATGCTGTCGCGGTACTCCTTCATCGTGAGCTCACTGCCTTGAACGCAGGATTTCAAGGGAACCGACGTACCGGAACCCCTCCCCATCCTCGTATATGGTTCCGTTGTGCTCGATGTCCTCGAGCGGCAAGGAGTATGAATTGATCTTGAGCAGGACGTAGTACAAACCGTCCGGCACCTCATCGTCCTTGGGTGACCAGGTGTTCTCGTAGTCCTCCTCGTAATGGATCATCGTCCCCCAGCGGTTGTAGATGGACACGGTGGGGCCGAGCGAACTGATGGCGTTGCCCTTGATCTCGAAGGTGTCGTTCTCGCCGTCCGAATTCGGAGTGAACACATTGGGGATCAGCTCAATGGCGCACGGCCCGAAATTGACATTGAACTCCATGGCATCGGTCCCGATGCACGGGGGTGCCATGCTGACCGTCACGCCGTATACGTCGGTGGAGTTGACCGTCAGATTGCTGCCGGTTTCCTGCAGCGTGCCGCCAGTCTGGGAGGTCCAGACGAACTCGAGGTCCCATTCCGATGGCGGCAGGTCGGGTACGAGGATGTGGTCGTCCCCGATGCACAGCCCGTACAGATCCTGGTCCGGCCCCAGTACGGGCGGCGCATAGATCCCGACCGGAACGGTGGCACTGGCGAGGCATTCGTCGATGTCACCTCCCGTCATGTTCATGGTGACCGTGACGTTGACCGGATTGTCCAGGCCGTCCACCGACGCGGTCGCACCGCTGTTGGTCCCGGTTACCGGCTCGATGGCCCCCCCCGTGGTCTCCCAAGTCCAATCGACGTTGAGGTTGGGCGGAACTTCCGAAGTGGTCGCCGTCAGCCCCACGGGCACACCGCACCAATTGTCCGCGGCTGTCAGGGACACCTCAGGCGCGGGCTCAACGGTGACGATCATGGTATCGTACGCGGTGCAGCCGAAATCATTCGTGGCAGTGTAGACGTATTCGAAAACGCCTTGGTTTTCCGGCAGAATGGTGATGCCATCACAGTCACCACCATCATCCACGATGAACGGACCGGTCCAGAAGGAACTGTCGCAATCCGCACCGATCTGTGGGGTGAATACGATGGGGTCCGGATAGAGGCTCGGCTCGAAATTGATGAACCAATCGAAGATGAAGCCGTTGTCCGAACCCCAGCTGTCGCAGACTTCGATGGTCCAGGTGCCATTCAGCGGACACCCTTCCAGCAACGTCCAGGGTTGGACGGACTCATAGGTTCCGCTGGGCAGGGTTCCGCCGGCATTCTGCTCCCAGGTTCCATTCGTGGCATCAGGGGACCAGAAATAGTCATAGCCGATGCCCGGATCATTGGCCTGGGCGTCGATGTCCACAGGGACCCCGAGGTAGGTTCCACCTCCGCCCTGCTGGTGCACCCCCATCGCGCTTCCGTCCGGACAGATGAAGGTGATGGTCAGGTCGCCCATGAAGCTGTGCTCGAAATTGATGAAGAAGTTCTCGAAGTCATCGGCCGAGGTGATGACTTGACCCGGGTTGAATGCCGTGAAGACGATGGAGGAGCTGAAGCACTGTGTCTGGTCGTCCGGGATGAAGAGACCGCCTCCGAAGTCCACGTTGGGCGAACTGTCGTAGGTGATGCCTTCCGCCACCCCCACGACCGGGTATTCCTCGCCCGCACAGATCTGCAGGTCCTGTGTGGTGCCCTCGAAACTGGTGGGGGTCGAGACGAGGATCAGGTGGTCCACGAGATTGCCGTTGGGACAGTCGTTGTTGTCCACCAGATAGAGCTGGACGGTATAGGCCCCGGGGGCGTCGTAGCTGTGGGTGACCTCCGGACCGCTGTTGTCGGTTGTGCCGTCATCAAAATCCCATTCCCACGAAGCGATAAGAAAGTCCTCCGCTGCCTCTGAACCGGTCCCGTCGAACTGGATCTCCTCCCCCACGCAAATCTGAAGTGGTACGGTCTCCACCACGCCATCGATGGTGGTGACGACGTTGGCCTCCGGGCGCTGGCAGGGTTCCTCACAGGCAACCTCGGCCGTCCAGTTCGAATTGTCCGTGGCATCGGAAGTGAATTGCCACGTGATGCATCCCGAAGCATTGGTCACATCGTCCATCTGGCTCCAGATGTCCACGCCCTGCAGGTCGAAACCGGTGTACACGCCATCCGGGGCACCCACCGCCTCATCGGAAAGCCACACGAACATCGTGTCGCCTTGCCCCAGTGCGAAGAGGTTGAAGTAGAAATTGATGACCGGATCCGCCACCATGTCAGGGCAGAAGGTCATGGTGTAATCCGCATTCGGAGAAGCATCCCCGGCGGTCAAACCGTTGTCCACGAAGAAGAAATCACAGCCGGTGTAGGTCCCTCCCTGCGAAATGGAGACCTCCTGTGCATTCAATGCAGCGGTCGCGAGCAAACACGGCAACACCATGGCCTTGCAGAGCGACGGTGCATGCATGGATTTCAATATCCGGTCAATCATTGGCCTTTGGCTTTGCGGGCGAGATGACGCTCGTACAGGTCTTGACAGCGCTGTGGACTGTGGAATTGCAGCATGCCACGGTCACCGACCCGGAAATTCGTGGGCAAGGTGACATCCCCACCGTAGGAGATGGCAAAATCGCGGGGGTCGAAGGTTTCCGGGTCGAATTCGTCTGCATTGAACACTTGTCCTCCGGTGTGCACCGAAGGCGTTCCTTGGAGATCCGGGAAGGCCGCACCCTTTGTCTGGTCTTCGATGAAGATCCACCCTTCGCTGGCGACGAACGCCTCGAATTGCGGGCCTGAATGGTGCTTCCCGGACTGGGTTGAGGTGACCTGCAGGGCTTCTTGGGCAAGGGCTCCGGGTGAGGCCCACATTGCGCAGACGACCCACAGACAGGGAATGAGATGTTTCATTTGCATGGTTTCCAAGAATCCAACCCGTTCGGGTGGTCTGAAGTTGCTCGAAAGTAGCACATTTGCCCCCCCTTGAATCTCCATCCCATGCGACTTATTGAAGTCCAAGACGACAAAACCCGGGCGGCCTTCCACGCGGTACCGAGGCGCATCTATGCCGACGACCCGGTCTGGATTCCACACCTGAAGCAGGACATCGACAAGGTGTTCGATCGGGACAAGAACCGCATCTTCAAAAAGGGTGGACAGGCCAAGCGGTGGGTCGCACAGGACGGGGACGGCCAATGGGTCGGTCGCATCGCGGCTTTCCTGAACCCGAAATACAGCAAGGGCATGGAACAGCCGACAGGCGGCGTCGGGTTCTTCGAGAGCACCGATGACGATGCCGTGGCCACGCTGCTGCTCGATGCGGCGGAAGCATGGCTGAAGGAGCAGGACATGGAGGCTGTGGACGGCCCCATCAATTTCGGTGAAAAGGACAAGTACTGGGGCCTGCTCGTGGACAATTTCACCGATCTGCCGAGTTACGGGATGAACTACAACCGCCCGTACTACGCCCGGTTCTTCGAGGCCCGAGGCTATCAGGTGTATTACAAGCAGTTCATATACGGCCGCCGAGTCCAGCTGGACATCCAGGAACCCTTCGAGCGCAAGCGGGCCCAGATCGAAGCCCGCGGTGGTTTCGAAGTCGTGACTGCACGCGACCTCACCAAGGAGCAATTGGCCGAGTACTTCTGCACGACCTACAACAATGCCTGGGGCGGCCACCACGGCTTCGCCAAGATGCCCCTGACGCAGGCCCAGCGGACCGTGAAGGCGCTCAAACCCGTCATGGACCCGGACATCATCTTTTTCGTACTCGATCAAGGCAAGCCTGTGGCGTTCTACGTCAACATTCCCGAACTCAACCAGATTTTCCGCCACGTCGACGGCAACCTCGATGCCATCGGCAAGCTCAAGTTCCTCTACCACAAATGGCGCAAGACCTCGGACATCATGGTCGGGCTCGTCTTCGGCATCGACCGGGACTACCACGGGCAAGGGCTGGACGGGTACCTCATCGACATCGCCGGCAAGCAGATCCAAGCCAAGGGCCGCTATCACTCGACCACTTTGACCTGGATCGGCGACTTCAATCCCAAGATGATCCGCATCACGGAGAACCTCGGCACCGAGCGCACGCGCACCTACCACACCCTGCGCAAGTTGTTCGACCCGGACAAGCCATTCAAGCGGGTGCCCATCGCAAAATGATGCTGCAAATCAGGGAAATGTCCCCGGGTGTTTGACGGGTCGACATTCCCGCTATCTTTGCGCCCCCTTCCGGAGGCCCGACGGGTGCCAAAGGTTGGTTCGGACACCCCCTAGCTCAGCTGGTTAGAGCATCTCACTTTTAATGAGAGGGTCCTGGGTTCGAGCCCCAGGGGGGTGACCAGCCCAGGTGCTGAAATTGGTAGACAGGCATGGTTGAGGGCC
>CAXQGL010000060.1:0-147789 GCA_964223495.1 Candidatus Nitrosopumilus sp. | reverse complement strand
TACCTCCATGGAAAACGCCTGCTGGTCACCCGCGACATCGGGGAGAGCCTTCGACACGAGTTCACGCATCGCATGCACTGGGCCGACATGGATCGACTCGGACAACGGCATGCGATGTGGGTGCAGGAGGGGCTCGCGAGCCTGTACGAGGAATACGTCTGGACGGAGGATGGACGCATCCGATTCGTCCCCAACATGCGGCACAACATCGCCCGTCGGCAGGTGCAGGCCGGGATCTCCCTGGCCTGGCCCAAACTGTTCCAGCTCGACACCGATGCCTTCTTCGCCGGCAACGCCCGCTTCTATCCCCAGGTCCGCTCGATCTTCGAGTTCCTCGCGTCCGTCGACCTCCTCGAAGCGTGGTATCGCGCCTACGTGGAGACCTTCGATCGCGATCCCGGCGGCGGCCGAGCATTCGAAATGGTGGTCGGACTGCCGGTCGACCAGGTCGAGAAGCGATGGAAATCCTGGGTCCTCGCACGGGGAGCCATCGACGACCGGGTCGAACGGGGCGATGCCTCGAGCGGGGTCTCGGGCACCGACGCGGGGGATGGCGTCCGGGTCGAACGGGTCATCGGCCGCAACGCCCGGCGGGCCGGACTTCGCCGCGGGGATGCTGGCCCGCAGCTACATGAAAGCCTGGTTCGACATCGGGCCCAGTCCAAGGGAAACCTATGAGCAACTGGCGGATACCTTCTTCGGCCACACGCGCGGTGCGCTCGATCAGGTCAAGGCCCATTACGACGCCATCAGAGAAGGCTTCCAGCAGAACCTGGAGGCGAAACAGGCACTCGTGGAAGAGGTCCGTGCCCTGGTGGAATTGGAGATCTCGGACCCGGCGGATTGGCCAGCCCACGCCGAAAAAGTCAAGGAAATCCAGAAACGCTGGAAGGAAGTCGGTTTTGCCGGACGCAAGGATGACCAGGAAGTCTGGGAAGCCTTTCGCGGTCTGTGCGACCTGTTCTTCCAGAAAAGGGACGGGGCGTTTGCGGATGTCCGCGCCGCCCAGAACAAGGTGAGGGACCGCAAGCAGGCCATTGCCGAAGAGGCTGCGGGATTGGCCGACAGCAAGGATTGGAAAAAGACCGCAGACGTGCTCATGGCCCTCCAGAAGGAATGGAAGGACCTCGGTTCGGCTGGACCGAGGGATGAAAACCGACTGTGGCGCAAATTCCGTGGCTCCTGCGATACATTCTTCACCGCACGCAAGGCGGAGTTCGCAGACCGTGACAAGGCCTACAAGGTCAATCAAGCGGCAAAAGAGAAGCTCATCGAGGAAATCGAGGCTTTCAAGCTCTCAGGGAATCACGGACAGGACCTCGCTGCACTCAAAGCGTTCTCCCAACGTTGGACTGAAAGCGGACACGTCCCCCGCCGGGTTTTCGAACAGATTGTGGAGCGCTACCGGGCAGCCATGGACAAGAATTTCGACGCCCTTGGCGAAAAGCGGAGTGAGCGTTCCGTCGAAGCCTACAAGCAAAGGGTGGAGAGCCTCGTTTCCGGGGAGGGCGCCGAACATATGGCGCGCAAGGAGGAACGGATCCTCCGTGAGAAGATGGACCGCCTTCGCAAGCGCGTCACGCAATACGAGAACAACATGGGCATCTTCACCGGCAAGGGCGCGGCGTCCATCATGGCGGACTTCCAGAAGAAAATTGAAGTGGACAGACGAGAAATGGAGGAGATCAAGCGCAAGCTCAAAATGCTTCGCGATGCCCGCCAAAGTCGGACTGCCGGGTGAATTTCCGGTTGTTGTAATCCGAGTGCAATGCCCTCAGCCGTTGAGGCAATTCCATTCGATGCGCCTGCTTGTCGAGGATGTCGAGAACGTTGAATTCCCGGACCAATTCCTGTAATTGCTCCGTACCGTGTCCAGTTAGGAATACCACGGGAAAATTGAGCTGAAGCGAGCGCATCAGGTGCAGGAATTCGATGCCATCAATGGTGGGCATGACGGAGTCCAACAGCACGAGATCCAATTCCTGGGTGGCCATGATGCCCACCGCTTCCAACGCATCTGAAGTGGCCTCCATGTGCATTCCGGCTTTGAGCAACTGCAGTTGTGTCATGGTCAGCGCCATTTCATCGTCATCGATGAACAGCACACGAAGAGGTTGAATGGTGGTCGCCATGAGTCGCGCAAATTTCGGACTCACCTTCCCTCCGTCCGGTCGGCTCAGTTCGCCTTGACCTGTGGGATTCCTCCTTCAAGTCGAACGGGCATGTCCAATGCGAGGCCCCTGAGCCCGAGCGCGTCAAATTGATCCAACAATCCTTCCAGCAATCCCATGGTCCGGGGGGCGGCTTTCTGGCTGTCATGCAGCACCGCGATGGACCCCGGCTGCAGGTGACGCAGGGACGTTTCCAGACAGTCGGATGCGGTGCGTCTGGGGTCGAAATCCCCTGTGAGCAGATCCCACATCACAATCTGGCTCCTTGTCGATATGGCCCTTGCCTGAGACCGGCCGATGCGCCCGTATGGTGGTCGGAACAGGCCCGAACCGGTGATGGCCTCACATTGCAGGTAACTCTTCAGATAAGCGAAGTCGCTGGTCGTCCAGCCTGACTCATGGTGCATGGTATGGTTGCCCCAACTGTGACCCTCTTCTCGGATCCGATCGAAAACGGCAGGATGACGCTCTACGTTGCTGCCCACGCAAAAAAAGGTCGCCTTGTGTCCCCGATCGCTCAGCATGTCGAGGATCCGGGGCGTCCATTCCGGATGGGGCCCGTCATCGAAGGTGAGGTGGACCCCAATGCCTGATCGCTCCCCCCGCCAAAGGAAGTCGGGAAACAAGACGGGAACGGTTCTCGGTATGCGCGTCGCGTACACGTCCGCAATTTCGGCAAGAGCGGGCGGTCGTGCCACAGGTGCTTCGGTATCTTCGCAGCCATACCCATCGGGCATGGAATACGACTTCAAAGCCATCGAGGCCAAGTGGCGGCAGCACTGGAAGAACAACGGCACATACGCCGTCGCCGAGGATGCCGGAAAGGAGAAGTATTACGTGCTGGACATGTTTCCCTACCCGAGTGGGGCCGGATTGCACGTCGGCCACCCCCTGGGCTACATCGCCTCGGATGTCATCGCCCGGTACAAGCGACAGCAGGGGTTCAACGTGCTGCACCCGCAGGGCTACGACAGTTTCGGGTTGCCTGCCGAGCAATATGCCATTCAGACGGGGCAGCATCCCGCGATCACCACCGAAAGGAATATCGCCCGCTACCGCCAACAGCTCGACCTCCTCGGATTCAGCTACGATTGGACCCGCGAGGTCAGGACGAGCGATCCCGATTACTACCGCTGGACGCAGTGGATTTTCGCCCGACTGTTCGAACATGGTTACGACCGCACCATGGACAAGGCACGCCCCATTGCGGCGCTTGTTTCCGCATTCGCGGAGCAGGGAAATGCAGCATCGGATTGGGTCTGCGGTGAGGATACACTCGGCGAGGCCGCAACCGCACTCTGGGGAGAGGACTTCAACGGCACCTTCACCGCAGATCAATGGAATGGACTGGACGGGGCCGGGCGAAGTGCGATCCTGATGGCCTACCGGCTCGCCTACCTCGCGGACAGCGAGGTCAATTGGTGTCCTGCATTGGGTACGGTGCTCGCCAACGATGAGGTGGTCGGAGGCCGGAGTGAACGCGGAGGACATCCGGTCGTCCGGAAGAAGATGCGGCAGTGGATGATGCGGATCACAGCCTATGCGGATCGGCTCTTGTCCGGGTTGGACGGCATCGATTGGTCCGACAGCATCAAGGAGGTCCAGCGGAATTGGATCGGTAAATCCACCGGTGCCCAGCTGCGGTTCGAGATCGAGGGTCATCCCGGTTCCGGCATTGAGGTGTTTTCCACGCGTCCCGACACGTTGCACGGAGCCAATTTCCTCGTGCTCGCCCCTGAACACGAGTTGGTGGCCGACATCACCACTGAGGGGCAGCGGGAAGCGGTGGAGGCCTATGTGCAGGAAACGGCCTCGAGAAGCGAACGGGAGCGGATGGCGGGAGACCGGGGCATGACGGGATGTGCAACGGGGGCCCATGCCCTGCATCCCTTGACCGGCGCACCGATGCCCATCTGGATCGCCGATTACGTGCTGGCGGGCTATGGAACGGGGGCGGTCATGGCGGTGCCCGCCGGAGATCAGCGAGACTGGGAATTCGCACAGGCATTCGGACTGGAGGTGCCGCCCATCTTCGAGGGACACGACATATCGGAGGGAGCCTGTGGGGACAAGGACGCCATCCTCTGCAACAGTGGCGAATGGAATGGTATGCGCTGCTCGGATGTGCTGCCCAGGGCCATAGAAGAATCCACACGGGCCGGCTTTGCCCGGCCACGGGTCAACTTCCGACTGCGGGATGCGGTATTCAGCCGCCAACGGTATTGGGGTGAGCCCTTTCCGATCTGCTATGTGGACGGTGTGCCCACCCTGATCGAGGACGAGCAGGTCCTGTTGCCGGAAGTGGACGCCTACCTGCCCACGGAGGATGGCGATCCGCCCTTGGCCCGGGCCGAAAAGTGGAATGTCAGGCGGGGTGACCGGATGGAATTCAATACCATGCCGGGATGGGCGGGTTCCAGCTGGTATTTCCTGCGTTACATGGATCCTCACAATGGTGATGCACTGTGCGACCGCTCCAAAAGTGACTACTGGGGGCAGGTCGACCTGTACATCGGAGGTGCGGAACACGGAACGGGACACCTTTTGTACAGCAGATTCTGGACGAAATTCCTCCATGACCTCGGAATCATCGGGTTCGATGAGCCTTTCGCCAAGATGATCAACCAGGGCATGATCCTCGGCCGGAGCAGCTTCGTTTACCGCATCGAGGGGACCAACACTTTCGTGACTTTCGAACAGCGGAAGGAGCACAGGACGCAGCGACTGCATGTGGACATCTCCATGGTTCGGAACGACACACTGGACACGGACGCCTTCAGATCATGGCGGCCGGAATTCGCCGATGCCGAGTTCATCCTCAATGAAGAGGGCCGGTACCGCTGCGGCAGCGAGGTCGAGAAGATGTCGAAGTCCAAGTACAACGTGGAGAACCCGGACGATCTGGTCGAGCGCTTCGGAGCGGACACCCTCCGCTGCTACGAGATGTTTCTCGGTCCGCTCGAACAGGCCAAGCCTTGGGATACACAGGGCATCAATGGCGTCCACGGCTTCCTGCGCAAGCTGACGCGGCTGTACCTCGGCAGTGACGGAGCAGATCTGGTCACGGACAATCCGCCCTCGGCCGAGGCGGAACGCACCTTGCACAAGACCATCAAGAAAGTCACGGAGGACTTGGACCGCCTCAGTTGGAACACGGTGGTGAGTGCCCTCATGATCGGGGTCAACGAGCTCACGGAAATGGGCTGCCATGACCGGGCCATTCTTCAACCACTGGCCGCCATTCTCAGCCCTTATGCACCACACTTGGCTGAAGAACTGTGGTCTCGATCCGGTGGACAGGGTTCCGTCGTGGATGCCCCCTGGCCTACATGGGACTCGGCAAAGCTCGTGGAGTCCGAAGTGCGGTATCCGGTTCAATTCAACGGCAAGGTCCGTTTCCAATTCGAAGTGGCCGCCGACCTGTCTCCCGAGGAGGTCGAAAATGCCGTGCTGGCGGATGCGCGCACCGGAAAGCAATTGGACGGACGTGCACCGCGCAAAGTCATCGTGGTTCCCGGCCGCATCATCAACATCGTAGGATAGGATTCCAATGTCCTGAAACCGAGGGGTCCGGTGCTTGAAAAAGCACCTGGTTCCCGCTGTCGACGTCTACAAATTTTCGTCTGCCAAACATCGAATTTCATCGACGAATCATCAAATAATTGCAATTAGTCGAGTTATTTCGCATATTTGTAGGAATTATCATCGCTGCTACCCGCTTATTCCTACGGCACCATGAAACCCTACCATTTGCTTCTCGGGCTCTCCCTCGCCCTCTGTTCCAGCCTCACCTACGGCCAAGCCATCAATTCCTCTCCCGCCCCCGACGGATACGAACTTTCCCTCGAAACGGTGACCGAGGACATCGGTGTTCTCGTGGGTGCCCTGGGTGTGACCGACCTGACCGGTTACTCCTGCACCCATCTGTATGTCTTGATGAACAACGCCGATGACTTCATGTCCTCGGTATCGGGTGACGTAACGAACCCGACGTACATCAACACGACGACCAATTACTATCACGCCGCCTTGGGTGCCGCGACGCCGAATGGAATCAACAGCCTGCTTTTCGCAGTATATCCGGACCTCGCCTACGACAGCTGGGTGACAATCGGACTTGAAGGTGTGCCCAATGCACTGGCCGGGGAAGCCAATGTGAGCACGGTACAGTCAACGGACAACCCCTGGGTGACCAACTTCGATCCCGGTGGTGGTGCAGCGGGCGACAACATCGCCATCGATGACCTCATCGGTGGAGCATGGTACGCCTTGAATGGCGATGCCAATGGTGTGGCCGGTGATGACCTGAAAGTGCTGATCGGACAGTTCACCACGACCGGAGAGCTCAGCGGACAGGTTTACTGTCAGGTCTTCATCAATGGAGATGGCATGACCGAATTCCGGGACACCTTCTACTTCGGTGCCGGGGCTCCTGCACCAGGCTGTACGGATGAATCGGCCTGCAACTACGATGCAGACGCCACGGACGACGATGGTTCATGTACCTACCCAGCCGACCAATGCGATGGCGCCCTGAATGTCGATTGCGACTGCAACTGTCTCAATGATGCCGATGCCGATGGCATCTGCGATGAGGATGAAATCGGCGGGTGTCAGGACGAAGCAGCCTGCAACTACAGCGCCGACGCCACGGATGATGACGGGTCCTGTACCTACGCGGAGCCCTTCCTCGACTGCGACGGAAACTGCCTCAATGATGCCGATGGTGACCTCATCTGTGACGAGGAGGAAGTGCCCGGTTGCCAAGACGTTGACGCCTGCAACTTCAACGTGGCCGCCACCGACGACGACGGGTCCTGTACCTATCCTGCAGCCGACAACCTCGACTGCGACGGCAATTGCCTGAACGACGCCGATGGCGACGGAATCTGTGACGAGGAGGAGGTGCCCGGTTGCCAGGACGAAGCGGCCTGCAACTACAGTGCCGACGCCACGGATGATGACGGATCCTGCACCTACCCGGCAGCCGACAACCTCGACTGCGACGGAAACTGCCTCAATGACGCCGACGCCGATGGCATCTGTGATGAGGACGAGATCGGCGGTTGTCAGGACGATACGGCCTGCAACTACAGTGCCGAAGCCACGGACGATGACGGGTCCTGCATCTATGCTGTGGACGGCCTCGACTGTGACGGCAACTGCCTGGCTGATGCCGATGGCGACGGAATTTGTGACGGGGATGATCCGTGCAACGAGCCCGACCTCACCCCGGCCGTCCTGCCCATGGTGCCCGCTTCTTTCATTGCGGAGGTTACCCTCGACGGACAGCCTGCGCTCGGCATGACGCTCATCGCGCTGGTGGATGGCGAAACCGCCGGCGTCACGGAGACCTTCGAATACGAGGGCGGCAGTTGGGTCAGCATGACCATCTATGCCGGTGCCGGTGACGACATCACTTTCCAGCTCTTCGATGCGGCGGAATGTGCCCTGTATGACATCGACCTCACCTTCACGGTGACTGAGGACGGAGACGAACTGTCGACTTTCGACGATCCCGCAGACCTTCCTTTCCTCAGTGGAAATGCCATTCCCGGCTGCACGGACCAGACGGCCTGCAACTATGATGCCCTTGCCGACCTCGATGACGGTTCCTGCATCTACCCCTTCGACCTCTACGGCAACGACCTGTTCGACTGTGATGGCAACTGCCTCAACGACGACGATGGCGATGGCATCTGCAATGAGGATGAAACCGTGGGGTGCACGGATCCCGAGGCCTGCAATGCCGGGGATTTCAGCGACACTGACAACAGCCTCTGCATTTTCCCCTTCGACCTCTATGGTGTCGATTACCTCGACTGCGAAGGCAACTGCCTGAGCGATGTGGACGCCGATGGCGTCTGTGACCAGGACGAAGTGGATGGCTGCACCGATGCGGCGGCGTGCAATTTCAACGCGGATGCCACCGAGGAGGATGGATCCTGCGAATACGAAAGCTGTGCCGGCTGCACCGATGATGCTGCCTGCAACTACGATGCGGATGCCACGATTGACGATGGATCCTGCGCTGAACTTGATGAGTGTGGCATCTGCGGCGGCGAAGGCATTGCCGACGGTGCATGTGACTGCGATGGCAATGTGCTCGATGCCCTCGGCGTGTGTGGTGGAGACTGCGCAGCAGATGCCGATGGTGACGGAATTTGCGACGATGAGGACGACTGTGTCGGTACGCTCGATGCGTGCGGCGTCTGCAACGGTGAAGGTCCCGTCGATGGCTATGACTGCGACGGCAACTGCCTTGAGGACACGGATGGCGACGGCATTTGCGACTTCGAGGACCCGTGCAACGAGCCCGACACCACCGTGGAGGTGCTGCCCCTCATTCCTTCCACCGTCATCGCTGAGGTGTTCTTCGATGGCGCTCCCATTGTCGGTGGTACCGTGCTGGCCCAGGTGGACGGCAACACGGTCGGTCTGGCCGTGGCCTTCGAGTACGAAGGCGGAAGCTGGATCAACATGAATGTCTACGCGGCACCGGGAGAAGAAATCGCCTTCATCCTCTGGGATGCAGAGGCGTGTGAGCAGTACATGCTGGAATTCACCCTCACTCCGGATGTGGAGGGCGATGATCTGGGTACGTTCGAAGATCCCCAGGAGTTCCCCTTCGGTTCGGGCGACCCCATTCCCGGCTGTCTGGATGAGACGGCCTGCAACTACAACCCCATGGCCACCACCGATGGCGTGCCTTGCGTCTATGCCGACCAGTTCTGTGATTCAGACTTCGTGGACTGTGACTGTGAGTGCCTCAACGACGGTGACGGGGATGGTGTCTGTGACGAAGAGGAAGTGCCCGGTTGCGGCGACCCCGTGGCCTGCAACTATGCCCCTGACGCCACCGACTTCGATGGCACCCTCTGTACCTATCCCGAGTTCGACTATGTCGATTGCGATGGGAACTGCCTGAACGATGCGGATGAGGATGGAATCTGCGACGAACTCGAGACGGAAGGCTGCACGGACGAATTCGCCTGCAACTACGATGCGGATGCCTCGGAGGACGATGGTTCCTGCACGTACGCCGATCCCGGCTTCGATTGCAACGGCGATCCAATTGAGCTCGATCCCTGCGATCCGCTCTGCTACATCATCGACGAATCACTGGAGGACTACATCGTCCAATGCCTCGACGACCTCGCAGCCGTGGAATGCGTCGAGGATGCCTCGGTCTACAATGCCTGCACGGGTGTGGAGACTTTCGCCTCTTCATGCGTGACCCTGCCTGCGATCGACTCCATCACCACCGGTGAGGCCACGACCGCCCTCGGCGTGGGGCCGGACGGCGCCATCCGGGTATATGGACTGCAGATGCAAGGCCTAGCGGCCTCTGACTACTTCGTGGATTCAGGCGATGGCCTGGAGTTCACCCAGTACAGCAACGGCACTGCCGTGCTCCAAGGCAACATCGAGAACAGCGCAGATTCCAATCAGGGCTTCCGGGCCTACCTCGTGTTCGAGAATGGCATGAGCGGCGTCGAATGGGGTGCACTCGGCAAAGGATTCAAGTATGCCTACACCTGCGTGGACGTCGACACCGACCCCTGGCAGATCTACACCCTCAAGAATGACCAGAGTTACCTGCAGGGTACAGGCTCCTTCGAGGGCAGCATGCTTTCACTGAGCCATGCTCCCGTGAACCATCACTTCGGCTTCCAGGTCGGAGAGGCGGCCAACGACCACAACTGCAATTTCGGTCTCGGCGGTTGGTTCGCATGGGAAGGTCAAGTCAACGGGGTCCCCGTTTCCGGTGCCCTCGGTGATGTCATCGTGGACCTCGAAATGGTCACGGAGACCTTCGAATACGATGAGCTCTGCGCCACCAATGTCTACACCTTCATCGATTCTTGCGGCGCGTACAACATCGAACAGGAAGTGTGCCGCTTCGACACCATCGCTCCGACCTTCATCGGTTGTCCGGGTGAGGCCACCGTGGCCTGCACCGAGGACATCCCCGCCGTGGCCACCGTCACCGTCGAGGACAATTGCGATGACCTCGACAGCATCCCCGTGAGCGTACTCGGTGATGTCATCATCGACCAGGTCGACGGCGGCTGCTACACCATCGAGCGCACCTGGATGGCCGAGGACCTCTTCGGCAACATCGGTACATGCGTTCAGATCATCAACGTGGTGGACACCGTGGGACCGATGATCAGCCTTTCTCTGCCCGGTGACCTGTCCGTCAGCGTGATGGGTGACTGCTCCGCAGAAACGGGTACGGACTTCACGGGAACGGCTTCCGCGTCCTTCATGGACGACTGCAGCTCGGTCTCCGGTGATGTCACATACAGCGACGAAACCGTCGATGCCATCAGCGATGGCTGCTATACCATTTTGAGGACCTGGACCGCAACGGCCCTGGACGGTTGCGGCAATGAGACCACCACTTCCGGAGTGCAGACCATCGAGGTCATCGACCAGATTGCCCCGATGATCGAACTCAGCGCCGTAGAGGTCTCCCTTGCCTGCGATCAGTGGGCCTGCGACATGGACCAGCTGGTGGAGCTCGGCTTTGCCTCATGGACGGACAATTGTGTCCTCGACACCGCCTACATCACATGCGAGCCCGTATCCGGCGGCTGCGTCGGTCCGGTGCCCACATGGGATGTCGAATACGTGGTCATCGACGCCTGTGGCAACACTTCGAGTGCGCACCAATTCGTGTTGCTCGTCGACACGGTGGCGCCGACCATTGAGATCACCTGCCCCGCGGATGTCGTGGTCGAACTCGACGGCGAGTGCATGGGTGAACTCGACCCGACCCAAAGCGGCGAGGTGGAGATCATCAGCACGGACAACTGTGACGCTGCCCCGACCTTGAGCTACACGGTGGAGGACAGCGAGCCCATGTACACCTGTGAGGACGGCAACGGCACCTATGAAATCACGCGGACCTTCCATGCCGTGTCGATGGACCACTGCGGCAATGTCGCCATGGAGAGCTGCACGCAGCTCCTCACCGTGGTCGACGTCACCGCACCCGTCATCACCCTGCTGGAATGCCCGGCCGATACCACCGTCGCCCTCGGCGAGGACTGCACGGCAGACGTGGACATCTCCCTGCTCGGCATGCCCTCCATTGCTGCCGAGGACGGTTGCGATGCCGATCCGGAAATCACGTGGTTCCACATGGATGGCCCCGCCACTCCAGGATGTGATGACAGTGACGGAAGCGCAGATGGTACCTACAGCTTCGAGCGCACATTCTACGCCTACGCCACGGATGCCTGCGGCAATGTGGGGGACACCGTCTCCTGCGTGCAATTGATCACGGCAGAGGATGCAACACCCCCGGTATTCGGCGACTTCCCGCCCTATGAAGCCGTCTCCTGCGAAGACCTCACCGATCCGCTCGACCCGAGCCAGTCGCCCCTCGAAGTCTTCGACAACTGTGACGACGACCTCGTCATCAGCATCGAGGCATGGCCGTTGAGCGGATCCTGCCCGGGCAGCTGGATGCGGATCTGGATGGCCACGGATGACTGTGGCAACACAAGCATGGCCGAACAGTACATCGCCCTCTTCGACGAGACGGCGCCGATGATCACATGCCCGCCGGACACCATCGTGATGCTCGACCAGGACATCGCGGATGACACCACGACGACCGCACTCGGCATGGCCATGGCCACCGACAACTGCAGTGAACTGATCGACATCGAAATCACCTACACCGACGGCGACTTCGTCGTGGACTGTGAGGGCGATGACGACCAGCCCGAAGGCACCATGTCCTTCATCCGGACGTTCACTGCTTCCGACTTCTGCGACAACGAGTCCAGCTGTGATCAACACATCACCTTGATCGACTCGCTCGGACCGGTCGTCTTCGTGGATGACACCACCGTATCCTGCCTCGACTACGCATCCGACATGACGTTCGGTGCATTCGGCGCCACGGACAATTTCGATACCGATGTCGCCCATTCATGGGAGGAGGACAGCGTATATGCCCAACTCTGCGCCGGCAGCTTCAGTGTGGACCGCACCTGGACTTTCGTGGACGACTGCGGGAACACCACCACGACCCAACAGACCATCACGGTCGTGGACGAGACGGCCCCCATCCTCGTATCCGGTGAGCCGACCCTCGAAATGTCCTGTGAGGAGTACGGCGATGAGATGATCGAAGAGAACATCTATATCGAAGTGATCGACGAATGCGGCAGCGACGTGACGGTGACCTTCTTCGACACCCCGTTCAGCGGTGGGTGCGTGCAACCGGTCGGCCTCTACATGCGGACTTACACCTTCGAGGACGACTGCGGCAACGCCAACATGTTCGAGCAGTTCATCCACCTCTATGACGAGACGCCGCCCACGGTGGAGATGACCTGCCCAGGAGATACGCTGGTCACAGCCGACGCCGATTGTGGTGCCGACCTGTCCACCGAAGCGCTCGGACTGCCGGCCATCGTGGCCGAGGACAACTGTGGGGGCACTCCGCCTTCGGTGGAGCTCACCTGGACTGACCACGACACGACCACCACTTGTGCAGGGACGTTCACCTTCACCCGGACCTTCACGGCCACCGCCACGGACAACTGTGGCAACCAGACCGTGGTCACCTGCGACCAGTCCATTGCACAGGAGGATGTCACCGCACCGGAGTTCGTCGACCCCCTCCCCGAGGATGTCACGGTTCCCTGCTTCGACATCCCTGAAGTGGCCGAGCCCCTCGCTGTTGACGGATGCGACCCCGCTCCCGAAGTCACGTTCGCCGAGGAGATCCTCGGAGACGATGATTGCCCCGGCACACAGACCATCGTCCGAACCTGGACGGCGACCGATGCCTGCGGCAATGCAAGCAGCCATTCGCAGACCATCACGTTGACGGACGAGTTCGCCCCAACGTGGGACGGAGCGGTCCCCGGCGACACCACGGTCTCCTGTGAGTCCGTTCCGGAAGCGGCCGTCCTCATTGCGACGGACAACTGCGATGACAACCTCGAAGTGGTCTTCGCTGAAGCCAGCACCCCGGGTGACTGCGCCCAAGGCATGACGATCACCCGCACGTGGAGTGTCAGCGACTGCGCCGGAAACCAGCTCGCCCACGTCCAGACCCTCACGGTGGTCGATACCACCGCGCCGGTCATCGCGGGCCCGCTCGAACTGGACATCCCCTGCACCGATTGGGGCATGGACACCCTCTACGCCAGCGTTTCCGACAACTGTGACGATACGGTGGAGCTGGAACTGCTCTCCGACGAGGAGTTCAGTGGTTCCTGTGCCGGCAGCTACCTGCGCACCTACGTCGCCACCGACCAGTGCGGCAACAGCGATACCCTGATCCAGTCCATCAACCTCATCGATACGGAGGCGCCGGAGTTCACGTTCATCCCACAGGACACCACGCTCTCCTGCGACAACGACTATTCCGTAGGTAGCCTCGGTGCGGCCGAGGCCGTGGACAATTGCGATCCCGAGGTGGAAATCAGCTTCTCCGATTCCATCACCCTGATCGACGATTGCCCCGGTACCGCCGAAGTGGTGCGCACGTGGACTGCACTGGACGAATGCGGCAACAACAAGACCGTCGAACAGTTGATCACCCTGATCGACGAAACGGACCCGACATTCAACGAGGAACTGCCTGCAGACCTCACGGCGTCCTGTGATGATGTGCCCGCTGCGGAGACCTTGACCGCCACGGACAATTGCGATCCCGATCTCCTCGTCTCGATGACCGAGACGCTGGAGGACGGCGACCTCTGCCCGAACGACTACACGCTCACGCGGACGTGGACCGTGGAGGATTGCGCCGGCAACGGCATCAGCCACACGCAGGTCATCATGGTGGTCGACACGACGGCTCCGACCTTCGTCAACGGTCCCGCTGATGAGACGGTGGATTGCGATGCGGTGCCGATGCCCGCCGAACTGATGGAACTTCAGGCCGAGGACAACTGCGACGCTGCCCTCAGTTATTCCTACCTCGGTGAAACGGCGGAGGACGGAGACTGTGAGAACAGCTACACGTTGTTCCGCACCTGGCAGGCTGCAGATTGCTCGGGCAATGCCTCGACGTGGACGCAGACCATCACGGTCGTGGATGAGACGGCACCCGAATTGCAATTGACGTTCGCCGATGGGACGGCAGCCGGAGACACCACCGTCTCCTGTCTTGCTGACGTGCCGGTCATCGAAGCCATCAGCACGGATGCCTGCGACGGATCCCCGTTCATGTCGATGACCGCCGATACGACGAACCAGGATGTCTGCGGAAACGCAACCTTGACCTACACGTACATGACCGCGGACGATTGCGGCAACATGAGCCAGGCGACCATCACCATCACGGTGCTGGATGAGGAGGCGCCCGAGTTCCTCGATGTCTGTGGTATCGCCGACGGTGCCACGGTCGATGTCTGCGCTGATGACTACACCGGTGACAGCCTGACTCCCGAAACGGATGCCTGCGATGTGACCGCCGCCGACAATTGCGAAGGCGATGTGACCATCGACCTCATGGCCACCTCCATCGGAGAATACGCGCCGAACGACAGCGTGACGCAGTACTGCACCTCGGTGACGCCTGAAGCGTTCAGCGAGGAGGAGACCTGCAATGGTTACGAAGTGCACGCCATGCGCCTCTTCAACTTCGCTGGTGGCGAGTTCTACTCCACCGTCGGCGAGGGCCTCGTGAGCCAATTGCCGAACGGCGACTGGCTGATCGAGAAGACGGTCGTGGACAACGCCAACCCCGATGCCGGATGGAATGTGGCATTCACGCTCACCGACGGCATGGACTATGCCACGTGGTCCGATCAGGACTTCCCCACGAGCTACAAGCTTGACTGTGAGGACCTCCTCGATGACCACGAGAACTGGATGTATTGGTTCCTCTCCGAGGGCAGCATGACGGGATGGGGTGACTACACGGGCAGCTACCTGACGTGCACACACCAACCCGCGAACGAATTCTATCGTTTCCAGGTCGGTCTCGGTGCCAACAACATGAACGAACACTACGGATACAGCGGTTGGTTCACCTACTCGGGCACCTTCGACAGCACACCGGTCATGGGTTCGGGAGACTTCTTCGGCGACCTCGACTGCACCCTGCCCTATCAGCTCGAATACGCCTACACGGCGACGGACTGCAGTGGCAACCAGGCCGAGTTCAGCTACACCGTCAATGTGACGGGCACGGTATGTGACGAAGTTGGTTCCGGTCTGGTGGGCACCGGTGGTTCGGGCAATGCGGGAGACTTCACCCCGGCATTGTCCAGCATGGAGAACCGCGGACCCATCCAGGTGTCCAACATCGCACCAAACCCGACGCAGGACTTTGCCCAGTTCGGTTTCAATGTCCTGCAACCGATGCGCATCGATGTGAGCCTGTTCGACGCGGCCGGCATGCTGGTCACCCCGCTGTACAACGGCCAAGTGGAGAAGGACCAGACGTACATGCTCGACATCAATGCCGCCCAGCTTGAAAGTGGCGTGTATCAGGTGCGGATCTCCTCCAATGACTTCAGCATCGTGAAGCAATTCATGGTCACCGAATAAGAATTTCCCGGAAGGCAAAACACAAATCAAACGGTGTCGGCCTGACGGCGGACCCCACTTCCAAGGTGAATCCGGACACCGCTCCCCCGGGGGCGGTGTCCTTTTTCCGGAGAACAAAACGGGAAGTCTTTATTTTCATAGACATGCACAAGTCCATTACCAGATTGTCCACCCTGTTCCTGATGCTCTTTCTGTTCGCAGGAATCAGCCCAGATGGCCTGAAGGCCCAATGGCCCTACAACCCCAACGCGGATGGGGACTCCCTCATCGGCACCGGTGATGTCCTGCAACTCCTGACCCTCTTCGGACTGCCATGGGATGACGAGGGCGTGCTGGGCATCGAAAGCGGTGGAACCGGAGCCAGCTCCGCTGATTCTGCGCGCATCGCGCTGGGGCTGAGCTACCTGTCAGACTCCACCACCACCCTTGGAATCAACACCTTCGTCTGGACCTGGGCAGAAGGACGCATGCGCATCACCCAACAGATGGCACAGGGTCGCGATGTGGTGGCCATCGGCTCTTACGCTTCGGCCATGGGTGACGGGTGTGAGGCCACAGGTCCGTACAGCCACGCCGTCAATCGGAATTCCACCGCGAGTGGCACCTGTTCAAGTGCGATCGGTGAAGGGACCGACGCTTCCGGCACGGCCTCGCATGCCCAAGGCATGTTCACGGATGCCACCGGGACGACCTCCCATGCCGAGGGATACAACACGAAAGCCCTGGCCAACTACGCCCACAGTGAAGGCTACGGTTGTCAGGCGACCAATACCGCGGCCCACGCCGAGGGATACAACACGGCCGCCACGGGCTTCTTCAGTCACAGCGCCAACCGGAACACGGTGGCCAGTGCCACCTGCGCGCATGCCGTCGGAGAAGGCACGGAGGCCACCGCAGATGCCGCACACAGTGAGGGTTTCTACACGGTGGCCTCGGGATTCGCGGGACATGCGGAAGGCTATGAGACCCAGGCCAGCGCTTACGCGTCGAGTGCCGGAGGCTACTACACGGTGGCCGACCAACCCTACCAGACCGCCATCGGCAAGTACAACAACATCGAGCAGACGGGTATCCTGTTCGCCGTGGGCAACGGCACCGCGCTGGATGCCCGGTCCGATGCATTCACCGTCGATGACATGGGCAATGCCGTCATCTCGGGGAGCCTTCATGCAGGCGACATCCATCTTCAGGATACCATCGCCAATCTCAATGCCCGGATCACCCAGCTGGAAAGCCTGGTGGAAAGCCTGATCGAGGTGGTGGGACCACCTGATGAGGACTGATGGGGATGGTCCGTTCCACAGGATGTGGTCACCACGTGGGCTTTTTGTAATTTCGCCGTCCATTCTTCGCGGAATTCCCCATGGTGTAATGGCAACACTACTGATTTTGGTTCAGTCATTCTAGGTTCGAGTCCTAGTGGGGAAACCACGAAGAGCAAGACGAAAGTCAATGCAACCGCAACGAGACCGGCACCCCAGGTGACCGGTCTTTTTCATTTTCGTCCCCACCTTGTGGGCCTCAACGCCGCCCATGGAACAGGACATTCTCAATCTCATAGACGGCCAATTGGTCCCCGCTGCCGGGGGTGGTTGGTTGGACAATGTGGAGCCCGCAACGGGCCAGGTGTACAGCCGGATTCCCCGATCCGGCGCGGAGGATGTCGAAGCCGCCGTGAAAGCGGCCCGCAAGGCTTTTCCGGGCTGGCGCGCCTGGAGCCCCTCTGATCGCAGGGCCGTACTCATGCGGCTGGCGGACAAGATTGCAGAACACGCCGAAGCCTTGGTGCAGGCCGAGTCCAAGGACAATGGAAAACCCGTCTCCGTAGCCTCGGTCGTGGACATTCCCCGGGCAGAAACCAACCTGCGGTTCTATGCCTCGGCCGCCGAGCAGTTCTCGAGCGAAAGCCACACCATGGGGGACGGTTCGGTCAATTACACCCTGCGGAAACCTCTGGGGGTGGTCGGTTGCATCAGCCCGTGGAACCTGCCGCTCTATCTGTTCACGTGGAAAATCGCGCCCGCCCTTGCCAGTGGCAATTGCGTGGTGGCCAAACCCAGCGAGGTGACCCCCATGACGGCTTTCATGCTCGGGACTTGGGCCAAGGAGGCCGGGCTGCCGGATGGCGTGCTCAACATCCTCCACGGTTTGGGCCCCGAGGTCGGACAGGCCATGGTGGACCACCATTACATCCGGGCCATCTCCTTCACCGGAGGAACCGCGACGGGTGCTGCCATTTCTGCTTCCGCGGCCCCGAAATTCAAGAAGCTCTCGCTGGAGCTCGGGGGAAAGAATGCCACGGTCGTCTTCAGCGATGCCGATTTCGATTCCGCCCTCTCGACAGCCGTCAGGGCTGCCTATTCCAATCAGGGTCAGATTTGCCTCTGCGGCTCGCGCATCCTGGTCCAGGAGGACCTCTATGATCGCTTCCGGGACGCCATGGTGGCCAAGGTCTCCAAACTTCGCATCGGGGACCCCATGGACCCCTCCACCCGCATGGGTGCCGTGGTCTCCAGGTCCCATCGGGACAAGGTCATCGCCGCGATCGACACCGCGCGGGGCGAGGGCGGACGCATCCTCTGTGGTGGCGGACGGCACCAACCCGGTGAACCCCGGCTGAAGGACGGATTCTTCGTACAACCGACCCTGATTGAGGGGTTGGACCACCATTGCACGACCAATCGTGAGGAGATTTTCGGCCCGGTGGCCACCATCCAACCCTTCAAGGACGAACAAGAGGCGCTGGGGCTGGTGAATGCCACGAAATATGGCTTGTCCGCCTCGGTATGGACCCGCGATGTGCAACGGGCGCATCGCTTCGCCGCCGGGGTCGATACCGGCATCGTGTGGGTGAATTGCTGGATGGTCCGGGACCTTCGGACCCCTTTTGGTGGCACCCGCCACTCCGGGGTGGGCCGGGAAGGAGGCTTTCACTCCATGGGGTTCTTCACGGAACCACAAAACGTCTGCATCCAACTCTGACGTCCCTGCGGCGCAATCCACATCGGGTTGTTCTGTAAGGAAATGTGCACCGTACCGCCATACAGCTCGAGCATGGCAACTTGGGGACATGTTTCGCCGGTCCTCCATTCTTCCATTCCTCCTCATCGCCTTGTTCCTCGGTGGCTGCGTTCCCATGAGCCAATTCACCGAAGTGCGCGACGACCGGGATGGCCTCGACAGGGATGTCGCCACCCTCACCGAGCAGGTCCAGGCGCTGCGGCTCGCCGTCTCCGAAAAGGATGGTCTGGCGCGTGAGGATGCGCGCCGCATGGACGCCCTCCGCGCGGATACCGCAGACCGGGGCAGCCGCCTGAGGCAATGTGAATTGCGGAACGGTGAGCTCGAGAAACTGAACGCCCTGCTCACCGCGGAACTCGATCAGAACCGCACCGCCAGTGGCGCCGAGCAGTCTGCCCTCCTCGAGGAACTGCAGCGCATCCGTGCCGACCTGCAGTTTCAGGAGGACAGCCTCCATGCCTTGGAGCGCGACCTGCGCGCCCGCGAGGCCAAGGTGGCCGAATTGACACGGCTGCTCGAAGCCCAGAGGGCTGCGGGGGCCGCCTTGAAGGAACGCCTGTCCGATGCCCTCTTCGCCTTCCGCAACAAAGGACTCGAGGTCGAGGAGCGCGATGGCAAGGTCTATGTCCGATTGGCCTCCAAGCTGCTCTTCGCCTCCGGCAGCACGGCCATCGATCCCGAGGGCCGAAAGGCATTGTCGGATCTGGCGCGTGCCATCGAGGATGAGGTGGGCTTCGAGATCGTCGTGGAGGGCCATACCGATGATGTGGCCTTCAATGCGTCGAGTTCTCCAAAGAACAATTGGGAATTGAGCGTGCTCCGGGCCACCGCCGTGGTGGAGGTGCTCACCGAGTCCAGCAGTCTCAAACCGGAGGTGCTCACGGCAGCGGGCAGGAGTGAATATCACCCGAGGGACCCCCAGGACAGGAACCGTAACCGCAGGATCGAGGTCGTCATCAGCCCACAGCTCGGCGGACTGTATGACCTCTTGGAGGAATGATGCGGTCGAAATGACCGCAACCGGTCATCAATCGATGGGAAGCAGGAAGGTGCCCTGCGTGATCGAGATGCCGCCCGTACCATCGCTGCCCACGAGGCTGCCGCCGAACGTGCCCACAACGATGCCGCCATCCTCCGGCAGGATGTAGAGGATCTCAACCGTGAAATTCGCTCCCGGCAGGGAGGAGGTGAATTGACCGCTTGGTCCGTTGTAGGTGCAGACCCCCGTGGGCGCACTGCCTTCGTTCAGGGTAATCTGGGCCCCTTCCACCCAGCCGACGAAGGGCTCCGGCAGGGTCATGCCGATGGCATCGGTGGTCACTGAAGCGCCTCCGATGGTCAGGGTACCCGAGCCATCCAGCGTACAGGTGGTCTCGAAATCCGCGATGATGTCCGTGCCATTGGCCTTCCAGGTCATGTCGCCATCGCAAGGAGGACAGATGGTGCCACCACAATCGATGTACAACTCGTCCCCATCGAGGAGGCCATTGGTGCAATCTCCATCCGTGGCACAGGGCTCGCAATCCGGGCCCCCACAGTCGATGCCAAGCTCCTCTCCGTTGAGCAATCCATCCTCGCAACTGGGACAGACCTCACAATCAGGTCCTCCGCAGTCCACATCGATCTCATTGCCATTGAGCAGGCCGTCGCCGCAGAGTTCACCACAGTCAATACCGGTATCGCCGCCACAATCGATGCCCGTTTCACCCGGATCCAACTGTCCATTGAAATTGACATCACAAGGGGCACATTCGCCACCGCAATCCACCCACTGTTCACCCAGTACCTGGTCCCAAACACCGTTCTCACAAGGGTCGCATGGTTGGCAGATGGGGCCGCCGCAATCCACCAGCTCCTCACCGTTGTTGAGGATGCCGTCGAAGCAGTTCGGACCGATGAGATTGTCGTCATTCAGGCATGAGGTACCGAACATCATGACGGCAAATGCCACGGCGACAATGGGAAAGGAGGGAAGGCGGAACGAGGTCATCGTTGTATCTTTCAAGCTGCGCAAATTAAGGGAGTAAGGACCGATTCAGCGCGGTATTCACCTCGATCCGTGACCATTCCCTTGCGCAAGTGCCTTCCGGAAATGACCCGTCAACCCCACATACCGCCTGCTGATTGGTCTCCCCGCGTAGCACGGGATGAACTCCAGATGGAGAACGGCCCTTCCGAAGGCGTGGTTGCACAGCTGCTCGGATTGCGGGGAATTTCATCCGCTGCCACAGACGATTTCTTCAAACCCTCCCTCGACCGATTGCATGATCCCTACGCCATGCGGGACATGGACAGGGCTGTTGATCGACTGATGTTGGCCCAGCGTGAAGGTGAACGCATCATGGCGTATGGGGACTATGATGTCGATGGTGCCACTTCCGTTTCGCTCATCCTCGACTTCCTCCAGAACAATGGGTTCGACGTGGTGCCCTACATACCGGACCGCTACAGTGAAGGCTATGGGCTTTCCTCCCAAGGTGTGAGGACGGCTTCAGAGGTCGGATGCGGGGTCATCATCACGCTCGACTGTGGAATCCGTGCCACGGAGCGGGTTCAGGAAGCCCGCTCCCTCGGGATGGATGTGATCATCTGCGACCACCACCTACCCGGAGAAACGCTGCCGGACGCTTTCGCCATCCTGAATCCCAAGCATCCCGATTGTGCCTATCCTTTCAAGGAACTCAGCGGATGCGGCGTCGCCTTCAAGTTGACACAGGCGCTGACCGATCGCATCGGGCTCTCTCCCATGAGCGCCTACGACGGCCTGGACCTGGTGGCGCTGAGCATTGCCTCCGACCTTGTGGAGGTGACCGGAGAGAACCGCATCCTGCTCCACCATGGACTGCGCACCATCTCCCGAAACACCCGTCCCGGCATCAAGGCGCTGTTGCAGGTTGTCCACTGTTCTCCGGAGTACCTCACCGTCCGGGACATCATCTCCCGGATCAGCCCGCGCATCAATGCCGCCGGACGCATGGCCCGGGCCACGGAAGCGGTAGATCTGTTGACCGAAAAGGAAGACGGTAAGGCCACGGAGCTTGCCTTCAACCTCGACCGACTCAACCAGGTGCGCCGTTCCTACGATGAACAGATCACGAATGATGCCATCCAGCAACTCGAGCAGCGGGAAGAATTCAAGCACATCAACATCGTCTGGGGCAAGGGATGGCACCGCGGGGTCATCGGCATCGTCGCCACCCGACTCATCGAGCACCGATACCGCCCCAGCGTGGTCATCAGCGACGACGATGGTGTCCTCGTTGGAAGCGCCCGGTCGACACCCGGTCTCGACATTCATGAATTGATCAAAGGATGCGGCGCCCACCTCGAACAATTCGGTGGTCACGCCATGGCCGCCGGCATCACGGTGAAGCCGGGTGAGGCAGAGGCATTCGCCAAAGCGCTCGACCAAGCCGTGGGTCATAGCCTCGCCAAGATCAGCAAGCGCGAACCGCGCTATTTCGACATGGAGGTCCACCTCTCGGAATGCTCTCCTGAACTGCTGAGGAACCTGCGCAAATTCGAGCCGTTCGGTCCGGGAGCCCCCGCTCCAGTGTTCCTCTGCAGAGATGTCCGTCTCGCATTCCCACCCAAACGCGTGGGCAAGGATGGGCGGCATGTTCGGGTAACATTGACCGTAGATCGGTCCTCGCCCCCACTGACGGCAGTGGGCTTTGGTCTCGGCCCCCGGGTCGAGGCGCTGGAAACCGCATCGAGCCTCGATGTGGTGTTCAAGGTGGAGACGGAATGCTATCGGGGCGTTCTTCAGCCCCGCATTACCCTGCTCGATTTCTGGACCGAGCGCCACTGAATCGCAGGGGCGTCAGGAAGGGTCCACCGCCAGGTCCTCCGCCTTGAGGGTATGCAGGATGGTGCTTCCGAAATGACCGGCCAAGCGGCCCACCCGTTTGGATACCGCCATTTTCCGCCTGAGCAGGTCCACCTCCTCAGCGGCAGGATCCTCGGATGATTGCGGGTCCTGGGCCATCTCTTCGAGCCGGCCGACGATGCGCACCCCTTCCGAACGGGCTTCGTCGAGCATCAGTCGGTACAGCGCCCCTTGCAGAGCCTGCATCAGCATCTTGTCCTCGGTTTCCGCCGCAATGCCGTGACGCTTGAGCCAGTTGTCGCTCAGGGCAAACTCCGTGACGAGGACATCCGCTGTCAGGGCGGCAATCTCCGGGTCCGCCTGACTCCAGGCATCAGGGCCCGGGATGTGGCCCTCAAGCATCCTTTCCCGATAAGTCTGGATGACCTGGTCCACCACCGGATGCCGAATGGCCAGACCGATGGTGTCCAGTTCGTGGAGCAGGAATTCCGCGAGGGTGACCTCGATGCTGGAGACGCCCTCCCCTTCCTCTGCACCCTCCTCTGGCTCGACCGCCTCATCCGGAAGGTCAATCGTGAGTTGCTGCCGACCGTATTGCAACAGCAGACGCAGCAGGTCCGCCTCCCGGCCACTGCGACCCACGCGACCCAGCAATCGGGGTTTTCCAATCGGGGTCGCTGCTTCGGTCTGGAGCGATGGCAGGGGGGCCTTGGCTTCCTTCTCGAGGCGGTTCCGGGCCTGGCGGGAAAGCTCCGCCATCAAATCCTCAGCCTGCATGCCGAGCCGGCCCGCACTCTCCTGGATGTACACCGTGCGCTTGAGCTCATCGGGTACGTGGGCAATGCTCTGCACCACGCTTCTCACGAGTTCGGTACGCTTGATCGGATCATGCTCGGCCTCTGCAGCGAGCAAATCAATCTTGAACCGGATGAAGTCACGGCTGTTCTCGGCCAGCCAATCCATGAGCGCCTCGCGCCCCAACCGCTTGGCGAACGTATCCGGATCCTCGCCTTCCGGAAGCACGGCCACCTTGACATCCAGCCCTTCACCCAGGACGATGTCCACCCCCCGGATGGCAGCCCGCAAACCTGCCGGGTCGCCGTCGAAGAGCATGGTCATGCGCTTGCTGAAACGCCGCAAGAGCCGAACCTGCTCGACGGTCAGGGCTGTTCCCGAACTGGCCACGACATGCTCCACACCGGATTGGCGCATGGCCATGACATCGGTATAGCCTTCCACGAGGATGGCGCGGTCCTCCCGAACGATGGCGTTCCGCGCCATGTGGATGCCGTAGAGTGCCCGGGACTTGTCGTACAGAGGACTCTCCGGGCTGTTGACATACTTGGGAACTTTCTTGTCCTGCTTCAGGGTCCTGCCCCCGAAGCCGATGAACCTGCCCGTGACATCCCGGATGGGGAAAATCACCCTGCCGCGGTAGAAATCATACAGCGAGCCATCTTCCCGCTGCTTGCACAGCCCGCTGGCCAGCAACCACTTCTCCTTGTAGCCTGCCTTCTTGGCCGCAGCCGCAAGGGCGCCTTCTTCTGACCAAGGACGCTCCGGACAGTAGCCCAGCGCGAAATCCTCCATGATCGCGTCAGAGAAATCGCGGCTCCGGAAGTAGCCGATGCCCACGCTCTTGCCCTCTCCGGTCTCCCTCAACTGCTCGGTGAACCACTTCTGGGCCCAACTCGCCAGGTTCGCAAGGCTCTCGCGCTCGGTCTGCTCCTCCAGCTCCTCGGGCGTCAGTTGCCTCTCCTCGATCTCGATGCCGTATTTGCGCGCCAACCAGCGAAGGGCTTCCGGGTAGGAGAGCTTTTCGTGCTCCATGAGGAACGTCACGGCGCTTCCGCCCTTGCCCGAGCTGAAGTCCTTGAAGATGCCCTTTCCGGGCACCACATAGAAAGAAGGCGTCTTCTCGTTCGTGAAGGGGCTCATCCCGCGCAGGCTCGTCCCGCTCTTCTTGAGCTGGACGAACTCGCTCACCACCTCCTCAATGACGGTGGCCTGGAGTATCGCGTCGACGGTATCCTTGGGAATCATGCGAACCGAAAAGGGAAAACCAAGGTAACCTCCGAATTGGGGTGTCGAAACCCTTTTCCCAAATTCCCCGGTTCCGGTCGCCCGTCAGTCCGCGATGAGCTTGAACCCCTTGCCGTGGACGTTGAGGATTTCCACCCGCGCGTCTTCCTTGAGGTGCTTCCTCAGCTTGGCGATGTAGACGTCCATGCTGCGTCCATTGAAATAGTTCGCATCGCCCCAGATGGCGTTGAGGGCATACTCGCGTTCGAGGAGGGCGTTCTTGGCCTTTGCGAGCAGGAACAACAGTTCGTTCTCTTTTGTCGTGAGCCGCTGTGCATCCTCTCCCAGCCGCAATTCCTGGCGGTTGTAGTCGTAGGTGTAGTGACCGATCGTCATCTCTCCGACTTCCTCCGAGGTCTCGGGCAATGCAGCCGACCGACGCAGGATGGCTTCGATGCGGGCTTCGAGCTCGTCCATCGAGAATGGCTTCGTCATGTAATCGTCTGCGCCCACCTTGAATCCCTGCAGTGTGTCCTCCCGCTGACTCTTCGCCGTCAGGAAGAGGATGGGCACATGGCGGTTCAACCCCCGGATCTCCTGGGCGACCTGATATCCGTCCTTCACGGGCATCATCACGTCGAGAATGATGAAGTCATAGGAGCCCACACGGAATTGTCGGACTCCGTCGGCACCGTCCTGTGCCCAAGTGGTGTTGTATCCCTTGCGGACGAGAAAATCGCGAAGCAGCTTACCCAGGTTGGGATCGTCCTCGCAAAGCAGGATGTCGAGCTCTTGTTTCATGTTGTCTACTTCTTTTGGGGAAAGACCAGTGTGAATGTGCTGCCCTCACCGACTGTACTCACAACGCGAATCTGTGCGCCATGTTGCTGCATGACCGCCTGTACGTAGCTCAAACCGAGTCCGAATCCTTTCACGTCGTGCACATTTCCTGTGGGAACACGATAGAGTTTATCAAAAACCTTGCCCAAATGTTCCCGGGGGATTCCGATGCCGTCATCCACGAAAGCGACGTGCAGGTTTCCACTTTCATTCCAGGACCTCACCAGCAATTGCGGAGCGCCACCGCCGTACTTTATGGCGTTGTCCACAAGGTTGAACACCACGTTGGTCAAATGGGTCCGATCCCCCGTCACCACAGGGTCGGTGGCATTGAGCTGGGAGGTCGTGGATCCTCCTTGTTTCTTGATGTGGATGGCCTGATTGCGCAGGACCTCCTTCACCAGATCGTGGAAATTCAAGGGTTGACGGTACAGTTCCAATTCCCCTTGATCCAACATCGCCGCGCGCAGGACATTTTCCACCAGGAGACCCAGCCGTTTGTTCTCGGAACGGATCAACTGTACGTAATATCTCAGGTTCTCCGGGTCTGCTGACATCTCCTGATCGAGCAGGGCCTCACCTGCCAATCCGATGGTCGAAATGGGGGTCTTCAGCTCATGCGTCATGTTGTTGATCAGGTCGCTCTTCAGGCGGTTCAGGCGTTCAGCCTTCCGAAGACCATTGGCAGCGTAAACCGTGAACACCACGAGCACGATCATCAGGAGCAGGTTGGCCGTCAGTTCGAACCACATGTCCCCGGCGAGCGCCAGGCGCCTTCCCGGAAAATGGACCGTGTACAACTGGACTTCCTCCAGGGTCCTTGCGTCCCCTGCGGGTATGCGGTATCCATCGTCCTGGAACCGCTCCAGCAGCTCCACGTCGGCATCGCGAAGGAAAATGGGACGGCCATAACGGTCGAGCAAGGCAGACCTGAAATCGAAATCAATGCCGCGGCTCTCCAACACCAGCCGCATCAAGCTGTCCGCCACGACCATGGCCGCTTCCCGCTTCAGGGCTCCATCCGCCCGAACCTCGGCAATGCTGTCCGCCTGCGGCCCGGAGGATGGGGACCAACCCGACATGGGCGGAGGTGGGAATTCGGCCGTGGACAGTCCAAGGACAGTCTGCACCTCCACCAGCGCCGTCCGGGCCTGCTCGTCGAACAGGTCGCTTCTGGCATCGACCAGCGCGCGAACCCAACCGAATTGCAACGCGAGCAATCCAGTCAGCAATGCGCCCATGCCGAGCACGAGTACCGCAGTCCGGCGCTGTCTCATGTGCCAAAATTACAGGGACGTCAGGGGCATTCGGCTCCTAACTATCTTTGCGGCCTTGAATCACCCCATGCAAGACCATTCCATGCGCATAATGGCAGGCTCTGCGTCCCAAGAACTTGGGGCCAGGATTGCCATGGCATATGGCATTCCCATGTGCGCCACCACGCACACCAAATTCCTGGATGGGGAATTCCGTGTGAGTATTGAGGAAACCGTTCGGGGCAAGGAGGTCATCATCGTTCAGAGCACCTTCCCGCCGTCGGACAACCTGATGGAGCTGTTGATGCTGATCGATGCCGCCAAGCGGGCATCGGCCAAGCGTGTGGTCGCCGTCATTCCCTATTTCGGCTTTGCGAGGCAGGACCGGAAGGATGCGCCGCGCGTGGCCATCGGTGCGAAGCTGGTGGCCAATATGCTGACGGCTGCAGGTGTGGACCGCGTCATCACGATGGACCTCCACGCCGACCAGATCCAGGGCTTCTTCGAGGTGCCGGTCGACCACCTCTATGGTTCTGCCATTTTCCTCCCCCATCTCGAAAGTCTCGGTCTGGAGCACCTGCTGATTGCCACTCCGGACACGGGCGGAACCAAGCGGGCCAACTCCTTTGCCAAGTACCTCGGTGTGGACATGGCCATATGCTACAAGCAACGAAAGGTCGCCAACGAAGTGGCGAGCATGCGGGTCATCGGTGACGTCGAAGACAAGGATGTGGTCCTTGTGGACGACATCTGCGATACAGGAGGCACCCTGACCAAAGCGGCGAACATGATGATGGAGCACGGCGCCCGCAGTGTTCGTGCCGTCTGCACCCATGCCGTCCTTTCCGGGCCTGCCTACGAGCGCATCCAGGAAAGCGCCTTGACGGAGCTTCTTGTCACCGACAGCATTCCACTGCGGGACGACAAACCCACGGAAAAGATTACAGTATTGGACTGTTCCGACCTCTTTGCAACGGTGATCCGTTGTCTGGTCCAGAACGAGTCCATCAGTTCGCATTTTCTCATCACATAATTCAACACCATGAAAACTGCATCATTGAGCGGCTCTCCCAGAGAGGGCGTAGGGAAGAAGGATGCGGCCGTTCTGCGCGACAAGGGACAGGTTCCCGGTGTGCTCTACGGCGGCTCCGAGCAGGTTCACTTCCATGTGAACGAGGTCCAGCTGAACAAGCTGATCTTCACCCCCGAGACTTACCGTTTCAACTTCGAAGTCGGAGGGACGACCTACGATTGTGTCGTTCAGGACGTCCAGTTCCACCCCGTGACGGATCGGATCGTCCACATCGACCTCCTTCAGGTCTTCAACGACAAGCCCATCCGTGTCAAACTGCCCGTCCGCACGACCGGTGCCAGTGTCGGTGTGCGCAATGGCGGCCGTCTTCACGTCGTCTACCGCAGGCTTCCGGTCATCGGACTTGCCGATCAGATTCCGGAGGACGTCACCTTGGACATCAGCCCGCTTGACATCGGAGATTCGCTGAGGGTTGGCGGTCTGTCCGTAGAAGGATGTACCATTCCCATCAATGAGTCTGCCGTTGTGCTCAGCGTGCGCCGGACGCGTGCTGCCATGTCGGCTGAATCCGAATTGCTCGAAGGCGAGGAAGGAGCTGAAGCAGCTGAAGGCGGAGAGGGACAAGAAGCCGCGGCAGCAAGCGGTGGCGAGGAGTAAACCCCTTTCCGCTCCCCCACATCATGAAATTCCTGCTGGTCGGCCTCGGTAACCCCGGGGCCGATTATGCCCGGACGCGACACAACATCGGCTTCATGGCCTTGGACGCCTTCGCTTCGGCATCCGAAGTGTCCTTTGCCCCGGAGCGCCTTGGAGATGTGGCAAGGTGTCGACACAAGGGCCGACAGCTCGTGCTGTTGAAGCCCTCCACTTTCATGAACCTCAGTGGCAAGGCCATCCGCTACTGGCTGGATGCCGAAAAAATAGGGGTAGAGCGGCTCATGGTCGTCACAGACGACATCAACCTGCCCTTCGGAACGCTCAGGGTACGGGCAAAAGGCAGTGACGGCGGCCACAACGGGCTGAAGGACATCCAAGCCGTACTTGGGACCCATGCATATCCCCGCCTGCGTTTCGGTGTCGGGGCGGACTTCGGTCCGGGTCGCCAGGTGGACCATGTCCTCGGCACATTCTCGGAGGAAGAGCAAGGTGCATTGGAAGAACGGCTATCCCGCACGGTTGAACTGCTGCGCTCATTTGCCTTCACCGGTCTGCAACGCACCATGAACACCTTCAACAATACCTGACCGGGCGACCGGGCGGCAATCAGGAGGTGGAAAATCCGTACAATCCGTTTTCCCGGATGTAGCCCGCTGCCTCATCCGGCAGCAGGTATCGGGCAGAATCACCCGAGGCCAGCGCACTGCGCAGGTATGTGCTCGAGATGCTGATGATGGGAGCGGGGCTCATGATGATGCGTTCCCCGTCCGGCGTCACCGTTCCCGCGGAAGGATCCTCCCCCTCCACGCGCGCCCTCGGGTATACCAGAAAGCCATATCCGTCCACCAATTCACGCCAACGCGCCCAATGCTGCAGCGTGCGCAGGTTGTCCTCCCCAATGATGATGCGGAACTCGTCATCGGGATGCCGCCTGCGCAGAAAATCCATGGTGTGGGCGGTGTAATTGGGACGAGGCAGGCCGAACTCCACATTCTCTGCCTTGAGGCGCGGATTGTCCGAAACGGCGAGACGCACCATTTCCAGCCGATGTTCCTCGGCAGCCAACTCATCGATCGCCTTCAACGGATTCTGAGGGGTGACCACGAACCAGACCTCATCCAGTCCATGGTGGGTCAGCATGTGCTGCCCGATGACCAGATGGCCGGTATGGATGGGGTTGAATGAACCGAAATACAGTCCGACCTTCATTCGTCGGTGATTTCGGGCTTGCCCAGAAACCCATCGGCCCGACCGAACAGCTCCGAAATGGCCTGATTCAAGTCGCCGTTCACCAGCTCCACATCGAAACCGGGTGCGCGTTCCATTTCGGCGCCGGCCTTGGACATGCGCCGAGCAATGTCCTCTTCGGAATCGGTTCCCCGGTCCCTCAACCGTTGTTCGAGGACCTCCAGCGACGGTGGGCGCACGAACACAGTGAGCACACGGTCCCCGAGCAGCTCCTTGAGCCTCAGACCCCCTTCCACATCGACATCGAAGAGGATGTGACGCCCTTGATTCCAATGGCGCTCAAGCTCCGAATGGAGGGTGCCGTAGTACCGTCCGGGATAGACCTCCTCCCATTCCAGGAACTCCCCCTGTCCGATGCGGTTGAGGAAATCCTCCGTGGAGAAGAAATAGTAGTCCTCGCCGTTCACTTCATCTCCGCGCAAAGGGCGGTTGGTCGCTGAAATGCTGAAGGCCAGGTCTTCGCGGTGTTCCATGAGGCGGTGCACCAAGGTCGTCTTGCCGGCTCCCGATGGTGCCGAAAAGGCAAGGGCCCTCGTGGTCTGGCTTTTCTGGTTCCCGTCGGTCACCGCTTCCTGATTGATTGGATTCTCGATCACAATATGTTCAGCACCTGTTCCTTGACTTTCTCAAGCTCATCCTTCATCTGGACGACGATGCGCTGCATGCCCGCATCCTGGCTCTTGCTGCCGAGCGTGTTGATCTCCCGCCCGATTTCCTGGCTGATGAAGCCCAGTTTCTTGCCCTGCCCGGCATCCCCTTCGAGCATCTCGATGAAATAAGCGCAATTCGCCTTGAGTCTGACGAGCTCTTCGGTCACATCCAGCTTTTCCATGTAGAAGATGAGTTCCTGCTCGAAGCGGTTCTCGTCCACCCGGTCGCGGGGAATGTCGGCCTCGATGTGTGACTTCAACCTGTTGCGCACACGCTCCGTCCGCTCCCCGAGGAGGGGGGCCAATTCCTCACGCAGAGCATCAATTCTTCCGATGCGTTGTCTGAAATCCGATTCGAGGGTACTTCCTTCCTGGGTCCGATAGCCCTGAAGTCCGGCACAGGCCTCCTTGATCAAGGATTGCATGCCCTGCCATTCATCCTCATCAAGCGTGTCGCGTGTGGCGCTGACCACGTCCGGAAACCGAAGCGCGGACTGCAACTTCCTGGTCTGTCCCTCCAGATGGTTCGCGGGAACGCCATTGGCCTCGAATACCGTGTCCAACTGGTCCACATATTGCTGCACCAGGGCTGAATTGACCTCATGTCGCACATCAGCGGCATCCGATTCGAAATGGATGAAGCAGTCGGTTTTTCCCCTTCCGACCACTTGTCCGATGGCCTTGCGGAGCTCCATTTCCTTTTCGCGGAAATGGGACGGCATGCGCACCGAAAGGTCGAGTCCCTTGCCATTCAACGCCCGGATCTCCACAGTGTACTTGCGTGCTCCGACATGTGCTTCGGCCTTGCCATAGCCGGTCATCGACAGGATCATGCTGCAAAATACATCCACGACCCCATCGGACGCTCGGCGAGGTTCGGAAGGTAACTTCGCCGCATGGCCGACCTCGCCACCATCCGGCAACCCGTTGACCGCGAAATGCGGGAATTCCAGGGGCATTTCAAGGAGGCCATGCGGACCTCCGTGCCCCTGCTCGACCACATCACGCGCTACATCGTCCGGTCGAAAGGCAAGCAAATGAGGCCTATGCTCGTGTATCTGTCGGCTGCGGCCAGTGGAGGCACCACGGAAAGAAGCCACGTGGCCGCAACGCTGATCGAACTGCTCCACACCGCAACGCTCGTGCACGACGATGTGGTCGATGCGGCCGAGACACGCCGTGGTTTCCTGTCCATCAAAGCCCTGTGGAAATCCAAGGTGGCGGTCCTCGTGGGGGATTACCTGCTCTCCCGGGGACTGCTGATCTCCATGGAACAGGAGGGCATCGACTTGCTCAAAATCACATCCAAGGCGGTGGAGGCCATGAGCGAGGGGGAGTTGCTCCAAATCGAGAAGGCCCGCAGATTGGACATCACGGAATCCGTCTATTTCGACATCATCCGTCGCAAGACGGCATCGCTGATTGCCGCCTGCTGCGCTGCCGGAGCAGCCAGTGCCGGCGCGGATGATGACCGGATAGAGCACATGCGCTGTTTCGGAGAGGAGATGGGCATCGCGTTCCAGATCAAGGACGACCTGCTCGACTTCGCGCCTTCCGCCCATACGGGGAAGCCCACCGGCGGAGACATCAAGGAGCGCAAGATGACCCTCCCGCTCATCCACACCCTTCAATCCATGGACGCGCGCGAAAGGAAAAAGGCCGTTCGCGGAATCAAGAAGAGCAAGGATGACCCCGCCCAGGCACAGGCCTTGATGCAGCGCATTTTGGACGGACCGGGCATGGCCTATGCCGAAAAGAAGATGCGCGAGCACCGCGACCGGGCGGTAGCCATGTTGGATTCCTTGCCTGGGGGAGAGGAGGCCCGTTCCGCCCTTGCCGACCTGGTCGATTTCACCATATCCCGCAAGAAATGAGGAGACATCACCATGCCTTGGTCGCTTTGACCTTCCTGCTCACGGCCTGCGGTACCGGAAATCCGGAAAGGGTCGTGGACACCTGGGAAGATTCGGAACAGCCCAGGGAAGTGCGGACGGAAACTGCGGAACAAGGAGGGGAAGAGGTCCAGCAATACCACGAGAATGGACGCATCCACACGCGGGGAAAGCTGGTGGACGGGGTGCGTGAAGGCACTTGGAACACCTACAGGGAAGACGGATTGCCTTGGAGTCAGGTCACGTACGCTTCGGGAAAGAAACAGGGTCCTTTCCGGACTTGGCATCCCGGCGGCATTCCCCATATCGAGGGACAACATGCGGACGACCGTCCCAGTGGAACCTGGCGGTTCTATGCCCAGGACGGCCAGCTCGTGGAGACCCTGGACTACGACGGGGCGAATTGAACAAGGCGCATGTGAGTTGATTTTGACCTTTCCGCATAACAGGGAAGGGACACTGTCGTTGTTTTGTGACATGCAACACCCCCTTGCATTCCTCCGTGTCACGGCCTTGTCGGCTTTGACGATGATGGTGCTGCCGTGCCTTGCCGGCGGGGAGGAGGACCAGCGCAACTACATCAACAAATGGAAGGACGAAGCCGTCCGACAGATGGCGCTTCACCGCATTCCTGCGAGCATCACCCTCGCGCAAGGACTGCTGGAGAGCGGTTCGGGGAAGAGTGAATTGAGCAGCCGGTCCAACAACCACTTCGGCATCAAGTGCCACAAGGATTGGGAAGGGGGGCGCACGTATTACGACGACGACGCCAAAGGCGAGTGTTTCAGGGTCTATCCCGATGCCCGCGATAGTTTCGAGGACCACAGCCTGTTCCTCAAACGCAAGCGCTACGCATCACTGTTCGAGTTGGACATCGAGGACTACAAGGGTTGGGCAAAAGGCCTCAAGCGTTGCGGTTATGCCACCAGTCCGACCTATGCCAAGGCACTCATCGAGCTCATCGAACGCCACGGACTGGATGCCTATGATGACGAGGGGATCGTGTGGCTCCGGAAGGGGGGCGTGCCGGATCGACCCGGAGAAGTCCTCGCGTCCTCAGGCGGCTCCGATCCAAAGGCACGGGCTTCCGATTCGGAAGAAAACCGCACCATCAATGTGGGCGGCGCCAGGAACAGTGGCTTCACCGAAAATGACGTCGCCTGGGTCACCCTGCATGCGGGCGAGACGCTCGGTCACCTGGCCAAGCAATTCGATTTGGCCGTTTGGCAATTGCGGAAATACAATGATCTGGAGGGTGCCAATGCCGATACGCGCTTCGATGGAGACCGACGGGTGTACACCCAGCCCAAACGGCGCAGGGGCACACGGCATTGGTACGTGGCCAAGGCCGGTGAGACGTTGCGCGCCATCAGCGATGCGGAAGCGGTCAAACTCAAGGTCCTGACCAAGCGGACGGGCATCGGGCCGGACATCGCCCTTCCTGCAGGAAAGCGCATCCCGATGCGGTTCGCCCCGAAGGAGGACGGATCCCTCCCCTGGTTCGTGTGGGGAGGCAAAAACCGTTGAGCAGCCTTCGGCTAAATTGCAGACATGCCATTCTATCAGAGGAAAGGGCAGGTCCCACACAAGCGGCACACCCAGTTCACCAAGCCTGACGGCACGCTGCACCACGAGCAGTTGTTCGGCACCATCGGGTTTGTCGGGATGAGCTCGTTGCTCTACCACCTGCATCCACCGACCATGGTGCAGTCCGTGTCAGCCCCGGTCGACGCCCGCCCGGTGGAAGGGGTCCGTGAGAACCTGACCTCCCGGCGCGTGCCGGGTTTCTCGGCGCCATCGTCGGGTCCGGCCCTCGCAGCCCGGGTTCCCCTCATGTTCAATGCGGACTGCACGATCTCCGTGGCGCGCCCCAACGAATCCGACCCCGCGGACCGTTTCTACAAGAATGCCGATTCGGATGAGGTCGTCTTCATCCATGATGGAGAGGGCGTTCTGGAGACCATGTTCGGTTCCCTGGCATACAAGTCGGGGGACTACTTGGTCATTCCGCGGGGCGTGATACACCGCTGGGCACCGACCTCCGGTTCGGAACAGCGTTGGCTTGTGGTCGAAAGCGCCCACCCCATCGTGACACCCAAGCGGTATCGCAACCACTTCGGTCAGCTGTTGGAGCACAGCCCGTTCTGCGAGAGGGACTTCCGGGTGCCCGAACATGTGCCGGCCGTGGATCGGCAGGGGGCCTTTCCCATCGACGTCCGGAAAGAGGGCATGATCCACACGGCTACCTATGCCCGTCACCCCTTCGATGTGGTGGGCTGGGACGGGTACCATTTCCCCTATGCCTTTTCCATCCACAACTTTGAACCCATCACGGGCCGGGTGCACCAGCCGCCGCCCGTGCACCAGACATTCGAGACCGATGCCTTCGTCATCTGCAGCTTCTGCCCGCGGCTGTACGACTACCACCCCAAGTCCATTCCCGCCCCCTACAACCACAGCAACATCGATTCCGATGAAGTGCTGTATTACGTGGAGGGCAACTTCATGAGCCGCAAGGGCATCTCCCGCGGAGATCTGACCCTCCATCCCGGTGGCATTCCCCACGGTCCCCATCCGGGCACCTACGAAGGGTCAATCGGCAAGACCAGCACCGCAGAACTCGCTGTGATGGTGGACACATTCCGCCCCTTGCGCCTGACCCAACAGGCCCTCGACATTGAGGACGGAGGTTATCACCAAAGCTGGCTCGGGTACACCCCAACGAAAATCGACTGACCCTGCAATGACCATGGATCAAACTACGCCACAACCCGCCATCGTAGTCCCCGAGGCCGATGACTTCCTGCCCCTGCTTGGCACGGACCACGTCGAGCTCATCGTGGGCAACGCCAAGCAGAGCGCGTACTACTACATGAACGCCTGGGGCTACCAACCCTTGGCCTACAAGGGGCTGGAGACCGGCAGCGCCGACAGTGTGAGCTATGTGCTACGCCAGGACAAGATCACGCTCGTCCTGACCACACCGCTGGTGGCGGACGGGCCGCTGAACGACCACCTCAACCGGCATGGAGACGGCGTGAAGGCGGTTGCATTGTGGGTGGATGATGCCGAGAAGAGCTGGAAGGAGACCACGTCGCGCGGTGCGGTCAGTGCCTTCGCGCCCGAAACGCGGGAGGACGGTGACGGCAAAGTGGTCCTGAGCGGAATCGAGACTTATGGCGACACCATCCACGTGTTCGTGGAGCGCAAGGCCTACAACGGCGTGTTCCTCCCGGGCTACCAGGCATGGAACCCGACCGGTGGGGCTGCTTCCGTAGGACTGAAGTACATCGACCACATGGTGGGCAACGTCGGCTGGGGCGAGATGAACACCTGGTGCGAGTTCTACGCCAAGGTCATGGGCTTCGCCCAGTTGATCTCCTTCGATGACAAGGACATCTCCACCGAATACACCGCCCTGATGTCCAAGGTGATGAGCAACGGCAACGGGCGCATCAAGTTCCCGATCAACGAGCCAGCCGAGGGCCGCAAGAAGTCACAGATCGAAGAGTATATCGACTTCTACCAAGGCGCTGGCGTCCAACACATCGCAGTGGCCACGGACAACATCATAGAGACCGTGACCGAGCTTCAGGCCCGAGGCATCGAATTCCTGCAGGTACCGGGCACCTACTACGACACCGTGCTTGACCGGGTGGGCGAGATTGACGAGGACCTGGAACCACTGCGTGACCTTGGCATCCTGATCGACCGCGATGACGAGGGTTACCTGTTGCAAATCTTCACGAAGCCCGTGGTGGACCGGCCGACGATGTTCTTCGAGATCATCCAGCGAAAAGGGGCCCAAAGCTTCGGCAAGGGCAACTTCAAGGCGCTCTTCGAGGCCATCGAACGCGAGCAGGCCCTACGTGGCACCCTCTGATTCCATGACGGCCGCCCTGACTTGGTCGGGCGTTTCGGTCTCCTTCGGGGACCGGACCATCCTTCGCGACATCAACCTCAGCGTGAGCCGTGGACAAACCTTGGCCCTGGTCGGTGAGAGCGGTTCGGGCAAGACCATGTGCTGCATGGCCGCCCTCGGCATGTTGCCGAAGGGCGGCAGGGTCACCTCTGGGACGATTGCCGGACCTGATGGCCACTGGGTCGATGCGGAGGGTGGGAGGACCGTGCCGATTCCAAGGGGACGGCGTGTGACCATGGTCTTCCAGGAGCCGATGACCAGCCTTGACCCCACCATGAGGTGTGGTCAGCAGATTGCCGAGGTCATCCGACGTCATGGCACCCTCACTGCCGATTCCGCGAAAAAGCGCGTCATGTCGCTGTTCGAAGAGGTCCAATTGCCGGATCCTGGGCGCGCCTGGTCGGCCTATCCCCACGGCTTGTCCGGAGGACAGAAGCAAAGGGTGCTCATCGCCATGGCCCTCGCCAACGACCCGGACATCATTCTGGCCGACGAGCCCACCACGGCCCTGGACAGCGCACTGAGGGCCGAATTGCTAGACCTCCTCGGTGAAATCCAACGCCGGCGTGGCCTGGCTCTCGTGCTCGTCACCCATGACATGGATGTCGTGGAGCGTTCGGCAGACTGCGTGGCAGTGCTCAGGCATGGGGTCATCGTGGAGGAAGGGCCGGTGGAGGAAGTACTGCATTCACCACAACATCCCTACACCTGCGGACTGCTTGCATGTCGCGTTCCAACCAAGGGCCGGCCTACGCCGTTGCCCGTGCTTTCCGACTTCATGGAAGACGACGCTCCAGCAATGGAAAATGCGTCCCAAATAGCACCGGTTCCCGACGCCAACCCCGCCATCCTCGAAGTGGCTGGAGCATGGAAGACCTACCCCGGAAGCACCGATCCCGCCATTTCGGATGTCGATCTGCGCCTTCCTGAAGGGGGAACCCTCGGCATTGTCGGGGGAAGCGGCTGTGGCAAGACGACCTTGGCCCGTGCCATCCTGGGGTTGCATCGGCTGGACCGAGGCACCATCCGTATTGCAGGCCAATCCGTGGAATCACTGAGCAAGGAACAGGTGCAACACATCCGCAGGAATGTGGGGCTGATCTTCCAGGACCCGCGCGCCGCACTCAACCCTACCCGACGCGTCGGCTCCGTCCTCAAGGAGGTGCTGGTCCGCTGGGGACATGATCCTTCCGCCGCACATCAGCGGGCCCGGGAGCTCATGACCGCCGTAGGTTTGGAAGAGGACGCCCTGGACCGCAAACCGGATGCCTTTTCCGGGGGACAACGGCAGCGCATCGTCATCGCCCGTGCCCTGGCAGCCGAACCCCGTCTGCTCATCTGTGACGAAGCGGTTGCTGCGCTGGATGTCAGTGTCCAGGCGCAGGTCCTCAATCTGCTGGTTCAATTGCGTGAGGAAAGGGGGCTTGCCCTGCTCTTCATCAGCCATGACCTCGGGGTGGTGCGCTACCTGTGTGACCGGACCCTGGTGATGGACAAGGGAAGGGTTGTGGAGTCAGGGGCTTCGGACAGGATCTGGGCATCGCCAACCCATGAAATCACCCGCAGACTGCAGGCCGCCGGAGGGGGTGCGATTGACTAATTTCGGGCCATGTCAGAAACCCCACTTCTCACTGAAGTCATGCATGGGCATGTCGCCTGTTGGACCCTCAATCGGCCACAGCAGCTGAATGCCTTGAATGGGGCCCTGATCGAGGCGCTAGGTTCCAAGGTCCAAGAGCTCCAACAGCGCGATGAGGTGCGTTGCGTCATCCTGACGGGGGCTGGTGAAAAAGCCTTCGTCGCCGGTGCCGACATCAAGGAATTCGCAGATTTCGACCCCATCGCCGGTCGCCGGTTGGCTGAGCATGGCCAACGCATCCTGTTCGACGCCATAGCCCTTTCCAACACACCGTTCATCGCGGCCATAGGGGGGTTTGCGCTGGGCGGAGGACTCGAACTGGCCCTGGCATGCCACGTGCGCATCGCTTCCGACAATGCCAGAATGGGCTTGCCGGAGGTCACGCTCGGGCTCATTCCTGGCTACGGGGGAACCCAACGCCTGTCGCGCATCATCGGCCATGGTCGGGCCATGGAGATGATCCTATCCGCTCGGATGGTCAAGGCTGCCGAGGCGCTCGGCTGCGGTTTGGTCAGCGCTTCCGTGCCCAGGGAATCCCTCATGGAAGAGGCCTTGCGTGTGGCGCAAGGACTTGCAGCGAACAGCCCCAAAGCCTTGGCCGCCGCCATCCGGGCAGTCCAGGCCAGCGGTTCGCCGGAAGGATATGAAGTGGAAATCGACCAGTTCGGTCGGTGCTTCGCCAATGAAGACTTCAAGGAAGGGGTCACGGCCTTTCTCGAGAAGCGCAAACCTGAATTTCCCGGCAAATGAGCGAGACCCCCATCCTCAAGGTGCGCGTCGTGTGCACTGGAGATACGGCATTGCCCGAATACGCCACGCCCCTGAGCGCCGGCCTCGACCTGCGGGCCCGGCTGGATGGTCCTGTGGTCCTCGAACCCGGTGAGCGTCGGCTCATCCCGACAGGCCTTCACATCGAGCTACCAGAAGGCTACGAAGCCCAAGTCAGGCCGCGCAGTGGGCTCGCATACAAGCACGGCCTCACCGTCCTGAATGCGCCGGGAACCATCGATGCGGATTACCGCGGCGAAATCGGGGTGCTCCTCATACACCACGGCCAGGCCGCCTTCACCATCGAACCGGGTGAACGCATCGCCCAGCTCGTGGTGGCCCAATATTCCCGGGTGGAGTGGGTCCCCGTCCAAGACACCGCCGAACTCGCCCTTTCCGAAAGGGGAGCGGGAGGGTTCGGACATACAGGAACAACATGAACCTCATCATCCCCATGGCCGGAAGGGGGAGCCGGCTGCGTCCACATACCCTCACGGTGCCAAAGCCGCTCGTGCACGTTGCGGGCAAACCCATCGTGCAACACCTCGTGGAGGACCTCACAAGGATGAGTCCCAAGCCATTCGACCACATTGCCTTCGTGATTGGTGATTTCGGTGAACAGGTGGAATCCGACCTGCTGGCCCTGGCGGCCGCGCTTGGGGCGGAAGGCCACATCCACCATCAGGATCAGCCGCTCGGCACCGCACATGCGGTCTGGTGCGCCAAGGAATGGTTGGAAGGAGAAACCGTGGTGGCCTTTGCGGATACCCTCTTCCGGGCGGATTTCAAGCTTGATCCGGGAGCGGACGGACACCTCTTCGTCAAGCGCATCGAGGACCCGCGACAATTCGGTGTGGTCGTCCTGGATGACCAGGGCATCATACGGGAATATGCGGAAAAGCCCGAGACACCCGTTTCAGATCTGGCGATGATCGGCATTTACCACTTCAAGGATGGTGGGGCACTGCGGCGGGAAATCGACGTCCTGATTGATGGCAACATGATGAAGGGGGGCGAATTTCAATTGCCGGACGCCATGCGGGCGTTGACCTCACAGGGTGCCCGTTTCCTGCCGGGCGAAGTCACTGCATGGATGGACTGTGGCAACCGCGCCGTAACCGTGGAGACCAATGGCCGCATGCTGGAATTCCTCGGCGTCTCTGCGGTGACCGATTCCGATGCCAGCGTCGAGGACAGTGTCATCATCCCACCGTGTCTGATCCTGCCCGGAGCGGTCATCAAGCGTTCGGTTGTCGGGCCCCGCGTCACCATTGGACCCGGGACCGTCGTGGAGGACGCAATCCTGGCGGACTGTCTGGTGGGGACGGACAGCCACATCAAGGGGGCCCACCTGAGTGGTTCCATGATCGGCAACAAGTCCCGGGTCGTCCGCAATGCGGTGGACCTCAGCTTGGGTGATTACTCCGAAACAACCTGCTGATGTCGCGTTTCCCCTTCCGGTTGCTCGCATGCTTTACGGTGGTTTCCCTCGTACTGGGGGGCTGTGGCGTGCTGAGCAGGGCGGGGGCAGGCACTGGCGGTGAGCTCGGGGCGGTGGACTCCGAATTCCATTCGGCCTATTACGACGCTCAGTTGGCCAAGATCAAGGGGGACCGGTCCGGAGCGCGTGAATCCCTCCTCGCCTGCCTCGATGCCGACCCCGATGCCGCGGTGGTGCATTTCGAATTGGCCCGGATCGAGCGCATGGATGGACAGTGGAATGCGGCCATGGTCGCCATTGACCGCGCCGTGGCATTGGAATCCGAAAACCCTTGGTTCAGGAGGGAGTTCGCTGAAATCGCCCTCGAACTCGGACGCAATGCCGAGGCGGATCTCGCCTTGGAGTGGTTGCTGATGAACAAGCCGGAAGATGATGTGGCCGCCATGATGCTGCTGGACCTTCGGAGCGCGGAGGGACGGTACGGGGATGCCGCGGAAGTGGTGGACGTCCTCGAAAAGGAATGGGGGCCGGACCCTGAGTGGCACTTCGAACGCCACCGCTTGAACATCGCTGCGGGTGACATCGACGGGGCGTTGGGCAACCTTGCGGATGTGGAACGGGATTTCCCGGAAGTCGTTGAAGCGCCCTTGCAACACGCCCGTATCCTGTCCTCGATGGGACGAAACAAGGAAGCCGAAACCGTGCTTCAGACTGCATTGGAACGCACAGGAAACGGCAGGCTCCACCTCGAATGGGCCCACATGCTCACTTCGAAAGGCGAGACGGATGCAGCCCGCTCCCATGTGCGCAAAGCCTTTTCCTCGGAAGATGTCCCGCTCGCCGAAAAACTGGACATCACATGGACCTATCTGGAATTGGCGGAAATGCCGAATTCGGCCCTCAGGCCTGAGGCGCAGAAGCTGATCGAACTCCTGCTCGAAGGATACCCCTCGGAGGCCGGACCCTATGAGCTGCTGGCCGCCCTGCGCGAAATCGAGGGCGATGCAGAAGGTGCGCTTGACGCATTGGAAGAGGCATTGGACCGCGATGCCAATTCCGCCGACCGTTGGCTTGAAGCCTGCCAGCTGGCCATCGCATCCAACCAATGGGAGCGGCTAGAACAGTTGGCCGAGTCCGCAGGTGGCCTGTTCCCCAACCTGCCGGTCTTTCCCTATTTCAGGGGTATGGCCTACATGGAACTCGGCGATGACCGCGCCGCGGAACGCCAACTCAAGGTGGCGCGCAACCTCATCGTCGACCGGCCGGACTTCGATTCCGACGTACTGACCATGTTGGCACAGCTCACCCATGACCGGGGAGACCACGATGCATCCGACGGGTGGTTCGAGATGGCCCTCGAAGCCAACCCCCAGAACATCCTGGCCCTGAACAATTACGCCTATTACCTCTCCGTTCGCGGTGCGAAAACTGAACGGGCAGTGGAAATGGCGTCAAGGGTGGTGGCCCTCTCCCCCGGGAATGCCAATTTCGAGGACACCTATGCGTGGGCCCTCCACCGAAATGGTGAGCATGCAGAGGCCCTGACTTGGATAGAGTTGGCCTTGGTCCATGAGGGTGAACGTCCGACCGCCACCGTGCTCGAACACGCCGGTGACATCCTGGAGGCATTGGGGCGGATGGCTGAGGCCAGGATAAAGTGGCAGGCGGCCCTCGATACAGGGGGGGCGTCGGAACGGATCCTGAAGAAACTCGGGAAGGAATGAGGATCGCTGCACTGTTCATTCCGCTCATCCTGCTGGCCGGTTGCACGAACATGCGCCGTCTCGAGCGCGGGAAGCCCATCCGGTCGGAAAGTGCCGGGACCATCCTGCGGAAGCACCAGGCCACCATCGCCAAACCGGTCTGGTCCGCCATGCGGCTTCAGGTGGAAACAGACCTCGACGGAGAAACCAACTCGTTCAAGGTCAATGTCCGGATGCGCAGGGATTCCGCCATCTGGCTGAGCATCACACCAGCATTGGGTGTGGAGGCAGCCCGCGTCGTCCTGACGGAGGACTCCGTGCGGTTCCTCTCCAAAGTACCGGGAAACAGGTTCGGTTATACCGGGGACTATGCGGCGTTCGACAGCCTGCTGGGGACGGAGCTCACCTTCGACATGGCCCAGCACATCCTGACCGGTGAAGCCATCAACCTCTTCGATGAGGACAGCAAGTACATCTCCAAGGTCGATGGCCGCGAACACCTGTTGATCAGCAAGTACAAGCGCCGCGTCCGCCGATTGGTCGGGGTCAAGGAAAAGGAAATCAACCCCGAGGACAGCCTGATGGTGGATGCCTCTGATGATGTGCAGGAACGCGTGCTCAGCAGATCGGACGATGAGGACCTGCTCGTGAAACGCTACTGGTTTGACGGACTCGGATACCAACTGACACGCACCCGGTTTGACGACCTCTACAATGCGCGGTCCGTTGAGATCAGCCATGGTGGTTTCGAACCGGAAGCCGGCGGCTGGATCCCCCACCGGACCCGGTTGGCCGTCTCGTCTCCCATGGGCATTCATGAGGTCGTGATCGAAATCCTCCGGGCACGTTACGACAAAGCCTATCAGATGCCGTTTGAAATTCCAGATGATGTTGAGCGGCGGACGAAATTCTGACGGCATCACAAGCCCATTTCAATTCAGGGTTTGCCTGTGTTTGCTGCTGTCAGCTTGCATGCTGCCCGCGTTTGGACAAGGTGAGCAAGCCAAGCTGGAGGCGGAGCGCGAAGCCATATCCGCACGCATCGCCGCCACCCAATCCCTGATTTCAGAGGCCCGGGACGACCAGCAGCGCACGACGCAACAACTCTCCCTGTTGCAGGAGGAATTGGCCCTGAGACAGCAGTTATTGGGCAACCTGGGGCGGGAACGCCGGGCTGCGGAAATCCGTCTGGACGAGCGGAAACAGCGCGTGGAAGAGGCCGATCATCAATTGAATGCGCTGAAGGAGGAGTATGCCGACATGATCCGGTTGGCCGCGAAGCTGGAGGGAGGGAATGCCATCTGGGGATTGCTTCTGGATGCCGAGAGTACCGCGCAGGCCTTTCGCCGCCTGCTGCTCATCGAAGAATACGGCCGAAGCCGCAGGACCCAGGCGGAGCGCATCACCGCGACGACGGAGACCCTTCGCGAAGAGCTGGGCGCCTTGCGCCAGGAACGGGCGGATCTCGTCGAGGTGGAGGGCCAACTGAGGTCCGAGCGTGATGCCGCAAGGACCAGTACCCGCAAGCAGGAACGGCTCCTGTCCGACCTCCGGTCACAGGAACGCCAGTTGAAGGACCAGTTGGCGAGGGAGGAGTCCCGGCGCGCCGAATTGGGCAAGGCCATCGACCGCCTCATCGCGGAGGCCAACCGGGCCTCCACTGCAGAAGCCGGATTTGGTGCAACCCCAGAGGGCCGCATCATCGGCGCTGAATTCAAGGCCAACAAAGGCAAACTGCCTTGGCCGGTGGCAGAGGGGGTGATCGTAGGACGGTTCGGTACCCACAGCCACCCCACATTGCCGGGCATCAAGATTGAACGCAGGGGGGTCGACATTGCCACCTCCGCAGGGACGGTCGTTCGCGCGGTCTTCAGTGGCCGGGTATCCAATGTCATCAACATCCCCGGCGGAGGCATGGTGGTCATGGTCGACCACGGCTCCCACCGCACGGTATACGCCAACCTCTCGCAGGCCAGCGTGAACAATGGAGATGACGTGCGCACCGGTGAAGTCCTGGGCACCGTATTGGACTTGGGCAATGGGCATCGGGCCCATTTCGAGATCTGGGATGCCCAAGGGAGCACACCCCTGGACCCGGCAGCTTGGATTGCGCAATGAAGTACGCACTGGTCGGCAATCCCAACTGTGGCAAGACGTCGCTGTTCAACCTGCTCACGGGTTCCAACGCGAAGGTGGCCAACCTCCCTGGTGTGACCGTCGATCCGGTGGTGGCCCCGATGCGGGGAGGCAATGCCTCCGCTGGAATGGTGGAGCTCATCGATCTGCCGGGTGCATACAGCCTTCATCCAAAGGCACTCGATGAAGCGGTCACCCGCGATGCCCTCTTCAATCCGGATCACGAACACAGACCGGATGGCATCATCCTGGTCCTCGACGCTGCCAACCTCAAGCGCAACCTGTACCTCACCCTTCAGGTCCTGGATCTGGGGTTGCCCACCATCGTGGTGGTGAACGAAACTGCCCCGACCAGCTGGTCGCGGGATGCGCTTTCCGCAAGACTCGATTGCCCTGTTCTCGCCATTCACGCCCTCAACGGACGGGGCACCGAAGCCCTGAAGGAAGTCCTCTTCAGTGGATCATTGCCCGTTCAGCGGGAACCGCTCAGCCAACAGGCCACAGGATGGCGTTCCCGCGTGGACCTTGCGCCATTGGGAGCCTGTCTTCCACATCTCAACGTAGCAGGACTCGAACTGCTCGTGACTGCCGACGACATCCCTTCATGGCTGGGCCCGGAAGGAAAACAAGCTTTGGACGATGTCCGGAATGCCACGGGTTGCGGTGCTGCTGAACTTCAACTGGGCGAAGCCGCACACCGCAGTCGACAGGTTCGTGAAATCGCCACGGCAGCATTGGGACAGAATCCACCAACCAGCCACAGCATCAGTGCGCGCATAGACAGAATCCTCACGCACAGGTTCATCGGCCCCCTGATTCTGATGGCTGTCTTCTTCCTGATTTTCCAAGCAGTCTATGCGTGGGCCAACTGGCCGATGGACCGCATTGACGAAGGCATGGGGTGGCTCATGGAGACTTGCCGATCCGTGATGCCGGAAGGCTGGTGGACTGACCTCATCGTGGATGGCCTGCTCGCGGGTTTGGGTGGGGTGGTCATCTTCGTCCCTCAGATTGCCATTCTGTTTGGTGCCATCGCGGCACTGGAGGAAAGCGGCTACATGACCCGGGTGGCCTTCATGAACGACCGCTGGCTGAGGGCACTTGGCTTGGATGGGCGTTCCGCGATTCCGCTGCTTGGAGGGTTCGCTTGTGCCATTCCCGCGATCCTCGGTGCACGCACCATTCCGGGCAAACGCGAGCGGCTCCTGACCATTCTTGTCACGCCGTGGATGACCTGCTCGGCACGGCTGCCGGTGTACCTCTTCCTCATCGGTTTCGTGGTGCCCTCCCAACCGTGGGGGCCCGGCGGACTGCTCAACCTGCAGGGCCTCTTCCTCTTCGGCATATATGCAGCTGGCCTGTTCGCGGGATTGCTCCTTGCCTTCATCCTGCACAAGGGCCTCCCGAAAGCTGCCCCGACCCATTTTCTGCAGGAATGGCCTCCTTACCGGGTACCGTCGTTGAAACGCACCCTGGAACAGGTCTGGCTCCAGGCGCGCGCCTTTGTCGAAGGGGCCGGCAAGGTCATCGTCATCGTCTCCCTGATCCTCTGGGTGTTGTCCAACACGGCGCCGGACGGATTCGAATCCGTGGATGCCCAATATGCCGCGAGGGTGGCACAGATGGAGTCGAACAGCCCGGACCATGCGGCCATTGAACGCACATGGCAGGCTGCACGCATGGACGCCTCTTGGTCCGGACGGATGGGGGCTTTCATCGAGCCGGCGATTGCGCCTCTGGGCTATGATGGCCGCATGGGGGTGGCCCTGATCGCCTCCTTCGCAGCGCGTGAAGTGTTCGTGGGTACCATGGCCACCCTCTACGCCTCGCCGGACAGCGATGAGGGCATCCGGAATCTCAAGGAAAGGCTCGGCAAGGAGCGGAACCCGAAGACCGGCCAGCCCGTCCTCGGTGCCGCAACGGCCATGTCCCTCATTGTTTTCTACATGCTCGCGATGCAGTGTGTGTCCACCATCGCCATCGTCCGACAGGAATTGGGAGGCTGGAAATTTGCGGCATGGCAAGCCATCGGCATGACGGTCCTCGCCTATCTCGCGGCCTGGTTGACCTATGCCTCGCTCAGCTGAAGGGCTTGACCCACATGAGGTCCGCCTGCTCCCTGCGCAAGGTCACCACATGTCCTCCTGCGGATACGGCCAGCGGATCACCCAATGGGGCAATGTGCCGGACCTCGATGTCCTCTCCCACAATGCAACCCATCTCCATGAGCGCCAGCATGCCCTCCGGGGCGTCGATGCGGGTGAGGGTACCCCCTTCACTGGCTTCGAGGTCGCTGAGTCGCTTGAGATCCATACTGCAAAGCTCACCCAACCCTTCCAATGAACGCCTCCCCCGAACGGGGGATTTTGCCAATGGCGCCCGGTATGGGGCCGTACATCAAAAGAAAACCCGGCGCGAAGCCGGGTTCCTTGTGGGTCATACTGGACTCGAACCAGTGACCTCTGCCCTGTCAAGGCAGCGCTCTGAACCAGCTGAGCTAATGACCCTCTGCTGAATTCGGACGGCGAATATACAATGCACAAGCGTCAGTCGCCGCTCGCCTCCAATGCATCCTCGTCAATGTCACCGAGGTCGAAGTTGTCGTCCATGTTCTCCTCGAGCACTTCGAGCATTGCCCGGTCGATGCGGAAGAGATAGATGCAATCCGCCGTGCGGACCTCGAGGCAGCTCATCGTCCGGCCATCTGCCAGGTTCATCAGCTGGAGGTCCTCGTCACTGAAACCCTCGGGAAAAGCTTCGGCAATGAGGCCGAGGTGCCGCTCGTCGACGTTCGCGTAATTCTTGATGATGCGTTTCATGGTCAATGGGGATTACCAGTCCAGAAGCCAGCCGAAAAAGAGGGGCGCCACGATGGTCGCATCGGATTCGATGACGAACCGCGGCGTATCCACACCGAGCTTACCCCAGGTGATTTTTTCGTTGGGCACAGCGCCGGAGTAGCTGCCATAGCTGGTCGTGCTGTCTGAAATCTGGCAGAAGTAAGACCAGAGGGGAACGCCCGTCCGACCCAGGTCCTGGTGCAGCATGGGCACCACGCAGATGGGGAAGTCGCCTGCGATGCCACCTCCGATCTGGAAGAAACCGACGCCTTCGCCGGTCTCCTCCGTGGTCTGCGTATACCATTCCGCGAGCGACATCATGTATTCAATGCCGCCCTTGACGGTCAATGGCTGCACATCGCCTTCGATGCAATGGGCCGCGAAAATGTTGCCGAGGGTACTGTCCTCCCATCCCGGACAGACGATGGGCAGCCCCTTTTCGGCCGCGGCGTGCATCCAGCTGTCCGCCGGGTCGATCTGGAAGGCGTCGTCCAGCCGGCCCGAGAGCAGGGCGTCGTAGAAGACCTCGTGAGGAAACTTGCGCTTGCCGGCCAGCTCGGCCTCCTTCCACAGTTCCACCATCACCCCTTCCAGCTTGCGGAAGGCCTCGTCCTCGGGGATGCAGGTGTCGGTCACCCGGTTCAGGCCACGATCGAGCAGGGCCTGCTCCTCATCCGGAGACAGGTCTCGGTAATGGGGTACGCGTTCGTAATGGTCGTGCGCCACGAGGTTCATGATGTCCTCTTCGAGGTTGGCCCCCGTGCAACTGATGATGTGCACCTTGTCGCGGCGGATCATCTCCGCGAGGCTGCGGCCGAGCTCCGCCGTGCTCATCGCACCCGCAAGGGTGATCATCATGCGTCCACCGCGATGCAGGCATGCCTCGTAGGCGCGCGCAGCGTCACCAATCACTGCCGCGTTGAAGTGGCGGTAGTGGCGGTCAGCGAAATTTCGGATGAAAGGGGTCGTATCCTGTTCCATGTCAATCCGTTGTGCCAATAGGTGCGGGTTTGAGGGTGTAAGTCAACATCTTGTGCAGCAACTTGGCCGCCGTAAAAGCGCTTGGGCTCCGGTCCTGACGGGGGGCGAGCTCCACCACATCGAAGCCCACCACGCGGTGCCGAAGTGATGCGCGGCGAATCAACCCGGTTACCTGATACCAATCGAGCCCTCCTGGTTCAGGCGTGCCCGTCTCGGGAAGAACAGCGGGGTCGAAAGCATCGAGGTCGACCGTGATGTACAGGGGAGAACCCGCAGGCCCCAACCGATCCACCACTTCAGCAATCCAAACGTCATCCTCGGTACGGTGACAATGATCCGCATGGAACACGTTGCCCTCCTGTTCGAATCGCCGCTCCTCAGCTTCCGTGCTTCGGATGCCCACCTGAACCAACCTTGTGTTGCGGGACGCCCAGTGCAGCGCGCAAGCGTGATTGTAAGGCGAGCCATGGAATTCAGGGCGCAGATCACTGTGCGCGTCAATCTGGAGCACGGAAATCCCCGGATTGGCCTCCGAACAAGCGCGGATGGCCCCCATGCTCACACTGTGCTCTCCACCGACCAGGACGGGAAGCACCCCTGATTCGAGCAATGACCGCACCCGGGAGTGCACGGCATCATGCACCTCTTCCGGGTTCACGGGCCTTCCATCGGATTGCATGGGAACTCCCCCCAGGATGGCAACCCCCTCGCGGTGCACCTCCGAACCCGTTTCAATGTCATAGAGCTCCATGTTCTCCAAGGCCTCGAACAGGGCTTCCGGTCCCTTGTCGGCACCCTTGCCCCACGTGCTCGTTCCGTCGTACGGCACGGGCAGGATGGCTGCCCTCGGTGGTCGTGAGGCATCGGACATGGGCTCACCGGCGTAATCCCGTACAGGGTTCAAATGGACGCTCATTGTCTGACGGATTGTGCGGTGCGGAATGCCTTGCGACGCGCCTCTGCCCGCTTTGCCTTCTGTGTCGCCTCGTCCTCCATCCGGGTGGCCTCGCTCACCTCCTCACCATATCCGAGCAATTGCAGGACGTCTGCCGCCTTCTGCTCCTCACAGAACACCCGGGCGCGCAATCGACCCTGTTCATCCCGGTCGAGGAGGACGTGCTTTGGTCCCGGAATCAAGCAATGGTGCACCCCCCCATGGCCGCCAATGTTGTCCTGATAGGCCGCCGTGTTGAAGAAAGCGAGATACAGCGGATCATGCTGTTCGAACTTCGGCAGATAGATGGCATTGAGGTGTTGTTCCGAGTTGTAGTAGTCGTCGCTGTCGCAGGTCAATCCACCGAGGAAGACCCGCTCGTAGTCGTCATTCCAACGGTTGACGGGCAACATCATGAACCGCTTGTTGATGGCCCATGTATCGGGCAGGGTCGTCATGAAGCTGGAGTCGATGAGGTTCCAACGCTCCCTGTCGTTCTGGCGTTTCTGGAACAACACCTTGAACAAGGTGCCCCCGGCCTCCCCAACGGTGAATGAGCCGAATTCCGTGAAAATGTCCGGCACCGCCACGCCTCGCTCTCCGCAATGCTTCATGATCTGCTCGAGGATGGCCTCGATCATGTATTCGTAATCGTACTCGAAGCCCAGGGAATTCTTGATGGGCAGGCCGCCGCCGATATTCAGGGCCGTCAATTCAGGACATTCCTTCTTGAGCGTGCAGTAGACATCGAGGGCCTTGCGGAGCTCATTCCAGTAGTAGGCCGTGTCCCGAATTCCCGTATTGACGAAAAAATGCAGCATGCGCAACCGCAACTGCGGATGGCCGGCGAGGTGCTCACGATAGAACGGGAGAATGCGGCGGTAACCCATGCCGAGCCGGGAGGTGTAGAACTCGAATTTGGGCTCCTCCTCCGAAGCAATGCGAAGGCCCACCTCGATGGGATCCTTCACGGCCTTCTCCAGCATATCAAACTCCAACTCGTTGTCAAGCACGGGGAGGATTCCGGTGAACCCATCCGCACGGAGTGCCGCTATGCGTTGCACATAGGCAGGAGTCTTGAAACCATTGCAGATGACGGTATCAGAGCGGCCCAGATGGCCACTGGCCTCCAGTGCGCGTACGATGTCCAAGTCGAAGGGGCTGCTCGTCTCCAAGTGGGCACCATGGCGGAGCACTTCTTCCGTGACGTGGCGGAAATGGGAGCTTTTGGTCACATAGCAATAATGGTAGGCGCCCTTGTAGTCCAGACGGTCCATGGCAGATTGGAACCACCCGGTCGCCTTGCGTATGCTCTCGCCGATGCGGGGGAGATAAGTGAAGCGCAGGGGCGTGCCATAGCGCTCGATGAGTTCCAAGAGGTCGATGCCGTGGAAGCGCAAGCGGTCCTCCTCCAGGACGAATTCGTCCTGCGGCCATTCAAAAGTCTGCTCGATCAGGTCGAGGTACCTTGTTTTCATAGGGTTCGGATGTTGGGGAAAAGAGGGGATGGGCCGGCCGGACGCGCTTCATCCCGAAGCACAATTCCGCAGCGTCACCCCTGGCTCAGAGCCGAATCTGCTTCCACCGGCGTTGGAGGGCCGGCTTCACCCAACTGTCGAACAAACTTGTCATCCCGGGTGGGAATCTGTAGGCAATGATACAGTGCCCATCTGACTGCAATGCACACGTTTACGAAAAAAAATCAGGGGCGCCAATGTGCGAGGTCCCTACCGAGGAGCTGCTCGAGCAAAGCCACATCCTGCTCGAAATGTCTGAACAGGATGCGCCGCTCATCGGGTTGAAGTCGCGGCATGTCCTCCGAGGAATACCATTTGGACCGGAGGGATGCCTTCATACTTGCCGGCATCCATTCCGCCATCCGTCCCTTCAAGCCCGAAGAGGTCAGCCAGCGGTTGACGCCCTCCCAGCGGGGAAGCCCTGCGGGATTGACCCTTTCGGTCCCGGACTCGGGAATTTCACCGTCCAGGCCCAACCACTCGGCCAGGCCCTTCCAGGTAGCCTCGCTGCCGAGATCCTCGTGAAGCAGCACCTTCACCTGACCGGCAGGGTAAACCCGAAGCCAACGCTCCAATTGTACCGCATACCGACCGGCCTCAACGAAGAGCTCACTTCTCCCCCAGCCAGGGCTTTCGTGCGCAAGGTCCTTCTGCACTGCTTCCAACAGCGGAGCACGGGTGAATCCGTATTTCCGCGCCATCAACCAGTGTGAGAACAACCGGTCGACCGGGTTCCTCAGGACCGCCAGGATGCGGGCCTCCGGGTATTTCTCCCCGATGGCGTCGGCCGCTTCTGCACTCCACAGATAGGACGTGCTGCATTCACCGATCACTTTGTGTTCCGGCAGGGAATCGGCAAACAAGGCTGCATACTGGCCGGGGTCCGTAACGAAGCCGACCTGCCTCCGGGTCAGGGGTCTTCGGGCGAAATAGGTTTCGAGGTCATCGGGATGATTGGCCCGGAATGCTGGGGAGAATTGGGCGGCGTCGATATCCGAAGCGAAGTGGTTGGGCTCCTTGAGGGGGCTCAGATACACCTGGGGGTGTCGGGACATCCGGTCATGGATCAGGCTTGTCCCCGATTTCGGAGCGCCGATCAGGAAGAAATTCAGTTGCGGCTCCACCATCCGTTGAGCAAGGATACCATGATGAAGCCATGTTGGCGGTGGATGTACCACACGCCAAGTCCATTCCAGCAGAACATGCCCACCGCCGCTGAACCCGCACCGCCCACAAGGCCGAATTCAGGAATCAGGAACATGGCTGCGCAAAGCTGCGCTGCTGCTGATATCGCCAGGATGCCGAGCCCTGCGCGTTCACCCCCCGTCATGTTGAGCAGATACATCACCGGTCCACACAGGGCATTGAAACACTGACCCAGCGCGAGAATGGTCAACCCCCGAACCACTGTCGGGTGCGTAAAAGCCTCGCCCCAGAAACCAAGAAGCCATGGGCCCAGGGCCACCAGAAAAATCAATCCCGGCAAGGCGATGGCCGTATTCATCCATCCGATGCGATGCACCGTTCTGCGCAACGCCTCGTAGTCTCCAGCTGCATGCAAGGCGCCGAAAGTCGGAGCGCCCAAAGCATTGACCGCAAACTGCGTGAAGGTCAGCAATGCCGCCAACCTGAATGCCGCCCGATAATGGGCCACTCCTGCCTCATCCAACCACACGGCGAGGATGGCCGTGTCCGCCCAGCTCAATACCAGGTGCAGCATGCTGCCCAACCAAATCGGAGCGGCAAGTCTCCGCAGCATCGCACCATCCTTTCGTGCATCCATGTTCTTCGGGGACGTGTCCACACGGGACGCACGACGGAACAACCAAGTCGCGAACAACATTCCGGTCGAAGCGAGGAACAAAGCCGCCCAAGCCAACGATTCAGTGGGGTCCATCCCCACGACGACGACGAGCCCGCCGGCGAGCAGCATCCACCAACCAGGTTGGAACAGCGCGTAAAAGCCGACACGACCCGTTCCACGCAGGGATTCATTGACCCACCCGATCAACAGCCACGCGCCCATCGCCAATCCCAACCAGCCCCCAATCGGCACACTCCGGAACTTCCACCCGCCCGGAAGAAACCACCCCCCGATGGCCACGAGCAAGGCCAATCCGACCAGCGGACGGGACCAAGCCACGAAACGATGGAGCACCCGACCATGGGCTCCCGCCGCGGACCATGCACCGAACAGCTTCACCACCGCTCCTTCCATTCCACCGCGGAACAGGGTGGCTCCAACGGTGATCATCAGAACGAACAATTCGGCGCGTCCGAGCGCGGCGTCTCCAAAACGGCGGGCAACGAGGAGGGAAAACAGGAATCCACCCAGTGCACCGAGCACTTTCAATGTCAGTACGGTGCCCGATCCACCCAGCAACCGACGCCACGATCCGTCAAGCTGTGTTGATGCCGGTGAGGATGGGTCCACTTGGATGGGCATTGATGCAGGGCCGGATGGCCGGAAATGGTAGCCCCGCCAGGAATCGAACCTGGATCAAACGTTTAGGAAACGCTTATTCTATCCGTTGAACTACGGGGCCGTGCGGCAAAGAAACATCGCCCGGTGCGAAGCCGCAGAAAAAAGCCCCGCATCCGTTCGGGAGCGGGGCCGGGGCCTTGGGTTGGGGGTAAGGCCCCTTGGGCGGGGTGGGCAATACTGGATTCGAACCAGTGACCTCTCGCGTGTGAGGCGAACGCTCTGAACCAACTGAGCTAATTGCCCGAAAAGGGGGGCGAAGATACACCAACTCCTGCTCTTCAGTTCAAGCTGGGGCAACCCCGACGGATAAGGAGCAACGCGCGCCCTCACTTCACCCCTTGATTTCTCGTCTTCATGTGTTGTATTTGACTTTTTGTCTATGTTTTTGTAAATTTAATGTGTTGTTATACAACTTCTATCGAAAAGTTCGCGCAACCAGGCGGACCACAGGTGGACGCGAAAACACTTAAAGCCGAGAAAATGACACTCAGCGATTTGCTTCAGCTTCTGGCGCACTTCATGCAGCCGGTCAACAAGGAGAACTTCATGTACGACCTCAATGGGGATGGCATGATCACCACCACTGACCTGATTCTGCTGCTGTCCCAGCTCATCTGAGCCTGCAGCCTTGGTGCGCCCTGCAGGACTTGAACCCGCGACCCAGGGATTATGAGTCCCCTGCTCTAACCAACTGAGCTAAGAGCGCATGTACCGCGTGTGCGGCTCAGCGAAAATACAACTTGCCCGGAGCCGGTACGCACCGCTTCAACCGAGCCAATCGAATTCGAGTTCCCTTCGCTGGAGGTCGGCCCGTACCACCTGAACCTTGACTTCCTGCCCCATCTGGATGAGCTGTCCCGTGTGCATTCCGACCAGGCATTGCCTTTCGGGGTCGAGGGAGAAACGGTCCGTGGAGATGCCCTTGATGTCCACATAGCCCTCGCACTTGTTGTCCGACAACTCGACGTATACCGCCTTGGATGAGATGCCATTCACCACCCCGGTGAACTCCGCACCAAGGTGGGTGCCCATGTATTCCACCTGCTTGTATTTGATGCTGGCGCGTTCCGCTTCCGCTGCGCGCTTCTCCCGCTCGCTGCTGTGGGCGCACGGCCCGTCCAGCGTTGCGGTGTCGATGGGGGCGCCCTCATCGAGGTAATGCTGCAGGCTCCGGTGCACCATCATGTCCGGATACCGACGGATGGGGGAGGTGAAATGCGTGTAGTGCTCGAAGGCCAAGCCATAGTGGCCAATGTTGTCGGTGCTGTACTCCGCCTTGGCCATGGAGCGGATGGCCATCTGTTTGATGATGGGCTCCTCCGGTTTTCCCTCCGCCATCTTCAGGAGCTGGCTGATGGCCCGATGCGCCTTGCCGGGCTCCATATCCGGCATCTTGTATCCGAACTGGGCCACGAACATCCGCAGCGATTTGAGCTTGGTGGGGTCAGGCGAATCGTGGATCCGGTAGACTCCGCCCGGCGGTCGCTGGCCCTTGCACCCTGCAATCCACTTCGCCACCCGGACATTGGCGAGGAGCATGAAGTCCTCGATCAGACGGTTGGCATCCATCATGCGCTTGATGAGCACCTCGATGGGTCTGCCATCGGCATCCAGCCGGAAGCGCACCTCCTCGGTATCGAAATCGATGCCGCCCGCCTTGAACCGTCTCGCCCGCATCTTTCGGGCCAACCGGTCCATCCGGCGGACCTCATCGGCCAAATCTCCCTTGCCCGTTTCCAAACGCTCCTGTGCCTCGACGTAGGTGAAACGCCGGTCCGAATGGATGACCGTTCGGCCGAACCACTCCTTGACCACATTCGCGTCCTTGTCGAGCTCGAAGACCGCACTGAAGGCATACCGGTCCTCATTCGGGCGCAAGGAGCAGAGGTTGTTCGACAGCACCTCGGGCAACATGGGGATGGTCCGGTCGACGAGATAGATACTGGTGGCGCGCTCCACGGCCTCCTCCTCGATGCGCCCGCCCGGCCGCACGTAGTGGGTCACGTCTGCAATGTGCACCCCGACCTCCACGTTTCCATTCTTCAGGTCCTTGATGCTGAGGGCGTCGTCGAAATCCTTGGCATCCTCGGGGTCTATGGTGAACGTCGTGACCTTGCGAAAGTCCCGGCGCCTCTTGATTTCCTCCGGGTCCAGCGATTTGGGGATGGCTTCGGCCTCCGCATCCACGTCTTCCGGGAAATGGTAGGGCAAACCGTATTCAAGCAGAATGGCATGCATTTCCGCCTCGTGGACGCCCGGTGCACCGAGCACCTCCACCACCTCTGCAATGGGGGGGTCATCCGGTGAGGCCCAATCCACAAGACGGACCGCCACCTTGACATCGGTCGGTGCGCCGTTCAGATGCCGCGCAGGAATGAGAAAATCACGGTGCAGCCGCTTGTCCGTCGGAATGCCGAATGCGTAATCCTTGACGGGATCGATCATCACGACGTAGAGCTCCCGGGCCCGCTTCACCACTTCGGCGACGAAAGGAACCTCGCGGCGTCCACGTTTCATCCAGCCGACTTCCACCGTGTCTCCCCAGAATGCGGTCCCGGTGTGGCCTTTGGGTATGGCAATGTCATCGGTTTGACCGGGAATGCTCACATAACCCTTGCCATAGGTTGAAATCTGAATGGTCCCCGTCATCGGAGCCGAGGCACCCGCTTTTCCTGTCCGTCCCCCCTGTTGCTTGCGTTGGTCATTCCGATTCCGGGGCTCCGGCAACATGAACCGGCCCTTGCCGACTTCCTTGAGCACCCCCTTGCCCGCCTCTTCCCGCATCAGCATGTGGAGCATCTCCTGGATGTCCCGATCCCCGATGCCCATGGTGCTGGCCAACTGTCGGGCATTCATCGGTCGACCCGGCAATTTCCGGAAGACCTCGAGCACATCGGACCGGTATCGGCTGGCACCGCTGAGCCGTTGTCCGCTTCCAGTGGTGACGCCAAAATCTCCATGCTCGGAACCTGGTTTGCGCCCCTTCCTGCCGGGATTGGCCTGCTTGCGCTTGCCTCCCTTCTTTCCCACTGTTTTCCGCGATCCGGCCATCTCCAATGCTCGATTTACCGCAAGGTCGGCCCATCCCGGAGCGATTCGACGCCCTATTTGAAACGTTGTGACGCTCTCAGTGCGAACTTCCCGCCCCAATGTCACTTTCCTCCACTTCCCGGATCGAGCAGGACACCCCTGCCCTGCAACGTTGGTTTCCGACCCACTGGCGGGATCACGAAGTGCTCGACAGCGGCGGCGGTGCGCGGCTGGAACGCTTCGGGGAGATTGTCCTCATCCGTCCGGAGCCCCACGCCATCTGGGACCGCGGACTCAGTGAAGCGGATTGGCGCCGGATGGCCGCCGCCGAATTCGTGCCGACCGGACGTACCAAGGGACATTGGGTACCCCACCAGAGCGTGCCCGACAATTGGATCATCCAGTACCCGCTGCAAGGCGCCCAGAAACTGCACTTTTCATTGGAGTTCACCAAGTTCAAGCATGTGGGTCTGTTTCCCGAACAAGCCTCCAATTGGGATTGGATTGCCGATCGCATGGGACCGGGCAAGCGGATGCTGAACCTCTTTGCCTACACCGGCGGAGCGTCGCTGGCCGGCAGGGCGGTCGGCGCCGAGGTCACACACGTCGATGCCATCAAGCAAGTCGTGACCTGGACGCGGATGAACCAGGAGCTCAGTGGACTCGACGGGATCCGATGGTGCGTGGAGGACGCCCTGAAATTTGCGGAACGGGAAGGAAGACGGGGCAATGCGTACGACCTGATCATCATGGACCCCCCCGCCTGGGGGCTGGGACCCAAGGGGGAAAAATGGAAGCTGGAAGACCAATTGGGACGGCTCATCAACGCGGCCGCCGCATTGGTATCACCCGGTGGTGCCCTCATCATGAACACCTACTCGGGCTTGAGCCCGTCGACCCTCGAGAACCTCTGGCGCAGTGCCCTGCCTGATGCCGAATGCACGGCCGGAGAACTCTGTCTTGCGAGTGGAACGGGACAGGTCCTGCCCACGGGTTCTCTGCTGAGGCTCGAGCGGCCTTGAGCCCTGCGTAACTTCGAGGCCCATGCTGCGTTACGCTCCCCTTTCCGCCGAGAACCATATCCGCAACCGGAAGGCCTTTGCCGACGCCCTTGCTCCGGGCGCCATGGCCCTGTTCAGCTCCAATGACATCTATCCCACGAGTGCGGACGGCACCTTGCCCTTCCGTCAGGACTCGAACATGCTGCACATGACGGGTGTCGATCAGGAGGAGACGGTCCTGCTCGTCTTTCCCGATGCCCACAACCCCCTTGACCGAGAAATCCTCTTCGTGACGGAAACGAATGAGGAAATCGCCATCTGGGAGGGGGCCAAGTTGACCAAGGAGCAGGCCACCGCTCAAACGGGTGTCCAGCAGATCCAGTGGCTCTCCATGATGGAGCGCACCATCCAGCGTCTGGTCACCGAATGTTCCTGCTGCTACCTGCACCAGAATGAGCATACGCGCGCCAAGGTGGTGGTGGAAACCCGTGAAGCCCGATTCAACAAGTGGTTCACCGAGACCTACCCCCACGTTCGCATCGAACGGAGTGCCCCCATCCTGCATCTGCTACGCAGTGTCAAATCGGAGGAGGAAATCGGGCGCATGCGCCATGCCTGCGGGATTACCCGCGACGGTTTCAACCGCGTCATGGGCTTCGTCAAGCCCGGGGTCACCGAATTCGAGGTCGAGGCCGAGTACCTGCACGAGTTCGTGCGCCAGGGGTCCCGCGGATTTGCCTATACCCCCATCGTGGCAAGCGGAGCAAATGCCTGCGTCCTCCACTACATCGAGAACAGCGCGGTGTGCCGGGAAGGGGACGTGCTGCTGATGGATGTGGGTGCCGAGTACGGCAACTACGCCAGTGACATGACCCGTTGCCTGCCCGTTTCCGGCCGCTTCACCGACCGACAGCGCAAGGTGTATGATGCCGTTCTCAGCGTGATGCGTGATGCGATGAAACTGCTGCGTCCGGGCGTCAGCCTCCATGACTACCACAAGGAGGTGGGAAACCTGATGACGGCGCAACTGCTGGACCTGGGATTGATCGACAAGCACGATGTCGAAAAGCAGAACCCGGCCTGGCCCGCCTACAAGAAGTACTTCATGCACGGCACATCCCACTTCATCGGACTCGACGTGCACGACGTCGGCCTGTGGCACGAACCCATTCGTCCGGGCCACGTTTTCACCGTGGAACCGGGGATCTACATCCGGGAGGAAGGCCTCGGCATCCGTCTGGAGAATGACATCGTCATCCGCAAGGACGGCTTCGACGACCTCATGGGCGACATCCCCGTGGATGCGGAGGCCATTGAGGACGCCATGAATTCCTGAGCCATGTCGGAGGGAGCCGAGAAAGTCATGCTGGGACTGAAGTTGCCCACCGACCCCCGGTGGGTGGCCTTGGTGGAATCCAACATCTCGGAGGTGCTCACGGACCACGCCTGGTGCGAGCAGAAGGCCGCCTCCAACGCCATTTCCACCATTGTGCGCTACCCGGAGTTGACCGACCTCGTGGAGGAATTGACCCGCATCGCACAAGAGGAGATGGAGCACTTCGGGATGGTCGTCGAGAAAATCAAGGCCCGGGGCTGGACGCTCGGGCCTGAACGCAAGGACCCCTACATCCACGATCTGGCGGCCTTCATCAAGAAGGGCGGTAGCAGGGAGGCACAACTGGTGGACCGGCTGCTCCTCGCCGCGATGATCGAAGCCCGCAGCTGTGAGCGCTTCCGCATGCTGTCGGAACGCATCGCCGATGAGGATCTAAGGACATTCTACCACGAACTCATGATCAGCGAGGCCCAGCATTACACGACGTTCCTCGCCTTTGCCCGCAAGTATGGCGGCCGGATCGATGTCGATGCGCGGTGGAAGGAATTCCTCGAGCACGAAGCCGATATCATCCAGCGATACGGACGCAAGGAAACGATGCACGGCTGAACACGAAATCCAAGACCATGTCCAACGCACCCAAGCCAGTCGGCCTCTATCCCCTCACCCGCCGCGTAGGAGACCTGCTCTTCCTCAGCGGAGTCGGGCCCCGCATTCCCGGAAGCGGCGCCCACGACGAAGGAGTTCCCGGACTTGGACAGGACCACAACGGCAACTTCACCGCCTTTGATTTCGAAGCCCAGGCCCGTGGTGTGCTGGCCAACGTCAAGGCCATCCTGGAGGCAGAGGGTGCCCGGTGGGAAGACCTGGTCGACATCACCGTCTTCCTCACGGACATGCAGCGCGACTTCCAGACGTTCAACCGGGTTTACCGCGAGCATTTCGAGGGGGTTGACCCGGAATGCAGGCCTTGCCGGACCACCGTGGAGGTCGGTGCTCTGCCCACGCCGATTGCCGTGGAACTGAAGTGCGTGGCCCACCTCAATAGGTAACTCTGCATTTTCGGCACTGAATTTGCTCCAGGTCCGAGATGCGACCAACCCGTGCTTTCTCTGCCATCCTCTTCGGAGTCATGCCCATGCTGGTGGCATTGACACAGGATGCCCCTCCTTTCGATGCTCCATGGACGCCGCCGGAGATCTCTGCTGATTCGGCGATGTCCCGCCCCGCCATGGATCTTCGTTCCATCGCACAGCCGGCTGCGGGGAAGGAGGACTTGAGGTATGCTGTCCGCTATGGCTTCATCCAGGCCGGAGAAGCCCGATTGCGCACGGAGCAAGGCCCCGAATACGGAGGTCGGCCCACTTGGCGCATCGTGGGAACCGGACGCAGCACCGGGGCATTCGACTGGGTCTTCAAGGTGCGGGACCACTATGAATCCCACGTGGACATCGCGGGGGGATTCCCCCATTATTTCAGACGGAGCGTGAGGGAAGGTGGATATCGGCTGGAACGGACCATCCGATTCGATCCGGAGCGCAGAACAGCCCATACACAGGAACGGAAAAAGAGCAAACATCAAGTCCTGCCGGCATTCTGCCAGGATCTGGTATCCGCCTTCCATTACGCACGGCAACTGCCCTTGGACCGATTGCCGGATGGCGCCCTCATCGAGATGCCTGCTTTCGTCGATGGTGAAGTGCACATGGTGCGCGCGCGCAAAACGGGTTCGAAGAGGATTGACGTCCGGGCGGGCACCTTTGACTGCTGGAGTTTCAAGCCGGTGGTGATGTCCGGCCGCATCTGGGAGGACGAGGATGACCTGACGGTCTATGTCAGCGCCGATGAGCAGCGCATTCCCGTCCTCATCAAGTCGGACCTTGTCGTGGGGTCGGTCCGCTTGGAATTGGTGGAACCGGGAGGGGCATCGACCGAGGGTTCCTCGCAGTAAATTGCCCCTCATGTCCGAGGAAAACACCTTCGATCCGGCCGTATTGGACCGGCTCGAGCAATTGAGGGACAAGTATGCCGCAATGGGCCAGGACCTCGTGTCCTATCTCGATGGCCTGCTCCATGCTGATTTTCCCACCTATTGGGACTATATCCGCCTCGATACGCTGCTCAGCCTGCAGCGTCCGGTGACCCCGTTTCCCGACGAGGAGATTTTCATCGGATACCATCAGATTACGGAACTGTATTTCAAGCTCTCGCTGCACGAGCTTTCCCAACTGCATCTCGGCGAGAACGTCACTGCAGATGAGATGCTGATGCGCATCGGGAGGGTCAACCGCTATTTCAATATCCTCGTGGACAGTTTCGATGTCATGGTCGAGGGGTTGGACAGGGAACAGTTCCTGAAGTTCAGGATGTCGCTGCTGCCATCCAGCGGATTCCAGAGCGTGCAGTACCGGATGGTGGAATTGGCCTGCACGAGCATGGACCGGCTGGTCCACCAAGCGCTCCGCGACAACCGTGCCGACCACGGATTCGATGAGGTTGAGTCCATGTTTGATGAACTCTATTGGCGGCGGGGAGCCACCGAATTGGCCTCGGGCGAACCTACCCTGACACTCAAGCAATTCGAATTCAAATACCGGCAGACCATTGTTGCTTTTGCCGAGGAGCGCTATCACTCCAATGTGCGCCGACTCTGGCAACAACTTCCCGGGTCCGAGCGCAACGATGCGTTGAAGGAGGCTCTCCGCACGCTCGATGAACTCGTGAATGTCCACTGGCCCCTCTCCCACTACCGCAGCGCCGTGAAGCACCTTCAGAAGGACCTGGTCGACCTCGCAGCGACTGGGGGGACGAATTGGCAGCAATACCTCCCTCCCAAATTCCAGAAGGTGATCTTCTTCCCTGAACTGTGGTCAGCGGATGAATTGGAGGATTGGGGCAAGCGCTGGGTCCTGCGGCACATCGGGCACAATTGATCCGTTGGTGCGTTAAAATCGCACGACAGCAAAACTTTTTGGGACCACCTCCGTTCAAGGAGCCTGAAGGCCCATGTTTGTGGGTTCCAAACGGTGATGCGGAATATCATTCCATACCATGGCTGGAGCGTCTTCCTCCTGTTCGGCTGGGTTTTCCTGTCCGGCTGTACGGAACAGGAAGGGGAACAATCCAAGGCTCCTCTGCTCGCCCTCGGTGAATTCATCACGGGCATGGAGGCGGTATCCGAAGAGCAACGCCTTGCCGCACGCTTCGACATCGAATCAGACAGTACGGACTGGGTGCTAAAGAAGGGCGTCGTCCGATCGGGTCAGAGCCTGTCCCATCTGCTTTCCCCGGAAGGCGTCAGCTCAGGAACCCTGCATCACATTGCCACGGAGGAGCGTGAAGTCTATGACGTCCGCCGCATGAGGGAGGGCAGACCTTGGTGGTTGTTCTCCCGTCCGCAGGATTCCCTCGCCCGGTATTTCGTCTACGGCATTGACCAGCGCGAATACGTGGTGTTCGAACTGACCGCGCAACGTGTGGCCCGCCGCGGACGCTATCCGACCAGCACCCGTCGAAGCTACGTGGAGGGAGAGGTCAATGGCAGCCTGTATCAGACGCTCGAGGATGCCGGTCATACCACGACGCTCGCCTATTCCATGTCCAACGTCTACGCGTGGACCATCGACTTCAGCCGCATCCAGCCCGGAGACCACTTCCGCATCATGTACGAGCGTGATTGGGTCGGCGATGAACCTGTGGGATTGCCCAGGGTCGTGGCCTCGGAGTTCGTGCACCGGGGGCGGAACTTCCCTGCGTTCGCATTCGATCAGGGCGATGGGCTCGATTACTTCGACGAGACCGGGGCTAGTTTGCGCAAGGCCTTCCTGAAAGCCCCGGTTGAATTCAGCCGCATCTCCAGCCGATTCAACAAGCGCCGGTTCCACCCCGTCCTGAAGAAGGTCAAGGCCCACCTCGGAACCGACTACGCCGCTCCCCACGGAACCGAAATCGTCGCTGTCGGAGATGGAATCGTCACCCATGCGAGCTACACCAAGGGCAACGGCAAGTATGTGAAGATCCGCCACAACGACACCTACACCACACAGTATCTGCACATGAGCCGTCGCAACGTCAAGGAGGGCCAGGCGGTCCGACAGGGGGATGTCATCGGCTACGTGGGCAGCACCGGACTTGCTACGGGCCCCCACGTCTGCTTCCGCTTCTGGAAGCACGGTCAGCAGATTGACCACCTGAAGGAGGATTTCCCCCCTTCCACACCCATCCGTCCGGAATCGGAGTTGGCCTTCAAGGCTGCAAGCAAGGTCCTCCTGAATGAAATGGCGGCCATGGAAGGCCAAACCGCTCCCACCCTCGCTGCCATCGGACAATAAGTCCTCCGAAAGCTTCAGATTCCCATGAAGGGACGGGCGGCTCGCTCAGTTCCTGGAATTCGCTTGCACCGCGTCGAGCAATGCAAAGCCAAGTCCGTCCGACAAGACCTGTCCGGGCTCAGAACGCTCGGGATGCCACTGCACACCTACCACGAAAGGCGCCGAAACGGTATCCCTGTATCGGATGCCCTCAATGAGGCCACCCGGATCCATGGCCCACGCCATGTAGCCCGATGCCAATCGGTCGATGCCCTGGTGATGATGGCTGATCATGTTGCCTGCGACCCCCTCCGGAAATCGCATGCCACCCTGGGCCCATGCGCTGATGATGGACACCGTGTGCACCGTATCGCGCGTGTTGCCCGGTACACCGCCGCGATGACCATGGTATCCGGCATCGGGCAAATGTGGATGCAGGCTGCCATCCCCATGCACATTCATCACTTGAAGGCCACGGCACACGCCCAGGCAAGGCAGGCCCTGCTCCATGACATGGTCGAGCAGGAGGTGTTCAACGCGATCGCGCTCAAGGTCAATTCGACCGCACCGCACGGTGTCCGCAGCCTGACCGTAACGCGCCGGATGAATGTCCTCTCCCCCCGTCAATACGACTGCGCTGGCCCTCATCAGTTCAGCTTGAAGCAGGGCGGAATCTGCTCCATAGGCCTGCACGAACCGCAACGGCGCCATGTCCTGGTCTTCCGAGAGGCGGCCCAGCCAATTCCGGTAATTCCGGCTGCTGTAATACTTCGACAATACGATGGTGGTGCTGTCCTCGGAGCGGGAGGAGGGCGCATCCGATGCCCCTTGGGGGGTGCCGGTACAACCCCACATTCCGATGATCGAAAGGACCGCAAGGGTCCAGGCGGAGAATCGCATGGGCTGCAGCATCATACCCCCGTCCAATGCTCGACCTCTTCCAACTGCAGTGCAGGCAGGTCGAGCTTGTTCTTCTTCCTGAAGCCATTGAGCTTCTCCCGCAGGGCCGCAGGCTTGGCTTCCTTCACGGATTCAGGGGTATCAAAGCCCGCAGCAGCCACATGCGGTGCCCATTCCGATGGAATTCCAAGGGCTTCCAATGCGCCGAGATCCGGGCCTGTCCGGAACACCTCCGGGCGCATCTGCGGAAAGAAGAGCACCTCCTGTATGGACGTCTGGTCGGTCAACATCATCACGAGCCTGTCCACCCCTATGCCCACACCGCTCGTGGGCGGCATGCCGAATTCCAAGGCGCGGAGGAAATCCTGGTCGATGAACATCGCCTCATCATCCCCACGCTCAGCGAGCTTCACCTGGTCCTCGAAACGCTCGCGCTGGTCGATGGGGTCGTTCAACTCCGAATAGGCATTGGCGACCTCCGTGCCATTGATGAACAGCTCGAACCGTTCCGTGTATCCGGGCTTGTCCCGGTGCACCTTGGTGAGCGGGGACATCTCCACCGGATAGTCGGTGATGAAGGTCGGTTGCACGTAATGGGCCTCGCAACACTCCCCGAAAATCTCATCGATGAGCTTGCCCTTGCCCATGCTGTCCTCCACCTCAATATCGAGGTGGGCGCATGCTTAGCGCAATGCGGCCTCGTCCATACCGTCAATGTCGACCCCGGTGTGCTCGAGGATTGCGTCCCGCATGGTCACCCGGCGGTAGGGCGGCGTGAAGTCGATGTCCTTTCCGGCGAGGGTGGCCTTGGTCTCACCGTGGACCGCCGCACAAGCCCTCGCAAGCAATTGTTCGATGGTCTCCATCATCCAATGGTAGTCCTGATAGGCCACATACAACTCGAGGATGGTGAACTCCGGATTGTGCGTCCGGTCCATGCCCTCGTTCCGGAAATTCCGGGAGAACTCGAAGACCCCGTCAAATCCCCCAACGATGAGGCGCTTCAGGTACAGTTCGTTCGCAATCCGCAGGTACAATGGAATGTCCAGCGCGTTGTGGTGGGTGATGAAAGGGCGCGCTGCCGCACCACCCGGTATGGACTGCAGCACGGGGGTGTCCACTTCGAGCCAACCCTGTTCCGTGAATGCGTCCCGCATCGCCTGGATGACCTTGCTGCGGGCCTCGAACGTCTTCTTGACCTCTGGATTCACCAGGAGGTCGACATAGCGCATCCGGTAGCGCAACTCGGGGTCGGTGAAGGCATCGTGGACAACACCCTCGTCATCCGTCTTCACCGAAGGCAGCGGACGAATCGACTTGCTGAGCACCGTAAGCTCCCTGACGAGCACACTCGGCTCTCCGGTCTGGGTGGTGAACGTCGTGCCTTTGACACCGACAATGTCTCCGCGGTCGAGCAGCTTCTTGAAGACGGTGTTGTAGAGCGCCTTGTCCTCTCCGGGGCAGAGCTCGTCGCGGTTGAGGTAAATCTGGATCCGGCCCGTGGAGTCCTGCAGTTCGGCAAAGGATGCCTTGCCCATGATGCGGCGGGAGAGGATACGGCCCGCCATGCACACCTCTACGCCTTCCTCGAACCCATCGGACAGGGGGGCGGCGTGCGCGTCCACCGGATAGGCATGCGCGGGATAAGGGTCTATGCCCAGTTTGCGGAGCTGACTGAGGCTTTCCAACCTCACGCGTTCCTGTTCGGATCGGATCATGGCGGCTTGATTCTTGGCGAAATTAGTTCCTTGACGCCCGTTGGGCAGTCAGTAAATTCGCATGAAACCCCGCATCATGCGCACACTGATTGCCGAATTCCCTGAACAGCTCCGGCAAGCGGCGGACTCCCTGTCGGGTCAAGCCTTGCCTGATGCCGTCCCGCCACACAGCCAAATCCTCGTGCTGGGCATGTGGGGGTCGGGCATCGGAGGCCGCTTCATGTCGGGCTTGTTGGCGGATGCCGCATCGGTGCCCGTCCTTTCCTCGCACGACTACCGCATCCCTCAATGGGTGGGTCCCGACACCATGGTCATCGCATGCAGCTACAGTGGCAACACCGAGGAAACACTGGCGGCGCTCGAAGCGGCCACAGCGCAGGGCGCCCTGGTGCGGGCTTTGACCTCGGGAGGAACACTGGGGAGCCTCGCGCAGGCCAATGGTTGGCCCGTCCTGACCGTACCGGGGGGACACCCTCCGCGCTCGCAATTCGGATGGGCCGTCACCGGATTGTTGCGCCACTTCGAAGCCCTCGGGCACCTTGAAGGTGGCACCGAGGACGCCATGTCAGACATCAGATCCAGTGCCGACCTGCTCGAAAGCGAATCCGGGCGGATTCAAGCCCAAGCCGCGTCGTGGGTGGACCTGCTGGCCTCCCGCCAGCCCATGCTTTACGGTGATGCGGCCATCGAGCCCATCCTCATCCGCTGGAGGCAACAACTCAACGAGAATGCCAAACGCCTGTGCAATCACCACGTATTTCCTGAGATGAACCACAACGAGCTCGTCGGATGGGAAAGCGGTGATGCCTCGGTGGCGACCCTGTTCCTCCACACCGATGAGGACCATCCCCGAACGGCAGAGCGCATGAGGTTGTGCAAGGAAATCTTCGCCAAGACGGGCGCATCCGTGGAGGAAACCACCGCCTTGGGAAAAACCCGGCTGCAGCGCTGGATGTACCTCGTGCACCTCGGAGACTGGCTTTCCTTGTTGATGGCCGAGGAGAGCGGGACCGATCCCGTGGACATCCGGCACATCGATTACCTCAAGAACGCGCTGGCCCAGCTGGGATGACGCCACGGGTCCACGTCCGTGATCTGGGGCGGGCCCCCTACAAGTCCACTTGGGACCACCAGGAGGCCTTGCTCAAAGCGGCAGTGGACCGGAAAATCGCCCGAAGGAGGGCGGGCTTGCCGGAGACCGGCAGAGTGGAGGGCCATGATGACCCTGAATTTCCGTGGCCTGAACACCACCTGCTCTTCGTGGAGCATCCCCACGTCCTGACCCTGGGAAAGAGCGGTGATGCAGACAATGTTGTGGCATCGAATGAGAGGTTGCGGGAACTCGGTGTGGAATATCATGCGATCAACCGCGGTGGTGACATCACCTATCACGGACCGGGACAGCTCGTGGCCTATCCCATCCTCGACCTCGACCAATTCCGCACGGACATCGGTTGGTACCTCCGGCAGCTGGAAGAGGCGGTGATCCGCACATGTGCTGACTGGGGAGTCGAAGCGGGGCGGATAGATGGATTGACCGGGGTGTGGGTGGACCCCGATGCCGGCGTTGCGGCACGAAAGATTTGTGCCATCGGCGTCAAGTGCAGCCGATGGGTGACCATGCATGGATTGGCGTTCAACCTCGATTCCGACCTCGACTTCTTCAACCTCATCGTGCCTTGCGGAATTCAGGACAGGGGTGTGACCAACCTTTCTTCGGAAACCGACCGGCCCATGGACCGGGAGTCCGTCATGCAGGCGCTTCAATCACACCTTATGAACGTACTTGGAGCCCAAGCAGCGACTTGACACCCCATGAAACGCACCCTCCTCCTGCTCGTCGGATTTTCCCTGGGCCTGTATTTCCTGAGCATCGCCACGGACAACGGTCATGTTTGGCGCGGGTTGCGACAATGCTACTTCCGTGGATACAAGAATGCACAGGTCGATGATCTTCGGTTCCAGGAAAGCCGAAGCATTCCCGCGTCGACGCAGCCCCGGCCATGGCCGTTGCACAGCAGATATGGCTTGGTCTCACTGCCCGAAGAAACCCTGGACTCCACGCGGGCATGGAATACGGTCGGGTTTGCCGTCATCCACAGGGATTCCCTGCTGCTGGACTGGACTTCCGACGTGATTCCCGGTGCGGATACGATGCGGACGAATGCGTTTTCCGCCGCCAAGACCCTGACGGCCATGGCCATCGGTGCTGCAGAAAAAGAGGGGCTGCTTTCCGTTGGAGACAAGGTGTCCGAATATCTCCCCCGATTTGCGCAAGGCGCTTCTGCTGAACTCACCATTGAACAGGTACTTCAGATGAGGTCCGACATCCCCTATGGCGAGAACTACAAGAACCCCATCGGCTTCATGGCCAAATCAACCTACGGAGAGAACATTCTCGAGCGGCTCAAGGATTATGCCGTTGAGGGCACTGCAGGACATCCCTGGAAATACCAGGGGGGCAACACGATGCTGCTCCAGGAAATCCTGCTGACCGTCATTGATGTCCCCTTCGGTGCGTGGTTCTCAGACCGGATCTGGGGTCCACTCGGTGCAACTGAAGAGGCGAGGTGGGCCATCGACAATGAAGGTCACGAGCGCAACTACTGTTGCTTCTACACCCGCGCCACGGAATACGCGCGTTTCGGTCAGCTGTTGCTCGATTCCGGAAAAGTCGGCGATCGCGCCGTCCTCGATCGGGACTTCGTGCGGCGAATGACCACGCCGGTGGGACCACTTCCGGATGGCACCGACATCCAGCACTACGGTTACCAAATATGGATGGGCACACACAAAGGACATGCATTCAAAAGCTTGCAGGGTTTGCATGGACAATACGTCATTGCGGTGCCCGACCTCGATTTGGTGGTGGTGCGCACCGGCTTTTTCCGTCCCAAGGAGAAATTGAGGGAAATCGACTTGGATGTGTACAGCTCGATCGATGCGGCAATCGGACTGATTGGGGGGATATAGACAGATACAAATCGAATTCTATCTTCCACGAATTTGCTTTTTATAAAGTTCAATTCGTATATTAGGGTTTGTAGTGTTGCAGGAAACTCCTGCCATGCGACAACCAAATCGTCCGCTAATGAATGCCCAGCTCGATGCCATCATCGTTGATGATGAGGCGCCCGCCCGCGAGGTTCTGCACAGCCAGCTTGAACGCCACTGCCCCTTCATCAGGGTCATAGACCAAGCCCCGAACGCCCGCATCGGTTATGATGCCATACGTAGCGGCCGCCCCCACATCGTCTTCGTCGACATCCGCATGCCCTTCGAATCCGGGTTGGATCTCATCGACCGCTTTGATGACCGAGAGTTCTATGTGGTATTCTACACCACCTACCAGGACTATGCCATCGACGCCATCCGAAGGCAAGCCTTCGACTATCTGCTTAAACCCGTCGATCCGACTGACCTGAAAGCATGTGCAGAGCGCATTCGGGAACACTACCGGATCAAGATGATCGAGAACGGTGACTTCCACCGCAAGCTCGAAATCACTACGTCGGGCCAACGCCACTTCATCCGTCATTCCGAAATCCTCCACGTAGAAGCCAGCGGCAGTTATGCCTGCATCTACAAGACGGATGGCGGTCGTCTCATGGTCTCCAAGAACCTCAAATACGTGGAGAGTCTGATCAACAACCCCAAGTTTGTTCGGGTGCACAACAGCCAGCTTGTCCATTTGAACAAGATTCGGCAGTGCAACTACCGCACGAACTCCATCACATTGGTCAATGGCAAGGAAATCGCACTTGCCGTCCGCAAACGTGAAGACCTGCGCCGGAGGATGGCCGAGATGCTCTCTTCCGAGGAAGGCAATGGCTTCGATGCCGCGGTGGCCTGAGTGGGGATTGTACCGGCACGCACTTGATGCGCATCCGCGCCGCTAACTTCGCGGCGTCATGGCCGCAACCAATGATATCCGAGCCCTCGATGATCAGGGTCTGAAGGATGCTGCAGTCCAATTGGGTCAGCCTGCCTTTCGGGGCAAGCAGTTGGCCGATTGGCTCTGGTCCAAGGGGGTGGGCCGATTCGAGGACATGACCAACCTTCCGCAGGCGTTCCGGGATTCATTGGGACGGGAATTCGAGCTGTCCCCCATTGTGGCGGAAGAAGAGCAGGTCAGTGTGGACGGCACGGTCAAATGCGCCTTCCCCATCGAGACGGGAAAGGTGGTCGAGGGGGTTTTGATTCCCGCAAAGGACCGCATGACCGCGTGCATCAGCAGCCAAGTGGGGTGCAGCCTTTCCTGTGCCTTCTGTGCGACGGGCAGACTCAAGCTCCTCCGCAACCTCACGGCCGGTGAAATCGTCGATCAGGTCAGGCACATCGCGGCGCTCGCGGAGCGGCATCATGGACATCGGCTGACCAACATCGTCTACATGGGGATGGGAGAGCCGCTCCTGAATTATCGCAACGTCATCCAGTCGGTCGAGCGCATTACCGGCACACCCGGTCTGGGCATGAGTCCGAAGCGCATCACGGTTTCAACGGCCGGCATTTCCAAGATGATCCGAAAACTCGGTGATGACGAAGTGAAGTTCAACCTTGCCCTGAGCCTTCATGCTGCGGAAGATGAAAAGCGGAATAGGATCATGGAGATCAATGAAACCAACGACCTCGCATCACTGAGGGACGCATTGGTGCATTTCCATGAGAAAACGGGCACCCGGGTCACCTTCGAATACATCCTGCTGGGTGGATTCAACGACGACCTGGATGATGCCCGGGACCTTGCCCGTTTCGCCGCCTGCGTGCCCTGCAAGGTGAACCTCATCGAATACAATCCCATTGATGATGGCGCGTTCAGCAAGGCGGACCACGGCAAGACGGATGCCTTCAAGGCGCTGCTCGAGGACAAATTCAACATGGTGGTCAACGTCCGGCGCTCGAGAGGAGAAGACATCGACGCGGCTTGCGGCCAACTGGCCAACAAGAACAAGCTGGCGCAGGGCTGAGTCCCGAAGTGCGAGCGGGTCAGTCCAGTTTGAGCACGGCGAGGAAGGCCTCCTGTGGGACTTCCACCGAGCCCACCTGGCGCATCCGTTTCTTTCCCTTCTTCTGCTTTTCGAGCAGTTTCCGCTTCCGCGTGATGTCACCGCCGTAGCACTTCGCCGTCACGTCCTTGCGAACCGGCTTGATGGTCTCCCGGGCGATGATCTTGGAACCGATGGCCGCCTGCAGCGCAATCATGAACTGCTGCCTCGGAATCAACTCCTTCAGCTTGGCGCAGATCTTCTTTCCAAGATCGAAGGCGTTTGAACGGTGAACCAAGGCTGAAAGGGCATCCACCTGGTCTCCGTTGATGAGGATGTCGAGCTTGACGAGTTGTGACGGGTGATACTGGTCCGGGAAATAGTCGAAGGAGGCATATCCCCGCGAAACGCTCTTCAGCTTGTCGTAGAAATCGAAGACGATTTCACCCAAGGGCATGGAGAAGGTCAACTCCACCCGGTCCGACGTGAGGTAGACCTGGTTCTGCAGGACACCACGCTTGTCGATGCAGAGGTTCATGATCGCGCCGACGTATTCGGCCTTCGTGATGACCTGAGCCTTGATGAACGGCTCCTCCACATGGTCCAGTTTGCCGGGATCCGGCAACTCGGACGGATTGTTGATCACGATGGGCTCTCCCTTCTTGGGGTAGCAGATGTAACTCACGTTCGGCACCGTCGTGATCACCGTCATGTTGAACTCCCGCTCGAGGCGTTCCTGCACGATTTCCATATGGAGCATCCCGAGGAAACCGCACCGGAATCCGAAGCCCAGGGCTGCCGAACTCTCCGGTTCGAAGACCAGTGAAGCATCGTTCAGCTGCAGCTTCTCCATGCTGTAGCGCAATTCCTCATAATCCTCGGTATCGACCGGGTAAATGCCCGCGAACACCATGGGCTTGACATCCTCGAAGCCCTTGACGGCCTTTTCACATGGAGCTGCTGCCAACGTCAGGGTGTCCCCGACCTTGACCTCCTTGGCGTTCTTGATGCCCGAAATGATGTAGCCCACATTGCCCGTCTTCACGGTTTGCTCCGGCTGAAGATCCAGGCCGAGCACCCCGATCTCATCCGCATTGTACTCCCTTCCGGTATTGAAGAATCGAACGCGGTCACCCTTCTTGATCTCTCCGTTGAGGACGCGGTAATAGGCGATGATGCCGCGGAACGAATTGAAGACGCTGTCGAAGATCATGGCCTGGAGCGGCGCTGTCGGGTCGCCCTTCGGGGCCGGTACCCGCTCTACAATGGCCTCCAGGATCTTGTCCACACCCAGCCCCGTCTTGCCGCTGGCTGGAAGGATGTCCTCGGGATCGCAACCGATCAGGTCCACGATCTGGTCCATGACCTCTTCAGGGTCCGCGCTGGGAAGGTCCATCTTGTTGAGCACGGGAATGATCTCGAGGTCGTGCTCGATGGCGAGGTAGAGGTTGGAAATCGTCTGGGCCTCGATGCCTTGTGTGGCGTCCACGATGAGCAGGGCCCCCTCACATGCCGCGATGGAACGGCTGACCTCGTAACTGAAATCCACGTGGCCGGGCGTATCGATCAGGTTGAGCACATACTCTTGACCGTCCTTCGAGTAGCGCATCTGGATCGCGTGACTCTTGATGGTGATTCCACGCTCGCGCTCCAAGTCCATGTCGTCCAGCGTCTGCTCCTGCAACTGCCTTTCGTCAACGGTTCCCGTGACTTGGAGCAGACGGTCCGCCAGGGTGCTCTTGCCGTGATCGATGTGGGCAATGATGCAGAAATTCCGGATGTGTTCCATGTGCTGGCGCAAAAGTACGCCCTCAAAGGCCCGATTGGTGCGCAACCAAGGCCCCTCAAAGCGCGTTTCGTTTTCGCAGTTTCAGCCTCATGTGCCCTCCGCGTCCCGTTTCGCGCCGGAGTGCACACAGAGTGCGGTATATTGCGCCCCCGCGAGAACCAACGCCATGAGATTTTCAACGCTTCTCCTCCTCGTTTGTGCCCTGCCCGTTTCTTTCAATGCCCAAGAGACGCTCCCAAACGAAATCTCTGCATTGTACAGTAAATACGGAGGGTTTGAGTTCGCCGTCATGATGATGGACCGGGACGAGTGGGAGATGTACCGGAATTGGGAGGGATATGACCAATCCGAGGTGATTGCGGTCATCGAGCGTCACCAGAGCACTCCCGAATACCTCGCACGCAAGGAAGCACGCAAGCAACAGCGGCTCATGCGCTCCGGCGAGTGCGATTGCTGGATTGAGCCCACGGAATCCTACGTTGAGATCACGCCGGACATGCAGCAGTTCACCGGTGGTGCGGGCATCGATGTGGATTATTCCCATGGCCCGCTGTCCCTGCCCTTCTCCTTCAATCTCTTCGGTCAGGAATACGATGAGTTCTACATCAATTCCAAGGGCCTCATTTCCTTCACCGAACCGGTGATCGACTGGACCCCCGAAGAGCTTCCGGAATCCAATTACAACATCATCTCAGGCTATTGGGGTGATGCTGATTACCGCCTGACCGGTGACATTTTCTACCGCATCACGCCCGATGCCGTTTACGTCAACTGGGTGGATGTCGGATACTACAACAATCACGACGACCGTACGGTCAGCTACCAGGTGGTGTTCTCTGCAGACGGCTCCATCGCTGTGGGTGGGGGCAACAATGTCCAGTTGTGCTACGAAAGCATGGAATGGGCACACGGAGATGTTGGGGGTGAAGGAGGCTGCTGCGGGCCCGACCCGGCCACGGTGGGCGTCGACGTCCAGAACAACAGTGACAACTTCGTGCAGTTCGGCCGTTTCAATTTCCAGGACGACAGCTACAACGGGCCCTATGGAGGTGGTCCGGCTGACCAGGACGGCTGTTTCTGGCTGAACGGAAAGGACTTCTGCATCAACGTATCCGGTGCGGACCCCAACCAGGCGCCTGTGCCCACGGAAACCCCCGGGGGTGGGTGCGCCGACACCCTGTATGTCTGCCTCAACGACACGTTGGACCTCAATCTGGGCTTCCTCTCTCCGGAGGACGGTCAGACGGTGACCATTGAGCTTTCCGATGTTCCCGCGGTCACGTCCAACGGCACCTATGTGGAGGATGGTGTCACTTATCTGGACGCCTATCTGGCGGGAACCCCGGAGAATGTGGGCACCTATTTCCTCGAAATCACCGCCACGGATGACGGCACCCCGGTCGGAGAAACCGTCCTCAGTTATTGGGTGGAAGTCATCGATGTGGAATTGCCGCAATTGACCATTGACGGTGACTTCAGCATCTGTTCTGGTCAGGAAACGACCATCACCTGCAACGACGACTTCGACAGCTACGCGTGGACATTGGGATGTGATGGCCCCGAGTGCACATATCCATTCGGTGGCACCTTCACGGTCACGGCCTCCATCGATGAAGGGTGTTCTGCCTCCCAGGATTTCTTCATCTACCAGAGCCTGTATTTCCTACCGGACGTCTGCATCGAGCCCAACCCCATCTGCGGTGACGACACCGCCATCGTCACGGTCTGTGACGAGAATATGGACGAATTCGTGGAGTACCAATGGGACGACGACTGGAATGGCGCCGGAGGAGAAATCGTCATCCCCGCCACTGAGCTCGGCGATACGGCCATCGGCGTGACGCCCGGTTCATACCGCATCCTCGTGACCAACGACGACGGTTGCCAGGGCCAGCGCGTATTCAACGTGGAGCAGGTGACCCAAGTCATTCCCGAGGTCACGATTCCCCCGGTCTGCGACAGCCTGTACAGTGTGCAATTCAGCGGTGGTTACACTACTCCGGATGCGGGTCCGCTGCTCGTCTACATGTCGGCTTCCGATCCTGCAGGTTGGGGAGGCGACAACTTCCTGGAAGTGACCGTCACAGACGCGGATGGCAACCAGTCGAGTTATGTGCTCACGAGCTTCGAAGCCTTCACGGCACACACCGCCATTGAAGTTTCGCTGGGGGATCTGGTCGAGATCGTGCTCGTCACAGGGCCAAACGCCCCTGTTCAGGACTTCAGCTTCACAGTCTACAACTGCACGACCCAGAACCCGGAACCGGTCGACGACCTGCCGGCAGAAGGCGGTCTTGTCTACTCCGGAAATGCGAACTGCGAGGTGGACCCGGTAGGTGGAACGTGGAGCGTGAACGTGGGCACCGGCTCCTTCTCCGCACCCACCGAGTTCAACACCTTCTTCAACCCCACCTCGGGTTACGGCGTCTATGAGGTCTGCTTCACGGACGACAACTGCGGCTATGCGGCATGCTACCCCATGGAGGTCAGCACCACACCGATTGCCAATCTGATTGGTCCCAATGACAACCTTCAGGCCGACGGCAGCTACCTCCTGTGCGATGGAGAAAGTGCCAACTTCCAGATCGACACGCTCTACCAAGGTGCCGTCTATCCCATCGAATGGCCCGACGCCGAAAGTGCCCAGGGCTTCTTCGCCGAATACGAATTCGACGGCGTCGGCACCTACGATCTCAGTGTTGAAGTGAGCAATGCATGCGGAACCGTGGAATTGCCCTTCACCATCGTAACCTCCGAACTGGCCGATCCCAACCTCGAAGACATCATCGTGTGTGACGAGGAAGAAACCGTCGTCCTCGATCCGGGACTCGATCCGGGAAGTGGTGTGGACGTGTCGTGGACATTGGACAACGCCAACCTCAATGAGGACGATTTCGTCATCACGGCCAGCGGTGCAGGTGAATACTGTGTCGAAGCCACCAACGAATGCGGTGATGCCGAGGCGTGCGCCGAGGTCCAGGTGTTCGTGCCCATCCCCAACCCGCTTCCGGCCTACAGCCTCAATTGTGAAGGTGGCAACACGGTCCTCATTGACCCTCTGACCGACAATGACTGGACGGTCACATGGGAGGACGGAACTGTTGGTAGCACCTACACTGCCACGTTCAACCCCTACCACGATACCTGGCTTACCGCCACCTTCGAGGATCCGCTCGGCTGTGTCGAATTCGAAGACAGCACCTTCGTCTGGATGGGATACCCGGTTGAACTCGGTGACCAGGTGCCGGACCAGACGCCGCCAACCGAAGACTTCATCAATTGGTTCCTCTGCCCGGAGATTCCCAATACGTTTGAACTGAACAGCACCCACGCCGTGGACTGGAACTGGACGCTCGAATTCCAATTCGGCACCCCAAGCCCGACCAACCTCAACTTCCTGCAGGAGGACCAGGTCACCTTCACGTCGGCACAGATTCTCGACACGACCTATTGGTACTCCCCCTTGTTGTTGACCGGAACGGCCCTCAACCCCTGTACGCCGGCCGGTCTGAGCTACGAGTGGGAAGTCCAGATCTCGGCGTGCGAAATCAAGATTCCGAACATCTTCACTCCCGGAACGGCAGAAGGGTCCATCGGCAAGAACGATACATTCGAAATCGAAGGCCTGCTCCGATACAACGGGGCTGTCCTCATGGTCTATGACCGGTGGGGCAATCTGGTGTTCCAGAGCGACAATTACGACAACCTCTGGGATGCACGCGATGCTTCCTCGGGGACGCATTACTACCTGCTCACCCTTCCCAATGGCAAGGAATTCAGTGGGTATGTGACCATCGTCCGCTGATCAAGGCGTGGCCAAGGCGAAGACCCGCACCCGGTTCGTCTGCAGTGACTGTGGACATGTGACCGGACAGTGGGTCGGCCGTTGTCCGAGCTGCAAGTCCTGGAATACCGTCAATGAATTCAGGGAGGCGGCCCATCCTCGGATGGAGCGCTCCGCGGTCGCAGCAGGTGCGGTGGAGGCGCGCCCCCTCATCGACTATACCGAACAGAAAACGGACCGGGCCGGTACCGGGGAGCCTGAATTCGACCGCGTGCTGGGTGGGGGCCTGGTTCCAGGGGCGTTGGTATTGCTCGGGGGAGAACCCGGAATAGGCAAATCCACCCTGAGCCTGCAGACCGCCATGAAGGCGCAGGGAAAGATCCTCTACGTCTCAGGGGAAGAGAGTCCAGAGCAGGTCCGCCTTCGGGCCGATCGCTTGGGGACGCTGGGGGCCGAACTCCTCATCCTCCCCGAAACCTCCACGGAGGGCATCGTCCGAGCCGTCAAGGAACACCGACCGGACCTGCTGTTCGTGGACTCCATACAAACCCTGCATTCTCCGAGGGTGGAAAGCGCGCCCGGCAGCGTGGCGCAAGTCCGTGAATCGACCGCTGAACTCATCCTGGCCGCCAAGCCACTGCAGCTCCCCGTCGTGCTCATTGGCCACATCACCAAGGAAGGGGCCATCGCCGGTCCCAAGGTGCTGGAGCACATGGTGGATGTGGTGCTCACTTTCGAAGGCGACCGTCATCACGCCTACCGCATCCTGCGCGCCGTGAAGAACCGCTTCGGCTCCACCCAGGAGATCGGCATCTTCGAAATGCGGGGCAACGGATTGCACGCTGTCACGGATCCTTCCGGGGCATTGGTCGGGCAGACACAATCGAGGTTGAGCGGCACGGCATTGGCGGTGGCGATTGAAGGGGCCCGCCCCATCATGGTTGAAATCCAGGCGCTGGTCAGCAGTGCCGTCTACGGTACGCCCCAGCGCTCTGCAACAGGCTATGAATTGAAGCGCCTCAACATGCTGCTTGCCGTTCTGGAGAAGCGGTGCGGATTCAAACTCGGCGCTTCGGATGTCTTCCTGAACCTGGCCGGGGGAATCCGTCTGGGGGATCCCGGAATCGATCTGGCCGTCGTGGGGGCCATCCTCAGCTCCACCCTCGACCTGACCCTCGATCCGAAGACCGCGTTGTGCGGTGAGGTCGGTCTCACGGGAGAAGTGCGGCCCGTGGCCCGCATCGAACAACGCATGATGGAGGCCTCCAAACTGGGCATGGAGCGGCTCATTGTCAGCGGCCTCATCGGAAAGGGGCCCGCACCACCCAAAGGCCTCGAAATCATCAAGGTCGACCGCGTGGGTGCGCTTCAGAAAGTGCTGTTCTGAGCGGTTTCAATCCGCCCCACCCAGGACCACCACGAATTCACCCTTGGGCGGATGGCCTTCAAAATGGGCCCGGAGATCCGCCACCGTACCCCTGACCGTCTCCTCGAATTTCTTGGACAGTTCACGGCTGACGCTCGCTGGACGATCCGGTCCACAATGCTCAACGAGTTCTCCCAGAAGGCGCAGGATGCGATGCGGCGACTCGTACAGAACCGATGTCCGCTTTTCTTCCGCGAGCGCTTTGAGCCGGGTCTGCCGGCCTTTCTTGTGCGGAAGGAATCCCTCGAATGCGAATCGGTCACAAGGCAGTCCGCTCACCACAAGCGCGGGGACAAATGCCGTGGCACCCGGAAGACATTGGACCTCGACACCGGCCGCTATGCAAGCCCTGACCATCAGAAATCCCGGGTCGCTGATGGCCGGTGTGCCCGCATCACTGCACAAGCAGGCGTGGGCTCCTGAAACCAGGTCGGCCACGACCTCATCGAGCACCTTGTGCTCATTGTGCGCATGAAACGGCCTCAGCCGCGCTTCAAGGCCCTTCAAGCGAAGCAACGACCCCGTTGTCCTGGTGTCCTCGGCAAGCACGAAATCGCAGGCTGCAATGGCCTCCATCGCCCTTGGGGTAAAGTCCCCGAGGTTGCCAATGGGCGTGGGAACGACGGTGAGCATGTCAGCTGTACCGCCTTTCAACCCGCTCGAGGAAGCGCATCACAACGGGGTCCTCGCGGTCCCAAGCCTTGAAGGCTTCGACGTGCTGTCCCAGCCAATGCAGGGCCAGCTCATATGTTCCCGCGTCTTCAAGCGCCTCCAGAACACGGTTGAATTCCACCGCGTCTTCGTCAAACAACATCTTGATGCACTCGTACTTCTCAACCAGACTGAATGCCGAACGGAGGTCGGCAATCGGCTGTCGCTCCATCTGCTCTGCAAGGGAGGGTACCCCCTGTAATTGCTCGGGCTGAAGGGAGGCCGCCGAGGCGACGGTCATGGGTTCATCCGCTGCCGCCTTCCGGGGCTCCGGTGTTTCATCCGGTTCGACCACGGGGTCATCCTGCGGTATGGGGGGAAGATCGGGTTCTGCCCCGGCCTCGGGAATGGCGATGTCTGTTCCGGAAGCCGGGAGGGCATCCATCTCGGGCTCTGGATTCGCCGATTCCGGGGCGTCGAACAATTCAGGTGTGCCCTGCTTCCTTCTCTGCTCTTCCGCCTGCTCAACCTGTTCTCTGCTGACCTCCTCGATGGCGTCGATCAGTGACGTCTGATAAGCCGCGCCAATCCTGAACGGCCTCACGGGCTGTCGGTCCGCCAGATTGTCGTCCACACCCCCTTCCGGAGCCTTGCGCCTCACTTCGTAGGAGAATTCATGGGCCTTGAACCTCAACAGCGTAAGTCGGTCGCACAACTCCCTGGCGTCCATCACCAACGGAGTCAACTCCTCCGGCTCCAATTCTCCGGCCCGCAATTTCCTGAGGCCCTCACTGAGGTCCCCAACGAGGTCCTCCAAATTCTTGAATCCCGCCATGTTCGAGGCTTCTTGTTTACTGCGCTAAACTACCGGGGCCACGCACGCAGGATATCGGCCCGGACAACCGTCATCAACGCGGCACCGTGAATCCAAGGACCACTTCATGGCCACCACCCAACACCTTGGCGAGGGTGCCCATGGCCCAGTTCCGGTTGTAGCTGAAGGTCAATTGGTCATTGATGCGTACCCCGGCGCCGAAATGTCCGGCCCCTGCCGATCGGTAACCGGCCATGGCCCATACATCCCTTGCCTTGTCCACCCTGAGGGAAGCGGACCATTCGGAGGGTATGGGCCGCAAGTGCTGGAACTGCAGGACGGGGGTCCACCCCCATTGGCCCTTGCCGAACCGATAGGACAACAAACCCCTGAGGTGCGCTTCCAGCCTCGAGTCGACACTGGTGCCATCGTACACGGGCAGGCCTCCGCCCAGCACCTGTCCGGCAGATACGGCAAACTGCAGGCGGGAACTTGAAATCATGAGGCCTGCCGTGGCGTCGGGTACCCCCACAGCCTGATAGATGTCCCCGAGCACTGGATCCCCGGCCACCTCCAGCTCGATTCTGTTGCCGTCGATGGAAAATTGGGTCCAACCGAATCCGAGTCCGAACATCATGCTGAGGTCCTCGGTCCACCGCGTGCTGTATGCCAGTCCGGCATGGGCACCGGACATCCGCGTGGGCCCTGCCACGTCACTCCATACCCTCGCGCCCCATGCCAGCGACTTCGATCCTGTGGGGGACGTCAAGGCCAAGGATGTGGTGCGCGGTGCGGACGGCAAGCCGGTCCAGGGACTGCGTTGCCACAGGCTGACATGGATGAGGGAGTCGGAACCTGCCGCAGCCGGATGCGCATCGAACATGTGGTCCAATGGGAGTGTGGTCACCGGCAATTGCTGTCCTTCCGCATTTGCGGTGAGTGCCGTCACCACCAGGCATGCAGTCAAGCGCAGGAGGGTCGATATGGTAACCGGTCGCTTCATCTCATGATGGTGATGGGACCGGTCCATTCGGTCTGCAGAACCGGTTCATTGACCCGGATATGATAGTAGTAGGTCCCCACCGGAACCGGGATTCCATTCAGGGTTCCGTCCCATGGTGGTGACCCGATGCCCTGGGTGAACAACACATTCCCCCAACGGTTGAACACCGTGATTTCCGCGGATGGGTACTGGTCCAGGCCTCCGAGGTTCCAGCGGTCGTTCATGCCGTCGTCATTGGGGGTGAAGCCCGAAGGGATGTTCAATTCCTGCAGGACCTCCACGATGACGGTATCCACTCCTGTGCATCCATCCAAACTGGTGGCCTCCAGCATGAACGTAGTCGTCTCACTGAGGGGGGTGGTCGCCGTGATGGCCGATGTGGGCGATTCCACACCATTCGCGGGGGTCCAGGCATATTCCCATTCCTCATTGGCGCCGGAAACACCGAGCACGGTCGCGGTGCCCCCGACGATGAAAGCGTCCTCACCCGCATCGGGGTTGGGCAATGTCAAACCGGTCACCGCCACGGAATCCTCCTGTACGCAGCCCAGCCGAATCGCAGTGAACAACCAGTAGGATGTTCCCTCCCCCACGGCATCCACACCGGTTGACAACCCGACTCCAGTCACCCCCCCGGGAATTGCCCAGTAGGACTCCGTAGCGCCCGTGGCGCTCGCCTCCAAAACCAAGGGGGCCCCCGAACACAGTGCAGTATCCGAGGGGACCACCAACTCCACATCGCCTTCCGCCACCAACGGGATGGAGGCAATGCTGCCAGCGCAACCGGCCGCATCCGAAACCTCCACGGCATATTGACCTTCTCCCAGGTTCTGTAGGGTCGGACCCGTGCCGAAAGGTGCTCCGTCCAGCAACCAATCCACCTGGTATTCCGGGCCCGCGCCTCCCGATACGGTCACGGAAAGGAAACCATCCTCGTCGCCTGTGCAGCTGGGTCTGTCGAGGCTGTCCAGGAGCACGACCACAGGGGGTGGCGCACCAACCTCCACCAACAGGACCGCAGGGCATCCCGCCTCATCAATCGCTGTCACCTCATAAACTCCCGCGCCCACATCGGAGATCGTGTCTCCCGAGGGCACGGCACCAAAGGGACCGGTGAAGGTGAAATCCACCTCGCCCGTTCCGTTTTCCGTTTCGAGCAGAATCTCACCATCCTCACTGTTGGAACAGGTTGCGTCAACGACCGTTGCGGACAGAATGAAGTCGCTCGCGGGCGCGATGTGAATGGTGTCGAGGAATTGACACCCCACGGAATCCGTCACGGTCAATGGATAGGATCCCGGCACGAGGAAGGGCAGGAATGTCGTATCCGCTGCCCCCTCCACCATGATTTCGTAGGGGCTGAGTCCTCCAGACGGTTGGAGGATGGCTTCGCCTACCAAGGCTCCGCCGCAACTGGGTTGCACCAACTCCTGTGTCACCGACAGGCCGGATGAAAGCGCCACGAGAACCACGGTGGTATCAAGGGAACACCCGGCATCATCCACCAGGCTCCAGGTGAAGGTGCCCTCGGGCAGGGCAACGGCCCCCGGACCCTCCCCGGACAGCGTATCGCCAACAGTGGTGACCCCGGACCAGGATGCCGTCAAGGGCGCGGTTCCTCCGGAGGGGTTGCCTTCAAAGGTCCCCGTTCCTCCCTCGCAGGAGGGTGGTGACACCATGGCTGAGAACGTCAGCGGGTCGGGCAGGACGATTTCCACCTGTCCCGATGTCGAACACCCTTCGCCCAGCGACGCCGACCAACCGTATGCGCCCGCGGCAAGATCAAACCAGGTCCATGTTCCCCCCGAGCCCGAAGTGGCCGTCTCATCCGCGGGAAGACCACCCAGAAGCACTTCTGCAGACCCACCGCTTCCCTCGATGGAAATCACCACGGCGCCCTCCGGAATGCCATCCGTGCAGCTGATCGGCTGCACCGTGGCCTCGGCCGAAAGCTCACCCGCCACGTCGATTTCGACCGTGCCTGAAGTGTCGCAATTGTTGGCGTCGATCACCGACCATCCGTAAGTGCCTTGCTGCAATCCGGTCAAGGGGTTTTCCGTCTCTCCCCCATCCCATTGGATTCCGACGGGCTCAGTGCCTCCGGAAATGGTCAACAGGGCTTGGCCGTCACCCGTTCCTGAACAGGATTCTGTCTGGAGGGTGGATTCCACCACCAGGGGATCGGGCTCCGAAACCACCACCGTCGTATCCGCGGTACAACCCCGGCCATCGATGACCCCAGCCACATATACCCCGGCCACCAGGTTCACCAACGGAACCGGCAACGGACCTGAGGGTCCGACCGCACCCAATGTCAATGGCGGGGTCCCGCCCTCCGCCTCAAGGTTGATGACGCCATCTTCCGTGCCATGACAACTGATGTCCTGAACCACCGCGGTAATGGACAGGGCTGGGGCCGATTCAACCTCCAGCACCGTATCCCGCTGGCATCCAACCGCATCCATTACGGACACCGAATAGGTTCCCGGTGCCAATCCCGTGGCTTCAGGGGTGGTCCAAACAACGGCACCGTCCGATGATTGGCCTGAAAACTCCAGTGGTTCCTGTCCTCCGGTGACTTCGACTGCAATGCCTCCGGGAGCGTCCGGACATGCAAAGGATATCAGCCCGATGGCCCAGTCGAACAGGGCGATTCCCTCGACCTCCACCGATTCGATCACCGTGCAGGCCCCATTGCCCACTTCGATGGTGTAGCTGCCTTCGGACACGGGCTCCCACGTGGCGGTGGGCCCGGATGATACCCCTGGTGCACCGAGTTCAGGAGAATTGAAGGTGTACCCCGCATCGGCATTGCCCCCCACCACATCGATGTGAATGGAGCCCCCTCCTGCACACCCCTCATCCGAGGTCTCCAGGAACACCTCCAAGGGGGGATGGAGGATCCAGGCAGTGTCCGCCGTGCATCCCCGATCATCCGAAACCGAAGCGGTGTATGACCCGGGGTTGAGGAGCATGCCGGCGGTGTACCCGATGTCCCCCTCCTCGTCTGCCAACGTCAGGGTCAATGGCTCCGCCCCTCCAGCAATACTGATGGTCACAGTGGACTGCCCCGAGGCACAGTCAATGGGTCCCGACACCACTTCCAATTCCACCGGTGGCAACACGGCAATCTCAGCGCTTTCCTCTGCGACACAGGCGTTGGAATCGGACAGCTGTGCGGTATAGATGCCCGCAGGCACCCCGTCAAGGGTGTCCGCTGTGCCCACCACCGAACCGCTCTCGTCGGTCCACACCAGAGAATAAGGCGCAGTTCCACCCGAAGCCTCTGCCTGAATGGACCCATCGTCACCCTCGCACCCCACGGGAGAAGAAACCAGGGTCAGCTCGAGCAGATCCGGCGCTTCCAGCAAAACGGTCGCGAAAGCCTGGCACCCATTTCCGTCCGTCACTTCCACATCATAACTCCCCGCTCCGAGGTCTGCGATCCCGGCTCCAATCGTGGGTGGCACATCGCCTTGCCAGAGGTAGACGTAGTCGGGAACTCCACCCGACGCCGCACAAGAGATGAAACCATCAGCAAAACCAGCACAGGTGGGGCCTGCGAAATCAAGTGACAGGGTGAGCGTGTCAGGGGATGTCAGGGCGATGACCGTGTCCAACAGGCATCCCAAGGCGTCGGAAACGCCCAGTCCATAGGTTCCCTCCGACAGGTTGGTAGCAGACAGGCCTGTCGCCACAATGGATTCTGTGGCGAGGTCAATCCAGACGGCATCATACGGTGCCAGACCCCCCATGACCGAGGCCACGATGGAACCCTCCTCGGACAATGGCCCTTCGGCACAGAGCGGATCCGTCACGTCAAGCAGGACGGATACCGGAGCAGGGTCTGAAAGTTCAGCCACGCCTGAAGCAACGCAGCCATTGGCGTCCTCAAGACTGAAGGGATAAGTGCCGGCTGGCACGCCGCTCAGGAATTGACCCGTGGTCGTGCCGCCATCCGGCAGCGTCCATTCCACCAGATAGTCCGGTGTACCCCCTGCGATGACAGCACCGACGACACCGTCACTCAAGCCCGGACAGCTCGGTGGATCCAGAAAAGACTCCGCCACAAGAAGGTCGGGTGAAGGGACCGTGATGCTGCCCTCTCCGACACAGCCGTCCGCTGCTGTCACCAGAACGGTGTAGGACCCTGGGGCAAGGCCGGTGATCGTGTCCAAGTCAGTGCCCGACTGGGAATACCCTTCCGGACCGGACCACGCGTAATCCACTGCATCGGAGAAAGAAGCGACCGCGATGCCGTCCGAGGCCCCGAAGCAACTCACGCCCTGGGCACCCATGGACACGTCCACTGGTGGAGGCGCTTCCAGGATGGCCACTTCCGAAGCGGAACACCCCCCCGTATCCGTGGCCGTCACGAGATAACCGCCGGCAGGAAGGTCGAGGACTTCCGCGGTGTTGCCCACGGCATTGCCCGAAGCATCGATCCATTCGAACGCAAAGTCACCACCGAGTCCTCCGGTGGCTACTGCGGCCACGGCCCCATCGGCAAACCCGAAACAACTCGGAGGCGTAGGAAAAGTCAACACCTCCACCTCCGGTATGTCCACGATGAGGATGTCCTGATCGAAGCAGCCGTTGGCGTCGGTTGCGGAAACAAGTACGACCTGTTCGCAGATGTCCGTTCCGACCGGCCCCGTCTCCACGGCGTCGTGGGACCAGGCATAGGTGATGGGCTCGGCTCCGAAATTCGGCGTGACGGTGACCACGCCTGAACAAGGGTCGTCACAAGTCGGCAACTGCGTCACCGCCGCGGAAATGAAGAAATTGAACGGCTCGTTGAGCGTTGTGCCCAATGGCGAACAGCCGGGAATGAAAACGAGGTAGCTGCCTGGACCGAGGTCGGTCTGGACCGGACCGAAGAGGGTGTCATTGCTCTGGAGCCAATAGACATCGTCGGGATCGACACCGTCCGGAACCGTCACGGAAAGGACGCCGTCATCAGCGCCGCTGCAGGAAATCGGTTGCAGGATGTCGATGGCATCGGGACACTGCGCAAGGCCTTTGGCTGGAAAGGCCAGCAGCAACAGAAGGAAGGACATCGCGGCGACCGGACATCCCCTTGTTCGAAGGGGTTTCATCGGTCGGTATGGTCCGCAACGGTTCGTCATCAGCGCGCAGGTCTGTATACGCGGTCCCTGGCAGTATGTTGCACTTCCCTCATTGAAATGCGGCACAGGGTACATGGCCCGACTTGACCGGACAGGCCAGAACGCTCAGGGTGAATTCGTGGGTATTGGCCGATGCTTGGCTCAGGGGTCCGACATTCCAATCGTAGGCGTAGCCGATCTTGATGTTCTCCATCAGGCTCAGGGTCACCAGACCGGAGAGTGCGGACTCGTTGCGGTAACCCAATCCGAACCGGATGGTTTCGTCATAATCGAACATCGCCTGTACATCCACCGCAACGGGCGCACCTGCCGCAAACCGCAAGGATCCCGCCGGGTGGAAACTCCACGGGCCCTCCAATCGGATGAGCGACCCTCCATTGAGGCTGACGTGGCGCCTGAACCTCGTGTCAAGCCCCCACTCGTCCACCGAGGGCTCGATCAGATTCTGGATTGACAGCCCCCAGAAGGTGTATTTGTTGTAGGTCCAAAGACCAAAATCCATCGTGGGCGCCAACAACTGGTTGGCGTTCGATGTGATGGCGGGATCATTGCCCGCCTGGAAGTCCGGAAGGACGATTTCGCCCAGGGACAACCGATACTGCATGAAGCCCACGGCCGCTCCGGCGGCCAGCCTCCAGCCCTGCGACAGTTTCATGTGATAGGCATAGACCAGGTCCAATTGGGTGAAACCGTATGGCCCGGCACTGTCATCCGTGACCCGACCCCCAAAACCGTGAATGCCGCCGCCAGCGGACTGGCCCAGCTCACCTTGAAGGTTGGCGAAGGCTGTTTGTGGGGCGCCGTCGAAACCGGCCCATTGCTGGCGGAAACCCGCCTTCAATTCGAGGCAATCAGAAAATCCAGCGAATGCGGGGTTCTCCTGGAAGTAATTGAACTGCCAATTGGTCCTGATGGGCAGTTGCTGCGCTTCGAGTTGGCCCAGGGCCAGGAGGAGCGGAACCAAAAGCCCAATGATGCGGTATGGAGACAACTGTTTCATCGGATGATGGCCACATGGCCTGTTTCGGGCGGAATGGGCAACGTCTCATCGTTCAACTCGATGACGTAGTAGTATGTCCCGGGGTTCAGCGCTTTGCCCGAACGGCCCGTGCCATCCCATGGTTGGGCGTAACCGAGGGACCTGTGGACCAATTGGCCCCAACGGTTGAACACCTCAACCTTGGCCCCTGGAAAAGCGCTGATGCCATCAATGCCCCAGAAGTCATTGATGTTGTCTCCATTCGGCGTGAAGCTGTTGGGAACCTGTATGGGCGAACCGACGGTGACCGTGACCGAGCTGCTGACCTGACAATCTCCAATGACACCATCGACCTGATAGGTGATGGTCTCCGCCGGTGTGACGGTCGTGGTCTGGGAAACCGGGTCGGACAGATAGAAGTCCGGACTCCAGGTGTACCCGTATACCGGATCTCCCCCCACGACGGAGAGCTCCGCAGAGGCGCCGGGAATCAAAGTGTGGTTGCAGCAGGCGTCCATCGTCACGCCATCACCCTCGAGCTCCACATACATCGCGCAGAGCGTGTCGGCAGGGTCGTGCTCAGTGCCGATCAGCAGGAAATATTCCGTGTCGTGGTTGAGTGTTGAGCTCTCCCACACCAAATCATCCACCCCGCTGACACATGGTCCCATGGCCGTGAGCGCGGCGGCATCGCAAGGGTCGCCTGAGGAAGAAACCACCATGGCCGAAAGGGTGTCCGGGCCGTTCGGGCCATCACAGGATACCTGTGTGATCCGGATGCGGGCATTTCCGGGATTCTCGAAATTGTGATTGGACCTGAAACGGAGCACGGCGACATGGGTCGCATCGATGCACTCGAAGCTGAGGAAGGATGGCTCCGTGATGAAAACCGATGTGGGGTCTTCGGGACAGACCGTCAATGGGCTGCCGCACGACTGGGCCAGAGCCGGTTGTGCGGCCAATGGGCCCGACAGGAGGACCAGAAAAATCCGAATGCTGAAAGCGCGCATGAGTGTGAAATCGAAGGTAGTTCCACCAACGGGCCTTGTTCGGCGCCCGCCATGTATTATCCACAACGGAAGGTGGCTAAGGGACGTTGCCTCGACGGATCAATCCGCCATGCTGATGAGCACCGCTTCCTTCTCGACGGCGCTCCCCTCTTTGACCCCGATGGCCGACACCACACCCGCAGTACCGGCGCGCAGTACGTTTTCCATCTTCATGGCCTCGAGGACCAACATGGCATCGCCCTCCTCCACCGACTGGCCCTCCTCTACAAGGATTTCCAGCACTTTCCCGGGCATCGGGGCGCGCAGTTCCCTCGATTGACTGCCTGCACCATCCTCTATGCCCATGCGCTCCATCAGCTCCTCCCTCAATCCTCGCAGGGACCATTGATCGGAAACACCGTCCAGACGGACATCCCATTCTCCCGAAGCTGTCTGCTGAAGCGATACGCAGTGGTTCCGGTGACCAATCCGGACCCACCATCTCCCGCGCTCATCGCGGTGAAGCCTTGCCTCTCCTTCCTTCGCGGGCATCATTTTCCCGCTGGCGTTGCGATATCCGGCCATGAACGCAATTTACCCCCGTACAGCGCCGAAATTGCGCTCCATGGCGGGTTTGTATGTGCACGTTCCTTTTTGCGCTCAGGCATGCTCGTATTGCGATTTCCATTTCACCACACGGCTCCAAGACCGGGACCGCATGGTGGAGGCGCTCATGTTGGAGACCCGCGAAGCGCTCCAAGCATGGGGTGAAGGGCGTTTCACGACCCTGTATTTCGGGGGGGGCACACCCAGTGTGCTCGGCGTTGAAGACATCCGAAGGATTGCCGAAGTGGCTTTTCACCATGCCGAATGGGAACTGGAGGAGTGGACGGTGGAGGCAAACCCCGAGGACCTGGACCCGGCAACCTTGAAAGCGCTCCGGACCGCCGGCGTCAACCGGTTGAGTGTTGGGGTACAGAGCTTTGAGCGGGATGTGCTCGAATGGATGCGCCGCATTCATGGTGTCGAACGCGCGGAACGTGCGGTCCAAGACGCCGCGGACTGTGGTTTCGGGCACGTTTCCCTCGACCTGATGTACGGCTTGCCCGTCGGCTTGCCGGGAAGATGGGAGCGCGACCTTGCCAAGGCATGCGCCCTGCCTGTGGACCATTTGAGCTGCTATATCCTGACGGCGGAACCCCGCACCCTGTATGGTCACCAACTCAGCTCGGGCAAATTGGCCCCTCCGCCCGATGGACAGGTACTCGAGGAATACAGCCTGCTCTGTGCCGCCAGCCGGTCCGCCGGTTTCGAGCATTACGAAGTTTCCAATCTGTGTCGACCGGGGGGGAGGAGCCGCCACAACTCCGCCTATTGGGATGGTACCCCCTACCTCGGCGTAGGGCCCGGTGCGCACAGTTTCAGGGACCGGACCCGCTGGTGGAACAACCGATCCAATGCGGGTTATCTGAAAGCGGCATCGAATGGCCGATTCGAAGGCCAAAGGTCGTCCGAATCCCTGTCCGTCTCCGACCGTTTCAATGAAGCCTTGATCACAGGACTCCGTCGAATTGAAGGTGTGGATGCCGGGAAGCTCCAACTGGAGACCGGCTTGGAGGTGCGGGAACTCCCCGATCTGCCCGACCTCATCGAGGCTGGAGATTGCGAGTGGATTGGCGCACAGTTGAGAATCCCGGAGCACCGCTGGCCCATGGGGGACACCATCACATCACAACTGATGGTGTGATCGGATTCCGCACAGGAAGGAGCGCCTCAATGCTGTGCCTTCCGCTTCTTGATCACCACATCGAGGAAGACGGCCGAAATGAGCAGTGCGGCTCCGCCGTAGAAGCCGGGGGGCATGACTTCTTCCTTTCCGAACACCAGCAGTGCCAGGAGGATGGCGTACACCGGCTCCAGGTTGATCGCCATGGCGACCGTGAACGGGCTCAGAACCTTCATGACTTCCACGGTGATGGCAAAGGCGAGGGAGGTGGCGAACAGGCCCAACAAGAGAAGCCAGACCCAATCCTCCACCGTAGGAGTGCTGTATGCCCATTGGTTCGAGAGTGACATCCAAAGGGCCAGCGCGGCGCAAGCGGAGACCAGTTCGATGCGGGATATGGCGATGGAGGAAATGGTCTGGCCCCAAATGCTGTTGAGCGTGCCGAACAACGCGGCGCAGAAGGCGCTGATCAAAGCAAGGACCATACCCTCGCCATAAGAGACGTCCACCCTGTACATCCACCACAGACCGAAAACGGCAATCAACCCGGTCATCAATTCCGTGGGGTCCAACCTGCGCCTGCGCAGGACGGGTTCGATCAGGGCCACGAACATGGGTACGGTCGCCATCACCGCCAAAGCCAGTGATACGGTGGAGGCCTTGATTGCGGCAAAGAACGTCACCCAATGCACCGCCACCAGAAACCCCGTTCCAACCACACCCGCCCTCAATGAAGCCGGCATGGCCGCACCGCCACTCCGGCGGATGAGCATCCACAGATACAGTCCCCCCGCTCCGATGAGTGTGCGCCAGAACACCAGCGGTGTGGCGGCCAGGCTGATGAGCTTGCCCAGCACACCCGTAAACCCGAACACCACGACGGTGGCGTGCAGGGTGATCTGGGCGTGAAGCGGCTTCATGGGGCCGGGGTCAACGTCGGACCAATCGAACCGACCAACTGCGGCCTTCGGTGCCGGTGAGTACCAAGGTGTACCACCCCTGATCCAGGTGGCGTGGGTCGAGTACGATTCGCTGTCCGTCTCCCGTAAATCCTCCTCCCGAACAGATGCGCCCGAGCGCATCCCGAACGCACCAGCGCTCGATGTCCATCTCCGTGGTCAAAACGAAAGCCTCGGTTGCGCTGAAGGGGTTGGGACCAAAACTGAAAGGCAGGTCCATTTGCGGCGCTTCGATACCAATGGTGCTCGTGTCGGGGAAAATGATGGTGACCTCCTGGACGGATTGGTCCGAGCAGACGCCATCCTGGCTCTGAGCGGTCAAGACCACCGTATAGGTGCTGTCCACCGCATACTCGTGGAAGGGAGAGGTGGTGGTGTCCGGGGGCGTTCCGTCACCGAAAGTCCAGAAGTACCCTCCCGCACCGGAAGACAGGTTTTGGAACGGCACCGGGCCATTCTCGGTATACCACGGATCCTCGACGAAGAAGTCTGCTTCGACCGGCTCGGAAATATCCGCGGCACTTCTGGGTAGAATGGTATAGCCGTCGAGGAAGGGCGCCTCGAGGTCGCGCTGGCCGCCGATTCCCGTGACCCCGAATACCCCCGTCGGGGCCTCGGTGCCGAAGAGGTCCGTGTCCGCGTCCACGACCATGAGATAGAGCGCCGCTCCGGTGGATACGTAGACCTCGAACTGGGGAGCCTGGTTCGTCCAGGCGGATGGGTCCACGAGCTCCACGCATTTCAATCGGACCAGCGCACTTTCCGTCTCCTCATTCAGGGCATTCACCAACTCCGGTTCCTGCAATTCCTCCCCTACGGTCGACAGAATCAGCGTATCCACGATGATCTGGGCGAGCCCCTGGAATTGCTGGACCGTGCCCCTAATGCGCACACTGTCCCCTTCCTGAACGAGGTAGTTGAAATTCTCCACCGGGCTGAAGACCTCAATGCCGGCGGTGGGGTCGATGATGGTGAAACGCAGTCCGCTGGGATAGGTGTTGAACCCGTGGATCACGCCGCGGAGCTCACAAGGCACCAACAAGCTGTCCAACACGCCGTTGACGTCGATGCCGCGCACATCTGCAATCGGATAATGCGGGAATCCGAGGTCGTTCGGCGCGATGGTGATGGTCAATGAGTCAATGGTCACCTCCGCCTCGCCGGATATGACGGTCATGACGAGGGTGAACGACTCCACACCCTCCGGCTCGAAGTCATCCACGATGCCCACCGTGAGACCCTGTGGTGACAACCACCCTTGAGGGAAGGTCAGCTCCACCGGAAACAGGGTTCCGAAATCCGCGACAGGGGTCGCCGTATTGCCTTCCGCAACCTCGATCTGCACCTGGACATCCTGAAGCGGAAGGGAAACGGGCAGATCGATGCCGACCAGGTCGCCCTCGAAGGCGAGCAGCTCAGAAACGGCAAATCCGATGATGGGGACGGCCGTCGTGTCCAGCCCGCAGGGCAGCGCATCATGGTCGCCGAAGTACTCAAAGGTATTCTCGGGGTAGTCGAACCACTGGTCTTCCACCTCATCCCAGTCCGCACTTCCGGAGGTCACCTCGGGGATGCGCACCAAAGTGTTGTGCAGCATTGTGATGCCATTCACGGGCCAGCCGTCACTGCCGGGGTTGATGCCCACTTCTCCCAGAACGTCCACGACGACACCGTTGCGCTCGAGCGTCGTGGCGTCGTTGCCGTTGAACAGCGTCACATTATCGAGAATGTCCGCCAGGTTGGTCAGGGCCGGCACTGCTTGTGGGTTGACGATGGTCAACACCCCGCCGGGAGCCAGTGTGCCGGACAGGTCCAATTCGTGGTTGGGCACACTGCTGCCATTGTTGTATGTCTTGACGGTGTATTCCGAAAGGTCCACGGGGGTCGCGGAACTCGGGTTGTAGAGCTCGAGGCCCTTGCTGAAGCCGGTGCCATCCACGTATTCGGAAAAGAAGAGGTCCGTGCAAAGGCCCGTGGGATCGCACGGTTGGATGGAAACGTCCAAATGGTTGTAGGACAATGCACTGCATGAATCAGCAAGCAAAGCCGTCACTGGAAGCCCCGCGACGAATGTGGTGGAGTCGATGTCCCCAAGATGGCTGAAGCCATGGACCTCATATTCTCCTTCGCCCAAGGCTTCGAAGTCGAATTGCGGCGTGGAGGTACTGTCCAGGATTTCGCCCGAATCCGTGGTGATGACAAAGAGATAGGGGGCATCTGGGCTCTCGGAGGTAAAGCCGAAATGGACCAGGGTGTTCTCAAAACCGATGCAACCGATGGCCTCGTCATTGCCTGCTGCGGTGAAAATGCCGCCGCCATCACAGCTGGGGGGCAGGCAGAAGATGCGGTCCACTTCAACGGGCTGCGCACTGAACGCCACACACCCCGAAGCGGAAATGCTGTCATACGGCGCCCCAACCTCGATGCTCGAGGGGTCAAGGTCACCGTCATAGCTCATGCCCCACACCAGACAAGGACCCGCGGCGGACCCCGAAAAGTTGTACCCCAGATTGCCTTCGCCACCGGGAACGACATCGAGCACCTCACCCTGCAGGTTGGTGATGACAAGGCCGTACTGGCTTTCAATCGCATTGCTCTGGGCTGTGAATGGAAGGAATCCACCGGGAAGGTCCACACAGACCTGGGCGGTGCCCCCCTCCCCTCCTTGGGCGCTGATGAGGCCGCCGTCGCAATCAAGCAGATTGGTGTAGCCGGGAGTGGGTTGTTGCAAGACCATCTGATCGGAGGCGAAGGCTGGTCCTCCATCGGGCAGGCGCGCCCAGGCCAGGGCCCCGCCATTCTGCACACCGTAAAGCCATTCATCGAGCTGGGGTTGACCGGGGGTCAAGGAGTCGATGAGGAAAGGGTTGGTCTGGTCACCCGTTCCGTACACCACGGCATCGAGGAGGCCCACTGTGGTCAGGGGTGTGCCGTTCGGAAAATCCGCACTGTCGCCCTCGAACAGGGCCACCGCATCGCCACCATCGCGGAGGAGTCCGGGCTCGAAGAGGATGTCCGCCCCTTCCACGCCGGGATTGGCCAGCAAGAAAAAGCCCGCTGAATCCGTCGCCATGCCATCGAGGTCAAACGCCGCGTAGACATTGGTCGTGACCGTGTTGCCCCCTCCCTTGTAGAAGACCACCACATGGCCGTCCAATGCCGAATTCGGTGCCCCATACAGTTCCACGAACTCGAGGCTGTCCGGAACCGTATTGCTGTCGCAATCAATTTCATTGAGGAACAGGCTTTGGCCCAAGCTTGTCATTGAGAAAAGCAGCACGACCAGGAGCGGCACGAGCGGCCGGAGGAGAGTGTTGGTTACGGAACGCATTTTCAGTCCGTTGTAATTGGAGCGCGAAAGTAGCAAGTGGGGGGTTTCGGGCCTTTAACAGTTGATGAGGCCACGCAGCCTTTCCCGGCGTAACTTCATGGGTTGGTATTCCGTTCAGGATTTTCCGCCATGTCAAACGCCCCTCATCAGGATTTGCGCCAGAATCTGGACGCCTTCATCCGCAAGTATCACCGCAATGAAATCCTGCGCGGTCTGCTGATGCTCGGGGCGGCGTTTCCCTTGACGTGGCTGCTCATTTTGGGGCTTGAAGCGGTCGGCGAGTTCGGAACGGATGTCCGGACCGTCCTGTTCTATGGGTTTCTCGGCACGGTGGTGGTAGTGGCGGTCCGCTTCATTCTGATGCCCGCGCTGCGCCTGTTCCGGTTGAGGGGTGGTCTGGGACATGATGATGCCGCCCGCATCATCGGAAAACACTTCCCCGAAATCGAGGACAGGCTGTTGAACACCCTCCAGCTCCAGCATCGGGCCAATGCCACGCCCGATGCCAATCGGGAATTGCTGTTGGCCTCCATCGCGCAGCGAAGCGAACAACTGAGGCCATATCGGTTCAGTGCAGCCGTAGACTTCGGAGAGAATCGGCGGTACCTCAAATACGTCGTTCCCCCCATGCTCGCTTTTGCGGCGCTCTACCTCGTCGTGCCGGAGGCGGTGGAGGCCCCCACGGATCGATTGATCCGGCACAGGACCGACCTCGTTGCGCCTCCTGATTTCCGTTTGTTCTGCGATGACCCCCTCGAGGCGATCGCCCAATCCGACTTCACCCTGCGCATCCGGACGGAAGGTTCCGTGGTTCCCAGTCGCGTGGAGGTCATGGCCGGAGAAGGCCGATTCAGGATGTCCAGGGAAAACAGCGGCCTGTGGGAATACCGGTTCAGGAACGTCAGGGAATCCATGGCGCTCGTTGTCTCCGCCCCGGGAACGCCTGCGCTGGACTTGCGGTTGGTGGTGTTGCCCAGGCCAGAGTTGCAGGACCTCAAAATCGAAGTCCGCCCACCGGCACACACCGGGCTGCCTCCATACCAGCAACGCAACGAAGGTGACCTGGATGTCCCGGAAGGCAGTGAGCTCTCTTTCCAACTGGGCACACGCAACACCTCGGTGCTGGACCTCAGGTGGGGTACGTCCCTGGACCGCCTGACCCCGGATGTCAGCAACCGCTTCAGCTTCACACGCACCGCCGTTGCCGACCTGGACTATGCGCTATATCCCCAATCCGAAACCGTGGGCGTCGTGGACTCCGTTCGATACCGGTTGCGCAGCATCACGGACCGACCGCCCACCATCCGCGTAGCCGAGACCCAGGACAGCCTTTCCTTGATGCGGATGGCCTTCAGTGGAGTGGTCCAGGATGATTACGGATTCAGCAACCTCCGGTTTGTCTGGCAGTCCAAGGGCAGCGCTCAGGAACACCGCAACCTGGACCGCCCTCGCGGGCGACAGGACGCCTTCATCCACCTCTGGGATCTCGCAGAAATTGGCGTGGGTCTGGGAGACGAAATCGAGTATTGGTTCGAGGTACGGGACAATGACGGCGTCCACGGGCCCAAGATGACGCGCTCCAGGACCTTCCGATATGCCGCACCCACCGAAGATGAACTCGCAGAGAAACTCGACAGCGCGGATGCCGAACTGACCGCCGCCCTCGAGGAGAACCTGGAAGAGGCCCGGCGATTGCGGGAAGAGATGCGGGAGATCCGCCGGGAATTGATGGAGGAGGAAGAGCTCGGCTGGGAAGAAAAGGCGGCCTTGGAAGAGCTGCTGAAACAGCAGGAGGCCCTCAAGGAACAAGTTCGTGAGATGCAGGAGCAGAACCGGCAGAAGAACACACAGCAGGCAGAGTTCACCCCACCCAATGAGGAAATCCAGAAGAAGCAGGAAGAATTGCAGCGGTTGATGGATGAGGTGATGACCGATGAGCTTCAACGGATGTTCGACGAGCTGCGAGAGCTGATGGAACAGATCGAGGACGGGGACAAAGAGCAGATTGAACAGCAACTGGAACAGATGGATCTGGACCAGGAGTCCCTGGAACAGGAGCTGGACCGGGCGCTTGAGCAATTCAAGCAACTGCAATGGGAACAGAAGATGGAGGAGGCCATTTCCGACCTCGAGGCGCTGTCCAAGAAGCAGGAGGAACTGGCGGAGGAGACTGAAAATGGAGACACGCCCGAAGACGAATTGGCCGCCAAACAGGACTCGCTGAACAAAGCGTTCGAAAAGATCCAAGAAGCCCTGGACGACGCGGAAGAACTCAACAAGAAGCTTGAGAACCCGAACAAGGTCCCCATGATGGAAGAGCTCCAAGAGGAGATCAAGCAGGACATGCAGGACGCCAGCGACCAGCTGGAAGGCGGAAAGGAAAAGAAGGCTTCCGGAAAGCAGAAGGACGCCGCGGGCAAGATGGGTGAGATGGCACAGCAGATGCAGAGCTCCATGGAACAGGGGGAGCAGGAGTCCATGCAGGAAGACATGGAAGCACTGCGCGCACTGCTTGAGAACATCATCACCCTGTCATTCGACGAGGAGGACCTGATGGCGGCCGTGGGCACTACACAGAAGGATGATCCGAGGTATGTCGCCCATGGTCAGGATCAGCGCAAGCTCAAGGATGACGCGGAAATAGTGAAGGACAGCCTCTTCGCACTCAGCAAGCGGGTCACCCAACTCCAGTCCATCGTGAACCGAGAGATCAACCTGGTCAACCTGCACATGGGGCAGGCCTTGGAAGGATTCACGGACCGCGAAACAGACCTCATCACCACGAACCAGCAATATGTCATGACGTCGTTCAACAACCTCGCCCTGTTGCTGGACGAGGTGCTCCAACAGATGCAGAACCAATCAAGCTGCAACAAACCGGGCACGGGCAATTGCGAAAAGCCCGGGGGAAGCGGGTCGAAACCGTCCCCGAGCGCCAAGCAACTGAAGGGAATGCAACAATCCTTGACGAAGCAGCTCGAGCAGATGAAGCAGAAAATGAAGGGGTTCAATCAGGGCGAAGGCAAAGACGGAAAACGTCAGCTGAGCAAGGAGCTGGCCCAGATGGCAGCTCAACAGGCGGCAATACGCCAAATGACGCAGGAACTCGGCAAAGAGCTCAACGAAGACGGCTCCGGCAATGGGAATTCACTCGAGAAGATTGCGGAGGAAATGGAGGAGCTCGAAAAAGACATTGTCAACGGCGAACTGGACAACCTCAGTCTCGAGAGACAACAAGACATTCTCACGCGGTTGCTCCAGGCCGAAAATGCAGAACGCATTCGCGGTGAGAAAGAGGAACGTGAATCCCGCACGGCTCAGGATGTACAACGTGATGCACCACCAAGCCTTGAGGAATACGAACGCAGGAAGTCTCAGGAAATCGAGCTTCTCCGCACCGTGCCCGCAGACCTGAACCCCTATTACAAAGAGAAGGTCAACGATTATTTCAATACTTTGGGGGCCCCGGAAAGGGAGTGAAGCCACATCATGTCCGTACAGCGACAATTGCACATCGCCTCCCGCATGGAAGGCATCACGGAGGTCGAAGCCCTCATCAATGCCCTCTGCGAGGAATTCGGAGTGGAGGAAACCCACTATGGTGAGATCCTCATCGCCATGACCGAAGCCGTCAACAATGCCATCGTTCACGGCAACAAACTGGATTCCAACAAGATGGTTGACGTCCGTGTTTCTGTGGAGGGGCCGGTACTGGAGTTCAGGATAGCAGATGAAGGACCGGGGTTCGATTTTGAGAACATCCCCGATCCCACTTCCCCGGAGAACATCGAAAAACCCAACGGACGCGGCGTGTTCCTCATGCGCCAGCTCGCCGATACCTGTGAATTCGAAGAGCTCGGCCGTGTGGCCATTCTGAGGTTCGAACAAGCGATTCCCCAGGTGGAGAATGCCAACTGATGGCAAAGGACACCATCACCTTTCACTTCCAGCACCCCACATTCAAGTTGCGCCGCCGCAATGAAGTCCGATCATGGCTTCATGCCGCAGCCAGAAAGGAAGGGCGCGAGCTTGCAGGCATCCACTACCTCTTCTGCACGGACGACTACATGCTGGAGAACAACCAGCAATTTCTGTCACACGACTACCTCACCGACATCCTGACCTTCCCTGTCGCCTCCGGCAAGGGGGTTGCGGGGGACATCCTCATCTCAGTGGACAGGACCCGAGAGAACGCACGAACACATGGGTGCCCACCAACGGATGAACTTCACCGCGTCATGGCACACGGAATCCTACATCTTCTTGGATATCAAGACCATACACCAGAAGAAAAATCAATCATGCGGGAACGGGAAGACCGGTGGCTGAGCCAAAGGACCCCGACCTGAACACCATGTTCCACGTGGAACAAATGCCATGCTGCAAGAATACGATGTCATTGTAGTCGGAGCCGGACACGCCGGAAACGAAGCGGCACACGCGGCCGCCACGCTCGGAGAAACCGTCCTTCTCATCAGCATGAACCTCGGCACCATTGGCGCCATGAGCTGCAACCCGGCCATGGGGGGCGTCGCAAAAGGGCAAATCCTGCGAGAGATTGATGCCATTGGCGGGATGAGTGGCCGCATATCCGACAGAAGCGCCATCCAATTCCGCATGCTCAACAAGAGCAAGGGCCCCGCCATGTGGTCCCCACGGACCCAAAACGACAGACACACCTTTGCCTGGGCTTGGCGCCAACAACTGGAACAACACCCCAACATCCACCTTTGGCAAGACATGGTCACCGGCCTGCTCATCCAAGAATCCCGGGTCTACGGCGTCAAAACACAGCTGGGACTTGAAATCAAAGCCACCAACACCATCCTGACCTCGGGCACCTTCTTGCAAGGCAGAATTCATCTCGGCACCCAACAATTTGCCGGGGGCCGATCCGGGGAAAGGGCAGCAGAAGGCATCACAGAACAACTGCTGAGCAATGGGCTCGAAACAGGCCGGATGAAAACCGGCACACCCCCGCGGGTAGACGGGAGGAGTATTGACTACACGAAAACAGAACCGCAACCCGGAGAACCCACAACAGAGGCATTCAGCTATTTCGAAACACTGACCATCGAACCGCAGCTGCCATGCCACATCACGTTCACCAATCCGAACGTTCATGAAATTCTCGGATCAGCCCTGGACAGAAGCCCGCTGTTCTCAGGAGCCATTCAAGGAAAAGGGCCCAGATACTGCCCCAGCATAGAAGACAAGATCCACCGTTTTGCGGACAAAGACCGCCACCAGATCTTCATCGAACCAGAAGGCAGGAACACCATTGAAACCTATATCAACGGCTTCTCCACCTCCCTTCCAAAAGAAGTTCAACTCCAGGCCATGCGGGAGATTCCCGGCCTACAGAACGCACGGATTTTCCGACCGGGCTATGCGGTCGAATACGACTACTTCCCCCCAACCCAACTTCATCACACCCTCGAGACGAAAGCCCTGGAACATCTGTATTTCGCCGGGCAAATCAACGGAACGACTGGATACGAGGAAGCCGCCTGCCAAGGACTCATGGCAGGCATCAATTGCCACCGATCCCGACGCAACACACCGCCCATCATTCTCAGGCGGGACCAGGCCTATATCGGTGTTCTCATCGACGACCTCGTCACCAAAGGCACTGACGAACCCTACCGCATGTTCACCAGCAGAGCGGAATACCGAATCTTGTTGAGACAAGACAACGCCGATAGCAGACTTACCCCCCTGGGCAAGGAAATTGGGCTCATACAAGACTTCGACTGGCGGAAATTCGAGGAGAAACAGGAACACCTGCAGCGGCTCAACAAGACACTAACCACCACAAGTGCAGTCCCAGAAGACATCAATAACGCGCTCGAGCAAAAAAACAGCAGCCCCATTGCACAGAAGACACGATGGGACAAACTGATTGCCCGACCACAGATCAAGCTTCAACACTTGGTGGAGCACTCAGAGGAACTCCGAATGGCGTTCGCAGGAACACCACCCCACTGGATCGACCACATCGAAACCGGTGTCAAATACAAAGGATACATCCAAAAGGAGCAAGCTCAGGCAGAACGACTGAAAGCACTGGAAGCTCTAGAAATTCCAGAGGACCTGGAATTCCACCGCCTCACGTCCCTGAGTACTGAAGCCCGACAAAAACTGGACACCACACGGCCCGGCACACTTGGGGAAGCGTCGCGCATCAGTGGAGTGTCCGCCTCTGACCTTTCGGTTCTGATGATTTACCTCGGTCGCTGACGAACGTTCCACGTGGAACATTCCTGACGAACAGAAACGGGCCAAAAATCGACGAACACGAGCGAAAAGACCCCAGGGGTCAAAACGGGGAGAAAGACCAAAAACACAAACACCTGATAATCAAACAACTAACACAAAAACCACGCGGAACACGGCAGCGAGTAACTTCGCGCACCACAAAACGTGCTCCATGGACATGAAAGCCCACCTCTCACAGCTTGGCCTCAACGCAACCAACCCTGGCACCCAGATCGGCGCAACCAACCTCTGCACCGGCAACGACATCACCAGCATCAGTCCCGTTGATGGTGCCACCATCGGCGCCACGGGAATCAGCTCGACCGCCACTTACGAACAAGCCATCACTGCAGCCACCAAAGCCAGCATCGAATGGAGGAACGTGCCGGCACCTCAGCGCGGTGAGGTCGTGCGTCTCTATGGAGAAGCGCTTCGCAAGCACAAAGACGCCCTCGGTGCGTTGGTCTCCTATGAAATGGGCAAGAGCCTGCAAGAGGGCCTTGGTGAAGTCCAAGAGATGATCGACATCTGTGATTTCGCCGTTGGTCTTTCCCGTCAACTCTATGGCCTCACGATGCACTCGGAACGTCCGGGACACCGGATGTACGAGCAATGGCACCCCCTCGGTGTGGTCGGGATCATCAGTGCCTTCAACTTCCCTGTTGCCGTCTGGAACTGGAACACCGCCATCGCGTGGGTCTGTGGCAATGCGTGCATCTGGAAGCCTTCCGAAAAAACACCGTTGACCGCGGTCGCCTGCCAGAACATCTGGAACGAAGTCACGGCGGACATGGACCATGTACCGGAAGGCCTCTCCTGCGTCATCCAAGGAGACTATCGCGTGGGAGAAATGATGACCGCGGACAACAGGGTCGCGCTGGTCTCGGCCACCGGATCCATCCGCATGGGCAAGATTGTCGCCCAGGCAGTTGCGGCAAGACTCGGCAAGAGCCTACTGGAGCTCGGGGGCAACAATGCCATCATCGTCGAACCGGATGCCGACCTCAAAATGGTCGTTCCCGGTACCGTTTTCGGTGCCGTTGGAACCTGTGGCCAGCGCTGCACTTCAACCCGTCGACTCATCATCCATCACAGCATCTACGACAAGGTTGTGGACGCCATCAAGAGCGCCTACGGTCAACTGCGCATCGGAGATCCCCTGGACCAGAACAATCATGTGGGGCCCCTCATCGATTCCGATGCCGTGGACGCCTACAACAAGGCCCTTGAATCCGTTGTCGCCCAAGGTGGCCGCATCCTCGTCGAGGGCGGTGTGCTCAACGGACCAGGCTACGAATCCGGCTGCTATGTCAAACCCGCCATTGCCGAGGCCACCAATGACATGGCCATCGTACAACACGAGACGTTCGCCCCCATTCTCTATGTCATGCAGTACAACACGCTCGATGAGGCCATCGCCATGCAGAACGGCGTCGTGCAAGGGCTTTCTTCAGCGATCATGACCACCAATCTGCGCCAAGCGGAACGTTTCCTTTCGGCCAACGGAAGTGACTGTGGCATCGCCAACGTCAACATCGGCACCAGCGGCGCAGAAATCGGGGGCGCATTTGGTGGAGAAAAGGAAACCGGAGGGGGTCGGGAGTCCGGAAGCGACGCCTGGAAAGCCTACATGCGCAGACAGACGAACACCATCAATTACAGCACGGAATTGCCCCTTGCCCAGGGCATCAAGTTCGAGTTCTGATGCGGCTCTCTACCCCTCCAGCGGTTGCCGTTTTACTGTTGCTGCTCGGGTGTGGAGCACCCACGGAGGAACCCGTGGTGCACAATTTGGGGACGCTGATTTTTCATCTCTCCGACAGTGTGGATGTCCGAATTCCGGGTGAATTGATGTCCAATGGGCTGGTCCTTCAAAACGGCCCGGAGCGGCTGGCGCTCAATTCCGATGAAGGTTGTTACACCGTGCCTGTTTTCGATGGGACCATATGCCTCGATTCGGTCGGAAACGGGTTCTGGACCGACATTCTCCGCACGGGTCAGGAGCCTTATCGGGTGCCCTTGGGCTGGGAGCCTCGAAAACAAGGCCTTTCCGTCTCTGGGAAGTTCGGGAGCGAAGAAAGATGGCGCCTCACCTTCGGCACCGAAGACCCCTGGTTCGGAGATCTGGTCATGCAAACTGACCCTGACGGCGCCCTGGTTGGAACCATAGAAACAGCCACGGGTGACTTTCGATTCCTTCATGGAAGAGCGCAGGACAACAGCATCACCCTCCAGACTTTTGACGGAGCACACCTGTTCCACTTCGGTGCGAAAAGGGGTCCGGGAAATCAACTCACCGACGGCCACTTCCACAGCGGAAACCACTATCACACCAAGTTTACCGGAGCGCCTGTGGCCTCAGACACCCCCGTTCTTGGCGAAGGCATGCGCGCCCAATGGACCGGAGCGGCCGTAGCGTATGAGGGGGTAGACCTCTTCGGCAGCTCCAAAACATGGGCTTGGTCCCCATCCGACACCAGTACACATGTCATCAGCGTCATGGGAAGCTGGTGCCCCAACTGTATGGACGAACACCGCTTGTTGCGGGAGTTGGCTGCGGCGCATCCCGGCATCATCCTGCACACCCTGGCGTTCGAGCGTGGGATCGACCGGGAAAATGGTGAGAAAACAGCCTTGTCCCGATTGAAAGCCTATCGCGAATCCATGGAAATATGGCGCCATGAGGACCGGTGGAGCATCACGCTCGTCGGTCCAGCCTCAAAAAAGGAAGCCCAAGCCGCACTGCCCTTTCTGGACCGTGTCGTCAGTTTTCCGACCACCATCGTTTTGCGTCCCCAAGCCGAGGAGCCCTGGATCCACTCCGGTTTCAACGGGCCGGCCACCGGGGCGAAATACGAGCTCGAACGCCTGGCGTTCACTCAAGCCATCATCGGTCCGAAGGAAAATCATTGACCCGGTCCACCACGAGCTTGTCGTCGCGGTTGGCCACCTCCCATGACGTCAGGAACACCAGCCTTCCAATCTCCGACATCTTCGGATACCGGATTTTGTCGGGGGTGTCTCCGGGACCATGATAATCCTCGTGCACGCCACTGAAGTAGAAGATGACCGGAATGCCATGCTTCGCAAAATTGTAGTGGTCGCTCCGGTAGTAGAACCGGTTCGGGTCATCCGGCGCATTGAAGGTGTAGTCCAGCTCGAGTCCGATGTGGGCTTCATTGACGGCCTCGCTGATTTCATGCAACTCACTTGACAGTTTGTCACTGCCAATGATGTAGACATAACGGTCATCGTCCGGGTGGGCCTCATCGACCCTGCCCACCATGTCCATGTTCAGGTCGCATACATGCTGTTCCAATGGAAATGCTGCGTTTTCACTGTACCACTCGGAGCCGAGCAACCCTTTCTCCTCACCGACGAAAGCAATGAAGAGCACACTTCGGCGCGGTCCTTTTCCGGCCTTGGCCGCCTCAGTCCAAGCCTGGGCATTCTCGAGCAGGCTTACGGTTCCGCTGCCATCATCATCGGCTCCATTGTAGATCAGCCCCTCCTTGTCCACGCCTACATGGTCATAGTGGCTCGTCAACACCACAATTTCAGATGACAATTCCGGATCGGAGCCCGGCAGCAACCCCCAAACATTGGCCGCGGTCACCCGATCGTCCTTTCGGGCCAGACTCAACTCCAACAAACCGAATTCAGTGGACTTCAATTTTCGCTTGGGCCATTTCTTCCGAACGTTCTTCATGCTCTTCCAGTCCGTCAGCCTCAACAACACCTCTTCTCCCACAAGAAGGGTAGGAAGGTCCGTGCCCTCACCCTCACGGTCGACATCCAATTTCATCCGCTCGCGGCTCAACCAGGGAACAAGCCTTGACCTCATGGTCTCGAAGTCCGGCGTGACCAACAGGATCCCTGCGGCACCCAAACTGTCCGCAAGCTCACGCTTTGCATTGCGGTCCTTGCTCCAGCGGGACGCGCTCCCGTCTTCCGTCAACTCGAACCCGTTTTCCTCGTCTCCCGGTTCGCCGGACATCATGATCACCACTTTGCCCTTCACATCCAATTCGGCGTAATCGTCCCAATCGCCCTCCTGGATGCCGAAACCCACAAAAACCGCTTCGCCGGACAGGTCCTTCACCTCAATGCCGGGATAGGGCACGAAGTCATCCTTGAACAGGAGTTTTTCACCCCTCACTGAAACGACACCCCCCAGCAGCTTGCTCACCCTGAGCGGCACGTCCTGGAAGTAACTTCCGTTCACGGGTTCGAGTCCCATGGTTTCGAAATGTCCCGCGATATAGTCCGCCGCTTTACGCTGGCCCAACTTCGTCGTTTCACGGCCCTCCATGGAATCTGCCGCCAGAATGTACAAGTGCCTTGAGAGGTCATCCGGTGTGATGGTTTCCGCCCATTGGGCAGCGGAGTCAAGATGCGCCAATACCTGGCCAGCAATGAAGTCGGGCTGGGACCAGATGAGACACAAGAGCAGGAATGGAAATACGCGGTTCATGAGCATGTGATTTTGGCGACCCGACGCTCATGCCGGCCCCCTTCGAAAGCGGTTTCAATGAAAGTCGATACGCAATCCAAAGCGTCAGATACGGCAATGAACCTGGCTGGAATGCAGAGCACGTTTGCGTTGTTGTGTTGTCTGGCGAGTGCAGCGATGTCGGGTCTCCAGGCAATGGCCGCCCTGATGCCCTGGTGCTTGTTCGCCGTCATGGCCACCCCGTTGGCCGAACCACAAATGAGGATGCCCATGGTGTCATCGCCCAACACGCCTTCTGCCAGGGGGTGCACATGATCGGGATAATCCACGCTGTCATCACGGTCTGTGCCATGATCCACAAGTTCGTAGCCTGCATCCTGCAACCAGCTGATGATGGCTGACCTCACCGGCCCTGCCGCATGGTCATTTCCAAGGTGTATCCTCATGCTTCGAAGTTCCTCCATTCCGTGATGAACACCAATCCACATCCCACTGTGAATTCGCACGTATCCATGTGGGTAACCCGGACGTAAAAAAATTTGGAAATCCGACCTCCATTCCGGCTTGCACAAACCTGAAGAGATGACCGCGCTTCAATGGTTCAACTTGTACGAATCATGCCCACACCTTTCGGACTTATATCCACACCAAACTCCCCCTTCACTTTCTCATGAAATCGGTTTTCCCCAAATCCGCCATTCCTGTTGAAAGTGAAACCAGAATTTTGATAATCAATATTCTGAGTGCGTCAACAAAACATGATAAGTGTGCCAAACCCATGCACACTTTTCAGCTCCAAATTCGTCAGGCAAGACTTTTCCTCAGAATCAACAAGCCTACTATGACCATGAAACTTCTTTTAAAGAAAAAAGAATAGATGTTGTCTTGGGGTAAAATCCATGAGGCAGAATGGGACAGGTATGGGGGTGGTGCCCAACTTGCAGGAGTGATCGGGAATTGGAAATATGCAGTGATGGGGGTGTGCTCCGCGTTTGCGTTGTCCGTTCCGGCCCAGGACAGTGTGGCGGTGGAATATCGCTTTCCGAACGGTGCGGTCAGCAGTTCGGGATGGCTGGTCGACGGAGTGCCGGCAGGGTTCTGGCGTTCTTTTCACGAGGATGGAATCAGAAAGAGCGAAGGAAATTGGCGTGAAGGTGTGCTCGATGGTGAGTGGATTTTTTACGATGCCAAAGGCCGGGTGGAGACCACACTCATGTATGATCAAGGACTCAAGGAAGGGGAGGAGCAACGCTGGGATACGCTGGGTGTGTTGGTCAGGACCATTCCTTGGAGAAAGGATACGGTGCATGGGGTGGAAAAGGTGTTTGATGCCTCTGGATTCGAGGCATCGAGGGTGCCTTGGAAAGCGGGAAAAAAAGAAGGTGTCGCTGTCGATGTGGTCATGGATTCGGACGGGGAGGAGCGGATCATCCGGCGCAGTGGATACCGGGATGATCTGTTGAGGTGGGTGGAGGACATCAACCGGTTTGATGGCCAGCATCGGAAAACCGGAAAATGGATGACGTTCTGGCCCGGGGGCAGGATTCGGTCGGAAGGTCCTTATGAGCGGGGTTTGAAGGAAGGGGTATTCAAGTTCTTCAACCGGAATGGTGATCTGGAAAGGACGGAAACCTGGAAACGTGGTGAGCAGGTGATGGATGCGCCGCAATCGGTGGCGCTTGACTTGCGCAAGGTATTCCATGCCAATGGTGAGGTATCCAGGTCCGGTCCTTGGAGGGAGGACACGCCCATGGGAACGCACCGGTTCTTTGATGAGCAGGGGCATCTCGTGGAAGTGAGGGTGTTCCGTGAGGGTGTGTTGCATGCATCCGGATCGTTGGACAGCTTGGGTCGCAGGTCTGGACCCTGGGTCCTGTTTTGGCCGGGTGGTGAACGGAAGGCCGAAGGAGAATATCTGGAAGGACGGAGGGATGGTGCGTGGACCTTTTTTCGGATGGATGGGTCGACTGAGCAGGAAGGCTCCTATCGCTCAGGTGCTTGGCACGGAGGATGGAAATGGTATCACGATGGTGGAGCGTTGCATCGCGATGAACGGTATCGGAAAGGAAGAGAAGACGGGGATTTTCTGGAGCTTTCCAATTCCGGTGACACGCTTGCGGTGGGTCGATATGAGCGCGGCCTCAAGCAAGGACGTTGGATTGAACATGTGAATGACGACCGCAGGGAAGGGGTTTACCTCGATGGTGAACAGGATGGCATATGGCGTCATTTCGGTGATGATGGTCAACTTCGGTTCGAGGGCGAATACGTGGCGGGGATTCCTACCGGCGAACATGTGAAGTATTGGCCATCGGGAATTCGGGCGATGACCGGGGCCTATGAAGGTGGGCTTCCAGAGGGGAATTGGCGTTATTTCGATACCGCTGGAACGGTGAGGTTGATCCGCCAGTACAGAGCGGGTCGGATTGTCAAGGTGAATGGTTCCAAAACGGATTGATGACGCAGGAAAAGCAGCACATGGAACAGGGTGATTGGCCTTCCGAGTGGATGGATGCCATGCCCTCCGCTTTGTTGATGCTGGAGGGTGATATGGTGACCCGAGCAAATGCCAGGGGGTTGTTTCTCCTTGGTTTGACCGTGGATTTCGAACCATTCGACTGGTTGGCGCATTCCGCTTTTCTGTGGAGGAACGAGGACAGGACGTACTTCGAGGCCCGCTGGCGGCGGTTGCCCATTGAGGAACGGGTGCCCATCCGGATGGAACTGGAGGTGCAACGTGCAGAGGGCCAACGATTCCAGTGTGAGATCAGACTGTCACCCGGGCCGAATGGCACGGGGATGCTCCAGGTGGTGGACATCAGTGAGCAGCGGTTTCGCCAACAGGCATTGCAGGATCGGGAGGCGCACTATCGCAGGCTGAATGACATTGCCCAGGAAGGCATCATACTCGTGCAGGATGATGTGGTCCTTGATGTGAATTCCCGCTTTCTGGTGATGATGGGTGTGGATCATCCCGAAGAGGTGGTCGGCGACGTCATTGGCAAGTTGGGATTCAGACGATTGGGAAACCTCGAACCGATTCCGGGAAGCGGTGTCTTCGATCGGGCGGATTGGATGTTGACGAACAGACAAGGTGAGGAGCTTCATCTGGACATCGGGAAGGGTCGATTGGAGGACGGTTCTGAGGTGTGGATGATGTACGATGTTTCGGACCGGAAGAAGATCGAATTCGACCTGGTGCAGGAGCGCGAGCGATTCCGTCTCCTGGTTCAGAGTTCGCCGAATGGCATCATGATCCTGGTGGATGAATTGATCCGCTATGCGAATCCTGTGGCCAGTGATCTTTTCTCGGAAATGGGGGAGGAACTGGAAGGCTTGCGGTTCGCTTCGCTTTTTCCTGACGAACACCAGAAGAGGGTGGTGTCCAGCACCCGGCAGACCAGACAAGGCACCAATGTCGAGGAGTGGGAGGTGGAGCTGGAGCCGGACGGCCGTAGATTGATGCTGAAGTGGCGCCTGACCATTTTCGATGGTCAGCCCGCTGTGCAGGTCAACCTATCGGATGTCACGGACCGTTACACCCTGATGCAGGAGCGGATCCGTGCAGAGGTGGCGGAAGAGGCGAACCAGCAATTGACCCAACAGATTGAACAGAGGATTGCGGCGGAGTCGGCTTTGAGGGATGCCACGGCGAGAATGCGGTCCATCGTGGAATCGGGTGAGGACTTCATCATCTGGACGGCTTCTGAGGAGCATTCGGTGACCAGCAGCAATGTCAACTTCAAAACGTGGTTGGAATTGGCCCCGGACAAGGAGTCAATGGAGGAGAGCACAGGGGCTTTGAGGGAAATGGTGGAGTTGACCACTGGACTCAATGGGTTTGATGTGAACGACCGGTTTGGTCGCGCCTTGGATGGAAAACCCCAACGCTTTGAGTGGGCGGTGGGCAAGGATGAGTCCGGTGGGGGTCGGCGTTGGCTGCAATTGTTCCTGAACCCCATTGAATCCCCCCATGGTGCGAGGGAAATCAGTGCCATTGCTTATGACATCACCGAGCGAAAGCGGATCGACAGAAGGATTCGCGAAGCATTGAAGGAAAAGGAGATCCTGTTGCAGGAGGTGCACCACCGGGTGAAGAACAACCTTCAGATCATCCACTCCATTCTGAACCTCCAGAAGAAATTCGTGCACGACGACAAGACCATTGTCGGGTTGGAAGAAATCCAGAATCGGGTGTCCACGATGAGCATCATCCACGAGACGCTGTATCAGAATACGGACGTTTCAAGGATTGGCTTCCCCAGCTACATCACGAGGATTGCGGGCAACATCATCCAGGGATATCAGAGCAGCACCAAGGTTGAGCTCGTGACGGAACTGGACGACGTGGAAGCCCCCCTCGACCAAGCCATTCCATGTGGACTCATACTCAATGAGTGGGTGTCCAATGCCATGAAATACGCTTTTGAGGGTCGGGAGACGGGGGTGATCACGGTGCGTCTGCAAGCAGTGGAAGTGGACGGGTCGGAAGACATGGAGGAGATACGGATTGAGGTGAAGGACAACGGAATAGGCCTGCCGGAAGGGTTCGACTGGAGTACCAGGGACTCCTTGGGTTTGTATCTCGTGCAGGCCCTGAGTGAGCAGCTGGATGCGGAATTGACGGCGGAAACGGACGGGGGTACACGGTTTTTGATTAGCTTTCGGCGCCCGAAAAACCTGTTTGACGGATAGTGGGCCGACATCCATCGAACATTTCGACAATGGTTCCGGGAGAAAACTTGAAAGGAAATGTCCATCAATATTCTGGTCACCGAGGACGAGAGCATCGTTCGAAAAGACATAGAGCAGACGCTTGAAAAAATTGGTTACAACGTGGTAGCCACAGCGGACAATGGCGAGGACGCCATTGACCTTGCCATCCGATATCGGCCCGATGTGATCCTCATGGACATCATGCTCAAGGGAGATATGAATGGGATCGCTGCCGCTGAAGAAATCAAGCGGACGCTGGATGTTCCGATCATATTCCTGACGGCATATGCGGACAGGAGCACTTTGGGAGAGGCGAAGTTGGCCGAACCCCATGGTTATGTGCTCAAGCCGTTCAAGGATGTGGATCTGCAGACGAGCATTGAGATGGCCATCCACAAGTTCTCCAAGGAGCAGGAAGCGCGCTTGGAGAATGAGTTTCTCCGGAACATGGCGGAGCACAAGGAGACGGCGGAGTATCTCTTCGTCAAGAACCGCAGCCGCTTGATGAAGATTGACCACAATGACCTCCTGTTCATCGAGGCGCTCAAAGACTATGTGGTCGTGCATACCCCCGAGCAGAGCTACACCATCCACAGCACCATGAAGGACGTGGAGAACAAGCTCAACGAACGTCGTTTCATGAGGGTGCACAGGAGCTACATCGTGAACCTGGATGCCATCCACAGCATCAAGTATTCGATGATCCAGGTGCGGGACATGGAAAAGGAAATCCCGATTGGTGGCAGCTACAAGGATTTGTTGGCCAGTCGGATCAACCTCCTTTGAATCGAGAAGGCAGTGAAAAGAAAAACCCCGGAGCTGACTCCGGGGTTTTTGTTGGCTCCCCCACCTGGACTTGAACCAGGGACCTACTGATTAACAGTCAGTCGCTCTAACCAGCTGAGCTATAGGGGAATGCTCAGGCCCTTTTTCAAGGGTGCGCAAAGATACGCTGTTTCATCAATACGCGCAATGCAAGAAGCAGCATAAAGACGTGGGCTATCTTTGCATCTGATTTTCCAATCATGTCATTCGACGCCTCCTCCGTTCTTGCTGTTGGTACTGTAGCCTTTGACTCCATCCGAACCCCTTTTGGGTTTCGTGAACGGATCGTGGGAGGGGCAGGGACCTATATCGGTTGGTCAGCGAGTCGTCTGCGTGTTCGTACCGGATTGGTGAGTGTGGTGGGGGAGGACTTCCCTGCAGATGAACTCTCCATGATGGAGGCCTCGGGCATGATGCTGGATGGGATCGAGCAGAAAGCTGGAGAGAAGAGCTTTTTCTGGTCGGGTTCGTATCACATGGACATGAATGGTCGGGATACGCTGGACACACAACTGAATGTGTTGGCGGAGTTCAACCCCGTCATTCCTGAGGCTTGGCGTGATGCCCGCTGGTTGATGCTGGGCAACATCGATCCGACCCTGCAGGCGTCGGTATTGGATCAACTGGCATCCCAACCCGAGTTGGTGGTGCTCGACACCATGAATTTCTGGATGGACATCGCCATGGACCCGCTGAAGGCGGTGATAGCCCGTGTGGATGTGTTGACCATCAATGATGAAGAGGCACGCCAGCTGTCAGGGGAGCGGAGTTTGGTGAAGGCGGCCCGCGTCATCCTGAGAATGGGTCCGAAATACCTGATCATCAAGAAGGGGGAACACGGAGCGTTGTTGTTCAACAGCGGAGATCGGGGGTTGGAGTATTTCTTTTGTCCGGCCCTTCCGCTTGAAGACGTGGTTGATCCCACCGGCGCTGGTGACACGTTTGCAGGCGGGTTCATCGGGCATCTGGCCGCACTGGGGCGAACCGACTTCGAAGCGATGAAGTCCGCGGTGGTGATGGGGAGCGCATTGGCGAGCTTCACGTGTGAATCCTTTGGCACGGAAGGAATCCGAAACGTGGATGATGCGGCCCTCGAGCAGCGTCTGGCGGAGTTCCGCAAGATGACGGACTGGAAGGAGCACCGTGTGCGCACAGGCATCGAGGCCTGAACCCGGTTCAGAGCCCGATTCTCAATGAGGGGTCAACCGGCACCCCGTTTTCCCACCATTCAAAATGCAGGTGTGGACCCGTGCTGTGGTCTCCGGAGTTGCCGATGATGGCGATGACTTCACCAGGCCCCACACGGTCTCCGGTTGAAACCTCCAACCGGCTGTTGTGCATGTAAATGGACAGCCGGTCATCCGTATGCTGCAGCATGACGGTATGTCCGCCCCCCGCCGTGAAACCGGCATAGATGACGGTTCCGCCGGCAGCGGCTTTGACGGGGCTGTTCTCTGGGGCGACCAGATCGATGCCCCAATGACCCAGGGAAGGGTTCCAAGGTGAAGAGATGCTGCCTTCCACAGGAGACAGCCAGCGGCCCGTTTGTTGAAGCCCACCACTTCTACCGATGGAAAAGGCGTCCTCCTTTGCTACCGCGTCCTGCAGTCTGTCCAGAGAAGGGCTGGGGTTGTTAGATGCCGGTGTGGCAGCATCATCCCGCACGACGAGGACGAGGCTGTCGCGCAACGCCTCCTGGGTGATGCGGCCCTCCAATACAGCGACGAGGTTGTCGAGGTACCGTCCCTGCGTGTCGAGCTCCTTCGAAAGTGAGTCGACCAGTTGCCAAGATTCCGTCTGCAGTTTGCGCGTTTCAGAGGAAACGTATCCGGGAACGGCCAACTCACGCAGGGGCGTTAGCGCCACCAGAACATAGGTGAGGCCGATGATGGCGAGGATGCTGCCCAAGGCCATCCAACGCAGTTGCCCGGGCTTGACCCGGAGCGCCCATTTTTCGGCGAAAGAACCCTCTTCCTGCAGGATGAGGCGATAGTCCTGCTTGGATTTGCTCGCGTTGCCCTTTGTGCTGTTCGCCGTGCTCTGCCGCTTCATGTGGGTCCAAAGATGGATGAGAACGGCGAGGGCTGCGGTTCATTTTGTCACCGGGGCGCCCGGATTGCAATATTTTCGCGCCTGCGGAGTTTGCAGCACGTATCCCTGCACATGGCGGACGGACCCACCTTCAATCACAAGACGACACGGATGAGCCATCATTGGAACCGCTTCGGCATTCCCCTGGCTTTGTCGGTATTGTCCGTGTTCGCCTTGTTCTGGAGCGGGTGCACGACGCAACGGGATGGCCGCGCATACAGGGCATATCACAACACGACCTCCCGTTTCAATGGTTTCCATTTCGCCCGGCTGGCGATGGAAGAAGCGGACCAGAAGTTGGCGGAAACCCACGATGAGGATTGGGATGAAGTGATTCCATTGTTCATCTATGGGTCCGAGGAGCAGGCTGATTTTCTGTACCCCCTCATGGAGCGGGCGATCGAGAAGTGTTCGAGGGTGGTGGACCGCCACGCCATGACTCCACCGTCCAGTTTGAAGCGGGATTTCAAGCGCCCGCAATTGAACCGGTGGATTGACGACAACTACACCATCATTGGAAAGGGCCATTTCTACAAAGGCGACTTCGTGATGGCGGAGGAGGTGTTCAAGTATTTGCAGCGTAAGCACAAGGAGCCGGACAGCCAGGTTGCGGCCGGGGCATGGTTGGCCAGGACGTACATGGCTGTGGGGAATATGCCGAAGGCCAACTCTGCCTTGCTCAAGGCCATTGGAGAGCGGGATGCGTCCGATGAATTGAGGGCGGACGCCTTTCTCGTTCAGGCGGATTTTCTGCTGACACAGGACAACATCGAAGAAGCCATTGAGTCCATTGAACGGGCCGTTCCCCTGATCCGCAAGAAACGGGAGCGGGCGCGCCCCCTGTTTGTCCTGGCGCAACTCAAGCAGCGCTACGGCAGGAATCAACAGGCCATTGATCTCTTCGAGCAGGTGGTCAAGCTGCGGACGCCTTATGAGATGGAATTCCAGGCCCGAATGCAACAGGCGTTGGCCTATGACCGAAGGGGGGGCAGGAGCGAGGAAATCCGGGAGTTGTTCTTCGACATGCTGGAGGATGACAAGAATGAGGAATACAGGGATCAGGTTTTTTATGCCTTGGCGCAGATTGAGCTGGAGGAATTGAATCGGGATGCCGGAATGGACTATCTCCGCGATGCCCTGGCGGAGGACTCCGGAAACCGGCGGCCCCGGATGAAGTGCTTCCTTTCCTTGGCGGACCTCCACCTCGAGGACCGGGAATATGAATTGGCCCAAGCCTATTATGACAGCACGCTGGCGAACATGGATGAGGACCACCCGCGGTATGCCGAAGTCCGCAACAATGCCCGCAGCTTGACGGAATTGGTGGAACAGTTGACCATCATTGTTCGGAATGACAGCCTGCTCGAGCTTTGTGATCTCGATGAGGACGAGCGTTTCGCGCGCATGGAGGAGATCATCGAGGATTTGCGCATAGCCCAGGAGGAGGCTGAAGCCGAGGCCGCACGCCTGGCGGAAGAAGCCTTGGAGGCCAGCCTCAATGGACCGGGCAGTGCGACGGCTTTCTGGCCTTACAATCCACGCCTGAGGACCTCGGGTCAATCTTTCTTTCTGGACCGATGGGGAGACCGGCCGTTGGAAGACGATTGGAGGAGAAGCCGGAAACTGGCTTCGGCGTTCGGCACCATTGAGGATGTGGCGGATGATGTGGCGAGCGGAGACTTGTTGATGGTGGGAGGAGAGTTGCCCACCCCGGAAGAATTGATGGAGGGACTGCCGTGTGGCGATGACGAGCGGACCGAGGCCGAGGTCCAAACCGCGACCGCGGTGTATCAGAGCGGTGTCATCTACAAGGAAAAGCTCGAGGATGCGGACAATGCAATCGAGGCCTGGGTCGATCTGCTCGACCGCTATGAGGAGAGTGCGGAGCACCCATTGGCCCATTACCAGCTGTACAGAACCTATTTGTTCCTCGAGGAGACGGAGAACTATACCAACCCTTTCTGTGCGACATGCAACTCCCAGTATTGGGCGGACCAGATCTCATTGCGATATCCGGACAGTGAATGGGCCCAATTGGTCGAGGATCCGGACTTCGTGGACTTCGAGGAGCAGCGGAGGCTCGATGAGCTTGCGGCATACGAGGCCCATGTGATTCGGTATTATGCCCAGAAGGACTACGAGGACATCCTCAGGGAAATCAACGAGACGCTCGACACGGTTCCCAACCACACCCAGGCTTGCCGATACCGCTTCCTCAGGGCGCAGTGCATCGGTTGGCTTGATGGAAAAGTGAGGGGCCGGGACAATTACATCGAAGCGCTGAAGGCGGTTGTGGCCTCCTGTGATTCAACCGAGCAGGCTGTTGCCGCACAGGAAATCCTGGTCGGTCTGGGTGCCGACGGCGCCAAAAAGAAAGAGAAGAAGTCGGACGCGGTACCCACTTTTCCGGAGGGCATGGGCAATTTCAAGGACAACCCCGTGCTGGAGCACTACCTCGGGGTGGTCATTCCTGTGCGGGAGGGAGACGCCGAAGGCGCGAAGGCAGCCCTGTCGGACTTCAACAGACAATACTTCGCCAGTTCGGACCTGAAGGTGACCAGCAATCTTCTGGACCGGGAAAACCAGCTGATCCTGGTCAAGCAATTCGTGCGCAAGGACCGCGCCTTGGACTACTACCGCGTGTTGACCAACAACCGTGAGTCCATGATCGATTTCAACACCAGCGGCTACAAGGTCTTCGTCATCCATACCGAGAACTATGTGGAGCTGTTCAAGGGCAAGGATGTGGACGGTTATCTGATGTTCTTCGACCAGTATTACCTTCGGGACTGAAGGTCAACTTCGATTATCGAGAGGAAACCATGGCCAGGCAAAGGACCAACGACGTATCCCTGGAACAGGGCATCAACCGAATCGTGGAGGGAACCCACATGGAGGGCAGCATCCGCAGTGAGGGCAGCATCCGCATCGACGGGTCCTTCAAGGGGGACATCCACACTTCCGGTCGTTTGGTGATCGGTGCGGGTGGTCGTGTCGAGGGCCGGGTGGATTGCATGGATTGCGAATCTGAAGGGTTGGTGCTTGGAGAGCTTCGTGTGGCGGGGCTGTTGAGCCTGAAGGCCTCGAGTCGGGTGGATGGTGAAATCCAATACGGAAGAATGGCCGTTGAAGCCGGCGCCCAGATTGTGGGCACCTGCCGGCTGGATGCCGAGCCGGAAGTCAAATTGGCCGGCAGCAAGGGAGGCGCGATGAAAGAGGACGATGTCGAGCAAGCGCCCCTCCAGCAATCGGCCTGAAGGAGCGCAGGGTGCCATGCGCCACATGGGCGTGGTCACGACCCTCGCCGCCGGAATTGGGGGTGGCGCCTGGTTGGGTTCCCGTTGGGACGCCGCCGCTGGACATTCCGTGGCCTGGGGCACCGCATTGTGCGCGTTGATCGGCATGGCCGCGTCCTTCACCATGGTCATACGCAGTCTGAAGCGATGAAATTCCTTTTGCTCAACACCCTGACCGCGCTGGGGTTCCTGTTGTTGGTCTACACGCTGGAGCCACCGTTGATGACGGAATCAGTGCAAGGACCCATGACGGCCGTCATCCTCACCTTGGCCGTGCTGACCCCCTCACTGGAATGGTGGTTGAGACCGGGTCGAGCCGGCCGTCATGGAAGTCAGGTTCGCAAGATCATGCTGACCACCTTGATCAAGATGATGCTGATGTTGGTCGTGATCTTGGTGTACCTCGTAAAGGATGGGCCGGACCCGGTGGTTTTCGGCATGGCTTCCTACTTGGTATACTTGGCTTTCACGGGCATTCTGGTGGCAGAGGCCATGCGTCATGTGCAACCTCCACAAGACCCTTCCTGACCCTTCGGTGGACGACTTTATGAAGGGGATGGGCAGGAAGGAAATCGGACACTATCTTCGCACCCAAATTCGCAGGTAGCGATCATGTACCCCCTCCTCCCCCGGACCTATCGGAGAGCCCTGAAATGTGGTGTCGTCATGTGGAGCCTGCTGATTGCAGGATACGCATCCGCGGCGGAATCCAGTGAGTCCAAGGAGGGGTTCGTGGCAGGAGAGTTCATTGTGCATCACGTTCAGGATGCGCATGAGATTCACTTCTTCGGTGATGTCCACATCCCCCTTCCCGTGATTTCATATGCCCCGGGCACCGGGCAATTCGATGTCTTCATGAGCAGTGCCCTCCACCACGGTGCACACCAGGGAAGCTCAGGGTTGTGGTACTTGCTCAACCACGAGACGGGCATGCTCGAGGCATATGACCATGAACCAAGCGGTCATGGCCATCATGACGCGCACGCCCACGAGGATCACGCGGGTCATGACCACGGCTCGGTGGCCATCATTGATTTTTCCATCACGAAGAGCGTGTTCGGAATGCTGTTCATGATGGGCCTCATCCTGTTCCTGTTCGGCAAGGCCGGGCGCGCCTATTCGGCGAGAAAAGGGCAAGCACCTTCGGGTCTGCAGAATTTCCTCGAGCCCCTTGTCTTGTTCATTCGGGACGAAGTGGCCGTTCCCAGCATCGGTGAGAAGAAGGCGGAACGCTACACGCCTTTCCTGTTGACGGTTTTCTTCTTCATCCTGTTCAGCAACCTGTTGGGTCTGATTCCATTCCTCGGGGGATTCAACATCACCGGGACACTCGGCATCACCATCGTGATGGCGACGTTCGTGTTCATCATCACGACGGTGTCGGGCAACAAGCATTACTGGGGCCACATCCTTTGGCCTCCCGGGGTGCCGCTGCCCATCAAGTTCATTCTCGTGCCGATTGAGATCATGAGTATTTTCATGAAGCCCTCAATCCTGATGATCCGTTTGACCGCAAACATCACGGCCGGTCACGTGATCATCCTGTCCTTCACCTCACTCGTCTTCATCCTCAATGAGCAATTCGGCTCAGGTGCAGGCTACGGAGCGGGCGTCTTCTCGACGCTCTTCATGATTTTCATGTACCTCATCGAATTTTTGGTGGCTTTCCTTCAGGCGTATGTGTTTACCCTGCTTGCCGCTTTGTATTTCGGCGAGGCCACGCATGAAGCACACCATTAAGACAACACAACCAACCCAAATCCATACCAACATGGAACTCGCAATGATCCTTCTGGAATCCATGAATCAAGGCCTCGCAGGACTCGGCGCCGGCGTCGCAGCAGTAGGTGCCGGTATCGGTGTAGGCCGCATCGGTGGCTCTGCACTGGAGGCCATGGCCCGTCAGCCCGAGATGATCGGAGACCTCAGGGCAAACATGATCGTGGCAGCCGCTCTCGTTGAGGGTGTCGCTCTGTTCTCGGTCATCCTCTGCCTGCTGGTCGTATTCTCCTGATTCAACCCGCACCCTGATCATGGATGCGTTGTTGTCACCCGCCTTGGGAACCGTCGTTTGGGCGTCGGTCTCCTTTCTGGTGGTCCTGTATCTGCTCAAGAAGATGGCCTGGGGGCCCATTCTTGAGGGATTGAAGGCCCGCGAGGAGGAGATTGCCGGCGCACTGAATGCGGCCAAGGAGGCCCGTGCCGAAATCGAGAACCTTCATTCCGACAACGAGCGCCTCCTCCAAGAGGCGCGTGCGGAGCGGGATGGCATGCTGCGTGACGCGCGCGGCATGGCGGACCGGTTGGTCTCGGAGGCCAAGGGCCAGGCGAAGGAAGAGGGCGAGCGCATGATTGCGCAAGCCAAGCAGGCCATTGACGGAGAGCGTGCAGCTGCGGTTGCCGAGCTCAAGGCCGAAGTCGCCAAACTCAGCTTGGAAATCGCAGAGCAGCTTGTGCGCAAGGAGCTCGGTGATGATGCGGCCCAGCAGGAGCTGATTGGCCGCATGATCTCAGACTCGAAACTCAACTGACACCATGGCCGCATCCGCAGTTGCACGACGTTATGGCAAGTCCCTGCTGACGCTTTGCAAGGAGCAGGGGGCCGTGGATGTGGTGGATCGCGATATGCGCGCCCTGGCTGAAACGGTGGCGGACAACCGCGAGCTGGCTGCTGTTCTGGGCAGCCCCGTGATCCGACCGGAGAAGAAGGAAGCCATCGTGCGTGCGGCTTTTGCCGGCGCCCATGCCCTGTCCGTGGACTTTCTCGCCCTGTTGGCGAAGAAGGGGAGGGCCGGGTTGTTGGCGGACATGGCCAGCGCATTTGTGTCCTTGGTGCGTGAGGAGCGCGGCATCGTCATGGCGGAGGTCGTGACAGCAGCACCACTTGATGATGCCCGAAGGGCGGAAATCAATCAATTGATCAGCAAGGTCCACGAGGGAGGCGTGGAGCTGTCAGAGAAGGTCGACCCCCATCTGATCGGTGGCTTCAAGCTGCGGGTCGGAGACAGGATGATCGACGCCACGGTGTTTCAGACCCTGAGGTCGATGCACCGCAACCTTACCAACAACCCATACGAACCGGCTTACTGAGCGCATTTTCAATTCATGTCCCAGATCAAACCCGCCGAAGTATCCGCCATCCTGCGAGAGCAGCTGGCCGGAAACCAAACCGACGCCGACCTTCAGGAGGTTGGAACCGTGCTCCAGGTAGGAGACGGCATCGCCCGCATTTACGGCCTCTCCAACGTACAGGCCGGAGAACTCATTGAATTCGAGAATGGGGTGCGGGGCATCGCATTGAACCTCGAAGAGGACAATGTCGGTGCGGTATTGCTCGAGCCTTCCGGGGAACTCAAGGAGGGTTCTTCAGTCAAGCGCCTGAACCGAATCGCCTCCGTGAAGGTGGGCCGCGGCATGCTGGGCCGGGTGGTCAACACCTTGGGTGAGCCCATTGACGGCAAGGGGCATATCGAGGGCGACCTCTATGAGATGCCCATGGAGCGCAAGGCCCCGGGTGTGATTTTCCGACAGCCGGTGAACGAGCCCCTGCAAACAGGCATCAAGGCTGTGGACTCGATGATTCCGATTGGCCGTGGCCAACGAGAGTTGATCATCGGCGACCGTCAGACCGGAAAGACGACGGTGGCGGTGGACACCATCATCAACCAGAAGGAATTCTATGACGCCGGAGAACCGGTATTCTGCATCTATGTCGCCATTGGTCAGAAAGGCTCGACTGTAGCCGGCATCGTTCAGACCTTGGAAGAGGCTGGCGCCATGGCGTACACCGTGGTGGTGGCGGCAACGGCATCGGATCCGGCCCCGCTGCAGTTTTATGCGCCCTTCACGGGAGCTGCCATCGGGGAGTTCTTCCGCGACACGGGGAACCCCGCGCTGGTCGTGTATGATGATTTGTCCAAGCAGGCCGTGGCCTACCGTGAGGTTTCCCTGTTGCTGCGACGCCCACCGGGCCGTGAGGCATACCCGGGGGATGTCTTCTATCTGCACAGCCGCCTGCTGGAGCGGGCCGCGAAGGTGATTTCGGATGACGGCATCGCGAAGGACATGAACGATTTGCCCGAAAGCATCCGCTCCTTGGTCAAAGGGGGAGGATCCCTGACGGCCCTGCCCATCATCGAGACACAGGCGGGTGACGTGTCCGCGTACATTCCCACGAATGTGATCTCCATCACGGACGGCCAGATCTTCTTGGAGAGCAGCCTGTTCCTGTCTGGTGTCCGTCCGGCCATCAACGTCGGCATTTCGGTGAGCCGTGTGGGTGGATCGGCCCAGATCAAGTCGATGAAGAAGGTCTCGGGAACGCTGAAGCTCGACCAGGCGCAGTATCGTGAGTTGGAGGCGTTCGCCAAGTTCGGTTCCGACTTGGACGATGCGACCAAGGCTGTGCTCGACAAGGGCATGCGGAACGTGGAGATCCTGAAGCAGAATTTGAATTCACCCATGCCGGTGGAAGAGCAGACGGCCATCATTTATGCCGGAACGAAGAACCTGCTGAAGGAAGTGCCGGTGGACAAGGTCAAGGAATTCGAAACGGCTTATCTCGACTACCTCCGCACCAAGCACGCCGACACCATGGCGGAACTGAAGAGCGGTAAGTATTCAGATGAAGCCCAGGCCGTGATGACGGAAGCAGCCGGAGAGGTGTCGAAGCAATTCGCCGGAGCCTAAGGAGGACTGAACGATGGCTGGAGGTCTCAAGGAAGTCAGGAACCGCATCGCATCCGTCGGCAGCACCCGGCAGATCACGCAGGCCATGAAATTGGTCTCTGCGGCAAAACTGCGCCGTGCGCAGGATGCGATTACCCAGATGCGTCCTTATGCCGAGAAGTTGCAGGAGATCCTGGTCAATGTGAGCGGTTCGTTGGACGCGTCCGAGAACCCCTACGCCGTGGAGCGGGAGGCGAAGAAAGTCCTGCTTGTGGCAATCACATCGAACCGCGGACTGTGCGGGCCATTCAACAACAACATCATCAAGTTGGCCCAAAGCCGGCTCGCTGACCTGAAGGGTGCCGAGGTTCACATTCTCTGTCTCGGAAAAAAAGGAGGGGATGTGTTCCGCCGAACGGAGCATTTCACCAAGCTGGGCATGGAGCATGAACCGAATTTCATCTTCGACAATCTGGACTTCGCCCATACTTCAGAAGTGGCGGAGGCAGTGATGGGCGGCTTCTCCCAAGGGGATTATGACCGGGTGGAAATCTTGTACAACAGGTTCGTGAATGCGGCCGTTCAGGACGTCCAGTGCGAGCAGATGTTGCCCATCGAGCAGTCTGCCGACGATCAGGGCAGCACCACTGAGGTGGACTACATCTTTGAGCCCAGCCGGGAGGAAATCGCGTCCAACATTGTGCCCAACACCTTGAAAGTACAGTTGTACAAAGCCTTGTTGGACAGCCACGCTTCTGAGCACGGGGCCCGGATGACAGCCATGCACAAGGCCACCGAGAACGCCGGAGAACTCCTGCGTGACCTCAAGCTGAGCTACAACAAGGCCCGTCAGGCGGCCATTACCGCAGAAATTCTCGAGATTGTGGGCGGCGCGGAAGCGCTTGAAGGTTGATCCCACAGGCTTGATTCGGTTTTCCTTACGACAACGTTTGTTCCTCGCCATGTTCGGCGTGGTCCTGTTGGGTTTCCTCCTGACCGGTGCCGCGACGTTCATCGGTTTCGCCCGATTGGACGAGGACTACAATGCGGCCCGTCTGATCCGGAAGGAAGAAGCGGTGGCCAGCAGCCTGAGGTTCGCACTCAGAAGTGCAGTTGGCGATACCGTGGAAGCGACATCCCTGAGTTGGACGGTGATGCCTGGTGGGTTCGCCGATTGGATCGTGGAGACGGAGGAGGTGCACGGCCTTCCGTTGGCGGTGTATCGACTGGATGGGTCATTGTTCGTCACCTCTTCTTTTGAGCGGCCGGAAGAGAGGGGCTTTCCTTTGGATGTGGACCCTGAAGTGCTCATTGCGATGGCACAAGGGGCGGGCCGCTTGGAGGTGCCCATCGGCGATGGCGACTATCTGGCATATTGGTACCAGACGAACGTAGAGGAAAGGCCCGTTGCGCTGGTGGCCTTGCGATACGCTTCCCGAGCGCTGGAAGCTGGAGGCCGAAGGGATTTTCTCTGGAATCTCGGCGCCGTGTTCGTCTTGGTGTTCCTCGCAGCGACAGCACTTTCCTTTCTATTGGCCCGATCCATATCGCGACCACTTTCCAGGTTGGGCGCCATGATGGAACGCATGGATGTTTCCAAGGGCGCCGCGTCCGAGCCCCTCCAGTACGACGCGGGTCATGGGGATGAAATTGCGCGCCTCGTGGAGCGGTACAACAGGATGGCCGAGAACGTCCGGCGCTCGGCATCTGCCCTGGCACAGTCGGAGCGGGAAAGCGCCTGGCGGGAGATGGCCATGCAGGTGGCCCATGAGATCAAGAACCCCTTGACCCCGATGAAACTGGGAATACAACAATTGGAGCGCAGGGCGAAGGACGGGACGACCGACCCTTCAGACTTGAGGGAGAGGGTGGTGTCCCTTTCGGAAGTGTTGCAGGGGCAGATTGATGTTCTGTCGCGGATTGCGGATGAATTCAGCACGCTCGCGAGGTTGCCCCATGGGGAAATGAGGGCGGTTTCCCTTCGGAGCATATTGGAGCAGGTGGTGGACCTGCTCAGCAAACCTCGCGTGGGGCCGGAGTTGCACATGGAAGGGGACCTCGAGCTGGAATGCGATGCCGATCAGATGGTCAGGTTGTTCCAGAATCTCGTGTTGAACGCCCAACAAGCCATTGGAAATGGAGCTGGAACGGTGGGAATCCATGTTTTTCATGACCCCATTCGTGTCGAAGTGGTGGATTCGGGACCCGGAATGGACAGCGATACACTCGAGCGGATTTTCGAGCCGAGATTCACGACGAGGGGAAGCGGATCAGGGCTTGGATTGCCCATGGTCAAAGCGATTGCGGACCGTCATGGCAGCCGGGTGGAGTGCAGGTCGGAGCCGGGAGCAGGAACGGTATTCACGCTGGTATGGAAGGACTGAAAGCGGTTATCAACATCCCGGTTGGTGATTATCGGTGAATTCCTACGGTGTCCCTTTGACACAACTTTTCGTGCTTTGCTGATGGTGAAGTATTGCCAAAAACCATCAAACAACACAAAATCCAATCAGCAATGAGGAACCAACTCCTGCTTCTGTTGGCCTCGTTCGCCTTCGGTATGACTGCGGCCATGGCCCAGTCCGTATCGGGCAAGGTGACCGACGGCGCCAACGGTGAAGGCCTGCCCGGTGTGGCGGTCGTCGTAGAAGGCTCCAATACCGGGGTCATGTCCGACATGGACGGCATGTACCGCATCTCAGCGGCAACCGGTGATGTCTTGACCTTCAGCTTCGTGGGCTACAACACGGTCCGGAAGGAAGTCACAGGCGCCACGATGGACGTCGCACTCGAAAGTGGGGTGGCGCTCGATGAGGTGGTCGTCACGGCCCTCGGCATCAGCCGTGAGAAAAAGGCGTTGGGATATTCGGTGCAAGAGCTCGGAAATGACGCGTTCACGGATGCCAAGACCGAGAATGTCGTGCGGTCCCTGACCGGTAAGATTGCTGGTGTTCAGGTGACGTCAGGTACGGCCATCGGCTCTTCCTCCAAAGTGCTGCTTCGTGGCGCGAGTTCGATTACCGGCAACAACCAGCCGCTGTTCGTGGTGGATGGTGTCCCCATGGACAATGCGGATTACTCGAGCGGGAACCAACAGCGTTCGGTCGGTGGATACGATTATGGAAACGCCATCCAGGACCTCAACCCGGATGACATCGAGTCCGTTTCCGTTCTGAAAGGACCCGCGGCTGCGGCCCTCTTCGGTTCCCGGGCATCAAACGGTGCGATCGTCATTACCACGAAGTCCGGCAAGGGCTACCAGTCCAGTGGAAAGCGCGGCATCGGCATCTCGGTGAATAGCGGCGTGGCGTTCAACAACGTTTTCGTTTTGCCGACCTACCAGAATAGCTATGGTGGTGGACCGAGCCAAGCGTGGGCCGATACGATTGACGGACAGTTCGTTCCGGACTACGCCCTTGACGGCAGCTGGGGACCCGCCTTGGACGGCACCCCGGTGCGCCATTGGGACAGCTGGTACGATTACGAAGGCGACGAAGGCTTCGGGGAGTTGCGCCCATGGGAGCCCACTCCGAATGACATCGACCAGTTCTTCCAGACGGGTGTGACCCTCTCGAACAACGTGAGCGTCACGGGCGCCACGGACGAGAGCTCCTTCCGCCTGAGCTACACGAACCATGACCAGACCGGTGTCTACGAGAACAGCTCGCTGGACCGCAACACGCTCAGCTTCTCCGGGAGCCAGCAGGTGAGCGAGGACCTCGAGGCCAGCGTGACCGCCAATTACGTTCAGCAGCAGGGCAAGGGCCGGCCGCTGACGGGATACGGCGAATCGGTCATGTCCCAGTTTACGCAATGGTATCACCGCCAGCTCGACATGGACCGTCTGCGGAACTACAAGAATCCGGACGGTACCCAGCGTACCTGGAATCGTTTGAGCCCGACCAACCCAGACCCGAACTACTTCGACAACCCGTTCTGGGAGCGCTATGAGAACGTGCAGAACGACCAGCGTGACCGCGTGTTCGGAAACATCACGATGAAGTACAAGATCAACGACGTGTTCAGCCTGATGGGCCGCGCACTCAGCGACTTCTACATTGACCGTCGTGAGGAGCGCATCGCCGTGGGTGGTGTGCGTGAGAGCTCCTACAGCGAGACGACCCGTCAGCTTCAGGAGACCAACCTCGACGCCTACCTGAACTTCGCCGACGACCTGAGTGACGACCTGAACCTGACCGGTTTCGTTGGGGTCAACCAGCGGATCCGCAACTACAAGCGCCTCAACGCCTACACACTGGGAGGATTGAACACGCCGGGCCTCTACACCGTGAACAATGGTGCCGATGGTTATGAGGTGGGAGACTTCACCAGCCAGAAGAAGGTGAACTCGGTGCTGGCCAGCGCCAGCTTCGGTTACCAGCGCAAGTACTACGTGGACATCACGGGCCGAAACGACTGGAGCTCTGCGCTGCCCGCCGAGAACAACAGCTACTTCTATCCTTCAGCGACCGCCAGTTACATTCTGAGCGAGGATTTGGATGTGGACGCCATCAGCTTCGCCAAGGTCCGCCTTGGTTGGGCCCAGGTCGGAAACGATACGGACCCCTACAGGACTTCCACGACCTACGCGGTCAACACGAACTTTGGAAACAGTGGTTCAGCTACGATTCCGAACGCCCAGAACAACCCCAATCTCCGTCCGGAGAAGACGAGCAGTTGGGAGGCGGGTCTTGAGTTGAACCTGTTCCTCGACCGAGTCCGCTTCGACTTCACGTATTACAACAGCACAACGGAAGACCTGATCTTCAACGTACCGGTGTCCGCCGCCAGCGGTTACAGCAGTGCAGTGTTGAATGCAGGAAAGACGAACAACAAGGGCATCGAGCTCAGTTTGGCCGCCAGTGTGGTGGAAACCAATGACCTGACCTGGAACGTCGGGGTGAACTTCGCCAAGAACAAGAACGAGCTGATCGAATTGGCCGAAGGCATTGAGAACATCCGCTACACGAGCCTCTTCGGAGTGTCCCTTGAGGCGCGTCCCGGACAGCCGCTGGGCACGTTCTACGGTTATGACTACCAGTATGACGACAATGGCAACAAGCTGGTCGGAGACAACGGTTTCTACCTCCGCACGGATGAGGTGGTCCCGCTGGGAACGATCCTGCCGAACTTTACAGGTGGTGTCTACACCACATTGGACTACAAGAACCTGAGCTTCTACGCCCTGGTCGACTTCCAGGATGGCGGATCCCTGCACAGTTACTCCAATCAGTGGGGCAAGTACTCCGGCACGCTGGAGGGTACAGTATTTGACGATGACGGCAATGACATGCGCGCCCCCGGATATGCGGGTGTGGTCGTCGAGGGTGTGAACGCCACGACCGGAGCGGTCAATGATGTGGCGGTCAATCCCCAGACACACTTCTTCCTGAATCAAGGCTATGTGATCCATGCCGCGGACCAGTATGATGCCAGCTTCGTGAAGCTTCGCGAGATGCGGTTGGACTACAGCATGCCTGCGGATATGGTGGAAGGCACCCCCTTCAGCAACGTCAGCATTGGTGTATTCGGCCGCAACCTGGCGATCCTGCACAAGAACGTCCCGCACATCGACCCGGAAGTGGCCACATCGGCCTCCAACGTTCAGGGTTTCGAGGGCGGCCAGCTCCCTGCGGAGCGCACGATCGGCGTGAACATCAAGTTCGGCCTCTGATTCCCCACAACCTGGAAAACAAAAGGACATGAACAAGAACATTCTCCTTCTCGCCGGCCTCGCCATCGCAGTCGCCTTCACCGGGTGCACCAAGGATTTCGAGGACCTGAACACAAACCCGAACGAGCCGGCCTCCGTCTCCCCGGGCTTTCTCCTGACCGCTTCACAGAAGCGCATCATGGATGAGATGAACGACTCCTTCTGGGGCAGCCGTCGCGGCATGCAACTCGCCCAGTACTGGTCATCCAACCAGTACTCCAACGAGAGCCGCTACCAGTTCCGTACCGAAGTGAGCAACGCCAGTTGGCGTGACTTCTACGCCGGTCCTCTTCAGGACCTGCAGGCCATCATCGACCAGAACACTGATTCTCCGGACGAGGTGGCGGGTTACGGCAGCAACGGCAACCAGATTGCCGTGGCCAAAGTGTTGCAGGCTTGGGTGTATCAGGTGTTGACGGATGCCTGGGGACCGATTCCCATGACGGAAGCCCTGCAAGGTGTCGACAACACAACACCAGCCTATGACAGCCAGGAGACCGTCTACAATGGCATCATGGCGCTGATCAACGACGCTCTGTCTTCCATGGACGACGGCCCCGGCCCTCAGGGAGACCAGATTTACGGCGGCAACATGATGATGTGGGAGAAGTTCGCGAACAGCCTCAAGCTGCGCGTGGCCATGCGGATGTCGGACGTTGCTCCCGCCGCGGCCAAGGCGGCTGGTGAGGCTGCCCTTTCTGGCGGCATGATCATTGCCGCCAATGAGGATAATGCGCAGTTTCCCTACATCAATGCAGCCCCGAACAACCACCCCATCAACGAGGATTACAAGACGCGCAATGACTTTGCGGCGTCCAATACGATGGTGGACTGGCTCACGGCGATGAACGATCCGCGCATCGGGGTGTACTACAACCCGGCCTTCAATACGGGCACCTACGTTGGCGAGGTGTATGGTTTGGATGAAGCGAGCGCAGCCGAGACCAACAATGACGATGTCTCACAGCGCGGTGACGCGATCCTGGCCGGTGACTTCCCGGGCATCTTCTTCGATGCCGCCCAGACGCACTTTCTGTGTGCCGAGGCAGCAGAGCGGGGCTGGTCCGGTACGCCGCTTGATGCGGAGGGCCACTACAATGCTGCCGTGACATTGAGCATGCAATGGTGGGGCTTGACGGATGCAGATGCCATCAATGCTTACCTCGGTCAAGCAGATGTGGCATACTCCACCGCACCTGGCGACTGGAAGCAAAAGATTGGTGCACAGAAGTGGGCTGCCCTCTACATGCAGGGTCACGAAGCGTGGGCTGAGTATCGCCGTTTGGACGCTCCTGCACTGAATCCGTGTGCGAGCGGTGCATTGGCCGGCAATGGCGATGTGCCCAGCCGCTTCCTGTACCCCCTCGATGAGCAGACCTTGAACAGCCCGGGCTATGAAACCGGCGTTGCAGGTCTGGGTGGCGATGGAGACGACCTCAACAACAATGTCTGGTGGGACGTCAACTGACGCCTGCTGCGATTCACAACGATTGGAAAGGCCTACCCGCAAGGGTGGGCCTTTTCATTGTTGCCGTTTTTGGGTTCGTACGGAGGGGCCCTGGCTCAGCTGGGGGTGGCTGCCACTTCTGCAGGAAACCACAAGGGTCTTGAGGGTGCTGCATCATTGACGAAGGGGGACACCTGCATGGCGAGCAAGCCCGCCCCCGCTTCAACCGTTCTGGGGATACAAAGGAGCTCCGAAATGGTACAAGCTGACCGCGCCCCTTCCGCCGGGCCAAAAAAGGCATGATGGGCCCTCAAAACGCCGCCATCCTTTTCTCTGTCCACACTGGGCAAGTCCAACAGCAAGTGTTGTACGTGTTCAGCAACGAGCAATTCTGAAAAACCCCCATCCAGATAGGGTGGGTTGGTGTTGCTCCAATCCAGTTGGACATCGCCGTTGGTGCAGCGCAGTATGACCGCTGAGGGGCGCCAGTCCTGAAGATATGATTGGAGCTTGTGCGGGACAGTGACCACCCAATCCCCATCGCGCGAAAAGGGAGGCGCATCGACCAATATGGCGGGTTGGAGAAAAGGCAGTTGTTGGGACCTGGCCATCGCGTCGATGGGTTGGAATGCATCGTGGATGTGTTCACGCGTTTCGGTGTGGGTTCCGTGGGCGTGTGGATTGAAAGTGATGTCCCGGAAATTGACGCTTCCCCCTTCTGCCACGGATCCCGTCCAACCATCGGAGCGAACGGGTGTGGCGTGGGCTGGACCTTGGTACCAAGCCCTCGGCAAGCCAGATATTGGATTTACGGGAATGCTGAGGTCCGTTGGCCCCCCAGATGCTGACCAGGTATTTCCATGGTGGTCCAATTCCAAACGCAACGCCATCTGCACAATTTGGGACCGAAGTTGGGGTGGGGCAAAAGAAAAGCCCCGCCGATGAGGGCAGGGCTTTACGAATGTGTTGGGCTTCCGATTACTGGAAGAGGTATCCAAGACGGAGCTGGGCCTGGAAATTGGTTCCGAGCGCACCACCTTGTTGGGTACCGGTCCACCAGGGACGGTCGTTGATGTTGGCGGGATGCTGGCCGCTGTAGGCGTGGCCCACGAGGTCCACACTGCCTTGAATGGGTGCGGGCATCTCGGTGAGGTCACTGGGGTCCACGGCGTTCTGCGTGCCCCAGAAGAGGTTGTACGCCACATTGTCGGTAGCGGCAATCTCCATGTCGTTGACCTTCGTGCTCATGAAGCCGAGACCGGCCTCAGCACCTACGTAGAGGTAATCGGTGAGGTAGGCGTCAAAACCGGTCACGAGACCGACTTTGAACATGCTGGCACTCTGGCTGATGGTTTGGGTCCAGACAATGTACTGGTCCTGGTCACCGACCTGATTTTCGTCGTCAGCACTCCAGAACTCCTGCTCGAAAGAGCTGTTGGACACACCATAGCCGATTTCAAAGCCGACATAAGGGCTGAGGTTGTCGCCTCCGGCATCGAAGTGCTTCTCATAACCGGGTGCAATCATGAAGGTCGAGGTGCTGTAAGTGTCGTAGAGATCCGGGCTGGGGATTTCGTCGTCACCGGAGGTCACATATGCACCAGCAATGGCAGGAATACCACCTTCTACAACCGTTCCATCAGGCATGATGGAGAAGTAGGGCTCTGGACGACCCACACCATTGAAGTCGAACTCACGGAAGCCGATGGACTTCTCGTTCGTGCTGTTCAGGGTGAGGCTGAGACGGAATGCGGACTCCTCGTCGGTGAAGTTCCGGTACTTGATGGTGGTGCCATCAATGGGGGAATTTCCGAACGGGGTGAATTGCAGTTCGATGTTGTGCTCGCCGCCGAATTGCTTCTGGGCGGTGGCCGATGTGGCAAACAAGGCAACGAGGGCCAAGGCGGTCAGGATGTGCTTCATCTTGAGGTTTCAAAAAGTTTCCGGGCGCAAGAAAGGGAATTCCGCCGAAGCACAGGAACATATCCACGTCTTTTCCACATGATGTGGTGTTGAACGACTAGGAATCAAGGGAATAATTCTCTGACTTTCTGCTGAAAAATGCCCGGTATATATGGAATTTGGGCGCATGCTGGAGCCGTTGCACCCCCTATTGCGGAGAGCCTATGATCCTGATCGGTTTGCGGAGTTGGGCCTGGAGGTATTGTCTGATCTCAAGCAGCACCTGAGCGAGAGCCAGAAGCGGGTTCGGGACCGCTCCATGCCCTGGGTTCCACCCGGGGAAGAGAGGGCATTCTGGGAGCAACGGTTGGACCGGCCAGCCGGCCTGCCCTCATTGATGCGGGAGGTGGTGGCCCGATCGAATGGCCTGCAGGACCCCCGATACATGGGACATCAGGTAGCGGTGCCGTTTCCCGATGGTGCGATTGTAGGACTTGTCACTGACCTGCTGAACAATGGTGGGGCCATTTACGAAATGGGTCCGACGAATTCGGCGATGGAGGATGTATTGATGTCGAGGATCGGCAGGACGATGGGATTGCCTGACGGGTGTGGGGGTGTGATGTGTCATGGTGGCACCTTGGCCAACCTTGTGGCGTTGCTGGCGGCCCGAAGAAGGGGAGGGCACTCCGGGGCGGACAATTGGCGGGATGGTGATGACGGAAGCGGGGCCGTGTTGGTGTCCGATCAGGCCCACTATTGTGTGGATCGGGCTGTGCGCATCATGGGCTGGGGGTCCGGGGGGGTCGGACTCGTTCAGACGGATGATCGCCACCGCATGACGCCCAAGGGCTTGGAGGACGCCATGGAAGCGATGTCCGGAAAAGGCAGAAATGTCGTGGCGGTGGTGGGCAGCGCTTGTACCACCAGTTCCGGAGCTTATGATGATCTCATGCTGACAGCGGATTTTGCCGAACGCCATGGGCTTTGGTTCCATGTCGATGGTGCCCATGGCGCGCCAGCCATATTCAGCAGGCGCCATGCCCATCTTGTTGCGGGTATGGAACGGGCCGATAGCATTGCCATGGATTTCCACAAGATCATGGGGGTTCCCGCATTGTGTACGGGTCTTTTCTACCAGCGGATGGAAGAGAGTTTTCTGCCCTTCACGCAAGCGGCGGAGTATCTATGGACCGATGCCGAAGATCCCGAGTGGTGGAATTTCGGCAAGCGCACCTTCGAGTGCACCAAGCGGATGCTGTCGACCCGGGTCGCTGCAGTCCTGGAGGAGTACGGCGATGAAATCTGGGGTGTGCTGGTCGACCGGCTGTTTGGATTGGGTCGTGCGCTGGCGGACCTGGTGAGCGCCAGAAGCGCACGCGGATGGGAATTGGCCATGGATCCCCAAGCCAATATCGTGTGCTTTCGCTACGTTCCCCCGCAGGTCGAGCCGGTTGATTTGGACAGGTTCACCGCCGCATTGCGTCAATTGCATCTGGAAATGGGTGCGCACTATGTCGTGCAGACCCGGTTCGATGATACGAATTGGTTGCGGTGCACCTTGATGAATCCACTGACGGAACCCGCGGACCTGGAGGCTATGCTCGACGGTTTCGAGGCTTTGGGCCAGCGCCTTTTGGATCAGGGTTGGACGTAGATTCCATGTGGGGTGTCCAGTCCATCTTCTTTTCCGATGACCCGTATGACAGTGTCGGACACAGGATTGATCTGTATCAGATAGTGGCTGGAGAAGGACTCCACGAAGACGGAACTACCGTCGACGGGAACACCGATGCTGTGGGCATTGGAGAAGTCCGCAGGAAAGCCGTCGCCGGCTGAGAACCGTTTGACGAAGCGTGGTGAAGTCGGCGTGGTGATGTCCCAGATTGACAGGTGCCCCGGGGTGGGTTGGCCATCGAGGAATTTGGCGACGTTGCCCTCGGCGACATAGAGCTTGTTTCCTGCGATGCCGCAATCGGACACCCCCTCCAGGATGTCATTGTCGTCCAATACACTTTCCGCCAACCTGGTTCCAAGGTTGCCCATCCAGATGCCCTGCCTGCTGCTGCCGTCGCCCTGTTCTGCCTCTTGTGTGACCGTGACGTAGAACCGGGTGTCGTCCAACCAACGGATGGTGTGCTGGTAGGCTCCGGTATGGCTGCTGTCCGCCATGTGGATCGTGAAGGCGAAGGATGGGGACCCTGTCAGGCTGTCCAACTGCCAGATGCCCACGGTATGGTGGTCGAACCAATATTGCGGTGTGGCTGCGAATGTACCCGAAGGGTTGGGGTACAATCCGTGTGGAGCATAGAGTGTGGGGTGCGCCTGGGCCTCTCCGACGAACGCGTCTTGTTCGATGTCGAAGACGCGGACACGGTCGTTCTGCATTTCGGTGAACGTGAGGAACCTGCCGTCCTCCGTGATTCTGCTTCCATGCCCTTCCTGGCGGATGCCCGGCTCTCCGGGGTGACAGGAGGCACCATTGGATTCATTTCCGCGGGTCCCGGCAGGAACAACGGACCGCGTGTCCACGACTTCCGGATGGGCCTTGCCCTCCTGCCAATGCAGGTCGATGGTGACCAGCCGAAGGTCCAACTCCTTGTTTCCACCCATCGTGCAGAATACGCGCTGCCTGTCCGCAGTGAGCGCGGTATGCATGCCCTGTCCCAACACCGGCCCACCCCTCATCGTGGAGAAGGGATGGACCTCAAGCGACCCCGTGGTGGGATTCAGGATATACAGGGCGCTGCCTTCCGGTCCGGCATGGGCGTCGGGATTGATGTTCATGCTCGTGACGACTGAACGTGGCGCAGGCTCATCCAACGCAGTATCCAGTGGTGGGTGCTCGATGGCAGGAGGGGTGTCAGAGCACCCTGCAATGAAGAGGGCGGCGACCAGCCAGAAATGGAAATTCTTCATGTACATCATGCTGGGAGAAGCGATTTGAGGGTGTTGTGGTCCTGTTCGCCCAACGGCTTCAGGGGAAGACGTGGCGCACCTCCGGGCAGCCCCATCAAATCCAGGCCTGCCTTGATGGTGGCCGGTAACCCCTTGGTCAGAATGAAGGACAGGAAATCGTAATGCTGGAGGAACAATTGCCGAGCCTTGTCGAAATCGTTGGCCTCCACGGCATTCCAGAGTTCAAGAACCGGACCGCCGATCAGGTTGGGTGCGGCGGTGCACCACCCTGATGCACCGGCGGCAAAGGCTTCCAGCGCCAAGGGGTTGCAACCGTTGAAGTAGGGCAATCGGCCGTCGGACAGCAGATGCAGCTCGTGCATGCGTTGGATGTCCCCACTGCTTTCTTTGACCATGGTGACCTGCTCGATGTCCTTGACCATTCTGTACAGCAGTTCCGGCGACATGTCTATGCCTGCGGTTGCCGGGTTGTTGTATGCCATGATCGGAATGGAAATGGCATCTGAAATGGTCGCGTAATGATCGAACACCTCTTGGTCCGTGAGCTTCCAATAGGAAATGGGCAGCACCATGACGGAATCCGCACCGAGTGACTCAGCCTCCTTGCACATGGCGACGGTGTCCTTGGTGGTCAGGGCGGAAGCACCTACGATTACGGGGACCCGTCCCGCGGTTGCTTCAATCGTGCGTTTGGCAACCTCGGACCACTCGGTTCGGGAGAGGTAGGCGCTTTCGCCGGTGCTGCCCAGTGGGGCAATGCCATGAACACCTTGTTCGATCAGGTGGTCCACGAGGGTGGACAAAGCACCAAGGTCAGGTCTGTCTTCAGGCGTGAAAGGGGTGATCAGATAACCGAGAATCCCGCGCATGTGTGCATTGAATGATGGGTTCAATGTAATTCATGGCCGGAGGAGTGCACGTTACTCCACAGTGACACTTTTGGCGAGATTGCGCGGCTGGTCAACGTTGCGGCCCAGTTTCACGGCGATGTGATAGCTGAGCAGTTGGAATGGGATGGAGCTGAGCATGGGAACGAAGGCGTCATCGGTGCTGTTCACCTCAATGACCTTTTCCGCGAGCCCTGCGGCTTCAGTGTCTCCAGCGGTGACGATGGCAATGACCCGCCCACCCCGGGCCTTGACTTCCTGTATGTTGGAGATCACCTTGTCGTAGTGTGCGTCCTTCGTTGCGACGAAGAAGACCGGCATGTTCTCGTCTATCAAGGCGATGGGGCCGTGCTTCATCTCGGCTGCAGGGTATCCCTCGGCATGTATGTAGCTGATCTCCTTGAGCTTCAATGCCCCCTCCAGTGCTACGGGGAAATTGTATCCACGTCCGAGGAACAGCGCGTTGGGTGCTTTCATGAAGGACTCGGCCACGGCCTCAATCTCGCTTTCCATCTTCATGATGGCCTCCACCTTTTCGGGGATGCCGTTGAGGTCCACAAGAAGTCGGTTGAATCGCTGTTCGTCCATGACGCCCCGCAGGCGGCCTACGCGAATGGCCACAAGTGAGAGGACGGCGAGCTGTGCGGTGAAGGCCTTGGTGGAAGCCACGCCGATTTCGGGACCGGCATGGGTGTAGGCGCCGCTGTGGGATTCCCGGGAGATGCTCGATCCGACCACATTGCAGATGCCGAATACATGAGCTCCCTTTTCCTTGGCCATTCGGATGGCGGCCAAAGTGTCGGCGGTTTCACCGGATTGACTGATGGCGATGAGGATGTCGCCAGGACCGATTACGGGGTTGCGATATCGGAATTCACTGGCGTATTCGACTTCCACAGGAATCCGTGCGAAGTCCTCCAACATGTATTCCGCAATCAGACCGGCATGCCAGCTGGTGCCGCAAGCGACAATGATGAGCCGCTGGGCGTTGGTCCACATTTCTTCATGGTCGTCGATGCCCGCCATCCGGATGGACCCATGTCCCAGCCGCAGCCTGCCACGAAGGCAATCTGCGATCGAGCGCGGTTGCTCATGGATTTCCTTGAGCATGAAATGCTCATATCCTCCCTTTTCGATGGACTCCATGGCCATCTCCAGTTCCGTGATGACCGGGGTGACCTTGTGGTTCTTGATGGTCCGGATTTTCAATCCACTCGACAGGGAGACCCTTGCAACCTCATTGTCCTCGAGGTAGACCACGTTTTTCGTGTACTCTACAATGGGCGTTGCATCCGATGCAATGAAGAACTCACCATCGCCGATGCCGATGACCAAGGGGCTCGACTTTCTCGCGAGTACCAATTCCTGCGGCCGCGCCTTGTCAATGACGGCAATGGCATACGCACCGACCACTTCGTTCAGTGCAATGCGCGTGGCTTCGAAGAGATCGAGGTCCTCGCTGCTTTTCATGATCTCCTCGATGAGGTGGACCAGCACCTCGGTATCCGTATCGCTGTAGAAGCTGTGACCACGTGCCTCAAGGGTCTCCTTGAGCGAATGGTAATTCTCTATGATGCCGTTGTGGATGAGTGCCAATTGGCCGTCTCCACTCAAATGAGGGTGTGCATTGACATCATTCGGCGGTCCATGTGTGGCCCACCGGGTATGGCCTATGCCAATCCTGCCCGAAGGCTGTGTGCCCTCCATGTGCGTGAGCAGGTCATCGACCTTGCCTTTGCGCCTGTAGTGCTCGAGGGTGCCATCATCGCCAAGTACGGCAATGCCCGCACTGTCGTACCCCCGGTATTCCAATCGCTTGAGCCCTTTGATGAGCAGGGGAAATGCGTCTTGTTCCCCCAGATAGCCGACAATCCCGCACATACCTCAAAGATACGGCCTGTGGAGGGGCGCTCCGTCGCCTATTGAGACCACGTGACCACCATGGTGGCGGGCAGTTCGGACTCAGGGGTGTTCACCACGAGTTGCTCGAGGGCCACGGAGGAGAGCTCGGAGTAGAGGAAGACATAAGGGCGGACATCCTCACCGTTCAACCGGCGTTGGGCATAGATGGGCAGATTCAAAATGAAAGCGCCGCGGTCGGCATTGAAGTTGCCGTCGTACGCGACGCCGGGAGATGTCGCTTCTGGTGCCAATTCGATTCCCCCGGACTCGCTTTTCAGGAATGCGGTCAGGAAAGTGGGGCGTTGGAATTTGGAGGGGGTCAAATCCACCGGCAATTCGATTTCAGCCCGGTTGATCACGGCCCCTTCAGGCGCGTCCAGCGAGTCAAGTCCGTGGAGGTTCAACCGGAGATATGAACCTCCTGCACCCATGAGAACCGCCCGATCCGTGCCGACAACAGGCAGACTGTCGTTCAGGTGGGAATAGGGGTCGGGCCATTCATGCCTGAAGTGTCCGACCCTGGCGGCATTGCTGTTGATGACCAGGTCATAGCTGGTCGTGTCCGTTGTATTGTGGAAGTGGATTCTGAGGTAGGAGACGCCCACGTTCGGTTCAAGGCTGACAATGCCGCCCTCTGAATACTCGGAACGGACGCTCAGCCCCCGGAACCACTTGCGCCACTCTGCATTGCTGGAGAAAACCGTGGTGTCCGCATCCAGGATGGACTGTCCGAATGCGGGATCCAGCATGATGCGCACCTGGGCGGATAGTGTATCGTCTCCAACATACAGCGGCTCGACAGGGTGCATCTGGACGGGCTGCCTCAGGGGGTCCACCAGGTTGATGCCCGTGGTCATCTGCCTGTCGTTCGCGTAGTAACTGCTGTCGATGGAAAGGGTGTCGATCAGTTGTTCCACGCGCAGCTTCTGACTGAAGTTCCGGCCGTAAGAAGGGCCGTTGTGCTTGAGGGTGAAGACGACACTGTCGCAAATGGCGCCCTCCCCAAAGTCGAAGGAGGTTTGGGACAATCTGAGCTCGGTGGAGAACCACGCTTCGGTAAGCCCGCTGACCTCATTGATGGTGCTGCCGAGCAGCAGGCGACTTCTCTCATCGGACCGCAATGAGTCCACGGGAACCATGGCGATGCTGAATGAAACCGTATCCGTTCGGAGGGCAAGGAGCTCCTCGGCAGGTTGAAGCGCGAGGCCGATGTTGCTGTCCGGTTTGCGGCACCCTGCGCCCAAGAGCAGGACGCCGAACGAAAGGATGAACAGTATGAAACCGGTTTGGCGAGTGCTCATGGTGGACTTTCGAGCATGCAAGGTCGTTCAGAAATCGGGTATGCGAAGGCCGCCAAGAACCGTCCTCCCCGTCAGGGTCGGTCCAAGAGGGATACGGTGTACGTATCGGTGCTTATTCCTCAACGGCCATCCCCTTTCCCTCGAGGATGGAGTCATAGAAAGTGGCCATTTCAGCGGCACTCAGATCTGCGTCCATGTAAGACATGGTGGGTTTTTCAAGGCTGCTGAATGCGGCCTGCGTCTCTTCGGTGAGCACTTCCGAACCTGCAACCACAGCGTCGGAATGTTCCATCGCGAGCTTGTTCAATGCGTCGAAAGTGGGGAGCTGGATTTCTGTCAGTCGGCCACCATCGATGCCGTCAAAAGCGATTTTCTCATGAAGACTGCCGTTCAACGTGCCGTCGAATCCTTCGTCATATATGCTCGTGACCACTTTGGTGTTCTCGAAATGGGCATCTCCACTGAACATCTCCTTCGCGTAAAGGGGGACCAGTGATGACATCCAACCGTGACAGTGGATGATGTCCGGCGCCCAGCTCAATTTGCGCACTGTTTCCAACACACCGCGGGCGAAGAAAATCGCGCGTTCGTCGTTGTCGGGCACCAATTTTTCCTTGGCATCGAACCAGGTCACCTTCTTCTTGAAGAAATGTTCGTTGTCGATGAAATACACCTGCATCCGTGCGGTGGGGATGGAGGCGACCTTGATGATCAGCGGATGGTCCGTGTCGTTGATGTTGAGGTTCATCCCACTCAAACGGATCACTTCATGAAGTTGGTGCCGGCGCTCATTGATCACGCCGAAACGCGGCATGAAGACACGGATTTCACGACCGCGCTCGTGGATGCCTTGTGGGATGACTCGGCTTGCCTTGCTGATGGGGCTTTCCGGGAGAAAGGGTTGAATTGCTTGACTGACGTAGAGAATGCGGGTCTTGCTCATGAATCTTTCTTTCCGGAATAACTATGACAGGCTACAACCAAATATACGCCGAAAAAGGCGGAAATTCAAGGAATACCGCTACTTTCAGGGGCTTGAATTGATATCCGTTGGCACTCATTAACGGTCTTTTTGAACCTGTGATGTGCCTCTCCAATGTCCCAAAGTCTTGTCGATTGATGTCCAAAGTTTGAGTATCAAGCGCTTCGGCTCTTTCCATGAATGGGAGATCGTTCGGCGCACACGGCCGGCCGCCAAAGTCTTCTTCGTTCCTACCATGGGCGCGCTTCACGATGGCCATGCTGCTTTGGTGAGAACAGCGAGGAATCGGGCGGATGCAGGCGTTGATGGTGATGTGGAGGTCGTGGTGAGCATCTTCATCAACCCTACCCAATTCAATGAGCCTTCGGATTTCGAGCAATACCCCTCAACGCCTGAGGATGATGTTGCCCTGTTGGCGAAATCGGGCGCGGACTCGGTCGTGTTTCCCACAGTGGATGAGATGTACCCATCCGGCATTCCCGAGGCTCCGTGCACCGTGGATTTCGGCGCTTTGACGAGTCAACTAGAGGGGGCCAGGCGACCGGGCCATTTCGATGGGGTTGTTTCCATTGTCCGGGACCTTTTTCTGAAAGTGAAACCGACGGTCGTGTTTTTCGGTGAGAAGGATTGGCAGCAACTGGCGGTGATCCGGCACCTCGTTCGACGGGAATTCAATGGCCTGGAGGTCGTGCCCGTGCCTACGGTTCGTGAATCGGATGGGTTGGCCATGAGTTCCCGGAATTTGCGGCTTTCCGTTGCGGATCGCGCCATGGCCCCAGTTCTGTATGCCGAGTTGGACAAAGTGGCGGGCCACGGATCGCCGCGGGAAGCCTGTGCAGAGGCCATCAAGCGCCTGGAGCAACAAGGATTCGACGTCGAATATCTGCAGGTGCGTCACGGTCTGACCTTGGAAAAAGGCCCTTGGGACCCGGGTGCGATGCGGGTGTTTGTCGCGGCCTGGCTGGGAGGTGTTCGCCTCATTGACAATGTTGTCTGTGTGAATTGACACACTTGTTGGGAGGAGAGTTGGGTACACGGGGTGTGCTACATGGGCGGATTTCGCCGAACTTGCCCCCAAAATCCACAGGATGGGTACCATAGGACCTACACAAGTCATTCTGATTGTCCTCGTTGTTCTCCTGCTCTTTGGAGGCAGGAAGATTCCAGAGCTCATGCGCGGTCTTGGCCGTGGCGTCAAGGAATTCAAGGACGCAACCCAAGACGACGGCAAGGGGCAGGATGACGCAGGGAAGTCCTGACCACCACAGGTCGGGGAAGAGGGCATTGTTGATTGCTCTGTGTTGTTGTTCCGTGGCCTGTGTCCGCGCGGCCCCGCGGCTGACATCAACGCCGGATTCAACCCAGTCGGATTCCATCGTAGCGGCACAGGCGTTGGCCGATCGTGCGGACTCCCTTTGGCTCGCCTGGTGTTCGGATATGCATTGCCTCAGTACGGACAGTGGGGTCTGGTATGGCGGCACCCCGAGCAAGGCGCTTTCCCGGCAATTGGACACGGCATCGGTGGTCCAGGCGCTGCTTGATCTCGACAACCGGACTCCATTGGACCTCACCCCCCACGGGGCGGTGCTGGACCGCATTGCGTTCATGATGGGCAACAGGCCCATTTTCCTCGGTCGCATGATGGGGAGGGCCGATCATTATTTCCCGTTGTTCGAGGCGGCATTGGACCGTCATGACCTGCCTATGGAATTGAAGTACCTCCCTGTTCTGGAGAGCGGGCTCAATCCGTTGGCCCGCAGTGGTGCCGGTGCTACAGGGCTGTGGCAGTTCATGTATGCCACAGGGAGGAAGCAGGGCCTCGAAATCAACAGCTGGGTGGACGAGCGCCGTGACCCGGACGCTTCGACGGATGCGGCATGCCGGTTTTTGAAGCGTTTGAACACCATGTACGATGGCGACTGGCACTTGGCCCTTGCCGCCTACAATGCGGGTCCGGGCAATGTGAACAAGGCGATTCGCAGATCGGGGTCAAGGGACTTTTGGAAGGTTCGGCGCTTCCTGCCCAGGGAGACGGCGAAATACGTCCCCTCGCTCATTGCACTGGTTTACCTTTTCGAATACCCCGTGGAGGCGGGATTGGTGCCCAGCGAACCCTTGGTGCCCAGGTTTACTTTGGATTCAGTGATGGTGAGAAGCAATGTCCATTTCGACCAGATTTCCCGGGCACTGGACCGTCCTGTGGAGGAGGTGGCACAATTGAACCCGCAATACAGAAAAAATGTCGTGCCCGGTGCAGTCGACGGGGGTTGGCCCGTGGTAATGCCCGCTCAACGGGTAGGCTTGTTCCTCGATTCGTTGCCGGCCATCCTCGAAAGGGAAGTAAAGCGTGTTCCGGAGGTCACTTTCGAGCCGGAGGTCATCGTGTACCGCGTCAAGTCAGGAGATGTGCTCGGTACCATTGCCCGGAAGCACAGGGTGAGTATTCGGGATTTGAAGACGTGGAATGGATTGCGTGGCGACATGATCCGGGTGGGGCAGAAACTCTATATCCACGCTGATCCGCGCTGACACGCACAATCCGGCATGTTGTTTGGTCATCACACCCGCATGAAGAATATGGCGTCTTCCTTACAGGCACGGAACCTGCGGTTGTGGGGCATCCTGCTTTGTTTCTCGGTTGTTCTGATGGGGTGTGGTGGGCAGGACGAACCCGCCACGAAAGCGGAGCGCTATGCGCTTCTCCCGGGCAAGGTTGGACCCAGCGGAGAAGTGGTCATGGTGGCTTCACAGGCGCTGTGGAACGATGGTGTCGGAACTGCGGTGGACAGTGTTTTCGGTCACCCTGTGCGGGTGTTGCCCCAGTACGAGCCCCGATTTGATGTCATCCGTTTGGACCCGAGGGAATTCGACCGATTCTGGAAACCCCACCGCAACCTGGTGGTGTTCGATGTGGCCGACCGGATCGACACACAGGAACCGAAGCTCACGGTATACCGCAACCGGTATTCGAAAGGCCAGATTTATGCGGAGGTGAGGGCCAAGGATGCCAAAGGAGCCGTTGAGGCGTTGAACGGTATCGAGGGTGCCTGGATGCTTGCGGACATGATGGAGCGGGAGGAAGCCAAGCGGTATGCCGACCTGCTGGCATTGAATCGCAACCGCACACTTGAGCAGGACTTGGCCGATCAACACGGGCTGACCGCGATCCTTCCCAAGGACGCGCGGATGGTGGCGAGCTCTGGCGGTTACTGCTGGATTGAACGGTCGCTCACGCGCATGAAAGGGGGACGGAACCACGACGTGCAGATGGGACTTGTGGTGCATCGGACCCCCTATCGTGGCCCGAAGGATTTCAGCATGGACGGCATGCTGCAGCGCCGGGACTCCTTGTTCAAGGCCAGGATTTCCAGTAGGAAGGAGGGCAGTTACATGACGACGGAATACCGGTTGGCGCCCATGTACGAGGAGGTCTCGTTCAGGGGGAACTTCGCGGCCGCGATGCGGGGCTTGTGGCGCATGGAGGGCGACTTCATGGGGGGGCCATGGACTTCGATGGCCTGGGTGGACGAATCGAGGGGGCAATTGGTCACGGTGGACGGCTACGTTTACGCCCCTTATTTCGGGAAAAGAGAATACCTGAGGGAGTTGGAGGCCATCGTGCGCTCCGTTGCCCCCGTTCAATGAGATGACATGAAACACATCATTCACTACACACTGAGGGCGGAAGGGCCCGAAGGAGAAATCATAGAGGCCACGGTACCCGAGGAGCCATTTGCATTCAAGCATGGCGCCGATGAAGTATTGGATGCCCTTGAGGACGCGGTATCCAAGGCCGGCGTCGGGGATCGTTTTGAATTGCTCGTTCCTTTCGATGAGGCATACGGACCGGAAATGGAAGGGGCCTTTGCGGTTCTACCCAAGGAGCAGTTCATTGATGACGAGGGTTTTGATGAAAGTGTGATGGCGGAAGGAGAAGTGGTCGTCATGCGTGACGACGAAGGGGACGAGGTTCACGGAGTGGTGGTGCATGTGGGTGAGGATGAGGTCGAGGTGGATTTCAACCATCCCCTGGCCGGGATTGATTTGCACTTCACCATCCAAGTGATGGGACGGGAGGAGGAATGACGCTGCTCCAAGACGATTAACTTCGGCCGACGTTACCACTCCATGTCGCGATCGAGTACACCGACCCGCAGCCGTTCCCATGATTTTTCGGCGCTTTCCACGTCGTTGGGCGTGGCTTTGACGCTCTTTCTCATGGGGGTGCTGGTGGTTGGCGCCATGTTGGTTCGGGACCTCAGGTTGGATTGGATGTCCTCCATGAAGGTGGAGGTCGTGCTCATGGACGGCGGGTTGTCAGAAGGTGAGGTTGACCGCTGGTTGACGAGACTCCAGGAAGATGCCGCCGTAGGTGCGGTGGAGTACGTGGACCCGGAGACCGCATCCCGGGAATTGGAAGTGGCGCTTGGAGAGCCTTTCATGGATTTTCTCGGTGAGGCGCCCTTGCCCCCTGTGATGGAACTGTCGCTTGATCGTGATTGGATGCAGCAGGAGGGATTGGTCGGTCTTCAGAGGCGGGCCGAGGAATGGGGCAGTCTGGAAGGGGTGTCCCGGGTGGATTACCCTGAATCCCTGTTGTTTCGACTTGAGCGCGGTTTCGAAGAATGGACCCTGCCCGGCATGTGTCTCATGCTGGCTTTGATGGCGGTCGTGGTGGCCCAGATCATGAACGTAGTGAGATTGAGTGTGTTCGGCCGGAGGTTTCTCATCCGCAGCATGGAATTGGTGGGCGCTCCCCCTTCCAAAATCCGAAGGCCTTTCATTCTCGAGGCGATGGGCTATGGTTTCGTCGGGGCATTGCTGGCGTATTCGGCGGTGGCATTCGTGTTGTCCGGAATGCGTTCCTTTCTGCCGGATGCACTCGGCCATTGGGGCGTGAAGGAATTGCTGGTCGTACTGGCCTGTCAGTTGTTCGTAGGGCTGATCCTCACGGGACTCAGTGCCCGCTGGGCCGTGGGCCGCTACTTCGGAGCCCGTCTTGACAAGCTGGTGTGAGACGCCAGCACCCCTGGACAGCACCATCCCGAAACCCTTCCCGTACTTTCGTACCATGAGCACATCTTCCGATCTTCATTCCGGTCGCAATGCGTTCCCTTTCGAGCGCCGGAATTACCTCTTCTTCCTGCTCGGCATTGTTTTGCTCGTCGTGGGATATCTGCTCATGAGCGGTGGCGGGGTCGAAGATCCCAATGAATTTTCCGAAGCCATCTTCAGTGCGCGTCGGATCACCATCGCACCCCTCACCGTGATGATGGGGTACGGCGTCATTTTCTACAGCATCCTCAAGCGATTCCCTTCTGAGGCTTCGGGCTCCTGATGGAACTCTGGGAAGCGATCCTGCTGGGCATCGTACAAGGGCTGACGGAGTTTCTCCCGGTCAGCAGCTCGGGTCATCTGGAGTTGGGTAAAGCGCTCCTCGGCATTGACGAGGGGGGGCTGGCCTTCAGCGTGGTGGTGCATGGGGCCACCGCCCTGAGCACGATTGTGGTCTTTCGGAAGGACATCTTGGGGTTGGTGACAGGGCTGGCCCGATCCGGGGCTCAAGGCCGCGAATCCCGCCGATTTGCCGGTCTGGTGTTGCTTTCGATGGTGCCTTTGGCCTTTGTCTACGTCTTGTTCATGGATGAGATCGAGGCGAGGCTGGACGGCTCCCTCACCGCCGTGGGTGCGGCGCTGCTGGTGACCGCCGCCATGTTGTTCTGGGCCCAGAGGCGCGGGCGCTCCTGAGCTGCTGTCGGTCCGATCCAAGCATTGGTCATCGGTTGTGCTCAAGCGGTCGCCGTGCTGCCGGGCATCAGTAGAAGCGGGGCCACAATTTCCACGGCACTTTTGCTTGGTGTTGGGCGGGAGGAAGCGGCGCGGTTCAGTTTCCTCATGGTGTTGCCTCCCATTCTGGGCGCCACTGCGTTGGAGGTCCTGGATTTGATGGACCCGGCTTTGGCGGCGGAAACGCCCGTATCCCCGATTGCCCTCGGGTTGGCCGCCATAGCGGCTTTCATCAGTGGGTGGTGGGCGTGCAAGACCATGATTGCCCTGGTGAAACGCAATGGTTTCAACGGATTTGCCGTTTACTGCACAGTGGCCGGATTGGCCGCCCTTTTGATTTCTTGATTCATGATCACAAGACCATTGATTGCCACGTTGGGTTTGGCGTTGGCACTGTCAAGCTGCAACCCCGAGGTTCAATTTGATGGCCCCATGCCGCCGAACAGGATGAACCTGCCCAATATTCCGGGTGCATTCCGTGGAACGATTGCGGACGATGACGTCGATTATGTCATCGGAAAGGACACGGTGTTGCTGGGGGACGAGGTGTTGGTGAACGGTGAGGATTTTCTGTTGCGAAAAATGGCCGGACACCTGGTGTTCAGTCGCCCTGTTGTGGAGACCGGCCATTGGGAGGTGTTGGTTTTCAAGAAGGAGGATGGGGCCTTCACGATGGGCGAGATGAAAGGCCATGATGAATCTCTGGCCCGCGTGCAAGTGATGCTCGAGCGGGGAATGGATCAGAAAAGGTCCGATGGGACGCCCGGATACAAATACACGCTGGTGAGCCCGACGGCCAAGGAATTCAAGGCGATGCTCCAAGAAGGGCTTTTTGATTTCTCAGGCGAGCCCTGTCCGCTTCCGAAAGGGGGTTTGGTCAGGCCATCAACCGGGATACTGCCGTCCAATTGATCTTTTCGAGCAGTGCGGCGACGTAATCGGTCCTGCGGTTCTGATAATTGAGGTAGTAAGCGTGTTCCCAGACATCGATGCCCAGCAGGGGACGTCCTTGTGCACTCGGGTCCACGATTCCCGTCATGAGGGGATTGTCCTGATTGGGCGTTGAGGCAACGAACAGACGGTCGGGGTCATTCGTGTCCTGTACCAACCATGCCCACCCTGATCCGAACCGGCCGCTGGCAGCAGCGGTGAGCGCCTTCAGCAGATTTTCCTGGTTGTCGAAGGAGGCGTTGATCCGCTCTGCAAGGACTCCGGTAGGTTGCGCATCTTCTCCCGGCGTCAGGACAGTCCAGAACAGTGCGTGATTGAAATGGCCACCACCATTGTTGCGCAGGGCGGTGTCGCCCGGCGCGATCTTGGCGAGTATGTCCTCGAGGGAAGCGCCGGAAAGGGCGTGCCCTTCCAGGGCGGCATTCAATTTTCGGACATATCCGGCATGGTGCTTGCCATGGTGGATGCGCATGGTCAACCTGTCCACCGCCGGCTCCAAGGCTTCGTGTGCGAACCCCAGTTCGGGCAGACTGAATGCACCACCCTCCGGTTTTCTGTCGCTCGGGTTTTCATCCTGAACCGGACCGTTTCCACAACCAACGAGGGTTGAAACGAGGGGAACGGTGACGAGACCTGCGCCGGCGAGGCCGCTCATCTTCAGAAATGTTCGCTTGTCCATGGCTGGGGAATGAAACTGGAGTGGTTGAATTTGGGAACGGTACTCCATAATCCAACCGTTGGTGTTCACGTTGGTTCAACGTCATCCTGTGGACCGCCCACAGGAGCCGGTAATTTCATCTTGGCGAATGGAGCGATCACGAAACCCATCCGGAAAAATGGAGGCCCGCCTTGACAGGAAGGGGCGCCGCACCATGCCGGGGTGGCGCCGAGGCTTTGCCTGGGCCGCATGGGGAGTGCTGCTGACTGGACTGTTGTTGACCGGGGCTCTGTGGCGTCAGGCCCAAGGGTTGGAGCAGCGTGTTCTGGAGGCGATACAACCGCATTTGGCCAAGGACGTGAGGATTGGATCCGTTTCGTTGTCTATCCGGAAGACTTGGCCCAATGTGGAGGTGGTTTTGCACCAGGTTTGGATCGAAGATGCCCTGAAGGATGGAGACCCATTCATGGAGATGGATGAAATCGGGGTGGTCTTTGGATGGCGTGCCCTGCTCGGCGGTCGCTTTCATGCGGTGGAGGCGCGGGCATCCGACGGCTTCATTGCGGTTGAAAGACAAAGGAACGGAGCGGTGAATTGGGAGTTCTGGCGTGCGGGTGAAACCAATGAGGATGGGGTGGACTGGGGCATTGATGTCGTGAGACTTGAAGGGGTGAGCACGACTGGAAACTGGTGGGCGGCGGATGCGAATGAGCCAATGGTCTGGAGCGGTTCGTGTCGCGATGTCGGTTTGCGGGTGCACCGCGATGGTACGGATGGTCCTTGGGTGTGTGAAGGACGGATTGACCTTGAGGCCGTCGACCTCGAGGCCTCCGGTTTCCAGTGGGTGACCGGAATTGAATTGACTTCGAGTATCGGACTCGTGTGGTCAGGGGATGGCGTGAGTGTCGTGATGGAAGACGGTCTGGTGGGCACCCATGGCACGGAAATTCCCTGTGGTGTGCAATTGTCGGATGAAGGTGGTTTTGCGATGACCCTCTCATTGGGGAAGGCCGATGTGGATGCGCTCTCCCGGTTGCTTCCGCCGCACCTGATGGTGGACGGGATCAAAGGGTCGAAATGGTCGGGCAAGGCGAAAGTGGATGTCGTGGTCGGCCGTGCTGATTCCAAGGGAGATTGGTCTGGCCCTGATGGAAACAACTGGTCTGGTGAATGGGCTGTCCGTGCGCAGGTCGAGGGGGCCGGCATCCGTCAGGAGGATCTTGCGGTGAGTGGTATGAGCGGTGCTGCAGCGGTGTTTTCGGTTCGGAAAGGCTGGCAGGTGGATTGGAATGATGTGAAGGGCCGGTTGGCCGGGGGGGAATTCATGAGTTCCGGCAATTGGATTGAGCGTGATGGGAAAGCGGTGGTGTCACTGAAGGGCGAAGCGTTGGTGCGGCCAGCTGGCGTGATGGTGTTTCCGGTGATGCAGGGCCTGTTGCCCGAAGGCTTGACTTTGCAGGAAGGGGGACAATTGGGATTGACCCTGGATGTCGATTTCGATGAAGGACGTGATGGCCAGTGGCGTTGGTCGGGTGGTTCCGGAGACGCAAGGCTGGATGCTGTTTTTCTTCAGGAGAAGGGGTGCGAAGGTGCGGATTGCCTCTGGGAAATGGTCGATGCCCGGGTCGACGCCCATCCGGATTCGTGGTCACTCAGTGTCGGCGAATTGAAAGGGCCTGGATTCGACGGAAAGTTGGAGTGCCGTGATGCGGGGCAGGGCGTGTGGGAAATCGATGCTGGATTGGGGCGTTTGGATGTTCCCGTTCTCGAGCAGGCACTGATGGGGTTGGACGCGTCCCGGAACGGGTCTCGCTCCGGGTTCATGCCGGATGGGGTGCACTGGAATGTCAAGGTCGATCAGGTGGAGTGGAATGCCTTGACAGCCTCCGTTATGATGGCGAAGGGTGAATTCAACCCCAATACGGGACAGGGTCGCATTGAGGAGATGGAGTGTGGTGTATTTGGAGGGTCGGTTGAAACCACAGGATCATGGGATCGGAATGCGGTCCGATTCGATGGGCGCATGATGGATGTGGATGTCGCCGAATTGTTGGTGGGCACGGAAGGGATGGGACAGACGACCCTTTTGCCGGTTCATGTTCGGGGTAGGGCCTGGGCGGAAGGGGATTTGACCTACCGTTTCAATGATTTAGAGGAAATGGCGTGGGAGACGGCATTATCCGTCCGGCTTGAGGAGTGTGAGCTCATTGATTTTGATTTGCTGCAGCGCATTCCCGAGACATTGGAACAAGAGGGGAAGTACCGTCTGTTGGCAGATGCGAATGACTTGAGACGCAGGCTTCGGAGGGTGCGTTTCAATCCTGTGGATACTCGAGTGGTGTTGGAGCGAGGTGTCTTCACCGTGGAACCGACCGAAGTGGTATCCGATGCGATGGATGTGGGGATTTCCGGTTGGCAGAGTTTATCCGGAGGTATGGACTACACCTTGGATTTCGCCCTCCGGGATTTGAAGTCGAACGAAGATGAATTCGGCGTGACGGAAGACGACGGTCTGGGCCACCGGTTTTTCCTGTCCATCGGCGGCACTTTGGAGGCGCCCGAGTTCGGATATGACCGGTCTGCCCATCAGGACCACAGGCGGGAGGAACGGCGCAATGCCATGGAAAGGTTGAAGAACCTCGTCCGGGGGTCCGCAGGAAATGATTCCCGGTTGGATTCGGCATCTGCAATTCAGGGAATGCAGGTGTTGCGCACTGAGCAAGGAGACGATTCCGGAGTAAGCCGAAGGGCGAAAAGGCCGGAATTCGTGGATGACAAAGAAGATTTTTCGCCTTAATTCAAAGACGAATACAAGTTGTTGGTGGTCGAACGTTAATATTTTGTATCTTGGCGGTCCCGCGAACGATGGATGAAACTATCGGTGGGAGCTTAACCAAATTGGACCTCTGTCTTCAGCTAATGGTCATAAAACGTCGACTTCGGTCGACGTTTTTCATTTCCCCGGTTGCAATTTCTTGTGTTGTGTTGGAGTTGGGCATTTGGCTTGCCCCAATACATTGAGCGTCACATCAGGGTAGCCTGAAGAGCGTCCACGTGCACATCAACAACAAACAATATTCCCGGCTCATCCTGCTCTTGGGTGCTGCTGCCATTGTGGCTTTGACCCTCTGGTCGAGCGGCAACATCGCAAGGACGCTGCGTGAAGAAGAGCAACGCAAGGTGGAGCTTTGGTCGGAGGCCATCGTGCAGCGGGCGCAATTGGTCGGATATACCGAGGACCTGTTCAGCGCATTGCGCGATGAGGAACGGGAGAAGGCGGACTTGACGGGCAAGGCGTACCGCATCATCCAAGGTGCGGATCCCGGGGCACCCATCGACCTGACTTTTGTGACCAGCTTCATCCAGACCAACCGGACCATACCGGTGCTGGTCTACAAGGATGGGAAGCTCCAGGCCGACATCAATGTCGACCCGTCGATGCGCTCACCCGACCAGCTGGATTCGTTGAGGGACGCGATGGAGTCCAGGGGCTCGGTGATTTCCTTCGAGCAGGGGTTGACTCTGTATTATGACCAGAGCAACCGGTTCCGGGACCTGCAGGCGGTCATGGACGACATCATCCATTCGTTCATTTCTGAAACCGTACTCAACTCCGCATCCATACCCGTGCTGCTTGCGGACTCTTCACTCAGCCACATCCTGAGGGCGGACCGTTTCGAGGAGGACGACCTGCAGGATACATCTGCACTGATCCGACGCCTGGTCGTGGTCAATCCACCCATCGCATTGGACCTTCCCGATGCTGAACGTCGGTGGATCCTGTATGATGAGTCGCTGGTCCTGAAGCAGCTGAGGCTGTTTCCGGTGGTGCAATTGCTCATCATCGGAGGATTCCTGTTGCTGGCGTACTCGACCTTCAGTGCATTCAGGCGCTCCGAGCAGAACAGGGTGTGGGCCGGAATGGCCAAGGAGACGGCCCACCAACTGGGGACGCCATTGTCCGCCCTGTTGGCCTGGGTGGAGGTCCTGCGCAATGAAGGCGTGGATGAGTCCGTGCTCCACGAATTGGGCAAAGACCTCGATCGGTTGCGCACGGTGACGGACCGGTTCTCCAAGATTGGATCGGACCCGGAGTTGGCTCCTGCGGATGTCGGCGCATTCATCGGAGACACCATGGCCTATCTGCAACCCCGGATGCCGAAAGGGGTGGAGTTCGACATTGGCATCCCCAAGTCACCCGTGATGGTGGCCATCAATCCAGCATTGTTCGGCTGGGTATTGGAGAATTTGACCAAGAATGCCGTGGATGCGATGGAAGGTGTGGGCCGATTGAGGTTGAATTTGACGGAAGAAGGCGGGCAGATCATGTTGGATGTAGAGGATACCGGGAAAGGCATGTCCCGTCGGGTCCAGCGTCAGGTATTCGACCCGGGCTTCAGTACGAAGGCGCGCGGATGGGGCCTCGGATTGAGCTTGGTTCGGAGGATTGTTCGGGAGTATCACGGAGGCCAGATTGTCATCCTCAGAAGTGAGGAGGGACAAGGGACGACGTTCAGGGTGACCTTGCCTTTGGTTTCGGGAGACATGGGTTAAATTCGCGCTCCTCCTTGCCCGGATGGCGGAATTGGTAGACGCGCGCGACTCAAACTCGCGTTCCTTTGGAGTGTGGGTTCGATTCCCACTCCGGGTACAAA
>CAXQGL010000059.1:0-44787 GCA_964223495.1 Candidatus Nitrosopumilus sp. | reverse complement strand
ACACCGGGATGAACTGGCGGCCGTTGTGCACGGCGATGGTCAGGCCGACGAATTCCGGCGTGATCATGCTGGCGCGGCTCCAGGTCTTGATGACCGACTTCTTGCCGCTTTCCTGCATGGCCTCTACACGCTGCAACAGCTTGTAGTGGACGAATGGGGGTTTCTTGAGCGAACGTGCCATGGCTTACTTCTTGCGGCGTTCGATGATGTACTTGGACGATTGCTTTTGCTTGTCACGGGTCTTGTAACCCTTGGCAGGCATGCCGTTACGGCTGCGGGGGTGACCACCGGCATTTCGGCCCTCACCACCACCCATCGGGTGATCGATCGGGTTCATCACCACACCACGGACACGGGGACGGCGACCCAACCAACGGCTGCGACCGGCCTTACCGGACACTTGCTGGTTGTGCTCGCTGTTCCCCACCATGCCGATGGTGGCGAGACAGGTGGTCAGGATCATGCGCACCTCACCGCTCGGCAGGGCGATGATGGCATACTTGCCATCACGGGCCTTGAGCTGTGCGGAAGCTCCGGCGGAACGGGCGATGTTGGCGCCACGACCGGGGTGCAGTTCGATGTTGTGGATCATGGTACCCAGCGGAATGTCCGCGAGGAAGAGGGTATTGCCCACCTCGGGTGCGGCCTTCTCGCCGCTCATGATCTTCTGGCCGACCTGGAGCCCCTCCGGAGCCACGATGTAACGCTTCTCGCCATCCTTATACTCGACAAGGGCGATGCGTGCACTGCGGTTCGGATCATATTCGATGGTCAGCACCTCGGCAGCCATGCCATGCTTGTCGCGCTTGAAATCGATCACGCGGTACATCCGCTTGTGACCGCCACCGCGATAGCGCATGGTCATCTTGCCGTCGTTGTTCCGGCCTCCGCGCTTCTTGAGCGGTTCCAGCAACGGCTTGTGCGGCTTGTCGGTGGTGATGTTGTCAAACTTGGACAACACCTTGTGCCGCATGCCGGGGGTGATCGGGTTGAACTTGCGTACTGCCATGTTTCCCTTAGATGTTCTCGTAGAAGTCGATGGAATCACCGTCCACGAGTCGGACGATGGCTTTCTTGTAACACTCGGAGCGGCCTCGAAGGACCCCCGTCCGGGTGAAGCGGCTGCGCACCTTTCCATCGACACGCATCGTCCGCACACCGGCGACGGTCACGCCGTAGGTCTGCTCGACCGCGCTCTTGATCTCCGCCTTGTTGGCGTCGTCGTTCACCACGAACCCGTAGGCGTTGATGCGCTCGCTCTCGGCGGTCATCTTCTCGGTGATCAACGGCTTGATGAGGATGTTCTTCATGGCTCAGGCGTTGAGGATGCCAGCGATGACCTCGTGGGCGTTGTCCACGAAGACGAGGTTCTGGCAATTCATGATGTCATAGGTGCTCAGATCGCCGGCGGTCATGACCCTGTGCTTGGGAAGATTCCGGCTGCTGAGGTAGAGTCCACGGCTCTGCTCGGGCACGACCACAAGGGTCTTCTGGTCGGCAAGGCCGAGCTTGCCGAAGGTGCTCAGGAGATCCTTGGTCTTGGGCGCCTCCATGGACAATCCCTTGACGATGCGGATGCCTCCCTTCTCCTGCGCCTTGTAGGCCAGGGCGCTCTTGCGGGCCAGCTTGGTCACCTTCTTGTTGAGCTTGATGTCATACTTCCGGGGACGGGGTCCAAATACGGTACCACCACCCACGAAAAGAGGATTCTTCAAGGATCCTGCACGGGCACCCCCCGTACCCTTCTGACGCTTGATCTTGCGGGTTGAACCCTTGACTTCGGCGCGCTCCTTGGCCTTGTGCGTTCCCTGACGCTGAGCAGCGAGATAGCGCTTCACGTCGAGGTAGATGGCGTGGTCATTCGGCTCGATGCCGAACACCTCCTTGTCGAGCTCCTTGCTGGAGGTCTTCTTGCCTTCGGTGTTGTAGACGTCGACTTTCATGGCTTAGGCTTGGGGCTTGCGAACGATGACAGTGGCGCCCTTGTGTCCGGGGACGGCGCCTTTCACGACGAGGAGGCCTTCCTCGGCCATGACCTTGAGGACCTGCAGGTTTTCGATGGTCACTTGGCCGTTGCCCATCTGGCCCGCCATGCGCATGCCCTTGTAGACGCGCGCCGGAGTGGATGCGGCACCGATGGATCCGGGAGCACGCATGCGGTTGTGCTGACCATGGGTGGCCTGACCGACACCGGCAAAGCCATGGCGGCGGACGACACCCTGGAAGCCACGGCCCTTGCTCGTGCCCACCACGGAGACATACTCACCCTCGGCAAATACGTCTTCGAGCTTCACCTCATCACCGGGGTTGTACTCCTGACCGTATCCGACAAATTCAGCGATGTGCTGCTTCGCATGCACACCGGCCTTTTTGAAGTGACCGGCCATGGCCTTTGTGGTCCGGCTCTCCTTGCGGTCACCGAATCCGACCTGGACAGCATCATACCCGTCCTTGTCCGCAGTCTTGACCTGGGTCACCACACAGGGGCCCACCTCGAGCACCGTACAGGGGAGGTTCTTGCCCTCCTCACTGAACATGCTGGTCATTCCGACTTTCTTTCCAATCAATCCAGGCATGTCCGTCAGACTTTGATTTCAACTTCGACACCGCTCGGCAACTCGAGGCGCATGAGCGCGTCAACCGTAGCGGAAGAATTGCTGTAGATGTCCAGCAAGCGCTTGTAAGAGCTGAGCTCGAACTGCTCACGGGACTTCTTGTTCACGTGGGGTGAACGCAGCACAGTGTAGATGCGCTGGTGGGTGGGGAGCGGAATCGGACCACTGACGACAGCTCCGGTGGACTTGACCGTCTTCACGATCTTCTCTGCGGACTTGTCGACCAGATTGTGGTCGTAGCTCTTCAGCTTGATGCGGATTTTCTGCGCCATCTCTGATTCTATTACTTGCCTTGGGCTTCGGCGATGACGGCCTCGGACACGTTGTTCGGGGCTTCTGAATAGTGGCTGAACGTCATGCTGCTGTCCGCACGTCCGGAAGTCAGCGTGCGCAGATCCGTCACGTAGCCGAACATCTCGCTCAGCGGCACCTTAGCCTTGATGACCGTCTTGCCACCGCGCTCGTCGGTTCCCTCGACCATGCCCCGGCGCTTGTTCAAGTCACCGATGACGTCACCCATGTTTTCCTCGGGGGTACGGACCTCCAGGGACATGATGGGCTCGAGAATCTTGGGGTTGCAGCTCTTGATGGCGTTGCGGTAGGCCATCTTGGCGGCAAGCTCGAAGGAAAGCTGGTCGGAGTCCACCGCGTGGAAAGAACCATCCAGCAGCTCGACCGACATGCTGTCCATGGGGTAGCCCGCGAGGACACCGGTCACCATGGCATCCTTGAAACCCTTCTCCACAGAGGGGACGAATTCCTTGGGTACGTTTCCACCCTTCACGGAATTCGAGAACACAAGGCCTTCCTCCTCCGGATTCGGAGACGGACCAATCTTGACGATGATGTCGGCGAACTTACCGCGACCACCTGACTGCTTCTTGTAGACCTCACGGTGCTGGACTTCACCGAAGATGGCCTCCTTGTAAGCTACCTGGGGTTGGCCCTGGTTGCACTCAACCTTGAATTCGCGCTTGAGGCGGTCGACCAGAACATCCAAGTGGAGCTCACCCATACCGGAAATGACCGTCTGACCGCTGTCCTCGTCGGTGTGGACGCGGAAGGTCGGATCCTCCTCGGAAAGCTTGGCCAAGCCATTGCCGAGCTTGTCGATATCCGCTTGGGACTTCGGCTCGATGGCAATGCCGATCACAGGATCGGGGAAGGTCATGCTCTCCAGGGTGATGGGGTGGCCCTCAGCACAGAGCGTATCGCCCGTGCGGATGTCCTTGAAGCCCACCACGGCACCGATGTCACCGGCCTCGAGCTGGTCAATCGGATTCTGCTTGTTGGAGTGCATCTGGAAGATGCGGCTGATCCGCTCCTTCTTGTCCGAACGGGTGTTCTTGACGTAAGAGCCTGCGGGCAGGATACCGGAGTAGGCGCGCACGAAGCAGAGTCGGCCCACGAACGGGTCAGTGGCAATCTTGAAGGCGAGGCCGGAGAAAGGCTCGTCCGGATCGCTGTGGCGGATCACCTGCTCTTCCTCGTCGTCGGGGTTCATGCCGACGATTTCACCGATGTCGTAAGGAGACGGGAGGTAACGCATCACCGCATCGAGCATCGTCTGTACGCCCTTGTTCTTGAAGGCGGAACCGCAGAGCATCGGGGTGATGTCCATGGCGATGGTCGCCTTGCGGATGGCTTCCACCATCTCGGCTTCGGTGATGCTGTCGGGGTCCTCGAAGAACTTCTCCATGAGGGTATCGTCCTGCTCGGCAACAGCCTCAACGAGCTTCTCACGGTACTCGGCTACAGTGTCCACGAGGTCATCGGGAACCGGAACTTCGGTGAACGTCATGCCCTTGTCATCCTCGTTCCACACCATGGCCTTTCCTGTCAAGAGGTCAATTACACCCTTGAAGTCATCCTCTGCACCGATGGGCACCTGGAGGGGAACCGGGTTGGCTCCGAGCATGTCGCGGATCTGCTCGAGAACATTGAAGAAGTCGGCTCCGGAGCGGTCCATCTTGTTGACGAAACCGATGCGGGGCACCTTGTACTTGTCAGCGAGGCCCCAGTTCGTCTCGGATTGGGGTTCCACACCGGACACGGCGCAGAAGAGTCCCACCGCTCCGTCAAGGACGCGCAGTGAACGCTCCACCTCCACGGTGAAGTCCACGTGGCCTGGAGTGTCGATGATGTTGATCCGGTAGTCCTGGTCTTCGAACTTCCAGAAACAGGTGGTGGCAGCGGACGTGATGGTGATGCCGCGCTCCTGCTCCTGCTCCATCCAGTCCATGGTCGCTGCACCATCGTGCACCTCGCCAATCTTGTGGGAGATGCCCGTGTAATACAGGATGCGCTCCGTCGTGGTGGTCTTGCCAGCATCGACGTGGGCCATGATGCCAATGTTGCGCGTGAAATTGAGGTCCCTCTTGGACATGATTTCGGAGGTGGTGTGGTGGGAGGTTGTCTTGGTCAGAATCGGAAGTGGGAGAAAGCCTTGTTGGCTTCAGCCATCCGGTGGGTGTCTTCCTTCTTCTTGAAGGTGGCGCCTTCACCCTTGTTCGCTGCGATGATTTCTGCAGCCAGGCGGTCCGCCATGGTCTTCTCATTGCGGAGGCGGGCGTAGCTGATGATCCACTTTACAGCCATGCTGCGCTTGCGGCTGTCCCTGATGGGTTGGGGAATCTGGAAGGTGGCACCTCCCACACGGCGGCTGCGCACCTCGACATTGGGGGTCACGGCATCCACCGCTTGCTTCCATTGCTCGAGGCCATCTTCTCCCGTGCGCTCCGTCACCTTGTCGATTGCAGAATAGAAGATGTCAAAGGCAGTGTTCTTCTTTCCCTTCAGCATCAGGTTGTTCACGAAATACGTGACGTCAGTATCGTTGAACCGGGGGTCCGGAATCAGCGGATGCTTTTTTGCTTGTCTACGGCGCATGTCAGATTACTTCTTGGGGCGCTTGGTTCCGTACTTCGAACGACGCTGGTTGCGGCCTTCAACTCCTGCGGTGTCGAGGGCGCCACGCACGATGTGGTAGCGGACACCCGGCAGGTCCTTCACACGTCCACCACGAACCAGCACAATGCTGTGCTCCTGGAGGTTGTGTCCTTCTCCACCGATGTAGGCATTGACCTCGTTTCCGTTGGTCAGGCGCACACGGGCGACTTTCCGCATCGCGGAATTCGGCTTCTTCGGCGTGGTGGTGTAGACCCGGACACACACACCCCTGCGCTGGGGGCATGAGTCGAGCGCGGCGGACTTGGAGGTATACACCTTATCCGTGCGGCCTTTGCGGATCAACTGTTGGATCGTCGGCATTGCTTGTTAATGGCGTCGTTTTCAATCAATCAGGGACAAATAAGCCCCTGCCCCATTTTTCAACGGGGGTGCAAAACTACGTGAAATGCCGGGAATTCCAACATGTAATTGTGCAGTTCATTTCACCCGAGGAGGTGCATGTGAGGCAATGTGTTGGAAGCCAAGTCCGCTACATTTGAAAAATGCAGATGCTGGAAGGATTGAACGAGGCGCAGAAGGCAGCAGCCGGCCATGTGGAAGGCCCCATGATGGTGGTCGCGGGCGCCGGTTCCGGGAAGACCCGTGTGCTGACCCACCGCATCGCCCACCTGATCGACCAGGGTGTCGACCCCTTCACCATCCTGTCGCTGACCTTCACGAACAAGGCGGCCCGGGAGATGAAGGAGCGCATCGGTCGCATTCTCGGGGACGCCGAGTCACGCAATATCTGGATGGGTACGTTCCACAGCGTCTTCGCCCGCATCCTGCGCATCGAGAGCGAGCGGATCAATTACCCCTCCAACTTCACCATCTACGACACCCAGGACAGCCGCAGCGTAGTCAAGGACGTCATCAAGGGACTGGGGTTGGACGACAAGCTGTACAAGCCCAGCTCCATCCATGGAAGGATCTCAGGGGCCAAGAACAACCTCATCGGCCCGCAGGACTACGCCCGCAATCCCGATATCGTCGGAGAAGACCAGCAAGCAGGCCGGCCCCGCATCGCAGAAATCTATGCCCGCTATGATGCCCGGCTCCAGCGATCGGGTGCGATGGACTTCGACGACCTTCTCTTCAAGACGAATGTGCTGTTGCGCGACTTTCCGGACCTGCTCCACAAGTACCAGCAGAAATTCGCCTTCATCCTGGTCGATGAGTATCAGGACACCAACTTCGCCCAGTACATGATCATCCGGCAGCTCGGTGCCGCCCGTGAAAATGTGTGTGTTGTCGGGGATGATGCGCAGAGCATCTACAGCTTCCGCGGCGCGAACATCCAGAACATCCTCAATTTCCAGCGGGACTATCCGGACTGCGTGGTCTATAAGCTTGAGCAGAACTATCGGAGTACGAAGAACATCGTGGAGGCGGCGAATACGGTCATCGCGAAGAACCAGGACCAGATCCGAAAAGAAGTCTGGACAGGCAATGATGCCGGGGAAAAAATCGACGTGCACCGCGCGCTGAGCGACAATGATGAAGGCGGATTCGTTGCGGACGCCATCCTGACGACGCGGTCCCGCGAACAGGCGGAGAACAAGGACTTCGCCATCCTGTATCGCACCAACGCCCAAAGCCGCGCCTTCGAGGAGCAACTTCGAAAGCGCAATGTGCCCTACCGTATATATGGTGGTCTGAGCTTCTACCAACGCAAAGAGATCAAGGACCTCATCTCCTACTACAGACTTGTGGCCAACCCCTCGGATGATGAGGGATTCAAGCGTGTGGTGAACTACCCGGCACGGGGCATCGGCAAAACGACCATGGACCGGTTGACCGTGGCTGCCGCCCATCACGAATGCTCGCTCTGGGAGGTGCTCAAGGATCCGATGCGCAAGCCGGCCGACCTCAAAGGTGCCGCCTGGGGCAAGCTTCAAGACTTCGCCACCATGATCGAGGGTTTTGCCACCCGACTGGAGACGGCGACGGCCTTTGATCTGGGCCACCACATCGCGCAGCACACCGGTCTGCTCCGCGAGCTGCACAAGGACAAGACCCCGGAAGGTGTAGCGCGCTATGAGAATGTCGAAGAACTCCTGGCGGGCATGAAGGAATTTTCGGAGCAGGCGGATCCAGTCAATCCGGAAGCCATCCGCACCCTTGGTGATTTCCTGCTCGACGTGGCCCTGCTCACGGATGCCGATCAGGACGACGGGGACGACAACAAGGTCTCATTGATGACCATACACGCCGCCAAGGGACTTGAATTCCCACATGTATATATCGTAGGTCTCGAAGAAAACCTCTTTCCAAGTCAGATGGCCCTCAATACCCGGGAAGAGCTGGAGGAGGAACGAAGGCTGTTCTATGTCGCGCTGACCCGGGCTGAAAAAAAGGCCACCTTGAGCTATGCCCTGACGCGCTATCGCTGGGGGCAACTGATGCAGAACGAGCCGTCCAGGTTCATCGAGGAGGTGGATGAACAATACCTCAACCTCCCTGTGGTCGATGCCCGGAGATCGGAGCCCTTCGATTTCAATGCGGCTCGGAGCACATTCTACAAGTCCATGCCCTCCGGTCGGCCGACCGGTGGTGCACCTCCGCGGCCGGGCATGCGAAAGGTCTCGGACGCCACCCGTGCGGATGTTGCCTCTGCGGCCGGAACCACAGCAACGGTGGGTGGCATTGCGGCCGGTGTCGAGGTGAAGCACGCGCGGTTCGGAAAAGGCAAGGTGCTCAAGCTGGAAGGAGAGGCCCCCAACGTCAAGGCCACGGTCTTCTTCCCCTCGGCAGGACAGAAGCAGCTGTTGCTCAAATTCGCCAAACTCGAGGTCCTGGGATGAGCACGCGGCTTGCCCTTGGTGTCTGTTGTCTCTTGTTCTGCGGATGTGAGCGGCGCACGGAAGGCATGGCGTTGCGCATCGATGGGCAGGCCTTGACTTTGCCCGATCGCGTGGAATTGGAGGACACGGAGTTCATCCTGTACGAGCGTGCCGTGGAGGATGGGGCACTGCAGGCTGAAATGGTCGTGGCTGAGGCGACTTCGGATGCCATCGGCCGGTTCTCGGTGGTGTTTCCCCGGAAGAGCAGCTATTCCCTGCGGTGGACAGCGGCGGCTGAAAACCACTTCGCCTCGGCCGGCACCCTCGATCCCGAAGACCTGTACCCGAATGAAGCCTACCCTTTGGAAGTGGGGCTGCATGCAGTGTGCACCCTGCATGTCTCCCTCTCCAGCGTGGCCCCCGAGGATTCGACCGACATGATGCGCTTCAACCTCGGAGAGGATTTCCCGTGTGAGTGTTGCCCGACGTCACAGGTCGTGCTCGCAGGCATCGGCGCCGATTCGGCATGGTCATGCCTGATGCATGGCAACCGGTGGATGACCTGGGGCGCAGATCTGGACGTGGCCTTGGTCGGACAACCGGATGGATTGTTCGTCGATTCCTTATTCTGTCCCGCATTCGGATCGGCCAACCTCGATTTGACCTGGTGATGACCGACCGCGCGGAGTCCGCCCACCTAGAAGTGACGCGCACGGCGCGCTATTGGACCCTTGGGCCGGATGGGCCCACCCGAACCGGTACCCTCTATGCGCTTCATGGCTATGGTCAACTGGCCGAGTATTTCATCCGGAAATTCCAGCCGTTGGCTGATGCAGGTTGGCGGGTGGTGGCACCGGAGGGTGGACACAGGTTCTATCTGCAGGGCACCGAAGGCAGGGTCGGTGCCAGCTGGATGACCCGCGAAGACCGGCTGCTGGACATCCAGGACTATGTCTTGTATCTCGACAAACTGCGCTCCGCCTTGGGGCATGCCGGTGACGGACCGGAAGTCATGCTCGGATTCTCCCAGGGCGTGGCGACGGCCATGCGCTGGATGGCACTGGGAGCGCGCGGGGCGGACAGCTGGCAAGGCGCCATCGCCCACAGCGGCGTCATTCCTCCCGACCTCCCCGGAGAAATGACCGCACTGAAGTCGGCGCCCGACCTGCATCTGATTGCGGGACTTTCCGATCCCTACATCGACAATGTGGAGTCCGGGTTCCGGACATCGGAGCAACTCTGGTGCGAAGGCGGGGGTGAACAGGCCCGATTGCATCGCCACACCTTCGAAGGCGGGCATGCCGTGGACGCCGCATCGGTGCTGCGCGTGCTGCAGGGCATCTGATGTGCAGGGGATTCCCCTAATTTCGGAACATGATTCGATTCACCCGCTCCCTTTCCGGCGTCATCGCCGGAGCATTTGCCGGCTTGCTCCTCGCCGGTTGTGCCGAAGGTGCCGAGGCTCCCCAGGATGAAGCCCCCGACACCTCCTCAGAAGTCATTTCCGCCGAATTCCCGGGCGGTGCCGCCGCCGTGATGTCCTTCATTGCCGGTGAGGTCAGCTATCCGGAATCCGCCAAGGCGGATGGTGTGGAAGGCAAAGTCTTCGTGGAATTCACCATTTCGGAGACCGGTGCCGTGACCAACGCACACGTACTGGAATCCCTGCACCCTGCTCTCGACAGTGCTGCCGTGGCGGCCGCCATGGCCATGCCGAACTGGGCCCCCGCCACCAAGGAGGGCAAGGCCATCTCGACGACCATCACCCTGCCCGTACTGTTCCGCATGGACTGATTCAGGATTGCATTTCCCGAAGGTGGCCCTTGGACCCTGTGTCCCCGGGCCACCTTTTGTTTGGGGCCGGCGTTAACTTTCACCCAGAAATCCCTTCACATGCGCCAGCGCCTCTTCTCCGTTTCCTTCGGCCTGATCGGCATCCTCCTGCTCACGAACACATCGCGGGCCCAGAATTTCGACTCCCCCCTTTCGCATGGTGTGGATCCGCGGGAGGCGGTCTTCTATGAAGCCCACCCATACCCTGCGTTTGCCACCCGTGGTGAAACCACCCCGCCTGAATTCGATGGGCTGAGGACCATGGCAGAATGGGAGGAAATCGAGATCCTCTGCGTCGGTTGGAAGGGATACTATGCCATCGAGAAGCAAATCGTCGTCAATGCCGCCCAGGAATGTGAGGTCTTCATTCTCGCGGAAGAAGATGAAATCGCAGGCATAGAAGACTACATCACGTCCAGCAACAGCGGAGGGCCCGCCGCCACATTGGACAACATCACCATCCTCGGGACCGAGCTGAATTCGGTGTGGATCCGGGACTATGGCCCCAACACCGTGTATGGCAATGGCGTGGACGACCGCATCATCGTGGATTGGCTCTACAACCGCCCACGACCGGACGATGACGTGTCTCCCCAGGTGATCGCGGACGAGATGGGCATCACCCTCTATGAGACCACTGCGGCTCCACACGACCTCATGAATACGGGTGGCAACTTCATGAGTGACGGCTTCGGCATGGGCTTCGCCTCCGACCTGATCGTGGAGGAGAATTCGGGCGGAGGCACTTGGTGGGGCACCCAATTCCCCGACCAGAGCATCGAGGGCATCGAAGGCGTCCTCGCGGACTTCATGGGCCTGCATACCTATGTGCGCATGGAAACGCTGCCCTATGACGGCATCCACCACATCGACATGCACATGAAGCTGCTCGACGAGGAGACGATTCTGATGGCCGAGTATCCGGAAGGAGTGGCCGACGGCCCCCAGATCGAAGCCAACCTCGAATATGTCCTCTCCAATTTCACGAGCAAATGGGGCACTCCGTTCGAGGTCATCCGCATCCCCTCACCCCCGGAGCCGGGATGGGGTGGCGGATATCCCGACGACGGCGGGGACTACATGACCTACACCAATTCCGTGTTCGTCAACAACACCATCCTGGTGCCCACCTATTACGAAGAGTACGATACCACGGCCTTGGCCATTTATGAGGATGCCATGCCCGGGTACAACGTGGTCGGCATCAATTGCAACCAGATCATCCCCGCGAGTGGTGCCATCCACTGCATCACCCACAGTGTCGGAGTGGAGGATCCTCTCCTGATCAGCCATCAGCCCCTTGATGACACGGAGGATACGGCCAACCCTTATCCGGTTGAGGCATTGGTCCAACACCGGTCCGGCATCGAGAACGCGCGGCTTTTCTGGCGGCTTGAAGGTGCAGTCGACTACAACGTAGTCGGCATGGTCCAGGGAATGGACGACATGTGGTCGGCCGAGATTCCCGCCCAGGAGGAAAACAGCGTGGTCCAATACTATGTGGAGGGCACCTCCATCAGCGGCAAGGTGCAGGAGCGCCCCATGCCCGCGCCCGAAGGCTACTGGCAGTTCCGGGTCGGTGAAATCGTGGTGTCCGGCATGGGTGGTGTAGCAGAATTCGCCGGTTTCCAACCTGCCTTCCCAAACCCTGCTTCCGCCATCACCTGTGTTCCTGTGGAATTGAGCCAAGCAACAGAAGGCCGCTTGGTGCTGCGCGATGCCACCGGACGTGCCGTGGCGTTGCTTCACACCGGAATTTTTCCTGCCGGACCGAGCAAGTATTTCCTCGATGCCGCTCCCTTCAATGCCGGAGCCTACGTGCTGACCCTGGAGTTGGAAGGCCGCGGCATCTGGTCACAGCGGCTCATGATCCGCTGATCCGTTGGAACGGCACGAAAAAAGGCGGCCTGAAGTGGACCGCCTTTTTTCATGTTGAATGGTACACTCAATCCCGGCGCCCAAGCAGGCGCAACAGGAACAGGAAGAGGTTGATGAAGTCGAGGTAGAGACTCGTGGCGCCGAGCAGGGCCAACTTCCTGCCTGTCTCGCTGCCGTATTCCACCCCCGCCGCGATGCGCTTGAGTTTCTGGGTATCGTACGCGATGAGTCCCGTGAAGATGAGCACCCCTGCGATGGAGATGGCGTAATCCAATGCGGCCGATGCCAGGAACCAGTTGACGAGCATGGCGATCAGGATGCCGATCAAGGCCATGAACAACAGGCTGCCGAAACGGCTCAGGTCCGTGGAAGTGGTGTAGCCCACGATGGACATTACGAGGAAAGTACCCGCCGTGATGCCGAAGACCTGCGCAATGCTGCCCATCGAGTAGACGAGGAAAATGCTGCTGAGCGAGGCCCCCATGGTGGCGCTGAAGGCGACAAACAACAACGTCAAGGTCGAAGCGCTCATCCGTTGCAGTCCGAAATTCATGGCCAGTATGAACGCGAGCGGTGCGAGCATGACCGCCCACCCCAACATGCTCATGCCCCCCGTCTCGGAGAACAGCATCATGATGGCGCCACTGCTCGCGAAATACCAGGCCACGGCCCCCGTGATGGAGAGGCCAGCCGCCATCCAACCGAACACGGCATTCATGAATCCCCGCTCGTCCGCGACGAATGCCGTGGCACCGGTGGTATACTCTGAAGTTCTGTTCCCGCCGAAGATGCGGGGAGGATCTTGATTCGACATGGGGCGAATTTGGGCAATCCGCGCCAAATCAAGCCCCTTTCGTATCAATCAATCGCATGAATTCCTTGCGTGTTTTGGGATCATTCAGAAATGCCCCCGTAAAGGCACTCGTCGTGGTGAGGCTGTGCTGCTTCTCCACGCCCCTCATCTGCATGCAGAGGTGGCGTGCCTCGATCACGACAGCCACACCCCTCGGATCGAGGGTGTCCTGTATGCAGTCCCGGATTTGGCGCGTGAGGCGTTCCTGAACCTGCAATCTGCGCGCGTACACATCCACCACCCGCGGGATCTTGCTGAGCCCGGTGATGCGCCCCTGGGGCAGATAGGCGACATGGGCCTTGCCGAGGAAAGGCAGCATGTGGTGCTCGCAGAGCGAGAAGACCTCGATGTCCCTGACGAGGACCATCTCCTCACACTCCTCCTCGAACAGGGCGGATTTCAGGATGCCGGCCGCGTCCTGGCCCATCCCCTGCGTCAGGAAGGCCAAGGCCTTCGCCGCCCGCTCCGGTGTCTTCAGCAATCCTTCTCTTTCCGGGTCTTCCCCGATGGAGGACAGGACGTCACGGTATCGGGCCGCCATGGAGCCGATGGCATCATCATCATAGTGGTCCTCGCGTCTGTACAGCGCCATGGCCCGCAAGTTAAGGCCTCACCGGGCCTCACTCCCCGCCGTAGTAGTCGGCGTAGTTGTTCTCCGTCTCGTACAACCGGATGTGGTGCAACGTACATCCGGAAGCCTGGATGGGCCCTTCCAGCTGCTCCCAGATGGCGATGATGAGGTTCTCCGTGGAAGTCTTGATGCCCTTCATCCACGGCACATCGAGGTTGAGGTTGCGGTGGTCGAGCGGATTCTCCACATGTTCCTTGATGATGTCCCTCAGCACCTTCAAGTCCATGCAGTACCCCGTGTCCTCTGCCGGCACCCCTTTGATGGTCACATGCAGCTCATAGTTGTGGCCGTGCCAGTTGGGATTGGCGCACTTGCCGAAGACCTCGAGGTTGCGCTCATCCGACCAGTCGTCGTTCCACAGTTTGTGGGCGGCATTGAATCGGGCGCGGCGGGTGACGTAAACGTGTTTCATGTGGCGGGGTGCGAATTTACCTTCGCTCCATGATTACCATCACAGGTGCCGCCGGGTTCATTGGGAGTGCCTTGGCGGCCCGCCTCAACGAGGAAGGATTCCGCGATCTCGTCCTGGTGGACGACTTTGGCAACAGGCCCGACAAGGCGCGCAATCATGGAGAGCGGATTTGTGCGGAGCGCGTGGACAGGTCCGAATTTCCGGCTTGGCTCGAAGCCAATGAGGAACAGGTCCAATTCGTCTTCCATCTCGGTGCCAGAACGGACACGACCGAACAGGACCGGGCCGTATTCGATGCATTGAACCTCAATTACAGCAAGGAAATCTGGCGTCTTTGCCAACGTTTCGGGTTGCCGCTCGTCTACGCTTCGAGTGCGGCCACCTATGGTGGAGGTGAGCATGGATATTCAGATGACCACGACGGGGTGGAGCGGTTGCGGCCGCTCAATCCGTATGGAGACAGCAAGCAGCAATTCGACCTGTGGGCACTCGCAGAGGCAGACGCCGGAAGGGCACCGTATTTCTGGGCGGGCCTGAAGTTCTTCAACGTCTACGGCCCGGGTGAATACCACAAGGGCCGCATGGCCTCCGTGGTCTTTCACGCCTTCAACCAGATCAAGGCCAGCGGGGAAATGAAGCTGTTCCGAAGCCACCGGGACGGCTATTCCGATGGGGAGCAGTTGCGCGACTTCATCTATGTGCGCGATGTGGTGGATGTCTGCCATTGGCTCATGCACCACCGCAAGGACAGTGGTCTCTACAACCTCGGTTCAGGAAAGGCCCGGACCTTCCTCGACCTGACCCGGGCCACATTCGATGCGCTTGATGCACCCTACAACATCGGATTCATCGACACCCCTGCAGACATTCGGGACACCTACCAGTATTTCACTGAAGCAGACCTCGGAAAACTACGTGCCGCGGGCTACGACCGTGAAATGACCACCTTGGAGGAAGGGGTGAACGAATACGTTCGGGAATATCTGCAGAAGGAGGCGGTACTGTAAGGAATCAGCCCTGCCCCTGCGGATCCACATCTTCGGCAATCCGGAGCAATTCTGCACGAGCGTGCTCGAGGCGGTTGCGCAATTCCTCCATGTCCTGCCGCTCCCGGATGGCCTTCCTCAGCTGGCGCTTCGCACCGTCGATGGTGTACCCTTTTTCCTTGAGGAGATCATGGAGCACGGTCACGATCTCAATGTCCCGTGCCGTGTATGCGCGCTTTCCACTGCCCTGTTTCTTGGGGTCGAGGAGCGGAAACTCCTTTTCCCAATATCGCAGCAGCGACTGGTTGACGCCGAATTTCCCGGCGACTTCGGATATGGACCAGTAACGCTTCGTGGCCATGGCCTTGCAAGATGCGCAAGGCTGAGTGGCGCGCCAAATCGGTGCCTCAGTCGAAGCTCTGGTTGGCGTCCTCCGACGCCGCCAGCAACCGCTCGTATTGCTCGGGTGAGAGGTCGTTGAAATAGTAGTGGGCGGGATTCACCCGCTTGCCCTCCTTGAAGACCTCATAGTGCAGGTGTGGTGCCACGGAAGTGCCCGTGGAACCCACGAGGCCGATGACCTCTCCCCGTTCCACCCGCTGGCCGCGTCGGACCAGGATCTTGGACATGTGGGCATACAGGGTTTCGTACCCGAAGCCATGTCGGATGCGGATGTGATGGCCATAGCCGTTGTACTTCTTCTTCACCTCGACCACCTCACCGTCTCCGGTGGCGAAGATCTCCGTTCCGGTCGGGGCGGCGAAATCCATGCCCCAGTGCATCTTCCGCACCTTGTAGATGGGGTGGATCCGGTAACCGTAACCGCTGGCCATCCGCTTCAAGTCGCTGTTCCGGACGGGTTGGATCGCAGGAATGCTCTTCAACAACTCCTCCCTGTTCTCGGACAGGTCGATGAGTTGGTTGAAGCTTTCTCCCTGGGCGAGCATCCGACGCTCCAGTTCCGCGATTTCCTCGCGCAGCGCAATCACCTGGTCGCTCTGTTCGAGGCCCCGCAGGTCACCATAGCGGTCGGAACCACCGATGCCGGGATTCCGCAGGTGCTCGGGATAAGGTTCCGCACCAAAGATGTTGCGGTAGATCACTTCGTCCCGGTCCGTCAATTCGGACAGGGCCCCCTCCATGCCTTGAACCTTGTTTTCCATCAGGGCCATCTGGGACTCCAGAAAGGCAATCTGGCGCTGTTGTCGGCGGTCCTTCGGACTCTCGAAATACTGATCGAACAGCATGATCGAAACCACCGCAATGGCCGCGATGGTCGCCAGCCGCATGAGGAACCAGCGCACATAATCCGAAGCCGTGTACGGAATGGCTTCCGTCCTCAGCTGTTCACGGTTGAATCGGATATGATGCTTCTTCATGTGAAAAAACGCGGTGCGAAAGTACAGGAAAGTCCCTACTTTCACAACCGGAAACCCGCGGCAACCGTGGCTTTCACAGACTTTACCACCAACATTGGCATGTGAACAACGTGCCGGATTCCGACCCATGGACGCTGTCTCCATCCGCAAGACCTTCCTCGATTTCTTCCGCGAAAAGGCGCACGACATCGTGCCTTCCGCGCCGATGGTACTGAAGGACGACCCCACGCTGATGTTCACGAATGCGGGTATGAACCCCTTCAAGGACATCTTCCTGGGCAACCGGCCTGCAAAGTCTCCCCGGGTTGCGGATACACAGAAATGCTTGCGCGTCAGTGGCAAGCACAACGATCTGGAAGAGGTGGGTGTGGACACCTATCACCACACCATGTTCGAGATGCTCGGCAACTGGTCGTTCGGAGATTACTTCAAGCAAGAAGCCATCGATTGGGCGTGGGAACTCCTGACCGACCGCTACGGCATCGATAAAGACCGGCTTTATATCACTGTTTTCGAAGGCGATGCCGGTGACGGCCTGCCACTGGACCAAGAGGCCATCGACATCTGGCTGAAGCATGTGCCGGAGGAACGCATCCTCAAGGCGGACAAGAAGGACAACTTCTGGGAAATGGGGGAAACGGGGCCCTGTGGTCCTTGCAGTGAAATCCATGTGGACATCCGCACCGAGGAGGAGCGTGCTGCCATTCCCGGTGCCGACCTCGTAAACCAAGACCATCCACAGGTCATCGAGATCTGGAACCTGGTCTTCATGCAGTTCATGCGCAAGGCGGACGGTTCCCTCGAGCCCCTTCCCGCACAGCACATCGACACCGGGATGGGCTTCGAGCGCCTCGCAGCCGTCCTGCAGGGCAAGCGCTCCAATTATGACACGGATGTCTTCCAGCCGCTCATACAACAGCTCTCGAGCGCATCGGGTACTGCCTACACCGGTGGCGATGACAAGGCCAATGTGGCATTGAGGGTCTGTTCGGACCATATCCGCGCTGTGGCCTTCTCCATTGCGGACGGCCAATTGCCCTCCAATGCGGGTGCCGGCTATGTCATCCGACGCATCCTCCGCAGGGCGGTGCGCTATGGATACAGCTTCCTCGGATTCGAAGCCCCCTTCCTGTGCGACCTCGTTCCGGTACTGGCCGCACAAATGGGTGACTTCTTCCCCGAACTCCGCCAACAAGGCGAACTCATTGCCAAGGTCATCCGCGAAGAGGAAGAGGGTTTCCTGCGGACCCTCGACAAGGGGATTGGCCTGTTGGATGAGCGAATTGGATCCGGCAAGAGCCTGTCGGGAACGGATGCCTTTGAATTGTACGACACTTACGGATTTCCCATTGACCTGACGGCCCTCATCTGCAGCGAAAAGGACGTGGCGGTGGACCATGCCGGATTCGAATCCGCACTGGCGGAACAAAAGGAGCGTTCCAGGGCCGCAGGCAAGATGGATGCCGGTGACTGGACCGTCCTGGAAGACGACAAAGTCGAGGAATTCGTCGGTTATGACCGGATGGATGCCCAGGTACGGATCACACGTTACCGGGAAGTGAAGGTCAAGGACAAGACCCGGTACCAGTTGGTCTTCAACCTGACGCCCTTCTACCCGGAAGGCGGCGGACAGGTCGGCGATACCGGCACGCTCAAGGACACCCATGGGGGAGAAACACCCATCCTGACTACCCGCAAGGAGAATGAACTGATTCTCCACATTACCGACCGATTGCCGGCCGACCCCGGGGCCACCTTCACGGCATCGGTCAACACCGGGAAACGGCACGAAACCACGCTGAACCACACGGCGACCCACCTGTTGCACGAAGCACTGCGGGATGTACTCGGGGCGCACGTCGAACAAAAAGGCTCCCTCGTCAAGGATGCGGCCCTGCGGTTCGACTTCAGTCACTTCCAGAAAGTCTCGGATGAGGAATTGAAGGAGGTGGAATCCCGAGTCAATGCCGCGATCCGCGAGAACAGGGGGCGGGATGAGCGGCGCAACATCCCCATCGAGGAAGCCAAGGCTGCCGGGGCGATGATGCTCTTTGGCGAGAAATATGGCGATACGGTGCGGATGATCGGCTTCGGACCGAGCGTCGAATTGTGCGGAGGCACGCATGTTGCGGCAACCGGAGAAATCGGATTGTTCCGCATCACGTCAGAAAGTGCCGTTGCTGCCGGAATCCGGCGGATAGAGGCTGAAACAGGGGCACGCGCCTTTGCGGGAATCGTGGAGGAGAGGGACATCCTGCGCCGCGCAGGTGAAGCGCTCAAGCAACCGGCGGACCTCGTCAAGGCCGTCGAGGAATTGCAGTCCAGGGTATCCGGGCTCCAAAAAGAGGTGGAAGGTCACCGCAGGGCCCAGGCAGGCGCATTGAAGCAGACGCTTCTCGGCGAGATCGAACGTCCGGGCGGACCCGGAACACCGGGCATGCTCGTCCGGGAAGTTCCTCTCGATGCCGGTGCCATCAAGGACATCGCGTTTCAATTGAAGGCCGAAGCCGCTCCGCTGTTCGCGGTACTCGGCAGCAAGGTGGGGGGCAAGCCGACACTGACATGCCTCATTACGGAGGAGCTCGCACAGGAAAGGGACCTGAATGCCGGTCAACTCATCCGGGACCTGGCCCGGCACATTCAAGGTGGTGGAGGTGGACAGCCGTTCTTCGCCACGGCCGGGGGCAAACAATCCGATGGACTACCGGAAGCGCTGAAAGCCGCGAGGGCCGTTTTCGAAGGCTGAGGAGCGCAATCCCCGGCCGGGAAACAAGATCAGGCGAAGGCCGTCTCCGACTTCTTCTGATACACCGGACCCTCGTATTCCTCACTGTAGGCGAGTCCGAGGTTGAGCACGTAGAAAGCGTTGAAGAGCACCACCAGTGCGTAATCGAGCCAATGCGTCTTGCCGAAGCTCTGGGCCAATTCAACCAACCAGCGGGCGGCGAAATACACGTTGATGCCCGGCACGAGAAGCCAGAGGGCATGGGTTTCAGGACGGCCCACGATGCGCATGAGTGCCACGACATTCAGGCCGGGTACGAGGGCGTGCCAGAATGGCTGGCCTGCCTTGTCATACAGCCTTGCGGCACCTGATGCGGCAATCATGCCCAGAAAAACGATGAGTACGGCGCGTTGATTGATGTCCATCTGAAGAGAAGTTGCTCTTGCAACATAGACGGTGTATTTAGTACATGGTTGCCTCCAACCGTCTACCCATCAACAACTTGACCTTGATTCAAGTGGTTCAGGGGCCTGTTCAGCCCTGTGAAACGTGGCGTTGCACGTCTTCTTCGGTCACTTCGCTCCCGCACAGGATGACCAGCCGCTCCACGACGTTACGGAGTTCGCGGATGTTTCCGGTCCACGGTGATTTCGACAATGCCTTGAGGGCGTCATCGCTGAATGTGGGCGCATTCACGCCGAGCTCATCGGCCACGCCTCCCAGGAAATGCTCGACCAGCTGCGGCACATCGGCACTGCGTTCCGCCAGACTGGGAACATGGATCGGAATCACATTCAGTCGATGGAAGAGGTCCTCCCTGAACCTGCCTTCCGCAATTTCCTCCGCCAGGTTCTTGTTGGTCGCAGCGAGCACCCGGACATCGATTTTGATGTTCTTGTCGCCGCCCACCCTCTGAATGACCCGCTCCTGAAGGGCCCTGAGCATCTTGGCCTGGGCAGGCAATGCCATGTCCCCGATCTCGTCCAGGAACAAGGTCCCTCCCTGGGCCTGCTCGAAGCGGCCTTTGCGCTGTTTGATGGCACTGGTGAAGGCCCCTTTCTCGTGCCCGAACAACTCGGACTCGATCAATTCTCCCGGGATGGCGGCACAGTTGACCTCCACGAATGGAGCATCCTTGCGGTTGCTCTGCGCATGGATCCTGCGGGCTACGACTTCTTTGCCCGTGCCGTTCGCTCCCGTGATGAGCACCCGGGCATCCGTGGGCGCCACTTTGGCGATGACGGTGCGGATCTCCTCCAATGCCGGACTCGACCCCACCATGTCGATGCCTCCCTTTTTGCTCTTGCGCTGGCGGAGAACCACCGTCTCCTTCCTCAGCGCTTCACGATCGGTCGCATTGCGCAAGGCCACAAGCACGCGATTCAGATCCAATGGCTTCTCGATGAAATCATAGGCGCCCGCCTTCAGTGCCTGTACCGCGAGCTCCACCGATCCATGGCCGGTCATGATGATGACAGGGGTTTCGATGCCTTTCAGAGCCAATCCTTCGACGACTTCGATGCCATCCTTTCCGGGCATCTTGACATCGCAGAAAATCGCGTCGAAACTGCCCTCCAATGCAGCTTTGAGTCCGGCGGTCCCGTCCTCGGCCTCCTGCACCTCGTATTTCTCGTATTCGAGGATGTCGCGCAAGGCGTGCCGGATGAGCTGCTCGTCGTCGATGATCAGGATGCGGGCCATGCGGCGAATATCGGGCGGCGAGGCTTGCCCCGACTCAGTGGGCCGCAACCTGTCCCGGCCGGTGCCAGACATCAGGGTGTTCGCGGACCACATTTCCCATCGCCGCCGCTTGGGCCAGAACGCCCTCGGCCAGGGTATGCCTCGACCTGAATACCCGCTCCACGGTTCCGAAACGGAGAAGCAGGTGCTCGATCATGGCACATGCCATGGCCATATAGGGGACACGGTCCGGATGCATGCCCGGGATGTCATGGAGGCCGTGCTTGGAAGTCATCGACAATGCCCTGCACCTCGCCAGCAGTTCGGCCTTGGAAAATTCATCCGCCGCCCTCGGGTCATTCCATTGGGAAGCCGCGTTTTCCAGCGTCCTGAGGGTATTGAAGGCCCCCGATGTGCCCACCATCCACTGGGGTCCCCTGTCCCCGATGGCATCCAGAACTGGCGCCAAGGCTCCATCCACGATCCGGTGTACCGATTCCAGATCCTGGCGGTTCAACGGGTCCGAAGGTTTGATCCAATCCGTGAGCCGGGCGACCCCGAGTTCGAGGCTCCACCGTCCGAGAATCCCGTTTTCCGACCAATGTACCAGCTCCACACTTCCACCCCCGATGTCCACTGTCAGGAGGGAGTCGGGCAAGGTGTCCACATGGCGCATCGTGTCCGCCACACCGAGGTGGACCCACTCGGCCTCCGCCGCACCGTCGATGACTTCGATGCGCCAACCCATCGTCCGGGCCGCCTGAACGAATTCGTGGCCATTGGACGCGTCCCGCAGCGCACTGCATCCGAATGCGCGGACATGGTGCACATCATAGTTCCTGGCGGTTTCGAGAAAAGAGGCCAGAACATCCATCCCCCGTCGCATGCGCTGTGGGGAGAGCCTTCCGCTCCGGAAACTGTCACGACCCAAACGGATGAAGCGTTTCTGCCTGAAGACACTTTTCCAGCGACCGTCGACGCAATCCGCGATGTGCAGGGTAAACGTGTTGGTGCCGCAATCCACCACGGCCAACCGACTCCAATCAGCGCCCATGGCCCTTGATCCATTGCAGCAGGAGCCTCCATCCGGTGCGCGAACCATCGTTGAGCACCCCGTGACGGTATGCCCTGCCAGCCATGGCGAGGACAAGGCGGGCGGTGATCATGAGCAGCAGCCAACTCAACGCCACTTCCCACAGCGGGGCCCCCACGGCAACGCGGACGAGCATGATGACGGGAGAGGTCAAGGGAAACCAGCTCAGGCCCACCAATGCGCCCATCTCCGGATTCTCCATGGCCCCTCCACCGATCATGTAGGCGAACATCAACGGCATGATGATCGGCACCACCATGCCCTGGCCCTCCTGCTCCGATTGGACGGAGCCTCCCACCATGGCATACAGGCTGCCGTACAGGAGATAGCCCCCGATGAAGAAGGCCACCGTACTGATGCCCATGAGCAGCCAATTGATGTCGAGCAGGATCGAGGTGAAGCTGTTCGCGGCCATGACCGTCATGAGGTCGGCGGGCACGTCACCCGGCCCCGGAACCCCTCCCGTGAGCTGGCCCGAATCGTAGAAGAACCTGAACACCCCGAAAGACAGGGTCGAAAGCAGGGACCAGGACAACAATTGCGTCAGTGCGACGCCCCCCATACCGATGACCTTGCCGAGCAACAGCTCTTGCGGTCGCACCGCGGCAATCAACACCTCGACGACCCGGCTCGATTTCTCCTCGACCACGCTTCGCAGGATGAGGCCGCCATAGATGATGAGCACGATGAACAGGACCGCGCTGAACACAAACCCCACGAATCCCCTGACCTCTTCTCCGCCGCCCTTGGACCGTTCAACCCCGTTCGACTCACGGTTGACCAGCTTCAGATCGAATTTGAGTCTCTGGTAGGCCGCCCAATCGAGCTCCGTGCTTTCCATGACCCGAGCGTGCTCCATGGCCTTGCTGAGGTCCCGTTCGATGTCCCGCTTGGCCTGCATTCCAGGTGTTTTCACATACACCATGTACCCGGCCTGGTTCTGGAGCACGGACTCGTCGAATTCCACGAGCACGGTGTGCCCCTGGGCCAGCCATACACTGTCCGACGGAGCTTCACGGACAAACCGGAACTCCAGGTGCTCCCGCTCCGGAAAGCAACCCGGGCATCGCGGCACGTATTGGCCGGTGGCCGCATCCTGACGTGTGATGAGACCGGGAGCATCCTCCACCAACACGACATGATGTGGATCGGTCCCCTTGGTCAGCAGCACCGATGCCGCAATGAACCCCACGGCGAGCACGGGCAGAAGCAAGGTCCCCAGCAGAAAACTCCGCTTCATTACCCGGGTGCGCCATTCCCGAAGAATGACCGTGCCGATCAATGAGCCCCTCATGGAACAGTCTGGGTTGGGGCCTCGGATTGCTCCACGGCCTGGATGAACAGCGACTCCATCGTGGGCCGCACTTTCACGAACTCAACCACTTCCACGGCAGATCCCACCGCGGCCAGGAATGCCCCTGAACGGTCCACTTCGCGCAGACGGATGCTCGCCCGACGGAGGCCGGGGGCCACATCCTGCGCGATGGAATCCAGATGCGCCATGCTGCCCATGGCATTCGTGAAAGCCAGATCATTGCCCTTGAACACCACCTCCTGCTCCCCCGACCAACCGGATTCACGCAGATCATCGGCCTGTCCGGACAGCACCACCTTTCCGCGGTTGAGCAGGACCACCTCATCGCAGAGGCGCTCCACACTCGGCATGTCATGGGTGGACAGCAGGATGGAAGTCCCTTCTGACGCCAACTGCCGCACCGTGTCCACGATGCGGCGCGCATTGATCGGATCGAAACCACTCAGGGGTTCGTCCAGGATGACCAAGGGGGGATTGTGCACGACGGTGCAGATGAATTGGACCTTCTGGGCCATGCCCTTCGAGATGTCGGAGACTTTCTTGTCCCACCATCCGTCCACTTCGAGCCGCTCGAACCAGCCCCGGAGGGCTTCGATGGCCTCCCTTCGGCGCATCCCTTTCAGCCGGGCGAAATACACCGCCTGCTCCCCCACCTTCATGTCCCGGTAGAGCCCGCGCTCCTCGGGCAGGTAACCGATGCCGCGCACGGCATCCGGACTCCAGGCTTTTCCGTTGAGGGTGATGGTGCCAGCATCGGGTTCAACGATGCCCATGATGCTCCTGATCAAGGTGGACTTGCCGGCACCGTTGGGACCGAGCAAACCGACAATTCGACCGGGTTGGACCTCGAATGAAACGCCATCCAATACACGTTGGGAACCAAAGGATTTCTCGAGTTGCGCGATGGACAGGGCGAAGGCCATGGTTCAGCTGAACATGTCGCGCACCCGATCAAAGAAACCTTTCTCCCTCGGGTCCGGCGACGGCTGGAAGTTGGGGGCTTCGCGCCAACTTTCCAAGGTGGTCTTTTCTTCTGCCGTCAATTCCTGGGGCGTCCACACGTTCAGATTGACGAGGAGGTCTCCGCGCCCATAGCTGTCCACGGACGGCATTCCCTTGCCCTTGAGGCGGACGATTTTCCCTCCTTGCGTGCCCGCCTCGATGCGGATCTTGGCCTTGCTTCCCAACAACGGGATTTCGACCTGCGCCCCCAACGCGGCATCCACGAATGACAGGTGGTAATCGAGGTGGAGGTTGCGGCCGTTCCGGGTGAACAGCTCGTGATCGATCTCCCTGATCTGGACCAACATGTCCCCGGGAATTCCCCCAGCCGGGGCCGCATTGCCTTTGCCCCTGAGGTTGAGTTGCATGCCGTCTTCCACCCCCGCCGGTATCTCGATTTCCACGATGGACTCCTCACGGCGCAAGCCGTGCTCATCGGCATCCTTCGGCTTGGACTTGACCCCCTTGCCGAGCCCCCCGCATGAATGGCAGGTGGACGCGGTCTGCATCTGGCCGAGAATGGTGTTGGTCACCCGGCGAACCTGGCCCGTTCCATGGCAAGTGCCGCAGGTGTCATATTCAACCCCTTCCGCCTGAACCAGCCGAAAGACCTTCACTTTCTTGGTGACGCCTTCCGCAATCTCCTCGAGGGACAGCTGGACCTTGATCCTCAGGTTGGAGCCCTTGGTTCGGCGTGGGCCGCGGCCTCCACCCCCGAAGGCATCCCCGAACGCACCGCCGAAAATGTCGCCGAACTGGCTGAAGATGTCGTCCATGTTCATGCCGGCTCCCCCACCGGCGGCACCACCGAGGCCCGCATGTCCAAAGCGGTCATACTTGGCCCGCTTCTGCTGATCGCTCAGCACCTCATACGCCTCCGCAGCTTCCTTGAACCGCGTCTCAGCATCACTGTCGTCGGGATTCTTGTCCGGGTGGAACTTGATGGCCAGCTTCCTGTAGGCCTTCTTGATGTCCGCCTCTGAGGCGCCCCGGTCGACCCCCAGGACTTCGTAGTAATCGCGCTTTGACATCGTCCTCAGGAATTCAATGGCCCACCACGACCTTGGCGAACCGGAGAACGCTGTCGTGAAGCTTGTAACCGGGCTCCACCACATCCACCACCTTGCCCTTCATCTCTGGCGACGGTGATGGAATCTGGGTGATGGCCTCATGCAAGTCCGTGTCGAATTCGGCACCCTTGGCTTCCATGCGCTGCAGGCCCTTGGCCTCGAGGATGCCCCGCATCTTCTGGCCGATCAAACTGTACCCTTCGCGGGCCTGTTCGGAGTCCTCTCCCTCACCCGCCGCCGCGGCACGTTCAAAATCATCGAGAACCGGCAACATGGCCTCGATGAGGTCCCTGCCCGCACTTCGGACCAGATCGCCGCGTTCGCGCATGGTCCGCTTTCTGAAATTATCGAACTCCGCATAGAGGCGCAAGTACTTGTCACGCCACTCCTCCGGATCCGCACCTTCCTCAGCAACGGATGCCTCAGCCGATTCCCCGGTGGTCTCGTTCTCCCCAGCATCGGGGCCATCGCCACCATCGGCTCCCGAGGTGGCGTTTTCGGCGGTCTCGCCAGCCGTCGCTTCTTCTGCGCGTGCCGTCTCTTCCTCGTTCATGGATTGGTCGATCATGGGTCTGCGAATTTGCGCCGCAGAGCGCAATCCGCGTGCCACTCCATGGCCTCACGACATCGTGTCAGGCCCCGTTGCGGGATGTCAGTCGAAAAGGGTGGCCCCTGTCAATTCTGTCAGAGTCGGGCGACGTGCCGGTCAATCTGGATGTGGAGTCCCATTCCACGCAGCTCCTTGCCTTTGGCGAGGATGATGCCATTTTCGTCGACCAGGAAGCCCATGGGAATGCTGCTCACCCCGTACATGGCAGCAGCCTCACTGTCCCATCCGGCGAGGTCACTGCCGTGCCAATCCCAATCGAGTTGATCCTGCTTCACGGCCTTTTCCCAGCTCTCCTGTTTCCGATCGAGGGAGACGCTTGCCACGGTGAAACCATCCGCCGTCTTGAATTTGGCCTTGCGGTATTTCTTGAAGGCATTGACCACATTCGGGTTTTCGCGGCGACAAGGACCGCACCAGCTCGCCCAGAAATCAACGAGCACGAGTTGTCCGCGCAGGTCGCTGAGCTTGACCTCGCCACCGTCTAGGGATTGGAGGGTCAAATCAGGTGCGATGTCACCGACTCCCGTTCCGATTCGGGGATCCTGCGCCTGTGAAGATGTACCGGACATCAGGAAACCCACCACGAGTGCGGCGGTGAACAAGGGTGTGGAGAGTGACTTCATGATTGACCTAAAGTTACGGATGGAACGCACGGCAAAGCCGATTCAGTCTGCCAAACGTTCTATTTGGGCACCCAGAGCCCGCAGGCGGTGCTCGATGTACTGATAGCCGCGATCGATCTGGCCGATGTTGTGTATGGTGGAGCGGCCCTCTGCGGACAGCGCCGCAATGAGCAGGGAGACACCGGCCCGGATGTCTGGAGAGGTCATGGTCACACCCCGAAGCGGGGTCTTGCGATCGAGACCGATGACCGTGGCCCGGTGGGGGTCACACAGGATGATCTGGGCGCCCATGTCGATGAGCTTGTCGACGAAGAACAGCCGGCTCTCGAACATCTTCTGGTGGACCAATACGCTGCCCCGCGCCTGTGTGGCCGTGACGAGGAGGATGGACAACAGATCCGGGGTGAAGCCCGGCCAGGGGGCATCGGCAACCGTCAGGATGGAGCCGTCGATGAAGGTGTCGATTTCGTAGTGATCCTGTGCCGGTACGAACAAATCGTCTCCCCTGCGCTCCATGGCGATGCCCATGCGCTCGAAGACCCTCGGAATCTGTCCGAGGTCATCCCAGCTGACATCCTTGATGGTCACTGCGCCGCGCGTCATGGCAGCCATGCCGATGAAGCTGCCGATCTCGATCATGTCGGGCAGGCAGCGGTGATCGCACCCTCCCAGGGCATCGACGCCCTCGATGGTCAGCAGGTTGGATCCCACGCCCGAAATCCGCCCCCCCATGCGGTTGATCATCTTGCACAACTGCTGCAGGTAGGGCTCGCAGGCGGCGTTGTAGATGGTCGTGGTTCCCTTGGCCAGGGCTGCTGCCATCACGATGTTGGCTGTTCCCGTCACCGAGGCCTCATCGAGCAGCATGTCAGCTCCGCGCAGGCCGTCGGGGGCTTCCGCCTTGAAGAACGTCTCCCCTGAATCGTAACTGAAATTGGCCCCGAGGTTCTCGAACCCGATGAAGTGTGTATCCATCCGACGGCGGCCGATCTTGTCACCGCCCGGCTTGGGAATGTAGCCTTTGCCGAAACGCGAGAGCAGGGGTCCCATGACCATCACGGACCCCCTGAGTGACCGCCCCTTTTCGCGGAATTCCGGACTGTCGAGGTACTCGAGGTTCACGTCATCGGCCTGGAACCTGAACGTACCGGCGTCCACTTTTTCCACCTTCACCCCCATGGAGGCGAGCAGGTCGATGAGCCGGTTGACATCCACGATGTCGGGGAGGTTGGCGATCGTGACAGGCTCAGCGGTGAGCAGGACGGCACACACCACTTGGAGTGCCTCATTCTTTGCACCCTGCGGGGTAATGGAGCCGTTGAGGGGATGTCCTCCCTCTATGACGAAAGTGCCCATGACGTTGTTTTGGTTCAGACGTCAAGTTGGTACACAGCTTGCCCTGCCCGAGGGTGGCATCCGGTTGTTTTCGACAAGGGAACGGGGACCTTCGGAGTCCGGGGGTCAGCGCTTGCGCTTGCCCCCCCGATTGCGGAAGTTGTTCGAGGTCTTCCGCTTGCTCTTCAGAATCTCACTGGAAGAGACCAATTCGATCTCAGCAGGCACATCCAGGGCACCTCCCGACATTTCCCGCAGCTGGGCCCGGATGAGCGGATCCTCCACCGCCCCCTTGTTCCAGGTCAGGTATTGTCGCTTCAACAGGTTGGCGATCATCATGGACAGCGCATTGCGCTCTTCTCCCTCCGGCATGGCCTTGGCCTTCTCGACGAGGTCTTCCACGATGCGGCCGTAGAACGAGGGGCGCTTTCCCATCTGGGTATAGGTGAGCCTTTCGGGACCCGGGTCCTCTTCAGGACGGGAAGGCGGAGGAAACGGGCCGTCGATGTCCAGACCCCAGTTCGCCATCACGTGAAGGTGACCCCAGAGCTTCTCCTCATGGTCGACCATCTCCTTGGAGCCCGGCACGAGGGTGCGCATCACACTCACGATGGCGGACGCGCATCGGGTCCGCTCGTCTCGGTCCTCAATACTGATGCAATGGGCAATGAGCTCGTGTACGACACGCCCGTATTCGGGGATGGCGATGTCCGGACGGCGGCTGTTGTAGGTCAATCCCTCGAAAGCCGTAGCTGTGGATGGGGGCATGTGTTGCTGATTTGAAACAGGGAATCGTTTCCCTGACGTTCAGCGCTTTTTGAGGATCTCAGTCCCGGCGCCGAAATTGGCGAAATACTCACCACGTGCAAGATAGCGCAATGTCGCCTCTCTTCCCACACCGCTGAGCACCACCGTACCGAAGGCGTCCACCAGTTCGTACTGGGTGGACCTTGAGAAGGTGAGCACCTGTGCCTTTACGTCGTACTCCATCGTAACCTTGGGCACATCTCCCCGGAAGCGGGCCTCCCCCTTGACCTCCAGGGTGCCATCCGGTGCCAGGTGGGTCAGGCGCAACACATTCTCTCCCTGAATCGGCTGAACGGAGGTGGTATAGACCTGTTCCTCAGGCCCCCCGCGGCCATCCAGACGGACGACATCCACCCATTTGCCCCATTTGAATTGCTGCAGGACGAACGGCATGCGGCCATGCTCATCGATGGTGGTCCAGGACACCTCTCCACTCGGGGCCGCCTTGAAATCCACCAGTTGGAATCCGGGCGATGGCAGCACGACTTCCGGGTTGAGAATGCGCGGCGCACAGCCGCTGCGGTGCTTGAGCCGGATGGAAACCCCCTTGCCCAACGGCAGGCCGAGGGAACCGAGGTCCACTTCAAAGGCGTGGGAATTGACTTCGTCCGCCGTGATGAGGCCATTGACACGGACCTCATAACAGCAGAATCCCACACCGTCGGCACTGGGCTCATTCACCACGAGCAGGTTCTCTCCCTGATACAGTCCGCCGAGCTCGATGGACTGCTGACCGGCCATCATGGCCGGCACGATTGCCCACGTAATCAGGACGAGGACGGACAGCAGGCACCTGGACATGAAACCAGATTCCGGTCGGAAAATCATCCGAAGGTTCATGGTCCGAAACTACATCAACTCACCTAATTGCACCTCGGATGTGTAGAACTTGAACTGTCGGAATGCCCCTAAACTTGCATCTGTGTCCAGGCATCGCATACGACTGCTCATTCTGACCGGCCTGTTCTCCATCGGAGGCACGCTCATGCTGCAGTTGAACTGGCTGCGACAGGCGGTGGACCTGCAGGAGCGCGAATTCAGCGACCGCGTCGTCACGGCGATGACCGAAGTCGTGGAACGCATCCAGTCCATGCGGGGTGACAGCGCCGTGGTGGAACCCGTGGAACAGGCCTCCTCCAACTATTTCGTGGCCAACCTCAACGACACCCTCCACCCGTTTCTGCTGGAGGCGCTGCTTCGTGAGTCGTTCGAAGGCGCCGCCCTTTCCACGGATTTCGAATACGCCATCTACGACTGTTTCAGCGACAGCATCCTCTACGGCGGGAGGGTCGGGAAGCCCTCCGATACGGACACGCCCTCGCCCCGCTTCGATCGGGACGGGCACTATTTCGGCATCCGTTTTCCAGACCGGCGAGGGGACATGCTCATGTCCTTGGACCGCTGGCTCATGGCAAGCCTGCTCCAGCTGCTCGTACTCGGCACCTTCGTCTATGCCATCGTCATCGTTCTGCGTCAGAAGCGTCTCTCCGAGGTGAGGAAAGACTTCATCAACAACATGACACACGAATTCAAAACCCCCATCGCTTCCATCGAATCCGGCGCCCAGTTGCTGCAACGGGAGGACATCGGATCGGACCCCGCCTCCAGGGTCCGGTATCTCGACCTCATCCTTTCCGAGAACAGGCGCATGCGGCGGCAAGTGGAGAAGGTGATGGAGATCGCCACGTTGGATGGACCTGCACAACCGCTGAGCCGGGAGCGTTTCGACGTGCTGGATTGGGTCGAATCGTGCGTGGCGGCTTTCCGGCCATCGGTCGAGTTGCGCCAGGGCAAGGTTGAACTCCTCCTGAATCGGGATTCCTGGGCCGATGCCGTGGGCGTCGGGACTGAAATCATGGGAGACCGCACCCACCTCGATGGGGTGCTGAGCAACCTGTTGGACAATGCACTCCGATACTCGGGCGATGCACCTCCGCAGATTGCGGTGGAGGTCTCCGCCACCTCCGATTCCCCATCGTTCTGGCGCGTCGACATTTCCGACCGTGGCATCGGCATCCCCCGTGAGCACCAGCAGCGGATCTTCGAACGTTTCCATCGGGTTCCCACCGGAAACCGGCACGATGTCAAGGGTTTTGGCCTCGGCCTGCACTATGTCCGGACCATCCTCGAGGCCCATGGTGGCCGCGTCGATTGTCGGAGCGAGCCTGGAAAAGGCAGCACATTCACCGTCCTCATCCCCACCTGAAAACATGGACGCGAGCCCCCCCCACGTGCTCATCGTCGAGGACGATCCCACTTTGGGCCTCCTGCTGCACGACCTGCTGCGGCTGGACGGGTTCAAGGCCACCCTCGTGCGGGATGGGCGTGAGGTGCTGCCGACGTGGCATGCCGGGTCATTCGACCTTGCCCTGCTGGACGTGATGCTGCCCGGACGGGATGGTTTCGAATTGACCAAGGACCTTCGGACACTTTCCCCGGGACTCCCCATCGTCTTGCTCACTGCCCGCGACCGGGTGGAGGACCGGGTGCACGGCCTCAAGTGCGGTGCTGATGACTACGTGATCAAGCCCTTCGACAACGAGGAGCTCCTGCTTCGCCTGCGTTCCGTCCTCAAGCGTCAACAGCCCGGCGACGCCGGTCCCCCGATACTCCGGATCGGCCAACTGAGCTTCCACCCTGAATCCTACGAGGTCCAATGGGACGGTGGCGGAAAGCGGCTCACACCCAAGGAGGGGGACGTCCTCAAACTCCTGCTGCAAAGGGTGGGCCGCACCACGGAGAGGGACCTCATCTGCCGCCTCGTCTGGGGTGAATCAGGATATTTCGTGGGCAGGAGTCTCGATGTCTACATCACGCGGCTGCGCAAGATTCTGAAAGCGGACCCCGAGGTCAGGCTGGAGACCATCCACGGCGTGGGATTCAGATTGGAAGGGCCCGCGTCTTCCGGCGGTCCGGATCATTCGCAGAACAGTCCGAAATAGGTCAGCAATTGCAGCACATCGGCGATGCCGACAATGCCATCGTCGTCGAGGTCCATGGGACAGGAATCCTCCGAACCAAACGTGCAGGTTCCATCATCGAAGAAGGCCGCAGGGTCGTAATTCTCCGCCGCCTCGATGGTGCAACCGGACCAGGATCCGCCACCACAACGGCTGTCGTCCTCGGAAAATGGACTGAATGCCGCATCATCGGGATCGGTGCAACCCGGGCAAGAAGATCCTTCAAGCCCGAAGCAGGAACGCTGCTCCCCGACCGGGCCGCCGACGGGCCATGTCAGGGTCAATGACCGCACCACTGTGTCCAACACGCCGTCCGCAACGAATTGATAGGTCCAATCCCCATTGGGCACCACGAGCCCCCCGGTCCATGTTCCGAAACCACCGGGGTTCAATTGGACGGCATTGGAAGCGAACTGGATTTCCATCGCGTCCGGGAGGCTGTCCAACATGGTCGCATCGACCCTGAACGAGACGGCGTATTGACACGAGCCATCGTCCACATCGGGCATGGCGCAGGAATCGAAGTTGACTGCGGCAGAATCCGAGCAACCGATGGGGGTGTCCAGGCTGGGGCCCATGCCCGTGCAATTGCAATCGGAATCGAGCATGTCGGCCACCGTGCATGGATTCCCGTCGTCGCATGGGGTGCCCGGAAAGGTGCAGGAACCGTTCAGGGCCGCATCGGGATTGAAATCACAGGCCGTTTCGTTGCGGCAACCCTGGATGAGCGGCAAGGCCCCCAAGGGTACTTTTCTTGCCCGGTAGGAGAAGTGGTTGGAGGGGAAGTAGATGCCCCCCAACATGTTGCCATCGGCATCGTACTCGGTGATGATGCCGCCTCCGAATTGATCGGACGAACCCGTTCCCCAGCCAATCAGGGTTCCCCCTCCTTCCAGCCGCTGGATGCTGCCTTGGGAGGAGGCATAGTTGCTGTCCGGGTGGATCCATTCCGCCACTTGGGTGGCCGTCCCGTTTTCCAGATCCAGGGCGTATTCGACCCCGCGTGTGACCAGCGGCACCTTGTCCGTCCCGTTGTCAAACAGCAGCAGGTGATTCCCATCGACGATCTGCGCATCGTGCGGATGCTTGAATTCCGTTCCGGGGGCAGTGAAGCTGAAATCGGAGAAGGGGCCCCCGCAAGCCCACATCGGCAGGCCCGTGATCTTGTTGATCCTGACGACAAGGTCCATGTTGCGCAGGCACAGGAGGATGTCCCCATTGCCCAGCGTCTGGAATGCATTGTGGTGGTAAGGGTCAATCAGGGACGAATTCCAATTGCAATGGGTGCACCAGGTCGGTGGAATGTGGTCCGATGCACGCCAGAACCAGGTGACGTTGCCCGCACTGTCCAACTCCTGCAGAAGACAGTCGATGATGGCCCTGTTCGGGGAGCTCGGGTCGGGCACACTGTCCGCCACATCGACGACCACGATTTCCTGGCCGAGCAGCAGCGCCTTTCCGCCACCCAGCAATTCCATGTCATGGTAATCGGGATCCGCACCGATGAAATCGAGGGTCTCGACCACTTGAAGCGAACTGTCGAGGATTTCCCACAATCCTCCCTGGGTCCAATACCAGGCCAATCGACCATCGGGGTGCAGGTCGAAATTGAACCCCCGGTAGGGATTCAATTCATTGTGGAGGGGCACTCCGGCAGAGGAGACGATGATGGGAAAAGTCAAGTTCGAGCTGAAGCGGGGCGACGCGATGATGTAACCATCCTCGAAGGCATTTCCATTGCCCGGCTCGAACAACACTTCGAGGGAAAGCCCCGTTGATGTTTGCGCCCTCATTTCCACAGGCACCATGACCCAGAGCGAAATCAGCGTGGCCATCCACCAACAACATGGAGACAACTTTCGCACAGGAGCGAAGAGCCAATGGGCCCCTGTTGCACCTTGCCTTTCGAGGTCCGAAGGATGACGTTGGCGTTGTCCACTCATTGCAATCGTCGCAATCACATTAAAATACAAATTTTTGTCGACAAATGTTCAGTTCCCGTAGACGAAAATCTGATTTCCGCCCGGTTTCCGTGCTTTTCCGAAGTGCGTTGATCCTCGCCATCACCGGGCTCGCTACAAACTTGCATGCGCAGGGGGCGCGCAGTGGAATGGACCGTTTCGATGTGATCAACATCGGTCTCGGCATGAGCAACCGCGGACTGCCCATCCTGGTCGAATTGGAGCAGACCCTCGATGAGCACATCTCCGCCGGCATCATGGCCAGCTACCAGAGTTTCACGGAAGGAGGCGGTTCAGGAAGCTGGCAGCACCAGTATTTCGGCGCCGGCGTCCAAGGCCACTATCATTTCGTGGAACTTGTACCGCCTCCCTTCGACTTCTTTGCCGGCCTCACCCTCGGTTGGTTCGGGCACAATTTCAAATGGGCCGGTGGCAGCACCCAGCCCGACACCTATACCGGCAATGTCGCGGGAGGCCTCCAACTCGCCGGACACATCGGAGGGCGCTACACGTACAAGGATTGGACCCTGTTCACCCAGCTCACCGGGGGCACCATCATCAGCGGATACACCTTCGGCCTGTCGATTCCATTGAAATGAGACCTGGCTGGCGATTGGTCCTTGTGAGCATGCTGGTGGCCTTGTCGGCACAGGTCGTCAGGGCGCAGGATTCCAATGGCATGACACCGGGTTTCCAGGCCGCCATCCACTTCGGTGCGCAGGCCCCCACAGGTCCACTTGCAGCGCGTTACGGCATCTCGAATACGGTCGGATTCGCCATTCAGAGGATCACCTCCAACGGCTGGCGATTCGGCGCACACTACCGATTCCAGACCGGATCTGACGTGCGGGAACCCGGGCTTCTGGACAACCTGCGGGACCCCAACGGCCACATCGTGGACAACGAGGGAAGAATTGCACTCGTGACCGCACAACAAAGGGGAACGCTGCTTTTCATGACGGCAGGTCGTCAATGGAGGGCCGAAATGCTGTCGTCGGGCTCCAGGGTCTTCGCGGAACTCGGCATCGGTTTCTGGGAGCACAAGATCCACTTTCAGAACAGGGGCAATCGCCTGACACAACTCGACGAACCCCACATCGCGGGATATGACCGCCTCACGGGTGGAGGCGCATTGATTCCAAGACTGGGCTACCTGCACGATGCTCCGAATGGACTTGTCCGCTTCCAATGCGGCGTCGAGGCCACATTGGGCCGATTGCAACCCAACCGCGCCTGGAATACGGACACCATGACCTCGGACACCGGACCGCGTTCCGATGGCACCCTCGGCCTCTTCGCAGCCTGGATCCTCAGGCTCCAAGCGCGGACCACCGATGTGGACTATTACCATTGATCGCCCGATCCGCCTTGTTCATCTATCGCCTCGCCATCCAACTGCTCCTGCTGGGCCTCCGCCTGGCCTCGGCATTCGGCCATGTGAAAGCAAGGGCCGCCTGGCGCGGACGAAAGGGCCAGCATGAACGGCTCCTCGAGGCGGCTGCTCGCGCCTCCTCTGGTGGACGTATCGGCCCCTGGATGCACTTCCACTGCGCCTCACTCGGTGAATTCGAACAGGGGGCACCCGTCATCCGCACCATGCGCGAGCGCAACCCCGATGCGCCCATCCTGCTGACTTTCTTCTCCCCGTCGGGTATGGAAGGCGCACAGGTCTCCTGGGTGGACCACATCGATTACCTGCCATTCGATACGCGCCGTTCCATGCGCCGATTCTACCGGTCACTCGACATTCAGGACACCGTGTTGGTGAAGTACGAGTTGTGGCCCGAAATGATGGACGCAGCCCATCGGAATGGCACGCGGCTGCACCTGATCACCGCACGGTTCGACCCCGGCCGTCATCCACTGGGCCCCTGGGGAAGTTTCATTCGGCGCCGGCTCTCCCTCTTCTCCTCGATCCAGGTCCAGGACAAGCGCTCAGCAGAGGCGCTGGAAGACCATGGCCTGGAGGCATCCATCACGGGTGATCCCCGCGCCGACAGGGTCATCAGCACTTCCCGGGATCCACTTTCCGGGCCCCTTCAAACGAGCCTGGATCGCATCAGGACCTGGAAGGGACACCGCAAGCTCATTGTGGTCGGAAGCGCCTGGCCGGCGGAGTGGAGCGCGCTGAAGGACATTGCCCGAAACCACGAGGAATGGGCCGTGCTTTTCGCGCCGCATGAAACGGGGCACCCGAGGGTCCGCCAATGGGCGGAAACCACATCCACCGCGCTGTGGTCCGGGTTGCAGGGCCGCACCGACCGGAACCTCATCCTGGATGAAATGGGCATCCTCAAGGTGGCCTACGGTCTCGCGGATTTTGCCGTGGTCGGCGGAGGATGGGGCCATGGAGTCCACAATGTCCTCGAACCGGCGGCCTTTGGCATCCCCATCCTGTGCGGACCCCGCATTGACGGGTTCCGGGAAGTCGAAGCCCTCCGCAATGTCCAAGCCTTGAAGGTCTGCGATGATGGAGATGCCCTGTACGCGGCCTGTTCGCTTTGGATGGTGCAGGATGCCGACCGGCTGCGGGCAGGTGCCGCGGCCCTGGAATGGTTGAGGACGCAGGAAGGGGCCACCGACCGGATCATCCTGATCCTTGAGGCCACCCGGCATGGTAAACGTTGAACATGAAAAAAGGCACCCGTGACGGATGCCTTTCTTGAGCGAGAAACGAGACTCGAACTCGCGACCCCAACCTTGGCAAGGTTGTGCTCTACCAACTGAGCTATTCTCGCTAGCGGACGGCGAATTTACATCAAATCACGGCCCGAGCAACCAAGGCGTGAACAAAACTGTTTTCGCAGGTGGGTATAATAGTCCGTGGGTTCTCGAATTATGAATGCATCTTGTAAGAACCAACCCTGTTCGCCTGAAACTCGAACCAATCCATGAAATTTCTTTCAGTTTTTGCGGCGCTGCTTGTCGCCACACCCCAACTTCTCGGTCAAGTCAAAACGAATGTGGCCCCGGCGCACAAGGAATGCGCCACCCATCAGAATCACATCAAGATGATGGGAATGAATCCCGATTATGTGATACGGCAGGCCAAAGTGGAGAAACACACGGCATCCTTCGTCGAAGCGAGGCAGGAAGCCCGGGCCAATGGGGCACAGCTCCAACCGGTCGTGGTGACCATCCCGGTCGTGTTCCACGTGATCTATGCGAATTCCACGCAGAACATCCCCGATTCCGAGATTCTCGAGCAACTGCAAGTCCTGAATGACGACTTCCGCCGAACCAATGCCGACCAGGACAACATCTGGCCGCAGGCGGCGGACACGGAAATCGAATTCTGTCTTGCCACGAGGGACCCCAATGGAGCCCCGACCGATGGCATCCTGCGCGTGCCCACCACCGTATCGAGCTTCGGCGCCAATGATGCCATGAAATTCAGCAGCTCCGGTGGTTCGGATGCATGGCCCGCCGATGAGTATCTCAACTTCTGGGTGTGCAACCTTGGGGGTGGCCTGCTGGGCTACGCGCAGTTCCCCGGTGGAAATCCGGACACCGACGGTGTGGTCTGTGGGTATCCTTACGTCGGCATTGACGGTCCCGGTTCCGGCGCATACAACCTGGGTCGGACGGGCACCCACGAGGTGGGTCACTGGCTGAACCTCCGCCACATCTGGGGAGACGGACCATGCGGTTCGGACGACCTCGTGGCGGACACCCCCGAATCCGACGGTCCCAACTACGGATGCGCCCTCGGACACGTCAGCTGTTCGACGGAGGACATGGTCCAGAACTACATGGACTACTCCGATGATGGTTGCATGAACGTCTTCTCCCAGGGGCAGGGTGACCGCATGCAGGCCACCTTCGCCCCAGGAGGACCCCGTGCCGGTCTGCTCAGTTCGAATGGCTGCCTGCCTGCCGTGCCCGACTTCGACTTGGATGCGGCCATCGTGGCGGTGAATGCACCCTCCGGATTTTCCTGTGCCACCGACGTCACCCCTTCCGTAACCCTCTTCAATTTCGGTGGCGACACACTCACTTCCGCCACCATCACCTACGATGTCGACGGTGGAACGCCGATGACATTCTCGTGGAGCGGATTCCTCGAATTCGGTCAGACGGATGAAATCGTCCTGCCCACCCTGACTCCCGGAGATGGCGCGCACGTCTTCAACGTGGCCGTCTCAGCTCCCAATGGAGGCGTGGATGAGAACCCGGCGAATGACAGCGGCTCCAGCAATTTCAACCTCGATTCCCAAGGCGTGGATGTTACCATGACGCTGACGCTGGACAACTATCCTGGCGAAACGACCTGGAACATCACCGATGCGGGCGGCAGCGTCGTGCTCGCAGGGGGACCCTATGCCGGATCGGGAACGGTCGTGGAAACTTCATGCATCCCCCAGGGGTGCTTCACGCTGACGGTGTTCGACAGCTTCGGTGACGGCATGTGCTGCGCCTACGGCACGGGCGGGTATGAATTCAGTGCCGGTGGTGCGGTGCTCGCCTCGGGTGGCGAGTTCGGAGCCAGTGAATCCACGAATTTCTGTGTGGGCGATGGATTCGGTTGTACCGATTCAACCGCATGCAACTTCGACCCCGACGCCACAGTGGACAATGGCGCGTGTGACTTCAGCTGCTACGGATGTACCGACCCAACCAGCTGCAACTACAACCCCGATGCCACCATTGATGACGGTAGCTGTCTTGGCGATGGATTCGGCATCACCGTGACCATCATCACGGACAGTTGGCCGGAAGAGATCACATGGAACATCACGGACAGCCTCGGTGCCGTGGTGCTTTCCGGCGGCCCCTATGGTGCAGCGGCCACCACCTATGTCGAGTCCGATTGCCTTGGAGCCGGTTGCTTCAGCTTCAACATTTTCGACAGCTTCGGAGACGGCATCTTTTCTCCGGGCGGATACACCTTGACCGTGGATACGGTGACGGTCGCTTCCGGCGGAGCGTATGGTTCCGGTGAATCCGTCGCATTCTGCACGGACAACCTCAACTTCGGTTGTACCGATCCCACAGCGTGCAACTATGATGCAGGGGCAGGCATCGACAATGGCTCCTGCGATTACAGCTGTCTCGGATGCACCATTCCGGAGGCGTGCAATTACAACTCCGCCGCCACGGTGGATGACGGCTCGTGCCTGTTCAACGACGATTGCGGCGTCTGTGGGGGTGACAACAGCAGCTGCTCGGGATGCACGGATTCAACGGCATGCAACTTCGATCCCTCGGCCATCTTGGACGATGGCTCGTGCATTCTGGACGGCCTGCCGTTCACGCTGACCATTCTTTTGGACAACTATCCGGGTGAGGTCACCTGGGCCATGACGGACAGCTTGGGCGCTACGGTGGCTTCCGGAGGCCCATATTCCACGGCTGGAGCCACGGTGGAGGAGAGTTTCTGTGCAGGTGAGGGATGCTACACCTTCACCATGTTCGACAGCTTCGGAGACGGCATCTGCTGCTCATACGGCATCGGCAACTACACCCTCGTGGCAGACGGCGGCACGGTGGCCTCCGGTGGTGAATATGGAGCCTCCGAGTCCACGACTTTCTGTGTAGGAGGGGAGTTCGGTTGCACCGATGCCACGGCATGCAACTACGATCCGGATGCCACCCAGGACAACGGAGCGTGCGACTACAGCTGCTATGGCTGCACCGATCCCGGCGCCTGCAACTATGATCCTGATGCCACCATTGACGATGGAAGCTGCATTTCCGGAGGCGTGGGTGTCGTGGTGACCATCATCACGGACAGCTGGCCGGAGGAGATCACATGGAACATCACCGACTCCACCGGAACGCAGGTGGCTTCAGGTGGACCCTACGGTGCTGCGGCCACCACCTATGAGGAGATTGCCTGCCTTGACGAGGCCTGCTTCACCTTCAACATCGCGGACAGCTTTGGCGACGGCATCTATTCTCCGGGGGGCTATTCCATCACCATTGATGGTGTGGTCATTGCCTCCGGTGGGGCTTATGGCTTTGGAGAAAGTGTGGCCTTCTGCACGGACAACCTCAACTTCGGCTGTACGGACGCCACCGCCTGCAACTTCGATCCGGATGCCGGCATCGACGACGGTTCTTGCGACTACAGCTGCAACGGCTGCACCATTCCGGAAGCCTGCAACTACAACCCGGACGCCACCGTGGATGACGGCTCATGCCTGTTCAATGACGATTGTGGCGTCTGTGGGGGGGACAACAGCTCCTGCGGTGGCTGTACCGATCCTGCCGCCTGCAATTACGATCCCGATGCCACGATTGATGATGGTTCCTGCATCATCGGCGGACTGGACTTCACCATGACGGTGGTGCTCGACAACTACCCGAGCGAATTCTCCTGGACCCTCACCAATGCCGCCGGTACGGTGGTGGCTTCGGAAGGATACGGTGGTCTGTCCGGAACGGTGACGACGACCTACTGCCTCTCCGACGGCTGCTACGACCTGACGGTCAACGACTCTTTCGGTGACGGCATCTGCTGCGCCTATGGAAACGGCAGCTACACGCTCACAGTCGCCGGTTCCGTCGTGGCGACGGGTGGTGATTTCGGCAGCACGGAAACGACCAATTTCTGCACGGGTGACCTGCCCGGGTGCACGGACCCCGACGCCTGCAACTACAATTCGGCGGCCACCGTCGATGACGGTTCCTGCACATACCCCCCGGCCGACAATCTGGACTGTGACGGCAATTGCCTGAACGACGCCGATGGAGATGGCATCTGCGATGAGGACGAACTCGCGGAAAGCAGCTTCGTGCAGCTCGGTTATGACGTGGTGGGCCAGAATACCGTCGATGGTGCCACCACCTACCGCGTGTGGGTCGAGCTGGCCGATCCCACGGAGCAACTGGTGGCGGTCTACGGTTTCGATTCCGTCCCCTTGACCATCAACACCACCACTGCATTCTACCAGAACCCTCTTGGCGGTGCGCTGGCCACGAACTACAACCCGGCGCTGCTTCCAGTCGATTCCCTGCTGGCATTCGACAGCTGGCTGACCGTCGGTGGAGAGGACAACACGGCCGACGTCAACACCATCGGTCTCGACTTCGGACCCTTTGAAGGCAGCGGCGGCAACATCGTGGCCGATGATGTCAATGGGGGCTCGGTCTTCATCTACCCCGACCTAGAGCCTGCAGCCTTCCCGGACGACAACGGCCATGTGCTCATCGCCCAGCTCACGACCGACGGGGAGGTCAGCATGACGGTCAATCTCCAGACCCGCCGTGCGGATGGAGAGAATCCCCAGATCCTGCAGCAGAGTCTGACTTTCCAGGAAGTCTACGAGTGCTTCGGTGACTTCAACAACGATGGGCTCATCGGCATTGGCGACCTGCTGATGCTGCTCGGAGACTTCGGTTGTCCCTCAGACTGCAGCTACGACATGAACGGTGATGGTGGGGTCACGACTTCCGACATGCTCGTGATGCTCGCCGTATTCGGAACAGACTGCCCATGATGAACTTCCGCCTTCTTGCAACGGTATCCGCCTGTCTTGTGGCTACCTGGGTTCAGGCCCAGGTAGCCCAAGGAGGGGCTCCCTGGAAATGGGGACAAGATGGCTTCGCCCCTTCCTACCCCCTGGTGACGACCGCTGAACTCGACCTCGATGCCCTCGCTGCCGAGGACGCCGTGACCGACCAATACAAGGAGGCCCCGTGGCGTTTCGGCGTGGAATTGACCGTCGATTACGATTTGGACAATTCAGGAACCTGGACCCTCGAGAAGGACCGCTGGACATGGCGGTTCGGCATCGCGTGTCCCGGAGCAACCGGAATCGGACTGAACCTCGGTGCATTCGACTTGCCACCCGGTGCGGTCCTGTATGTATGGGACGCAGAAAGGGAACACTTCCTCGGCGGCTTCACGGAAGCCAACGAGAAGGAATGGGGCTCGCTCGCTTTGGGTCTGCTCGATGCCGATCATGTCGTCATCGAATATCAGGAACCCTTGGCCGTGCATGGACAGGGTACCGTGCAGATTGACCAGATCGTCCACGGATACCGCAGTCTGCTCCAGCATGCGGAGAGCATGGAGGCGGAAGCTGCGGGCATGGGGCCCTTTGGCACCTCGGGCGCGTGCAACATCAACGTGAACTGTCCCGCAGGCAACGATTGGCAGGTCGCCAAACGTTCCGTGGCGCTCATCACCAATGGAGGCTTTGCGGTCTGCACCGGAGCGCTGGTCAACAATACGGCGGAGGACGGCACACCCTATTTCCTGTCCGCCAACCATTGTCTGGGCAACCCCAATACGTGGGTCTACTATTTCAACCACGAGAGCAGCACCTGCTCAGGCTCCACGGGCCCGACCAACCAGAGCGTATCCGGAGGCACCCTCCTGGTGAACAGCGGTGCAAGCGATGTGGCCCTGATCCAGCTCAGTTCCACACCTCCGGCGAGCTACAATGTGGAGTATGCGGGCTGGGATGCAAGTGGGTCGACCCCCTCCTCTGCGGTGGGCATCCACCACCCCAGCGGAGACGTGAAGAAAATCTGCTTCGAGAACAACTCCCCTTATTTCTCAACGGCGGGTGGAGCCCAGGTATGGTGGATCAACCAATGGGAAGACGGCGTCACCGAGCCCGGTTCCTCGGGATCCCCCCTGTTCGATCAGAACCAGCGCATCATCGGCCAGCTCTATGGTGGGGCGGCGGCCTGCAGCGGAAGCGTCAACAACGGTGCCTACGACTATTACGGCCGCATGAATGTCAGCTGGGGTGTAGGCGTATCGGACTATCTCGATCCGTCGAATACCGGGCAACTCACCATCGACAGCTATCCCACGAATTCCAATTCGGATGCCGGCTGTACCCTGCCCTCCGCGTGCAATTATGATCCGGAAGCCCTCGAGGACGACGGTTCCTGCCTGATTGACGATGCCTGTGGAGTCTGCGGTGGTGATGGCACGAGCTGCACCGGTTGTACGGACGATACGGCCTGCAACTACGATGCGGATGCCACCATCGATGACGAGAGTTGTCTCTACCCGCCGGCCGGCGAGCCATGCGACTGCGATGCCGAGGGGGCCCTCGACGCCACGCTGTCCGCCAACAGCGCTTCATCCATCTTCTCCTTCGATGCTGCGGGCGAACCTGCCACCCTCGACATTACGGTGGTGTGGACGAATACGGGAGGCGGATCCAATTGGCCCGCCGACCTGGCCATGGCCCTCACGTCTCCGGACGGAGATTGTGCAGCCGTGGGGGGATACAACAGCTCTCCGGCAGGGTGCAGCAGTCTTGGCAATTATGCCTTGTGGCCTACCTCTTGGCAGACTTCAACCAACGGCACTTACACGGCCAGTGTGGACATTTCCAACAGCGGTCTGACGGGCAATGGGACCTGGCAGGTGTATCTGTTCAACGGCTACGGCGGCTCGACCGGTGCCCAATTCAATGCCAGCTGGTCCATCTCCGGACTCTGCAACGGCTCACCCGATGGTGGCGGCGGTGGCGGAAACGACTGTCCGCCGGACCTCGACGGTGACGGCACCGTGACGGTCTCCGACGCCCTCATCCTGTTGGGCGACTTCGGATGCCTATCCGATTGCTCAGCCGATCTGACCGGTGACGACCAGGTCACCACCTCCGACATGCTGATCTTCCTCGGTGCCTTCGGGGAAATCTGTCAATGAGCCCTATCTGAATTCCAACAAATAGCCCCGCCAAATGCGGGGCTTTTTGTGCGCCCCCAACGGGCCCGACAGCGATCGGCGAACGACACCGTCGCTCGAGTCAGAACCGTCGGCCCCAAAGGAAGCGGGTCAAGCCCAGTTGGAGTTGGGCGTTGACCAATTGGCCCTGCCAAGCCGGGGTACTGGCCGGTGAGGGGGCGTCCCCGACGGGGCGGCTGTTGTGCCGCTGGATGCCTGTGGCCAGGCCGACATCAGCTCGCCAGGCCGGTGCGAATCGGAGCCCGCTGAAGGCCCGGATGGTGGGCATCACGGTCAACCGGCCACGGGACAGGTTGCCATCGGAATAGCCGGTGATCTCGCCTTGCTGATTGAGAATGCTCCCGTAGGCCAGGCTCCGGACCTGGAGCATCGCGCCAAGGCCCACTCCGAATTGGAAACGACCATGGCTCTTGACCGTACGCCACTCCAAGGGGATGGAGTAGGCACGGAACCGGTTGTGCAGGTCGACTGTGCGGACCCGCTCCTCCACACCGGCGACCAATCCTTCTTCAATGGCGAGGGTGTCGCCCGTCTGGCTGTCTACCGTGACGCTGACCACGCCCGGTGTGGAGATGGCCGTCTCGGTGATTTCCGTGTGCTGGAGGCTGTGGACGTAATCGTGCCAGGCCAAGCCAACGGACCAACGCAGGTCCCCGTTGACTTCGAGCATGACGCCGCCGCCTGTGCTGAAGTCCGCATGGAAGACGTCGTGCTCTTGCGCCCCACCCTCCATGGAGAATTGACTTCGTGTCGGGCCGGCGAATACCCTTATCGCGAGGGGAGTGCGGGGTTCGTCCATGTCGGCCAAAGGGACGAGGAAGGGGGCGTTCCATGCCGACTGGATAGGACGAATGCCCTGCAGGTCAAGCCGGGCCAATGCACCGAGCTCCAGCGTTTCGCTTTCCACTTTGGGGAGGACTGAGGGCTCCATTGCTGGAGCAGGCTCTGCCTTGGGCTCCGCGTTTTCTACCACTGCTTCGATGTCCTCCGGAGCCTCTGCAGTCAGTGCCTGTTCGGCCGTGGTGGAGGGCACATCGAATGAAGTGGAGGTGACCTCCGTTCGATTGGGGTTGCCTTCGTTTGTGGCCGTCTCGGCAGGGGTGTTCTTGGTGGTCTCGATGGCTGCGACGGCATGGACGACCTCGCTTTGTGTGATGTCCGTGGATTCGATCACCTCGTCCTGGGCGGTCTCCGAATGGGTCTCGGTGATCTCCGTGGGGTTCCCGGGGGCGGACTCCGTTGTGGTCTTCGAGGTGGTCTCAGCAGCTGTCTCCGTTGTGGAGGACTCGACCGGCTTGTCTTGCAGGGTGACGGTCAGGCCCAAGGTCAATAGGACCGCTGCGGCGACGCCGACCTGGAGCCTCCGGTTGTGCCACCAGGGTGCGGAGGCTGCGGCGGGCGTACCCAAGGCGGCATCGATGTTCTGCCACATCGCCTCTTCCTGACCGGGGACGTCGGGTCCGCGGAAACTGCGCAACCGCTCGCGCAGGATGTCTTCCCAGTTCTTCATCGTTGCTGTGGAGATTTGGAAACGAGGTCGCTTCCGGAGAGTTCAAAACGGTCCCGGACCCATTTCCTCGCCCGGGTCAGCCGTTGGCGGGAGATGTCGGGCGTGATGTCGAGGATGTC
>CAXQGL010000058.1:0-16485 GCA_964223495.1 Candidatus Nitrosopumilus sp. | reverse complement strand
GTATGGGAGTAGGGGTCGGTCGGGAACGCGCCGTAGAGCTCGGGCGACTTGTGCGCGCCGATGCCCGCGTTGATCTCGAAGTAATGGTCGAACAAGCGGCCCACGACTTCCGGGGACTCGGACTGGGCCACGGCGGATTTGAGGACCTCGAATGCAGCGAGGCGCAGCTTTGACACCATGTGCCAGTAAATGGAACCGAGTCCCTCGTATCCGAAGAAGGTGCCGGAGCGGCCGGTGAACGCCTTGTGGTTGAAGATGCCCTCATAGATGGCTTCGATCTGCTTCTGCTCCGCAGCAACAAGCGGCCGGTGTGCATCGGGCAATGCTTCAAGGGCGGCGCGCAGGGCCTTGACGTTGTGGAAGTTGCCGTTGAAGTGGAAGCCGCCATCGCAGTCCTTGGTGACGATGTCGAAGTTGCCTTGCGCCACGAGTGCCGAGAGGAGCTTCGAACCGGACACGGCGGCGGGGTCGATGTTGTTCTTGTCGAGGAACCGTGGCAGGTTCTTGTTCGGGTACAGGATGTAGCTGTACTGGTCCTCGCGGAAAAGGGCGCTGGCCTTCAGTGCATCGAGCACCGCCAGGCTTTCCTTCGGGTCCAGCAGGCCGGAGCTGAGGACGGCGACCTGGCCTTCGAGCATCTCGGGCAGGTAGGTGATGTTGATGCCACCGTCCTGTTCCACCGTCATCAGGTTGTAGGCGTGGTACAGGCCGTCGGTCCGCTTGTTGGCGGCGATGCTGTGCTCGAGGTGGTCCAAGGTGACCTCGACGAAGGCCAGGAGGTCGGCCAGCTTGAGCGTGGCCTTGCGGCCCGAGAAATCCTCCCCGTAGATCTTCTCGCGGTAGTCGCTGGAAGCGCGGCCCAATCCGTCGAGGATGGTGCGCCGCTGGGCGTTGGAGATGGCACCGGAGTTGAGGGCTTGGTGCTCCTTCAGGGTCGCACTCATGCGGTTGAAGCAGTCGAGCAGCTCCACCGAGATCTGGACTTCCTCCTGCTGCGTCTGCGACAGCACATCCTGGAAATAGATCAGGAAGCGGCGCAGGTAGTAGAGGGTCACCATGGAGACGCCGTTGCCGACGAGGGCGTTGTTGGCGTCGTTCCACTCGGGGCGTTGGGTGTTCATCCAGATGCCGCCCTCGGGGATGAAGTTGGCCACCTTGGCGAGCATCGTCGCCATGATCTTCTCGATGAAGTTGACCTTGTAGATGAAGACGTGGGTCTCGCGCAGGAGGGCGCCGTCCCCGCCGATTTCATCCTTCTTGAACTCCACCTTCTGCTCCCGCTCGTGGTCGAAGTCGATGGTGTTCTTCGGGTCCTTCAGCAAATCGTCATAGCCCTTGATCCGGTAGGGGACGTTGGCGTAGACGAAGGTGTCGTTCTTGAAATAGGCCTCCAGTTTCTCCGGGTAATAGTCCCGCAGGAACTCGAGGAACTTCAGCAGGTAGATGATCTGGTGGTCGCCCCAGTAGCCGATGTACGACCACGGGTTGTCCGGCTCGATGGTCTCCCATTCGAATCCGTCCTTGAATACCCGGTAGGGGTTGTACCCGTCGAAGGTGGTGGCGTTGAGGAACTTGAAGATCATCCCCTCGATGAATTCCGGGTAGGCGTGGACGAGCGCTTCCCAGTTCTGGAAGATGTCCCGCCAGTTGCCCTGGTAGTCGAGGATCTTGGAGCCGTCCTCCTCGTTGCGGAGGTTGATGGAAAACCGGTTCCACGGGCGGCTCGGGTCGCCGTGGCGGCGGCTGAACTTCAGCGGCAGGTACTCGGCGCACAGGCGCTTGAAGTTGAGGTCCTCGGCCTGGGCGGCCTGTTCCTGCAGGAAGAAGAGGTCGAACTTATCGGGCCACGCGGCCATGGCCTCCTGTTTCTTGAAGAAGACTTTGTGGTTGGCCCGGTCGATGTAGGCCATGAAGTCGGCCCGCTCGATGGTGTAGTTCTCGTCGAAGATGCCGCCGCGCATGATGTTGAACATCGTGTTGGCGAAGTGCCGGATGTTGCGGCGGCGGTCGGCTGTGAGCTGCAGGCCATCGCTGGCGGCCACCAGCGCGATGAGGCGCTCGGAGCCTTCCTCGATGTCCGCGAGGACCCTCTGGCACAGCGCATCGGGGGATTGGAGATCCTTCTTCAATTGGATGACGCCGCGGATGGACTGTCCCAGGTCGGCCACGATCATCCAGTCCTTGCCTTCGCCGGCGGCGAGTTCGAAGTCGCTTTGGATGAAGTAGGCGCCGCGCTCGGCCTTGACGTCGGTTTCCGTCTCGATGGTGCCACCGGTCCGGAAGGTGTTCAATTGCTTGGAGCACAGCAGCACGGTCGGGGCGTCGAACCCGACGGACCAAACCACATTTGACTTCAAGCACTCACTCGGCTCGGCCTTGTCGGAGATGATGGCGCTGAGCGCGTAGAGGCCGAGGTTGCCGCCTTCAAGCTCGCATTTCTTGTAGGCGTCGACCAGGTTGCTGCTGCCGCGCTGCAAGCCCTCGGGAATGCCGTGGGGGAGCAGGTTCTGGATGCCGTCGAGCATGCTCACCTTGACAGGTGCGGACCCGGTGGATTCCAACCGGGCCTGGCGCACGAAGCCGTAGCGCTCGCTGGCGGACCATTGGTAACGGAAGGCCAGTCCGAGGTCGTGGTTGATCTCCTCGAAGATGACCTTGTTGCCGTATGCGTTCTTGTACAGGTTCCGCTCGATCCGGTAGACGCCCTTGTCCTGGTTGGAGAAAGGCTGCCAGAGGATGCGGCGGTCGTCGGCCTCGACCAGAACGACGGTCTTGCTGCCGGTGTTCTCGGCAGACTCGGTGATCTTGTCGTCGGTGTAGTAGGGGAAGAGGGCGTGGTCGCTGTTGACCCGGCCGGCGGACAGCCCGCCGTTGCTGGCGATGAACATCCAGTGGTCCGAGTGGCTCACGATGCTCATGAAGAAGGGACGCATCCGGTCTACCGCACTGATTTTGTAATACGTCTCGCCAGCGAGGGTCACCTCCTGTCCGGAGGTGGGGGATTCAGAGGATTGGAAGGGCTGCTGCCCCAGATATATGGGTGTACGGGTCGCCGTATCGCTCATTTCAACTTCGTCATCGGGTGAAGTGTGACCGTGTGTTCCTTCCGGGTCTTGGCTCCAGCGAACAGGGTCAACCTGCCGGTCATTGACGGCAGCCCGAAAGTAAGGAGTATGCGTTTGGGAATGCGCCTCGGGAGACAATTGTCGCAGACGCCATGATTGGAAAATGGGGAATGGAGCTGTGGGAACTGTAACCTGAGGCCATGAATCTCCGTTTCCTCGGAATTCATCGTATCTTTTTGTTGCCTGAATTGCCATGAATGCCCCGCTGATCCAGCCCCTGTATGACGAGGTCCAACACGGAACGTGGTCCTTGTTGTACCAACGCCAGCGCGAGAACCTCGAAGACAAGGCTGCCCGCCTGTATCTCGACGCCCTCGACCGGATGGATGCCTTGACGGAGCCCACGATTCCGAGGGTGGATGAGATGTCGGCCCAGCTCGCCGAAACAACGGGTTGGGGATTGGTCATCGTACCGGGCCTGATCCCCGTGGATGATTTTTTCAGTCTGCTTGCGAGAAAGCAATTCTGCACGTCCACGTGGGTCCGGCGGCGTGACCAGCTCGACTATCTGGAGGAACCCGACATGTTCCACGATACATTCGGCCATGTGCCGCCCCTGATGGATGCTGAATTCTCGCTGTTCATGCAGCGATTCGGTGAAATCGGGGTGGCCCTGCGGGGCAACGATGAGGCCGTATTGGCCTTGCAACGCCTGTACTGGTTCTTCGTGGAGTTCGGGTTCGTCGAGGAGGATGGAATTCCGAAGGCTTTCGGAGCGGGCATCATGAGTTCCTATGGCGAGACCCATCACGCCTGGGGCCTGCGCACCGATTTGAGGAAGTTCACCCTCGAGGGTGCCATGTCGACCCCTTTCACCACGACGGAAATCCAGCAGACCTATTTCCTGGTGGAGGACATCCCCGAGGTCATCCGGTCCCTCAATGCGTGGCATGAGGCCATGGAATGATGCGCATTTACGCGCAAAAAAAACATCCGGCGCGTTGCGCTGATGCTGAGACTGCAGGAAAATAGATTACTTGGAAGGAAGGCAATCCAAATACTCGTAAGGACTATTCGACAGCAAGTTGTGCGCATTCTTTCAAAAGCTGGGTACATAATGGGTACATTACCGTGTGATATCAAGGTTGCTCAATGAAATCGAGTCGCATGTGGGCTTTCGGATCCGAAGCAAGGGGGATTGTCTGCGGTTGAGTGACATCATCCTCGAATCCACTGACGAGGACATCAGCTACAACACCTTGAGGCGGCTTTATGGGCTCGCGGGCAGTGTCCAGCCCAGGACAGGAACACTCGATGTATTGTCCCGTCTTCTGGGCTACCGCAACTACTCGGATTTCACCCTGTCGTCGCCCATCAACGCCCGTTGGCATGAGAAGGAGGCGGTCTTGCTCATGGTCAGCCATGGTCAGATTGAAGGTTCGATGCGTCGGATCGAGGAAATCGAGAACGACTCATTGAGGCTCGATGTGGCATTGCAGCTGGCGAGGGAATGGGCCATCGGGGGGGAGTTTCGTCGTGTGGTGAATCTGCTCGAGCTGCCTTCATTGGATGTCCGGCCCATGCCGTATTCCGGGCAGTTGCATTTTGCACACAGCCTGGGTTTGCTTTTCCGATCGCTTGAAGTGGACCCCGCTTTGGTGCTGAAGTCGCCGCGATTCCAGCAGACCGTGTACACGCTGTTCGTGGACTACACTTCGCTGAACGGTTACTATGGCGCCTGGAATGATTGGTATCTCTGCGACCACATCGAGATTGATGATGCCTTGTCCTTGTTCAACCGTTGCCTTGCGATGCTCCGGCGCAGGCTCAATGGTGAGGACATTGGAACCTTGGATCTGACCGGGGTGGATTTCGCCGGATTGCACCCCATCCTGCGAAGCAGGGTCTTCTCGGTGCTGTGGATGACCGGATCTTCATTGGACCTTGATGGGTTGTGGACCTTCGTTCATGGAGGCCGCACACCCGAAGGCCCCGTCGCCATCAGTGCGGTCCACGAAATCCAGTACATCGCCATCCTGTTTGGTGACCTTGAACTGGTCGATTGGTTGCTCGACGGGGTGGAGATACAGACCAACCGCCTGCAACATCACGAATATCATGATCTCCAATTGCTTCGGCTCGTGGAGGCGGTGCAGCTCCTGCATCAGGGACGGAAGTCGCAATGCCGCGCGGCTTTGAAGAAGGTGGACCTGCAATTGGTCAACCTCAGCATGAAGGACATGGTGAGCCTGCTGTATCAGGTGGTGTTCCTGTCCTCGGGCAGGAACAGGCCCGAACATTGGGCACATTATGATTTCCTCGCAGCGCAAGTGGGGGTGCCCATGTTCGATCGGAGCTTCGTCGAGCACTACGCACAGAAGGGCTGATCATCCGGACTTCCGGAGGGCGGCGGTGCCGCATCGATTGACGACCTTGGGTGCCATGAGCGATTTCAATCCCGGCGAATTCTGGGATGCCCGTTACGGGGCGGAGGATGCGGTATACGGAGAAGGTCCCAATGCGTTCTTCCGCGATTGCCTGGACGGCCTGCTGCCCGGGCGTATCCTCCTGCCCGGCGATGGGGAGGGACGCAACGGGCTCCATGCCGCGGCTTGCGGTTGGTCGGTGCGTTCATTTGATGCCTCCATGGTCGGTGTGGAGAAGTGCCGCGGGATAGCAGCGGCCCGCGGGCTTACCGTCGATGCGGAGTGGGGGACCTGCGAGCAATGGGTGCCCGGAGAGTCCTTCGATGCCGTGGGCCTGTTCTATCTCCACCTTCCGCCGGCGGTAAGGGCAGATTTCCATGCACGCGTGGCAACCTGGCTCAAGCCCGGTGGCACGCTGATCCTGGAAGGGTTCGGCCCCGGTCAGCTCGCATTCGACTCCGGGGGACCCAAGGCGCTTGACATGCTGTTCACGGTCGACATGTTGACCCGGGACTTTGCCAGCCTTGAGTTCACTCAGGCCGACACCAAGTACGTCTTGCTCGATGAGGGCCACTACCACCAAGGGCGGGCAGAAGTGACCCGGATCGTGGCACGCCGCCCCTTGTAGTTCACCATCCGAGGTCCCGGGAACTGTAGCGGGCGAACAGGCCGTTGCCGCAAGTCCAAAGGGCGGTGCCGTCCGGACTGAACCGCGCGGCATAATAGGCGCTGTCCGAAACATGGCGCCAGGTCTGACCGCCGTCCTCACTGACATCGATGCCCCCTGGCTTGCCGAGCAGGGCGAGCTGCAAGCCTCCACTGCCAGGCCGGTACTGGACGCAGGAGGCATAGCCGGGACCAGCTCCTTCGGAGACGAGGGACCATGTGGCTCCGCCATCCGTGGTGACGGCACCACGACCAGTCTGGTCCGCTTTGTCCTCCCAGTTTCCTCCCCAGACGATTCCATGGAAAGCGTCGGCAAAATCCATGGAAAAACCGCCGGTCATCGTTCCTCCTTGTTGGAGGGGTGTGTCGAATGCTGTCCAGGTCCTCCCGCGGTCGAGGCTGCGGTACACCCGGGAGGCGCCGCCGCCGGACAGCATCCAGACGGTGTCACCAGATGCAGCAAGGTTGCCGTTGGAGGCGGCAAAGGCGGCCTCGCCCTCGAGGCTTGCAGGTACGCCCGGTCCGTCCTTGACCGCACAGGGGACCTTGGCCCAGGTCCGCCCGCCATCTCCGGAGCGGACCACACAAAGGCAACCGTCGATGGGGTCGCCCATGGCCACCAGTGTGGTGTCGTCGAGGGTGACGATGGCGTCGAGGAATGCATCCGGGTGGTCTTCCTGCCAGACGGTGTTGCGCTCCATGATGTTGCTGGTGCGCGTGGCCCTGCGGATCCTCGCCGGGCTGCCTATGGCGGTCCCGATCAAGGCGTCGGACAGGATGGCCAGCCCGCGGTAGTGGGGAACGGCTGTGGAGTCCGCCGGCATGGGGATGGCATCGGGATGCGATTGAGCCACCAGCACGTCGTTCTGCAGGACGAGCTTCCTCCATTCGCCATTGGCCCCGGCGCACCAGGCTTCCTTGGAGGAGAGGGCTTCTATGGCGCGCCAACTGCCATCACCCTTGAAATAGACAGGTCCGGTTTTTTCGGTGCCACACCCCACGGTGAGCATCGCGCTGAAAAAGAGCAGAAAGGGTGTGCCGGACAACTTTTGGGGTGCCGGGTGCGTTTTGAACTTGGCAGTCATGGAAGAAGCGATCGTGTTCTCGTGGGGCAATTTGGCACTCAACCTGATACCCGGGGCCCTGCTGTGGGTCATCCAGGCGGTTGTGCGCCGTTTCCCCCCGGGTGACGAGCCGAGTGCGGTGTATGGATACCGCACCCGGAGGTCCATATCGTCTCCTGAGGCCTGGCGTTATGCCAACCGCCGCAGCATTGATCTGTATGCCGCCTATTCCTGGCCGCTGATGGCGGCCGCGGTCCCGTTTACCCTCTTCGCCGGCCTCGATACGGGCCAACGCGTGCTGTATACGTTGATGACGGTGGCATGCGTTTGGCCCTTGGTGGTCATCGAACGCGCACTCAAGCGCGGTGACCACTTGTCTTGATGGGAATGGGGTTTAATTTTCCTGCCATGCTGCAACGGTCATTGCTGATCCTCTTCGTGCTCTTGCTCTGGGGATGCGTGCACGATCCGCTGTACACGCCGGACCCACAGCCGGCACCCGGTGCTGAGCCGACGGTGGTGGAGGGGCCCTGCGATCCTGAAACGGTGTATTTCCAGGAGGACGTGCTGCCGCTCATCATCTCGAACTGTGCGCAATCGGGGTGTCACGATGCCGCTTCGGCCGAGGATGGCATTGTCCTCGAGTCCTTCAGCAGCATCCTCTATGGGGATGACAATGACTTGGTGGTGCCCGGACAACCGGGCGAGAGTGAGCTCATCGAGGTCATCCTCGAAACCGACCCCGACAAGGTGATGCCGCCGCCGCCCGCCGAGCCGTTGGACCCGGCCACCGTGGACCTGATCACGGAGTGGATTGCGCAGGGTGCACTGAACCTCAGCTGTCAGGAGGTGGAATGCGACACCACGGATTTCTCCTGGTCAGGCCGGATCCTGCCCATGTTCGAGCTGAATTGCGCGGGTTGCCATGGTGGTTCTGAGCCCGATGCCGGTCTGGTCATCACGGAGCACAGCCAGGTCACCTCGGCCGTGGCCTATATGTCGTTGCTGGAACACGTTCAGCAGTTGGAAGGTTATTCACCCATGCCGCCCAGTGGCCCCGGCCTCGACTCCTGTCAGATCGCGGCCATCGAAGGGTGGATTGCAGAAGGAATGCCAGAGAATTGATGATGAACGCCAATCCGATGCTGTTGCTGTCGTTGGGTCTTGCCCTCGTTTGGGGTGGATGTTACTACGACGTGGAGGAGACCCTGTACGGTCCGGAAGGATGCGATCCCGCGCCCGGGCGGTTTGCGGCCGATATCGAGCCACTCGTCCAGGCCAATTGTACGGAATGCCACGGCGGCCCGGCGCCTTCTGCGGGCCTGAGTTTCGAGACTTACGACAACGTGGCGGCCCTGGCGCCCGCCATGCTGGACCGCATGGTCCTGCCCACGGCCGATCCGCTGTCCATGCCACCCAGCCGCAAGCTCGACACCTGCCTCATTGAGGATTTCGGCACGTGGATTGCTGAAGGATCCCCCAACAATTGACCCCATGAACAAGACTATTCTCCCCCTTTTCGCCTTGATTTTTCTCACGCTGAGCGCCTCCGCCCAGCAGTGGGTGACCCGCGCCGGCGAGGTGCATTTCCTCTCCGAGACGCCCATCGAGGACATCGAGGCCACCAGCAAGGAGGCGAGCGTGATCCTCGATCTCGAAAGTGGCCGGGTGGCGGTGCAGGTGCCCATCCTCAGCTTCCATTTCGAGAAGGCGCTGATGGAGGAGCATTTCAACGAGAACTACATGGAGAGCGGGACATATCCGAAGGCCAAGTTTTCCGGGACACTGCGGGATTTCGGTGACCTGCCGGAGAGCGGAGCCGTGGAGGTGATGGTCGACGGCATCTTCGAGGTGCACGGTGTCTCGGTGGACCGTCCGTTCAATGGCACATTGGAAAAGCAGGGTGACAAGGTCATCCTGAACTGCCGCTTCGATGTGCGCACGGAGGACCACCAGATTCCGATTCCGTCGGTGGTGCGCGACAACATTGCCGAGGTCATCGACGTCGACATCCGCGCCGAACTCTCCGCGAGATGAGGATGAGTCCGTCTCGCGTTCTGCTGTTGCTCTTCGCCCTGATGCCGGCCATGGTTGGTGTGGCGCAGGATGACGACATGATGGACTTCTTCGATGAGGTCGAGGAGGAGGCGCGGCCGGTGACGGCGGTGTTCAAGTCCCAGCGCCTCATCAACGTCCACACCTGCGAGACGCCCGGAAAGGGCGAGATGAACTTCGTGATCGCCCACCGATTCGGGCGCATCAGCGACGGCGCTTACGCCCTGTGGGGCCTGGACAACGCTTCGATGCGGATGGCCTTCGAGTACGGCATCAACGACCGTGTGATGCTGTCCGTCGGCCGCTCGACGTTCGAGAAGACGTATGAGACTGGCGTCAAGGCCCGGCTCGTGGAGCAGATGGAAGGAGGGACGCCCTTCGGGATCACGGCGTATTCGGTGGTGATGGCCAATGGGCTCCGCTGGGCCGATCCCGAGCGGGAGAACTATTTCTCCAGCCGCCTGAGCTACGCGCATCAACTGATCGTCACCCGCAAGTTCGACGACGATTTGAGCGTGCTGCTCGTGCCGTCGTTCGTTCACCGCAACCTGGTCGACTTGCCGGACCGGGCCCACGACGTGGTGACGCTTGGAGGGGGCTTCCGCTACAAGATCAGCAACCGCACGACCATCAACGCGGAGTACCATTATTTCCTGCCGCGCCCCATCCCCGACGAGTACCACAACTCGCTGAGTCTCGGTGTTGACATCGAGACGGGCGGGCACGTGTTCCAGCTGCACATTACGAACAGCCGCGGCATGTTCGAGCGGGCCTTCCTGACGGAGACCTACGACCGTTGGCAGGACGGCGAGCTCTATTTCGGGTTCAACCTGAACCGCGTCTTCCAGGTCGGCGACCGCCGGTGATCAGTCGATGACCTTGAGGCGCTTGGCGGGCTTGGTGCCCGGGCGGTCGTGGCGGCGAAGGTCGGCCACGACGATGTAGTGGTCGCTGGCCTGCAGGTCGTCGCCGGGTTCGAGGCCGTACTCCATCCGGCGGTCCGCGGACATCGAAGAGGTCTCGAGGGCGAATTCGCGCAGCACTTCGACGACGCCGTCCTGGACGAGGATGTAGTCGAGCTTGCCGGCGCCCCAGCTGCTGTTGTCGTTGCGCCAGGTGTAGTCCATGGCACGGTCCGTCTGCAGGCAGACCAGTTCGCGCAAAGGCGTGCCATCCCAATCGGGCGAGAAGTCCGGGCCGTTGGACGCCTCGTTGTGGATGTCGCCGGTGAGCAGGGTATGCATGGCGCCGCCGGGCCCCACCATGTTCAGGTCGCCGCCATAGACGACCGGCGTCTTGGGCGCCAGGTCGAGGGTGCCGCCGGGCGACATGGCGTCGCGGAGGAAGGCCATGTATTCATCGGCTTCGGTCTGGCGCTGTTCGGCGCCATTGCAGCATTTCAAGTGGCTCGCCGTGACCATCAGATCACCCTCCCACGGGGCGTCGACCACGACGGGGAATTGGCGGTAGATGTCGGGGTATTGCGCCGTGATGGGAAAGCGGCTGCAGACCATCAGGTCCCAGTCGTCCTTGGCGACGTGCCAGGATCCTTCCTGCAGGGGCATCCATTCGTCGAGCAGGCCCTGCACGAAGGCGGCGCTGAAATCCTCGACCTCGCTCATGCCGATGACATCGGGTTGGACGGCTTGCAGGATGCGGGCCATGGCTTCCTGCGCCTCGGATTCATCGAGTCGGCGGTTCATGTTCCAGAAGGCCACCCTTACCCCGGTGCCTTCGGCGCGCTCGAGCGGTGTGGCCATGGCGACGGCGGGGGTGTTGGAGAGGGCGACTCCTTCCATCACAACCTGCTGCCCCGAGGTGGCGCAGTGGACGGTCCAGCGGACGTTGCCGGAGACGGGGATGCCATTGGCGGCGCGGCCGATGGCGACCTCGTGCTTGGGGCCGCCATAGGTGGGGGCCATACGGACCCAGCGGTCGTTGAGGGAATGCTGCTCGGTGGTGCCGTCGGGCTGGCTTTCGTTGACGTAGCGGTCCTGGAGGTGGATGACGATGTCCGCGCCCTGGAATCCCCCGACGATCTGGCCCGTGCCTGCGTCACCATCGATGTCGACGCCGAGTTTGGTGCCGTGGGGGATCAGGCCCTCATCGAGGGCGATGAGGCGGTCGTAGACGAGGTGGAAGTAGAGGTTCTCCGCATCGCTCGTGAAACCGGCCATCACGAGCGGACCCGAGGTATCCTCCACGGCGACCGATGGAATGCCGGACCAGTCCCCGAAATCGTGATCGAGGATGATGCCCTGCTGGGCCGTGGTCGCGGTACAGGCCGCGAGAAGCAGGGTCAGGGCGGCCATCCGGCCGGAAAAGTGTGCAGAGGACATGATGCAGTGAATCAGGATGCAAAGATGGAACTTTGTGGCATGCGGTTGCTCGGAACGAAAGTGTGCAAGAAGCACGACCTGGGGGTGCACAACAACCTGTTCGGCGGAACGATGCTCAGTTGGATCGACGAAGTGGCGGTGGCGTACGTCAACGAGGTGTGCTTCTGTCCGAACATGGTGACGCTGAAGGTGGAGGAGGTGCTGTTCAAATCGCCGGTCAAGGAGAACAACCTCATCAAGATCTACGGGGACATCGTGCGCATCGGCAACAAGTCGATCACCATCTCGGTGGAGGCGCGGAAATTCAATGTGTACAGCCATGAGGAGGCGGTCGTGACCACGACCCGGCTCGTATTCGTGCGCATCGATGAGGACGGCAACAGCCTGCCCATCGCCCAGCACGTGAAGGAGAAGCACCCCGACAAGTTGGTCTGATTCCGGCCCGGAATGCGCGGTGCGGGGATGATGCATGTCATCGGCCCCATTGACGGTTGACATCCGGCCATAAGCAGGAATTGTCCAATTTGCCCCTTATGCAGTTCGATGTCTTTTTCAGCTTTTCCAAGATGCCGCACGCGGGGGTGATGCCCACGGACGGTGTGCTCTACGAGCGGCTGTTCCAATCCATCGAGTTTGCCGACGCCCTCGGTTTCGAGCGGGCCTGGGTGGGAGAGGCCCACTACTCGCTTGCTCCGGAGCAGTCCGGGTCCAAGCCGCTGCTGCCCCATTTCAAGGGCGAGCTGTGCATCAACACCGACATCCTGCAGGTGGCCGCAGCCGCCATGCCGCGCACCCGGCACATCTCCATCGGATCGGCCATCCGGAACATCCTCGTCAATGGGGGGCCGGTGGCCCATGCGGAGATGGTGCGGACCTTTCTCACCATCCACGGTGAAGCCCTCCGCAGCAGTGGACGGAAGCTCTGCATCGGTTTCGGTGCCGGCCGATTCGCCTATGCCAATGCCGCCAACGGGGTGGCGCCCCGCAATGAGGCCGAGCGGCTCCTGTGGCCGCAGCTCAGAGGGCTGGTGCTCCGTGAGGCCACGGAGATTTTCCTGCGCCTCCTGCGCGGTGAGACCCTCGGCTCCAAGGATGTGGCGCCGAAAGTGTTGCACCGGGACAAGGTGGACCCCGAGGTTTGGACCCAGGCCTGTCAGGTGCTCGGCACGGAGGGTGATGAATTGACGTTTGCGCCTTTCTGGGAGTTCGCGCCCCTGCGCATCATCCCGGCCGATGTGGGGCTGGATCAGCTGGAGCTCGTCCTCGGCTCCCATGACCCGGAACTGCAGGCCTACGCGAATTGCTTCCTCCCGGTCAACGTATTCAACCTCTCCGTGACGCCCGATCACGTCATCGACGCGACGCATGAGCGCATGGCGCAGTGTTTCCACCCCGATGGTGGCGTCTGGTCGCGGGACCGGATGCCCCGCACCATCATGGTGTTCGTGCGCAACGATCTCGGGATGGATGAGGCGAGCCTGGATGCCCTGGCGGAGAGCGAGGCGCGGGAAGCCATGATGGCCTATTGGAATGCCATGGAAGGCACTGTGGATGAGGAGAAGGTGCGCAAGGGGATGTCCAATGCGGTCTACGGTTGCCCCGCCACGGTGGCGGCCCAGATCCAGGCGCGCTTCCATCCCGAGGACCGCCTCATGACCTGGTTTGATTTCAATGCAGGGGATGTGGAGGCCGTCAAGCAGCGGATGCGCGATTTCGCCGTCCACGTCAAGCCGCTCCTGACCCAGGCGCAACCCGTTACCCTCAACACCACCGCATCATGAAGGACGAGCACCTCCTCATCGCGGGCGGTGGCCCGGTGGGCCTGGTGACGGCCTTGCTCCTCGAGCCGTACTTCTCCGAGGTGACGGTACTCGAACGGCATTTGGGGCGGGTGCCCCAATCCCGCTCGCTCCAGCTGGTCCTCGGCGAACGGGGACGCCATGCGCTGCGTTCCTGTGGGCTCGAGGCCGCCGCGATCGAGAAGGGCACCTGGGTGCGCGGCCGTGAGAACGGGGCCGGTGGCGAATTCCAGCCCTACGACGAGGAGGGGGGCTGCATCTTGGCCATTTCCCGGGTGGAGCTGCAGCACCTGCTCGAGGATGCCGTCGATGCCCGACCGGGGATCCGACGCCTCGATGGCATGGACGTGGAGTCTGTTGATTTCAAGGCGCGTACGGTGCGGGCCCGGTGCGGCACGGGGACGGACGAGTGGCGCTACGATGTCCTTGTCGGTGCCGATGGGGTCCGCTCGGCCGTGGCTGAAGCCATGCTCGGCGAGGGGGAGATGCAGCTCAACAAGATCGACCTCGTGTACCGTGAGGTCCTCATCGAGAATCCGGATTGGAGCGTGGAGTCGTTCCGCTACTGGTCGGACGGTGAGGTCATGGTGGGCAGCTTTCCCGGAAAGGGAGGGCACCGGGGCCTCTTCGTGATGCACCCTCGGGGCATGGAGCAGGCGGTATTCTCCCTCGGGGAAAAGGGGCTCTTCTCCCGGTTCCCCAGCCTCGGCATGCTGGGCCCCGGGCTGTTGGACCAATTGGCGGCGGCCCCGGAAGGGGCGATGGGCTCCAAGCGCTGTTCACGCTGGCGGGAGGGACGTGCCGTGCTGATCGGCGACGCGGCCCATGCCATCGTGCCCTTCATGGGACAGGGGCTCAATACGGGCCTTGAGGATGCCGTGACGTTGATGCGGCAGTACCGTTGCCGCCGCGGTGTGGACCATGAGGTGTTGCTGGAACGGTTCGTCCGCCGTCGCCATTCCTCGGCCGAGGCCATCCGCAACCTCTCGGACCGGCATGCGCGCTACCTGATGGGCCGGTCCAACGAGACCGAGCAGGTGTTGGAGGAGCGCTCGGGCATCGCCTTGCGCATCATGGGCATGCCGGACACCTATTCTGCGTGTGCGTTCACACGGACGCGATTCGATCGGGTCATCCGGCGTGAATGGCGGGCCATGGCGTTGGAGTTCCCGGCCCGGTCCAAGGTCGCATGAGGACCGTCAAAACAGGCCGCAGTGAAGGTTACAAGCGGCCCTGCACAGGCAAATTGGGGGCATGATTCGATATAATGTCAACGTCGAATTGCGTGATTTCTTCGCCATCTTTACGTTGTGACCAGATTGTCCGCACAGATGCTGTGTGCAGCCTTCGTGCTGCATGGATCATGCGCTTTGGCCCAGTGGAATTCCATTGGGGACAGCCTGAACATGCCCGTTTTCATGTTGGGAGGGACTTATTCCCCGGGCGTCAGTGCCGTCGATGTGGACGGTGACGGTTGGGAGGACCTGACCTTCGGCAACGACCTCCATGGGGTTGATCTGTACCTCCGTTCGGAGTCGGGATTCACGGAGACCCCCGTGGAGCTGGGGCTGGAGCCCGGGGATTGCACGCCGCGCAGTGTGGTGTGGGTGGATTTCGACAACGATGCCGACCAGGACCTCTTTCTGACGTGCCGCGTGGGCCACAACCGCATCTACCGCAACACGGGGGGATTGGTGATGGAGGACATCACCGACAGCAGCGGCATCAATATGGACCCTGCGCGGAAGGGCTATGGACTCTCGATCGCCGACATCAACCTGGACGGACACCTCGATCTGTTCATCGCGAACTACGTCAGCGCCGTGCCGCTCGTGTCCAACGAGTTCTACCTCGGGGACGGGCAGGGCCATTTCACGGAGACGGAGTGGGGCCTGCCGCAGGATTTGATCACCCCAAGCCACCAGGGCCATTTCATCGACCTCAACGACGACGACCGGCTCGACCTGTATGTCATCAACGACAAGGATTTCACCAACGAATACTATATCGGGACGGACACGGGGTTCGTGGACATGAGCACCGAGACGGGGCTCGACGTGGTGACGGATGCCATGGGGACGGCGTGGATTGACGAGGACCTCGATGGGCTGCGCGAGGTGTACATCACGGGTCTGGACGAGGCGTTCTTCATGAAGGACACCGGCAACCTGTCCTTCGTGGACGTGGCGCCGGAATACGGGATGCCGCCCGAGCCGACGACGGGATGGGCGGTCATCGGGGCGGATTTCGACAACGACGGCTACGAGGACATGTTCGTGAATTCGGCCGACTTCATCCATTACCAGTACCCGCTGCCGTCATGGTACACGCCACAGCCCAACAAATGGTACCAAAACAACGGGGGGAACGGCTGGACGGATCGGATCGAGGAGCTGCCGTCCGACGCCCAATACGCGGAGATCTACGTGATGGTGCAGGCCGATTGGAACCAGGACGGCGCGGTGGACCTTGCGGCATTGCCCATCGGTACGGAGGCCCTGCTGCTGGAAGGCACACCCACGGACGGCCATTGGCTGGAGGTGCTGCCGCGCGGAACGGAGAGCAACCGCGACGGCATCGGGACGAAGGTCATTGCGTACACCACGGACAGCGCGGGCGCGGTGGTGACGCGGGTGCGCCAGGCCGCCTGCGGGGAGGGCATGCTGCAGCAGAATTCGCGGTGGCTGCACTTCGGCTTCGGTGAGACGGCGACCGTCGACTCGCTCGAGGTGCGGTGGCCGATGGGGCTGCACGAGATGCTCTACGATGTCGCGGTCGACCAGCGGCTGATGCTCATTGAGGGCGAGCATGCCCCTTCGTGTCCGGCGGACTTCGACAGCAGCGGCCTGATCGGCGTGGAGGACATGCTCGTGATGCTGGCAGGCTATGGCTGCATGGCTGATTGCGGTGCCGACCTCGATGGCGACGGGGTTGTCGGATCCAACGACATCCTGGTCTTCCTCGCCCAAGTGGGCAACACTTGTCCCTGACGGGCCCGGATCAGGCTTCCTGCGCGTCCCAGTTGGCGCGCATCTCGAGGACGTTCTTGGTGGTCCATTCCACGATGCGCT